>JAHHHS010000128.1 GCA_019359215.1 Nostoc indistinguendum CM1-VF10 | reverse complement strand
TATTCAGCCCACTTTCCTGCTGGGCTTGTACCAAAAACATTCAATCTCCAATCTGCGATCTTCAATCTCCAATCTTCTCGGTCAATCACGGGAATCTTGGTACAATGGCGAATTCTTACAAGCATTTCTGAATCGATATTTCCATTTCCATTGCCTTTGTTCAATGCGTCCAATACATAAACCAGTTGAGTCATACACAAAAACTGTCTCCGATTCTAAATAACCTGTAGTGTCAGGTCTAGGGTTACGTTTTTTTGAGTCTAAATAGTTCCTGATTCGTAACTTACTGAATGAGGGTGTAACTCCAAGAGAATTAATTTTGTCAGCAGTCGCTGCCCTTTGCTCGGCTTTAATGCGTTCTAGTTCTTCTGACTCACGAATAGTGATACCACTGTTGTAAGTTTTGAATTGGGCTGGCAGTTGCGATAACCAAGGACTTGCGATTAACCCCATGCCCAATAATCCCAACATCGCTTGCTTCTGGTATTTCATTGCCACTCAGCTGGAATATTTTACGGTTGTTGCCCGTCGATACTTTGTGTTGTCTGGGGTGGCGGTGCGTTAGCAACACGAACATAAACAGATAGCCCAATACAAACTAGAAAAAAAATGACTGACAATCCGAAAAGATTCTGCTCCAAAACCTTGCGCCATTTTAAGTTGGAGACTGGAGTTGTTTGCTCAACAAAGAGCGTGTCAATGCCACAATGTCCAAGAATGCTTTAAAAGTTTCCCGACTGACTCCAGCAAGATGTAATTGTTCACTCACACTTTCTATGGCTTGAGTCTGTATATTCGCCAAATTGCTCTCACCTTCTAACAGCTTCGATTTGTCGAGGGTTGTTTGCGCTAAACTGAACAGCTTTTCCAAACGATCGCAAATGTCAATGCTAAATTCTTTTGCGTCATCTTCTACATCTTGGTTAATATCTGGGTCGGACTTAGCCAACTCCTGTAAACCAGCAATGATTTTAACAGGAGCGTATTTTTCACCCAGTAATTCAAACAAATCTTGACGACTAAATTTATCTATTGTTTCAGACATTTTGTAATTCTCCTGGCAATGGTTGTGTAAATCTGATTTGTTCAGCTTCAAATTCTTTAATGGTGTACTCCGACTTATTGGCTTCCACAATCGACTTTGCTATTTCAACCTTGTTTGTGCCTTGCTCTAAATCTCCAAACACTTCGCCAATCCTGCCTAGTACCCATACTTGATATGGACGAATCAATGGCGCTCTTAATCTTTTTTCCTGTGCCATCTTCTGCATTTGGATTCGGGACAATTTATACTGAGGGATTGTTTCAGCCACTTCTGTCCAACGCTCCCATGTCCGATAGCAAATATCCAAAACTCGCAACATTTTGGCATTAGTCATCGGTAAAACCAAAGGATTCAACCCGGAATTAGTGGTCTTTCGGCTAAAAAGTTGTTCTCTCCATGCTTGGTTCATCAATAAATAGTTAATAGGTAGTCAAGAGTGTAAAAAACATAGTCAATACCAGTGTCAATTCCGTATGATTTTGATGTCACATTCTCTATTAATTGATAGTGAATTGACTGTGATTGACCTTGCTTTTCTACAATAAAAAAGCCACTCGCAATCTTCAAGGGCTTTTTCGGATTTCGTAGAGTTTTCTGTTTTAGCTAAATTTGAAGATTCCGCGAAACTTGTTCAAAAATTTTTTGCTGTTCATTCACCAATAAAGCGATCGCCCACTTTGGTGGCTCATTATAAAACCATTTGCAGATTGTCGCGGTCGATGGTGGGGACAGTTCGGCCCGTTGATACCATGCAGCAATGAATGGCTCAAGTAATCTAACTGCTGTCGAGACAAATTCATAGTCCCCAAGCCGGGTATGTAACCCTGCTAACTTAACTGCCTTAACTGCAATTTCTTCCAGTTTGTTTTTCGGCTGGTATTCGTCTTCCGACAACAAAAAAAGTTCACTCTTACGATTGAACTTGTCTTCTAATGTTCGTACCATGTTTAAGTACCCTCCTATGGGATTAGCGTCACAAGGAGCGAAAACGGCGATCGCTTACCTTGACCGGACGCGATCGCTTGGAGCTTATTTAAAAATATTGTATGCCTCCGGCAAGGCATAAGATAAAGGCTGTTTTTTGGTACTTCAAAAAGCCTTCTTTCGCTTCACTAACCCTGAACGCAAGTAGTGCCAACACTCCTTTTCTCCCCTATAAATCAGAATACGAAGCGCCTGTACTTCCTGTATCGGAGAAATACAAATCTCAGCGATGGCTGGAATCAAATTCTGTTGCTTCTGCACATAAGAAAGATGCTGCTGCTCTAACACAGCAATTTTGGAGTTTAGCTGTTGTATCTGCCGCAATGCTTGAGTTAAGGAAGATTCTCTAATTTGAGACTGGTTATCTAAAGTTAATGTCATTTTTTTGCTCCTTTGTAATTTATAAGAATGCCAATCAAGTTTGTACAAGGTCTTCACGACTAAATATCTTTTTTTTCATACCGATTGAAGTGCGAATAAATCCAGATTTTTCGCAATACTTATCCATTTTTATACCAATTTAATATGAAGCTGCATAGAATAGAGCTTCCAAAATAAAGTTATAAGAAGAGACAGAAATTACTTCCTCAAATGTAAGTTGGTCGAAGATTTCTTGGATGCGCTCGCGTAAAGCTTGTAAAGAAGAGAAAAGTTGATTTTTAAGAGGTTTTTTGAGAAATTGCCAAAGTCTCTCAATAGGGTTGAGTTCAGGGGCTGATGCTGGTTGAAACAGAGGAATAATATTCTCTGGCCAACAAATCTTTGAACTTGTATGAGCAGGTGCTTGATCAATCTGTAAAATAGCGTAATCACCACCTAATTGCACAGATAGCCAGTCCAGGAATTGTTGAAAACACTCGCCATCCAGTTTGGGGTACTCATAAAGGAAATGATCTCCAGTCAATGGTTCAATTGCACCATAAATCCAAAAGTTATCTCTTGGCCATATCACCTTAACAGTGGGCTTGACTCCGGAAGCTGTAATCACTTTGCCTGTAAGAGTTTTGAGTCCAACCCTTGTTTCATCCTGACACAAGTAGCGAACACACTTGCCAGGTGCGAGATGTTCTTCTAGACAGTTGAGAATGGTACCGAGTTTTTTTTAAACTCAGATACCAATTTCTCGTCTTGTTTATGGCTTTGAGGACGTGGAACTTTCAGCTTTGCTCCTAATCGATATCTCACCCACGCATAAACTGTTGCATACTCTATATCCAGCTTATGTTGGTGTTTCAACCACTCGACTATTTCACCGTAACTATTAAAACCTTTTCCTGTTTCCAACTCTTGCTTGAGTGCAGCAAGCGCCTGATCATTAATTTTTCGTTTTGCTCCTGCTGCTTTCTTGATTTCCAGCAAGCCAGACAGCCCACCCGTCCTATACTTCTGCAACCATCTTGTTACTGTTGAAGTATCTCTCGCCAAACGTTTTCCAATTTCTTGTTGTTCGTTTACTTGACCACTCTTAAGCCACCACAACATCTGTAACTTTTCTTTCTGGTTTCCCAAAGGCGCTGTTTGTAGGCGTTTTTTTAGTTCCTCTGCGCTTTCTGCGATCTCAATTTGAAATGGGCGGCTCATGGGTATATCATTTAGCAAGTTTGCTTTTCTCTATTATATGCACCTTCACATTAAATTGGTATTAGATCCGAAGTTATTGGACAAGCTAAAGGCTAGCAATTGAGACAACAGAAGTAGCAAATTCGCAGGGTTTTGTTAATTCTTTCTCGTGCCAGTCGCCTAAGCAACGGAATATAGTGACGTGTCCAGTTGGTTCGTCTTCGTCGGGCTGAAAAAGAATATTTACAATTCTTTCAGTTGGATCTAGTTGTATAGATTCTTGAAAGCCTTGCCAATCCGGGCATTGTTCACCAAATGATCCTTGAGGATGAATAGCGCAATTGAGCGTTACACCGTTGTACGGGATACCGTGATAGTATTTGCACCCTTTACAGTTGGTGGGTATAGGTAAAGGCTTGCCCTGAGCGTAGTCGTTAGGGCAGCCTCTCCAAGAGTTGGGCTGAGGTTGGCCTAACAGAATTTGGTTAGCCTCAATTTGTCTTGCAATTCGGTCAGTAATGAATGTTGTGATCCCAGTTCCGACTATTGCCCCGCTTATGGCATACATGATATTTTTACCGAGATATTGAGTGCCAACATAACTACAGATAATTGTTGCCGTTACTGCACTGATGCCTTTGATGAAAGGACTAAAATTCATCTTTTGTTACTTCTTTTTTACTCAATTAGTTCCTTGGTGCTGCTCCATTAACGTAAACCAGTTTGTATCCAGAGATTTCTATAACCTCTGCGTTGGGGTCGGTTGGAGGTAACAGAATTTTCTCTCTTGGATCATCCAACTGGGCTTCTTGAAGAGGAAATAGGCTAATCATATTTGATGTGCCATGATGATTTGAGTTGTCATAGATTTTGTTGTAGAGGCGATTGCATTTTTCTTGGACTGCGATCGCTTTTCTTACTTGCAGTACCAGGAATTTCTTTCACCTCTGCATTCGCATCTGTTGGAGGTAGGAGAATTCTCTCGTGACAGTCACCTACTTGAAGTAAGAGGTTACTTGCTGCACTTTGTGTCATGATTATTATTTCTAAAGCAGCGATTGAGCTTTGGAGGCGATTGCATTTCTCTTAGGGCAGCAATCGCCTTTTCTACCTTCAGCAACTTACGCCGCTACTGCCGCTCGAACTCCCAACAACGCAATCACATCTTTGGCACTGCCAGCAACCCGATTCACCCCGTACTGTCTGGGTCTTGAGTACCAGGATTCTTGATTGCACCCGACGAAGCCGACAAAGCGCCCGTCTTGGTAGAGTTTGGTGCTGAATGAGAGCCAATCTATCTCACCGTGATACAGACCAAAAGCAGTGCAAGCTTTTTCCAATTCATCGCTCAATCGCTCGTTGCGCTCCAGGGGTGTCTCTGGCAGGGTCGCTTTTACTTGCGCCACTCTTGTAGCGAACCAGTCTCGGTCGAAGGGTAGCCGTCCGCCACCGACTAACTGCACCCATACTGTAATCCCGCCTTCTATCCAGATGGTGCGAACTGATTCGGGTTCCACCTGAATAATCTCGCCAATGATCCGACGATCTCTGCTGGTGAGAGGGTCTTGGGTTGGGGCTACAGCTTCGGCTTGGGTTTCAAGGTGGCTGTATATTTCTGCTTGGGCTAGGGCTTGTTCATCACGAGAAGAACTAGGAATTGCTTGCTGTGTATGTGTTGTATAGGTCATAATATTGATCTCCGTGATAGGGGAAAAGGCGATCGCTTTGTTTACCAGACACGGGCGGTCGCCTTTGTTATGTGTGCAAACAACGTTGTGGTTTAGCACAACGCTCTCAAAAAGATTTGGCGTAGCCATCAAAGCTAGTTGTTAAGAGCATTCTCAAGACAGCAGATGGATACAGGGGACGTGTACAGCTTTAACAACGTCAAAAGCTAATCGTCTAACGTCTTTTGTTAATTATTTATTAAGTGCAAATCCATTTCCCGGCTGTGTACCCCTCGCCTTCTCTGGTTGTGCCAGTGCCTCGGTTGCTCCTCAAGCGGTCACTCTAGATTGCTGCCAAAGTTCAGATAGTGCAAACCCTTTTTGCGTTCGGGTGCAGGCGGTTGCATTTCCTTGCCCTTATATTTATATAGTGTATTGCCATTGGCAATACTTTGTCAATACTAAAAACAATACAGTTGCCAATACCGCCACAGCTTGATAGTTTTGTGGTAGGCATTCTTAACGAGGCTTGATACGACTATATGGCGAAGAGAGAAAGGACTTTTATTTCGATTGAAATTGATCCAAGCAAAAAAGCAGATTTTGTTGCTAAGGTCAAAAGCGAGAACAAAAACGTTACCGAAGTTCTTACAAACTGGATTGATGGGTACCTTGGAGTTGCTGGGGGTATTGACGTTGTTGATCTAAAGAAACGTGTAGAAGCCATAGAACAGGCTTTAAAAGAGGGGGATATTATGGGGGAATCAGCCGCCTGAGAGAGGAAAATCGTTCTCTCAGGCAAACTCATGAACAATTGCTGAAATTGCTTAAAGAAAGGCCCGCCGACAGTTAATGTAGGCGGGTTAACTTTTAAAGGTCTTGCTTGTATTGGTTTGGTATTATAATATTCCAATACAAGCACCAGAATAACCCAAGATGATTAAAATTATTCCAAAGTCTGTAAATTTAGTATTGGCCTTAATTGCATAGCAAAAGCGATCGCCCGTTCAATTCATTCACGACAAAGTGAACTAACTATAATGCTGACACATTTTTGGAAAAATCCTCCAAATCAGTTGCTCTTGTTCACTTTGGTTAAGCTGCACCACCTCAACTTTTAGGCATCTACCATAGTGAGCAAGAAATATGCTGACACTAGACAGAGAACAAACAACAGCACTCGATTACAGTGTTGTCAACACCAGCATTCAGGAAACCTTCACCGCAATCGACCGATTCGAGTGCTTCGCGGTAGATGAAATTCTTCAGATGAGGGAACAGCAGCTTTACCTGCAAGCTGGATATAAAAGCTTTGAAGAATACTGCCAGCGTGAATTATATGCCTGGGGTGGATACCGACGAATCAACCAACTGCTAGGAGCCAAAAAGGTCATAGACGCAGTTGGCGAGTTGGGCGGACACATCAAAAACGAGCGTCAAGCCCGTCCACTGCTGCGGCTAGTCAAGGAACCAGAAAAGCTTAAAGCTGCTGTATCCCTGGCTTTGAAAGGCAACCCTGACCCAAGTGTTTCAGACTTTGCTGCTGCTGCAAATATTGTGGTTCCTCAACTTCCACGTAAAAAACATACTGTTCAGGAACCATTGGTTCCCAAAATTCAAGAACCAGTGGTTCCTGAATCTGCTAAGGTCACAGTTTCACAACAGTCACATCCAAGGTATGGGGATTCAGGAGTAATTGAGGCAGACGCACCAAATCATTGGCAGCAGATTGTCACTTTTGCTGATGGCGAGAGGTTGTTGATCAACAATGCTGATTTAGATGCCGCTAGTGTCTTGTTCCCCAGAGAAAGATCATATCCCGCAGGATATATGGAAATGATCGCAACACTCAAGGAACAACACCAGCAGGAGCTAGAGCGTCTAGAGCAGGAATTGAGGATTGGACTACAAGCAGAAGCCGGGGCTAAAGCTGAAGCCCAGGTACAAGAGCAAATCCAATCTCTGCAAAACTTGTATAAGCAGCAGAAAGAACAAAATATCCAGTTACAGCAACGGCTGGATGAAGTGGAGGGGTTGAGAAAGCTGGAGGCTGAGAATCAACAGCTTAGGGAGCGCATTCAGGATTTGGAAAACGCTGTAGAGCAACGTCCTTCGCAACAGTGGGGAAATACCATGACCCAGCAAGCGACCAAAGCTTTAAACAAGCAGGTGAAACAGGCGTTAGAGAAAACTATTGATTTGCGATCGCTAGCTCTTGAGCCCCCCAAAGAAAATGCCCAGGAATGCTTACGACTCATGGGTATGGCGTTGAAGAATCTCGCCAGCGCTATGAACAATACCCAAGCACTCGAAGCTGCGGCAATAATTCTAGGGAGTGAACCAACACCAATTGCGATCGCCTACCGTGCCGAACAATTGGAAATGTTGCCCCAGGCGGTTAGCGATATTAGGGTGGTGCTAGCTAAACCGGGGTGTACTTGGCAGGAGTATTGGGATGTTGCTCAAGAATACGAGGTGATTAAACAGGATTACTGGAGGGAATTAACTACCCAAGAGACTGATTTAATTACTGCTCTCCAGAAAGAATCCTCTCAATCGGACACAATCGGGCTTGGTTCTATTGTTGCCCACGCTGACCCTTACCGCACTTTGTATGTCGAGAAAGGTGAAGTTGTAGAGGATTTGGGAGATGAGGTAATCGTTGCATGGGATCACTGGCAGAACGAATCGAAAAAGACTGATAGGTATTTCCGAGATGAATTGCGGTTCTGGCAGCCTCAATAGCCTTCCAGTGTATCGGTAACTTTTTAGACAACTAAATACAAGTACCAAGCCCCGCATCACAGTGGGGGAAATTTCCGTGCGTCAACATAAATAGGAGATTGTAGAATGACTGCAACTATCGCAAGACCCAAGCCCAAAAAGGCTGCTGCTAGCAAGAAGGAATCCCCATATAAAAGGCTTCATGTGATTATTCCCATCGAAGATATGTTATGGGCTTCACAACAAAGACCCTCAGTTACGCAATTGTGGCAAGAATGTTGGACGGCTGACCCATACGGTTCTAGGTGGATGCCCCTTTCTACTGGGATGGGTTACAGTACTTTTATCTGTGCGAAGAAAATTCTCTCCGACAGTGGGCTATTCATTTTCAAACCCGACAAATCGATTCAGGATGGTAGGGAAACGGCTAGCTGGATGGTGAAAAATTTGCATGGCAGTCGGATGAAGAATTTCTGGGAGAAAGCTAATTCTTTTAATCAACAACCAAATGCTGAAAAACGAGAATCAAATGCTGAGATTTCAGAGAAAGATGCTGGCTGTGAAGAAATGGGTGCTTTAAATCAAGCATCTATTTTAGGTCAAAAACAGTCAGAGCAAGAGTTTCAGAAAACCTCACGAACTACTCAGGAACAGTTCACGAACTCTTTTGAAGAGTTCGTGAACTGTGTCTCTGACACGCTTACAAAAAATTCGCGTGAGGAGGAGACGGCTCACGCGCCCTTGGGGGGCGCTTCGCCTCAGACTGTTGAAAGCGTGTCAGAGAATGATATTCACTTGCCTGTGGCAATGGACTGCACGACGCTGGCGCTTGTGGATGCTGCACCAAGTCAATCTACTTCGTTGTCAGCTAAAAACCAGGATTGTGGTGTTGAAGCGATATTCCCTTATGAAGGTACTTGTTCCGCCGCACCTGTTGCACAAAATGAATTTTCTGACAAGGAAGCGATCGCTAATCAAACACAGAGGCAAGTAGAAACAGGTAATTCCGCTTCGTTGTTAGTTGAAAATTCAGTTTCAGGTGTAGAAGTCAAAATAGTTGATGAGGGTGAAAGTTCCGCCGCGCCTGTCCCCAGTGCTGAAAAATGGTCGCACGAAGCGATTGTTGCAAGGGCAAATGCGCGACCAGAGCGTATGCAGAAACTGAAAGTTGCGGCGAATTCGGGGCAGAATCCGGGTTTTGAGTTCTTGCAGGAGTGCTGGAATGATGATCCGGCGCTGGTGATTATGATCAAGAAATTGCTGGTGAAGTATCCGCAGTGGGGAATTGCGATTGTGGAGGGGGCGTTGGTAGATTGGAGGATTAGCTAGGAGAGCGGCTAGACCTTCTCTGAACACTATGTCAATATTTCCTCGCCTATAACTCGTCCAAGAGGTTTTTTATAATTGAAAGTGAAAGTGTTACCATTTTTAATCGCTTGTCGCATCTCTTCGCACATTGGATATTCATCTACACCACTTAAGCTTACCCAAGCTTTGGATCTGGTAAGTGCAACAAATAGCTGGTTACGAAGGCTTATACTGCTTTCATTTTTTGCAATATTGTTAAAACCTATCAGGTGTACCATATAAGCTTCGTTTCCCTTAGCCCGATAAATACGCGATACTGTAACAGCTTCTTCTTTCCAAAACTGGTTTGGTCGCTTGTCTTGTAAATCCATTTGTTCTGGAAATTGATTGCTGTTGAGCGCACTAGGAATATAAAAGTCAACACCATACTTTTGTAAAGTCTGGGCTGCTCTTTTTTGAAGGTTAATACTTTCTTCCTGAGAACCCAACACGATTACCAAAATATCACGGCTAGGTTTTAATCCATCACAATGAATGTTTTGATGAATTTTTTCTCTGAGTGCATTAAGTTCAGCTTCGCAAGAATCATAAACATTAAATTCTAATAAATCTCCTGACCAAAAATGATGTACTGGATTAGGAGAATTTTTCAAAGGTCTGCTTATAGTAATTGGCTCACCTATTTTGCGGAAGTCACCATCAACTTCATAGCCTATATGTTCCCAATCTTTTTTATTTGTAATTCCTGTTAGCATTCCTTCTGGACGCAGCCATCCCATACCAATTGCATGAGCAGCAGTCAGAATATTCCCAGGTGTGCGGTAACAATGGCGCATTGCATAAGCTTTGCGGATACCGCCTTCATACCAAGCTCCTCCATTTCCTCCTAATATTTGGCTTAATTCTGCGCCTAGTACTTCCTTAGAGGTTGGAATACTCAAAGCATCGAGGCTCTGTGCTTCATCGTATGCCCAAATTAAACGTCTGACATCTGGAGTATCCGGTGCAACAGGTTTGAGCGCTTGCCATGCTAACCAGTAAACTGATTGTTTATCTTCAAACTTTAACTGTTGCTCATCTAAAGCTAAGTCTTGCCCTTCGTCAATTAAAATAGCATCGAATATTGGTTGAATTTGGTATTCACTTAATACCCTTTTGCACAGATATGCTAACTTTTCAGGGGGATTACCTTTCACACGCTGATCATGAACGAGATTGATATTCTGCGTATCATGAATAGTGGAGTACAAACCTGGTTGTTTGTCATCTCCCCAAGCGTGTAGTATTTTTAGTTTGGATGTCTCAGGATCATATTTAATCTCATCATTAGAGAAAAATTTAAGCCATTCATTTACTAAGTTAACAGCTTGGTCGTAGAGACTGCGAGTGAAAAATACTAGAGCGATATCCCAATCTGAATGATACCAATGCATCCAAGCTGCTTTTTGACACAGCAACACTGTTTTACCAGAACCAGCTATTCCTCGAATCCGTTGAGGGCCAGGAGGAATTGACATTCCGATATGAATTTGCTCAATATCTGTTGAACCTACCCATTGTTGTAATTTTTCAATTACCTGACGACGCTGTAATAGTAGATTAACTGTTTTTCCCTCTATATGTTCTGGAATGGGAGTATTTTTTGGAATGGTAGGCAGGACTGGGCCACAGATAATTTTTTGTAGCAATCTCCATTCTTCATCTTCTAGATAATTTCCAGGCTGAACTTGACCTGCTGTTTGTACAATTATTTGAATTAAATTATCTCTGTCTATATCTTCTTGAAAAAGAATAGGTGGACAGCATAGCTGTTCACTAAAACCCTTTCGTGTCCACTGGCTTTCGGTAATTGAAGGCAAGGCAACTAAAACTCTACCTTTCACCTTTTGTCTCAGCAATGGATAGTTGTTGCAAGAGTTAATCAGTTGATGAAGTTGATTTTTAGATTGTTGATAAGCATTTAGAGGAGATTTGAAAAAATTTTGGGTAAACCAGTTATAACCTTCTATGTGCGTAATTTGGTTAATTCTAATATTTTTAACTTCAATAACAATTATGCCTAATTCCTTGTCAACAATTAATATATCTGGTTCAAAGCATATTTTTTTATCTTTAATAAAGACAGGGTACGTCCAAAAGCATAAACAGTTTTCACGATCGTTAAATGCAGAGCGAACGGCATCCCAAACTCTCTGTTCGGCTCTTTGCCCATTAAAGAAAATTGGCTCAACTGTAAAAAATTTACATTTATATCCTTGAGCAGTAGATACCATTATGTCTTACCTGATTAAACTTAAAGCTATGCACACAGATGCATTTAAGTAGAATCATCTTTTAATTATCTCAAATAAGACTTCAGAGAAAATACCTTTTTTAGTAGATAATCTTGATATGGAATCCACCGTAAAATTACTGTTAACTAACAGTCTACCTTGTTTAACAAAGACACTTATTGCCCACCGCGTCCGTGCCAAATCCTGAAAAATGGTCACATGAGGCAATTGTTGCATGGTCAAATGTGCGACCGGAGCGTATGCAGAAACTCAAAGTAGCGGCTAATTCAGGGCAGAATCCGGGATTTGAATTCTTGAAGGAATGCTGACCCTGCCTTAGAAACTGTGATCAAAAAATTACTGGTGAAGTTTCCGCAGTGGGGATTGCTTGCGGCGGCTGGGGTGCTAGTGAAGTGGGATAAGTAGCGTTCGTCATAACATTTCTGACTCAAACGTAAAATTGAATAGCCGTTTACTTCCACGTAAAGTAAGTAATAAGCCTATTCAATGTGTAATATCTGTTACAAATTACACATTTATGGGAATACTGCTTATGTAGGCTGTAGAAGTGCAATCATGGAAATAAAATTCTTCTCTATAGATAAATTAGTAATGCAGCTTCAGGAGCCGCATCATTTTGAGAATTACGAAATTATTTTAAAAATAGCGAATACCATTGCTCAGGTTCCTATCACACAAGAAAGAGCTGTAATGATTCATCTACTCCCAGAATGGGTTAGACATGAGGAGCCAATTCTTGATTTATTAAACTCTTTATGTGATGATGAACAAGCGAGCTTAGTTTGGTGGTCTTTTATAGAATCAAATTCTATACTTCTTTGGAATTATATATCAACTAAAGCAAAAATATTATGTGTTTACCGTGTAGGGAAGGAGTGCGATAACTCTTATAGGTTTCTTCAGGAAATTAGTAAGCTTCAAAGTATAAAACCTGAAACTAATAAGTTAGTAAGATGCGTCCTTAAACTACTGTGGGCTAAAAATAATTCAGATAAAAGTAATGCCGTATTTAGGCAAATAGATCAACTTTTAACAGAATATGTAATTGAATTAGCAAATAATTCAAATGAACTACTAGACCTTGATTGTTTACTTCCCTATTGTAAACCGAAAAACGTTAAATACTGTGAAGGAATACTGTGGAATAATAAAGAAAACTCAGCTTATTGTCCGCGCGTCAAAAAACCGTGCTTAATTTCTAATATAAAGAAAGAAAATATTGCATCTTCGGGATTGTATGGAGCGCGTCTTTATGCTGACAATTTACAAGATTGGAGAGATTGGTCTTTGCTAGAGCTTTTCAAAGAGGTAAAAATTGTCCCTTCTCTCCCTAAGTTAAAAAGACCTGAAGATTACTTACCTAAACTATCAGGGTGGATTAATCGTATAAATGAAATTAAATTAAGACTTAAATGTTCTGTATGTGGAGAAATAATGCCACATAATATTGAATATGCTAAATTTATAGCTAAATTTAGAGTTACAGTTTTTTCCTGCAAACATAGCAACCGCCATGATCATAATATTTATTTAAATGAATGCTGGGGTTGTGAAGAAATTATTGATAGCCGAGAGAGCAAGTATAAATTGCCAGGGGATAGTTATTATATTTGTATTCACTGTGGAAGTGGGCCACGCAAAAGTAAGAGCTATTCTCAAGGAGATATTTGCCCAAAATGTAATAAACCAGAAATGGTAATTAACCAAGCAAATGAGCAATATTATCAATGTTTATCATGTTCTCACACAATTAAACTACCTAATCGAAGAAAGTCAACTACTTTAAGTAGTTTATCTTTGAAAAATTCCACAGTTTCGGCTAGATACAGAGATTAGACGCACACTTAAGTGGTGCTGAGAGAATGTACTAGGGGCGATCGCCTATCATAGAAAGAGATCGCGCTTGAAAGCGAGTTATATCTGCTAGAGCGATTGCTGCTTGACGGTGCTTATCTACTCTTGTGCAGAAGGTGTAGATCAAGATTCCCTTGCATTGATACTGCCAAGCGACCAATTATTTTCTGAAAACGGGGACGCATAATCTGCGACTCGCTCCCATCCCCACTTATAGGCAGTATCAACCAGAATTTCTTTACCATTTTGGAACTTAATAAATTCCTGCCCGTGGTCGTAAAATATATCTGCAACCAGTTGATTACGCTCATCGTAACCCCACTTATCCACTGCTGCCCTCCACCAGCGCTGTCCGGGGGAGAGCAACTGTTCAAGTTCTAAATACTCCGGTTTCCAGTACTTGGTGCGCCATTGATTTGCCAGTGCGTCGATTAGTATCGCAGTCGGGTAGATCGGTTTTAGATTTTCTTCGAGCCAAAGCATATAAACAATCGCGCTCCTGAAAGCATCTTCTAAACAATAGCTGGATGCTTCTAGAGTGTCTTGGAGTTGCTCGTCATTAAAATTTACACCGAGCGATTGCAGGGCTGGAGCGTACAAATCAAATAATTCTTGTTCTACTGAATCGGCAGACCAGAACCACATAAGAAAAAGAAAACTCCTACTGGGTGGCTAAATAAAATTTAGCATTTAGCTGTTGATGTGGGGACAAGTAGCCATCGCTAATCAAACTCAGAGGCAGGTAAAACAGGGTTATTCTGCTACGTTATTGGTTGAAAATTCAGTTTCGGGTGTAGAAGTCAAAGCCGTTGATGAGGGTGAAAGTTCCGCCGCGCCTGTCCTCAGTGCTGAAAAATGGTCGCATGAGGCGATTGTAGCAAGGTCAAATCTGCGACCGGAGCGGATGCAGAAACTCAAGGCGGCGGGAAATTTCGGGGCAGAATCCGGGGTTTGAGTACTTGCATGAGTGTTGGGATGATCCGGCTTTGCAGATTGTGATTAAAAAGGTGCTGGTTAAGTTTCCGCAGTGGGGTGTTGCGGTTGTGGATGGGGAGTTGATTGAGTGGGAGCGATAGTTTGAGAACTTGATAAAGTAAAGTTTTGTAGAGTTATCAAGTTCTTACGAAAAGCCGGAGTTTTCGGGTGAAAACTTAGTAGCCTAATTAATGGCTATTTAATAGCTAGTAACTTGATTTATGCTTAATTAAAGTTTGCTGCTGCTATTATTGGAGGCTTGCAATGTCAGGTTTGGGTTTTACTCACTGGGGGGCTATCGCTTTCAGTGTCAGCTTTTGTACCATTGATTATGCGATCGCTCAAATTACTCCAGATGGTACTTTACCTAATAACACTAGCGTCACAAGAGAGGCGCAGACCTTTAACATTACTGGAGGAACTCAAGCTGGCGGTAATTTGTTTCACAGTTTTGGTGAGTTCTCTGTACCTACTGGTAGCACTGCTGACTTTAATAATGCTCTAGATATTCAAAATATAATTACTCGAGTAACGGGTGGATCAGTTTCTAATATTGATGGGATAATTCGCACGTTGGGTACAGCTAACCTGTTTTTAATAAATCCCAATGGAATTGTATTTGGTGCAAATGCCAGCTTAAATATTGGTGGTTCGTTTGTGGCAAGTACAGCAAATGCTCTGCAATTTGGAAATCAAGGACTTTTTAGCGCTACTGATAAAAATATCCCCTCACCATTGTTGACTATTAATCCTTCAGCATTACTGTTTAATCAGATTAATCAAAATGCAGCGATTCAAAATAACTCAGTTGCACCAGCAGGAACAGATTTAGCAGGTTTAAACGCATTAGGTTTACGAGTAGGAGATGGTAAAAGTTTGCTGCTAGTGGGCGGTAATGTCAACATGGATAGTGGACAGTTAAATGCTTATGGTGGAAGAGTTGAGTTAGGAGGATTAGCAGCACCTGGAAATGTCAATCTTCTTTTTAATGAAGATAATTTTAGCTTGAAATTTCCTCTTAATGTGGCTCGTGCTTCGGTATCACTGACCAATCAAGCGGCTGTGCATGTAAAAGCTGCTGGTGGCGGTAATATTGCTATTAATGCCCGAAATGTAGAGATATTAGGCGGCAGTAGCCTTGATGCTGGTATCGCTGGTTTGGGGGCACCTGAGACTGTTGCGGGGAATGTGACAGTGAGTGCAACAAATGCTGTGTCCCTTGCAGGTTACGCTTCTATCCGCAGCAAGGTGGAAGATGGAGGTGTCGGTAACGCAGGCAATATCGACATCAATGCTGCAACACTATCACTCACTGATGGTGCTGTACTTTCTACCTCAACTTCTGGACAGGGGAATGCAGGGAATATAACAGTAGGTGCAATAAATGCTGTGTCTGTTGCAGGTAATACTTACATTCTCAACACGGTGGAAGATGGAAGTGTCGGTAACGGTGGCAATATCGACATCAGTGCTGCAACACTATCAACTGATGGCGCTATACTTTCTAGCTCAACTTATGGACAGGGGAATGCGGGGAATATAACAGTAGGTGCAACAAATGCTGTGTCCCTTGCAGGTTTTGTTTCTATCCTCAGCACGGTGGGAGATGGAGGTGTGGGGAATGCGGGGAATATAACAGTGGGTGCAACAAATGCTGTGTCCCTTGCAGGTAATACTTACATTGGAAGCAGAGTGGAAGGTAGAGGTGTCGGTAACGGTGGCAATATCAACATCAATGCTGCAACACTATCAACTGATGGCGCTATACTTTCTAGCTCAACTTTTGGACAGGGGAATGCGGGGAATATAACAGTGGGTGCAACAAATGCTGTGTCCCTTGCAGGTAATACTTACATTGAAAGCACGGTGGGAGATGGAGGTGTGGGGAATGCGGGGAATATAACAGTAGGTGCAACAAATGCTGTGTCCCTTGCAGGTAATACTTACATTGAAAGCACGGTGGGAGATGGAGGTGTGGGGAATGCGGGGAATATAACAGTGGGTGCAACAAATGCTGTGTCCCTTGCAGGTAATACTTACATTGGAAGCAGAGTGGGAGATGGAGGTGTCGGTAAGGGTGGCAATATCAACATCAATGCTGCAACCCTCTCACTCACTGATGACGCTCTACTTTTAGCCTCAACTTCTGGACAGGGGAATGCGGGGAATATAACAGTGGGTGCAACAAATACTATTTCTCTTGCAGATAATGCTTACATTGGAAGCAGAGTAGAAACCGGAGGTGTCGGTAACGGTGGCAATATCGACATCAATGCTGCAACACTATCACTCACTGATGACCCTACACTTTCTACCTCAACTTATGGACAGGGGAATGCGGGGAATATAACAGTGGGTGCAACAAATGCTGTTTCCCTCGCTAATGCTGACATCTTTAGCACGGTGTCAGCCGGAGGTGTCGGCAAGGGTGGCAATATCAACATCAATGCTGCAACTTTGTCACTCACTGATGGTGCTCAACTGCAAACTGGTGCTCGTAATGCATCTGCTACCCAACCAGCAGGAATAGGGAATGCAGGCAATGTCAATGTTTTGATAACAGGTAATGTTGATATTGCTGGACAGAAAAATGGTAATTTCAGTGGGATTTTTAGCAGTATGGACACAGGAACAGTTGGCAATGGGGGTAGCATTACCATCGATTCTGGTTCATTCTCATTACGAGATGGCGCTGCACTTTCTGCCTCAATTTTTGGACAGGGGAATGCAGGCAATGTCAATGTTTTAGTAACAGGTGCTGTCGATATTGCTGGACAGAAAAATGGTAATCAAAGTGGGATTTTAAGCCTTGTGGGCACAGGAGCAGTTGGCAATGGGGGTAATATTACCATTAATTCTGGTTCATTTTCATTACGAGATGACGCTGGACTTTCTGCCTCAATTTTTGGACAGGGAAATGCGGGGAACGTGACAGTGGGTGCAAGAAATGCCGTTTTCATTGCAAATAATGCAGGTATCTTCAGTACAGTGGAAAAGGGAGGTGTCGGGAAGGGTGGCAATATCGATATCAACTCACCTAAAATTACCTTAGACAACCAAGGTCTAATCAACGCCGAAACTGCATCCGGTAACGGTGGTAATATCAACATCAACAGCGATTTACTCTTACTCCGTCACAACAGTCAAATTACTACGGGAGCAGGTACAGAAGAATTAGGTAGCGATTTATTACTCCGTCGCAACAGTCAAATTATTACGGGAGCAGGTACAGAAGAATTAGGTAGCGATTTATTACTCCATCGCAACAGTCAATTCACCATTAACGCAGGTACAAAAAAATTAGATGGCGATGGCGGTAACATCAATATCAACTCAAGATTTATCGTTGCAGTTCCCAACGAAAACAGCGATATCAGTGCCAATGCTTTTACAGGCAAAGGTGGGAGAGTGGATATCAAGGCGAACGGCATTTACGGTATTGAGTTTCGTGAAAGTCCAACTCTCTTGAGTGACATCACTGCTAGTTCAGAATTTGGTACACAAGGCACAGTAGAACTCAACACACCTGGTATCGACCCCAACAGTGGCTTAGTTGAGCTACCCACAGTAGCTGTAGACACTCAAATAGCGCAGGGCTGTTACAGTCCAGGTTATGCTCAAAACAGCTTTATCATCACTGGACGGGGTGGCTTACCTCCTAACCCCAGAGAAGCTTTTAGTAGCAATATAGTTCGACCAGAGTGGGCAACTCTGGGCCCAAGCAATGATATTAACTCCCAGCAAACTATTAAAGAAAATCCCCCTATCCCCACACCACCAGCACCGATTGTCGAGGCTACTGGGTGGGGAACTAATACTAAAGGTGAGATAGTACTTACAGCCGACGCATCTACTGGCACTCCCCACAGAAACTGGCAGCAGTCACCAGTTACTTGTAGTTCTGCAAAATCTGCTGACAATTAATTTGGTAAATAAATATGCTCTCAAGTAGATTTTGGCGAAGAGTCCAGCGCAGAGTTAAACAGTTGCGGGTAATTTAAAAACTTTGATACAAAGTTTTGTAATATTTTTTACTTTCTGCGAAAAAGTTGAGTTTTGGGATGAAAGCATAGTAGACCTATGGCTAAGTAAGCTAATGAGCATTTAAGTTGCATAAAACCAAGGCTGAAGCCCTTACTACAGGCGAATCAGTCTGGAAAAATGAATGAGGATTAGCTTATTTGATAGCTAGTAAGCTGATTTATACTTAGCTAGGTTTTAGTGCTGTGCTATTCGTGGAGGCTTGTAATGTCTAGTTGGCGTTTTACTTATTGGAGAAGTTTATTGAGTATTGCCATAGCGGGGGCAAGCTTTTTGCCTGAAAGCTATGCGCTGGCTCAAATTGTTCCAGATGCCTCTGTTGGCAATATGTCTAATGTTACACAAATAAGTAATGACCTCAGCGTTATCGGAGGCGGTACTCAAGTAAGAAATAGCTTGTTCCACAGCTTCTCACAATTATCTGTACCTACTGGTAATAGGGCATACTTTAATAATCCTTTAGGTATTGAGAATATTTTTACTCGTGTAACGGGTAATAATATTTCTAATATTGATGGCTTAATCCGTACTAATGGCACAGCTAATTTATTCTTAGTAAACCCCAATGGTATTGTTTTTGGGTCTAATGCCCGTTTAGATGTTGGTGGTTCATTTGCAGCAACTACTGCTAGTGGGCTGAAGTTTGCTGATGGTAATGGATTTAACGCTATTAATCCTCAAACACCACCTTTATCAATTATTCAAACTCAGGGTTTACAGTATAGAGAAAGTCAGCCAGGGGCAACTATTACCACTATCGGAAATTTAAAAGTTGGGCAAGATTTGACATTTGTAGCTGACAAAATTGATTTACAAGGAAAAGTGCAAGTAGGAGGGGTTTTAACGTTATCTGCACAGGATACAGTAAAAATAAGCAACAGTATAACTGCCCCCACTATAGATACAACTGGCTCATTGATATTTCCAGAAGACAATAGTACTAATCCTACGAGTAATCAAGGAGGCTTAGATCCTATTGTTAATGGTGGTAATATCATGGTTGACTCTACCAATATAAGCTTTACTGGAAACGGTGGTAGTATCTTTGTTAATTCAGGAATCTTGATAAATACCAAGCCTGTTCCCGAACCCACTTTAACATTCAGTGTGTTTATGACCACTGCTTTTTATGGTGCTTGGAAGCTAAAACGTAAACAGAAGCAAACTCATGAATTGAAAGCTTGAGTCACCGAAAAAATCAACTTAGCTAGATAAAAGCTACAGCAGTAATGGTAAGCAGCATCCTTACTTTCTTTATTACAATGCATAAACCATTAATGCATTAAATGAATAACTCCAAGATGAATAAAATAGCCACAGCAAACATAAGAGCATGATTATGAATTCAACAAATCCCCCTGAAAACGTTATTAATTGTTTGCAGACTATCTTGGATGCCACGGCTACGGGAAATTACGAACTTTTCCTTACAGTTGGTGATTCCGACTACAAAACAGATATTACCAAAGAAATTTTTGACCAAGTTAGCTCCCCACTAATTCCTCGTATGTCTGAGGGTTATACAACTACTTATTTTGGTGATCTCAAACAAGGAGAAACTCAGACTTATTTGTGGAAGCTGAGTTTTGCTGATCATGGACATGAATTTATAGTACGTATGGGGATGAAAGGGGACAAAGTTAATCTGATATGGATTACTTAAAATAAAAAATTGTTGCGTTAAACCCGAATGGCACTAAGAAAAGCGGAAAGCCTTATCAATTAAGCAGTTTGCAATTGATGACGTAATTCATGTCTGGGCTTGGTCAATCTGGGGTAAGCTTTAGGGCGACGTTTAGTGACTCGTGGTTCG
>JAHHHS010000127.1 GCA_019359215.1 Nostoc indistinguendum CM1-VF10 | reverse complement strand
ATCTTATCATTTATCTAAGCCTATCAGCACTTCTACATTTTCAAAAAAACGGTATCGTAGACTACTATTTTTTAGCGATGGCTGCGCCCGCCGAAGGCATCGCCAAACTTTTCGATCTACTGAAATTGGTTAACCACCCCTGGTGGGATGATGGCAAAGGTTGGAAAAATATTCTTAACAATCTCCGTTTGATAATTCAACCTTTTACTTTATTCAACCTGATATACCCCTGGTTAACAGTTTTTCCTATTCCTCAATTAGATTTGGGGTTTTCTAAACTTCAATCTATTATTTATAGGCTCACTAATTCAATTTTTATTTTCCTGACTCACCCTGATTTCTACTTTTCCTCTGCCTAGAGTGACAAAACAGGGTTAATCTGACTTTCCGACCACATACCGGGGCACAGAGATAACACTCTAGCTGGCTTAGTGACTACTTCATAGCCAGCTATAAGCATCGCAAAAAGTTTGAACTGGCGGCACACACTCAAGTGCCGCACCCTGCACCATGCGTCAAAAAACAGAGGGAATATGCATATAATCGAATCTGATTCTCAAGCTAAACATTTACAGGAATGGCTGGGCAGTGGAGTTGACGAAGAAATCTTCCACTTAAATGTGCGTTCGCTCTTTGGGACGTTACCCTACGAATATCTGCTCTACAGTCCCAAAATCTCCCGTCGCAACGATGGACGACTGCGCGATCGCGATTTGAAAAAATACCAGCACATTGAACTCGGCGGCTGGTGGTGCAATGGCGTTGACCCCCTTAACAACTATGTCCTGATGATGTGGGGCTGCTTCAAACCCGACCATCCCCGACGCGACCGCCAGAAAATTCACAAATTCATCAAGTACGAGCATCCATTCAGAGAAGAGACACGCGCTTTCTTCCTCTTAGTACCGAATCGCATTTGGGTGAAAATCTCCAATCGCTCTGGCATCCCCATTACTGAAGAAGACCTACAACATCCTGGTGGTTTCTGGCACTGGGTTGTAAAGCATAATGTACCAGTGACAATTGTTGAAGGTGTCAAGAAAGCGGGAGCGTTACTAACTGCGGGTTATGCAGCGATCGCTATCCCCGGTGTTAACGCTGGATACCGTACACCTACTGATGAGTACGGTACTGCCATCGGTAAGCCATCCTTAATTCCCGACTTGAAGCATTTTGCAACATAGGGGAGACAGGTTAATATTTGCTTTGACCAGGACAACAAACCTAAGACAGTCCAACGGGTGAGAACCGCTATCAGTCGCATGGGACGGCTGCTGGTAAACGAGGGTTGTTCCCTGCAAGTGATTGATTTACCGTTAGGGACAGAGAAAGGGGTTGATGATTTTATCGTTGCTAAGGGGCAGCCAGCATTTGACGCTCTCTACAACACAGCCGTTGCACTGGAGTTGTGGGAGATTAAGCTGTTTACCCTGCTGACTTATCCCCCGTCAATCGCACTTAACCAGCGCTTCTTGGATCACTTGCTTGTACCAGAGGGTGAAAAACTGATTATTCTCAAGGCTCCCAAAGGTACTGGTACGGAAGTGCAGAAGCGTCGGGTGTCCGTTCTCAAAAACCTCAAACAACTGGTACAGAATGTTTTGGGCAGTGAACACGGAAAGATTTACCTCTCGTCTGCGGACGTATCAGATACCGATGTAAAATACGTTCTTTCTCTTGCGGGAGAATATCGGGTTAATCCATTCGTTATCGTCAACAATTATCAGCCCGTTTCTGGCAACTGTTACAACTACTCTGGCAGTAACCCAAAGAATTTGATTGCTGCTCTTGATCGGGCGATTGCTAAAGGTGGGCATCATTTATTATGCTGTTCTGCTCAAAAAGCCAAGTCCAAGTGGGGAACCCAAGCTCTGGAAGAACGGTTTCGCCGCAAATTCCCTCACCTGCGAATCCTGAGAATTGATAGCGAATCTGTTGCTGACCCATCACATCCAGCGTTTGGCTGTATCGCTCATCTGAACGAAATTCTCACCCAGTATGATTTGGTTATCGCTTCTCCAAGTTTGGAAACTGGAGTCAGCATCGATATTCGAGGACATTTTTATGGTGTATGGGGGATTTTTCAGGGAGTGCAGCCTGTTAACTCCGTGCGTCAGATGTTGGCAAGGGTTAGGGAAACTGTTGATCGTCATATCTGGGTCAGAGAGTGGGGGATGTCGGTTGTAGGAAATGGCTCTACATCCATAGGGGGATTGTTGCGGAGTCAGCACGTCGCAACACAGGCTAACATTGCGCTGTTGTCGGCGGCGGACAATGATGATTTGAGTTACATTGACCAGAATTTTCAGCCCGAATCTTTGCAGACTTGGGGTAAGCGTGGTTCTGTGATTAACGTGGAGATGCGGCGCTATAGAGAATCTGTGCTTGCGGGGTTGGTCGAGGATGGTTACACCGTTATTGATGCTTCGGATGCTGATGATCATGAAAGTGGAGCAGTAATCGAGTCGGTTAAAGCGGCAAGTCAGGAATTGTATGCTGCGGAGTGTAAAGCGATCGCGGATTCTCCAACCATCTCTGATGCCGAACTCAAGAAGCTCCTTGACACAAGGGCGAAAACCAAAACCCAACGACACCAGCAGCGCAAGGCGGAATTATCCCGTCGCTACGAAATTGACGTAACCCCTGATTTGGTCGAGAAAGATGATAACGGCTGGTATCCTCAACTGCGGATGCACTACTATCTGACACTGGGGCGAGAGTTTCTGACGAACCGTGATGCGAAACGGGCTAAGGCGCAATTAGAGGCAGGAGAGAATTCGGTTTGGAAACCGGATTTTAACAAGGGGCAGATGTTACCTGCTGTACTGTTGTTGGAAGAACTGAATCTGTTGCAGTTGCTGACTCCTGGGGAACGATTACGCTCTTCTGACGAGGCAATGCAGGAATTTAAAGCACTGGCATTAAAGTATCGGTATGTTATCAAGAATTACTTGAATATAACGATTTCAGAAAAACACACACCGATAGCGATCGCTCAGAAGTTACTTGCCAAAATTGATTTGAAGTTGGATTATGTTGGTCGGTTGGGTAAGCGTGAAAATCGGGAGTGCGTCTATCGGTTTGTTGCACCTGATGATCAACGTGATTCGATTTTCGGGCAGTGGTTAAATCGAGATGAACTGTTTCAAAATGAGTTGGTGTCAGTCAGCAATAATATAAGTACAATTACACTAGTCATTGACACAACCTCCCAAATATTAGAAGAGGTAGTGTCCAGTCCCCAAGGACAAGCCTGGAAAGGGCTGAAGCTGAAATTGCAGCAGGGTTTGGACAGTATTAGCTCTTCCTACAGTGAGTTAATCTCCAAGGTTGGTGAGGCTGTCGGTGTTGCTGATGGGGAGCCTTACTGGAATGGGTATTTGGGGCAGTGGCAGGTCTGGGTTAACTTTGCCCACGGGTGTAGGTCTGTGGTGTGCGATTGGTTGGTGGCGGTATAGGTCAGAGTAGTTCACTGTTCCATCAAAACCGTTATTGTGAGTCAGTTTTTGTACCAGTATCTTCCCAGTAGGGCAGACTGCCAAATCGTTTTGCTAAAAAATCAATAAACGCTTTCACCCGTAGCGAATGTCTACGATTCGATAAATATAGTGCGTAGATGCCCATATCAATCTCAGCTTGAGGCTGGATCTGAAAATCCGTCAGCACTGCCTCTAAACGACTCGAGCGAATATCCTCATTGATCAACCAGGTCGGCATCAGCACCAGTCCTGCACCATCCAAACACACCTGTCGCAGCACTTCCGAATGGTTGCTTGCCAACGAACCCGTCACGCTTACCTGACAAACCTCAGTATCACGCCGGAATTGCCAAATATTAGCTCCTAACTCATAGGTGAATAACAAACAATTGTGATGCGCCAAATCGTTGGGATGTGTGGGTTTGCCGTGGCGATCAAAGTACTCTGGACTGCCGCAGACCAAACGAGTGTAGGAGGCAAGCTTCCGCACAATCCAGGTTGCCCCAGCCTGATCGAGATTGCCAATCCGAATCACAATGTCTAACTCTTCTTCAACCGGATTCGATAAGCTGTCGCTCAAGCGCAAATCGAGCCGCACTTCCGGACAACTCACCAGAAAATCGTGGATGATGGGCGCAACGTGGAGCCGCCCAAAGGCGACAGGCAGACTCACCTTCAGCAAGCCCCGTGGAATATTACCCTCGGTAACGCAGAGGTTTGCTTCTTCTACGTCCTGTAGAATCTGTACCGCTTTCTCATAATACTTGCGTCCCTGCGCTGTGAGACTAATGCTGCGCGTCGAGCGATTCAGCAACTGAGTATTGAGCAACTTTTCCAGCGAATTGACCTGGCGAGTAACAGAAGAAACAGCTAGTTCCAACTGCCGCGCCGCCTCTGAAAAGCCTTCCGCTTCCACCACTTTGACAAATGCCCGCATTGCTGCAAATTGATCCATCTTTCCATCAGCGCTCTATCTTTGCACAAAACGCAAAAGTATTTGGCGTAGCGGCTATATTATCATTCTTTCTGAATAGAGATATGGTGAAAGGGTCAGCAATTTAGCGGCAACCCCGACCGAGGAGACGCTCATGACCTTAACTATTGAGATTACTTCAGACTTTATCTGCCCCTGGTGTTTGGTTGTTGATGCTCGCTTGAATCAAGCGATTGCCCAACTTAATCCTCCCGTTGAGATCAAGCGCATTTGGTATCCCTTTGAGCTAAATCCCACCATGCCCGAAGCAGGCATTGATCGCAAAACCTACCGCTCTAACAAATTCGGCAGTTGGGAATACTCCCAATCACTCGACGCTCAAACCGTGCAGGCAACGGCAAGTGACGGCATTGAGTTTCGCTATGACTTGATGCAGGTCACGCCAAACACCCTCAAGGCGCATCGTCTGACCTGGTTAGCTGATCAAACAGGTAAAGCAACCGAGATGGTTGAGCGGGTTTTCAGGGCTTACTTCACCGAAGGACAAGATATTACCAATGTCGAGATCCTCGCCCAACTTGCGGCTGAAGTCGGAATAGCGGCACAAGTTAGACCCTTCCTAACTTCGACCGTTGGGGTTAAGGAAGTCAAAGAGCTAGAACAGCAGGCCGCAATCCGCAAGATTCGCGGTGTACCCCACGTCAAAATTGGCAAAGAAACGATCGTCGGTGCTCAGAGTATGGATGTCTTTTTGAGCGCCCTGCAAACCGCAGTCAATCAGCAGCAGGCAGCGTAAATTCCGCACTCTCAAGGAGAACTCGATGATCGAACCTACAGGCAATCGTGCCATTGTGATCGGCGGCTCCCTCGGCGGCTTGTTTGCTGGAATCATGCTGCGATCGATTGGGTGGCAGGTCGATATATATGAGCGGTCTGCTCATGATCTCGATAGCCGAGGCGGTGGGGTTGTGCTTCAGCCTGATGTGGTGGAAGCGTTTCAACGTACCGGGCTTGAGGCTCAAGCCCTCAGTGTTGTCGCGCATGAACGCCATTACTTGAACTCGGATGGCAGCATTGCCCAGTCAATGCCAATGCGCCAAATGCTGACCTCTTGGAATTTGTTGTACGGTTCCATGCGGCGACATTTTCCAGCCCAGCATTACCATGCTGGCAAACGATTGAACGGCATTCAGCAGACGAGTCACCAGGTGAGAGCAACCTTTACTGATGGCACTCAAACTACGGCAGAGCTGCTCATTGGTGCCGATGGACCGAACTCGACAGTGCGCCATCAATTTCTACCCGATGTTCACTATCAATATGCCGGATACGTTGCTTATCGAGGATTGGTCAACGAAGCTGAACTTGAACTTGAAGCTGCCTCGCTCTTTACCGAACGATTTGTGTTCTATCAATTTCCTAATTCTCACATTCTCCAATATCTGATTCCGGGTGAGGGTGAATCTCTCAAGCCTGGACATCGCCGCTTCAACTGGGTTTGGTACGTCAATTATGATCAGGCGACCGAACTACCCCACATTTTGACAGACAAACATGGTAAAAAACGCGACTACTCGATTCCACCAGGACTATTAGCGCTCGATGTTGAACAGGAGATGCGATCATATGCCGATACTGTCCTGGCTCCTCCGTTTCAAAAGCTTGTTGCAGCAACTCAAGAGCCGTTTGTTCAGGCAATTTTAGATTTGGGAGTGCCGCAAATGGCGTTTGGACGGGTGGCACTGATGGGCGATGCTGCCTTTATCCCTCGCCCACACACGGCGGCAAGTACTGCTAAAGCGGCAGCCAACGCGATCGCCCTGGCAGAAGCGCTGGTCAAGCACAACCACAATATTAGCAAAGCGCTCAAAAGCTGGGAACCGCTGCAAATTGCTTATGGCAACCAACTCCTGACATCCGGTCAGCAGATGGGCGATTCCTCTCAGTTCAGCTACGGAGCCGGTCGGGAGGGCGAAAAGTTAGACACGCTTCTAAAGCGTAAAGTAACAGGATGCCAACAAGTTGACGGTTCTTGAGGACTGGTTCAAAGCTGTGAATTCGGGCGATCGTTCATAACTTCAGGAAAGTGAAATGCCACACGGAAACTCAAGGCAAGCCCCTTTGATCAGCTTAAATCGGTTTGAGGCGTTTAGTGATGGAGTCTTTGCGATCGCCGTGACACTGCTTGTGCTTGAAATTAAAGCTCCTGGTTTGTCTCAAGCAACGTCATCTGAAGCCGTCACAAAGCTATTGTAGGTTTTTCCCCACATCTTAAGCTACATCAGAGCGTCTTTAAGTCGCTATCAATGACATGACTAAAAGAGTTAGATCATCACAAGGTAATAAACATGACCCAACCAAGTTCAGACACACGCGCCCAGCAGAAAAAGGTACGCCTTTACGGTCAGCCTGATTCAGCGGCAGCCTACGAGATCCGCGATTTTCTCAACCGTACCGTTGTCGAATTTGATTGGGTTGAACTAACTAAAGACGTAGACTGCAATCGAGAACTTAAACTTCCCTCTCTGAACAATGTTCGATTGCCCGTGGTGGAATTACCCGATGGAACTCAGTTGTTCGCTCCTACGATTCGAGAGATCGCTCAACATTTGGGCTGGGTAGCGCAGCCCAAATTCAGAGAATATGACCTATCGATCTATGGAGCGGGTCCCGCTGGTTTAAGTGCCGCTGTTTATGCTGCTTCTGAAGGCTTACAGACAGTGCTGGTTGAACGCCATGCTGTGGGTGGGCAAGCCGGGACCAGTTCTCTGATCGAAAACTATATGGGCTTTCCAGACGGCATCAGCGGAGCTGGTTTAGCGGAACGCGCCCGCCAGCAAGCGGTCAAGTTTGGGATTGAATTGCTACTCTTGCGCGAGGGGATGAAATCGGAGTTTCGAGACAATCGCATCCATACGGATATGGCCGATGGCAGCAAAATGATTGCGCGGGCAAACATCTGTGCCACAGGAATTGAGTATCGACGGCTCAATCTTCCCAATGAAGACCAGTTTCTCAAAGTTGGCTTGTTTTACGGTGCAGGTGCCAGTGAAGCACCTCTGTGTGGCGGCGAACACGTCTTTATTGTCGGCGGTGGTAACTCAGCCGGTCAAGCAGCCATGTATCTATCCCGCTATGCAGAAAAAGTCACCATGCTGATTCGCGGCGATACCCTAGCGGCTACTTTATCACAGTATCTCGTTGAGCGTATTACCCAGAAAAGCAACATTGAGGTACTTTTTCAGTCTCAAGTGACTGGGCTAGCAGGAGATACCTCGTTGCATCAGATTGAAGTGACCAATTGCCACGATCAATCGACACAAACCATCGATACTCGACGGCTGTTTGTTTGTATTGGTGGTGCACCAAATACTGAATGGGCAAAGGATACCCACATCATTCGGGATCAAGCAGGCTACCTGATGACGGGTTCAGATTTGCTCAAAGCGGGTCGTCCACCCGAGTGCTGGACGCTTAAGCGTGATCCATTTTTTCTGGAAACTAGTGTTCCCGGTTCTTTTGCGGCTGGCGATGTGAGACATAATTCTGTCAAACGAGTAGCTTCAGCCGTCGGTGAAGGTGCAATGGCTGTCACCTTTGTTCATAAATATTTAGAAGAAACGGCTTGAATTTGGCAAGAAAGGCAAAGGGCAGAAGGCAGAAGGAAATTCTGATAGCGCAGCGTATACCCTTCGGGATGCAACGCTAGGAGCGAGTATTCGAGCGTCTTCCTGCACTCTGCCACGACCGGAGTCCGCAAGGGTTTAAACCCCACTCCAAAATATGCAGATTTGGTGCGGAGCCGGAGTCTCCAAAGCTCCGGTCTTGCAATCAGTGTAGGTTTGCGGAGCGTCTCGTTGGCGCAGCCTCTCGTAGAGAAGAGAAGCCTACACTGCAAGAACAAACCTTCTGCCTTCTGCCCTCTGCCTTCTTCATACGGGGCAATAGTCCCACCAACCCATCCACTCACAACTAAATCTCATGTCCTGCCAACATCTCACATACACTCACTCCGGAAACTCTAATTCTGAACGCCAAGATGAACAAGAACGAAATACGGCTTATGCAGCTAGAATGCAAGCCATGTAAGGAGGCAGGGGAGCAGGGAGCAGGGGGAAGAAGATATGGGAAAAGGGGAAGCCTTAGTGCAAAACTTTCTCCCTTGCTCCCTACCCCTCTCCCCCTTGCCTGATTTCCCGCCGTCCACACACCCCATTAATGAAGATGGAGATAATAATCGGGGGGGTATGGACGGGGATGAAGAACTCAGTGATTCTTAGTGGGATAAAGTTAAATATTATGCTCGGCTGGCGATTGAGCGGGTGGAGGATGGAGTTGATGCGGTCAAAGAATTACTCAGTACTTTGACGAGTGATGAGCGGTTGAGCGTGATGCTGGAGTTTGAAGACGCAAGCCCTGACAAGTTTGCTCAATTGGTGACAGATGCACCACAGTGGACTGAATGGATGGCGTGATTTTCGGCACATACTCTGCCACCTGAATCCTTACGTTTTATTGAATAAGTCTTTTAATGTAACTATCTTTAGATACTTGAAAATAACTAAGTTATTACTTGTACTTTGGCAATTTAGTTAATACGTCATCGGCTGGCATTGAGGGCAGTGTTGATCGATTTACTTTCGGTAGTAGAAGTTACTGGAGCGCTTACGCAGCAAGCAGTATCTTCGTAAGCGCGATCACGCTTACAGTTCTCTAACAACAAAGTGATAAAAGAGCTTTTTGAAATATGATTTTCAGACGACGCATGGCGGCAAAATACGCCTTGACTACTTTTAACCTTAACTGAGCTTTAATGTTTGGATAACACTTGTATAAGCTTGGTCTACTATCTTAAGAAAGGTTTTGAGTTTATGCCTTATGGTAGATGACATCATGTTAAGCTGATATAAAGCAGCTACATTGTGAGCAAGCTTCATAGCCAAAAAGTTTACTAATTAATGATGAATTATCTACAAACCTTGAAAGGATTGCGGGTGTTAGTAGTAGATGACAATTTTGCCTCAATTTCATCAATTATGGCAGCAACATCCTTTTTTGTGTCTTTTGGCTGAGTTAATTCCACATCTGTTGGTTGGAGGTAAATCTGCTTCCAATCCAAACCTTCCTCCTCAAACCCAGAAATTACTTCTTCAGGAATACTCTTCAGAGTGATGCTATCCCAATCAATACAAATGAGATTGTTTTCTAGATCAATTTCTGAGATTCTACCTTGCCAACCGCTAATGTCAGTTCCTAAATCCGGATCTAGCACGCTTGATTTAACAATGACCGAGTTACCTATCTTTAGTTTAATTTTTCCTACCATCGCTCTATCTCCTTACAGCATACTTTTCAGCTTAGATCATAAGACAGGGTATTTCATAAACATCGGTGTTGATATTAGTGAGTCAATATAGAATGAATGTCTGAAGCTTCTTGCAGGGCTGAGTTAGCAGTGATAACAGGTAAGGGCGGAATGTTTTCGGCTGCTGGCAACGCTAAAATTAGATCCAGCCCGGATGTAATTAATTTCGGGATTTGTTGATACGTATTTGCGCCTGGATAATACCGAGAAACAGGTCTTTCAAGCAGCAATCAGTACAATGGGACTAGATGAACAGGAGGAAATCATGGAGCTCGTAATGAGAAGCTTTGGAAAAAGTTGCATTAAACTTATTGCGTCAGGGTATAGGGCAAACGCATCTAAATTACTCTTGATCACAACGAAGGTTAAGAACCAATGAAAAAATCTTTCCTTTCGCGCTTGATTATTTTTTAAGCCCCAAAGTGATGCTTAAAATTTTGGCAATAATCGAGCGTTAATGACATTATTTTAAATTCTATTGAGAATATACTTTGCTTATTGACATGATGCGGCCGCCCTACGTGAGGGTATAGCAATTGAAGTAATTGTGCGAGTAACAGGGTTAACGTTGGAGCGAGTTCAGCAGTTACAGGCAGAATTTCAAGAAGACAATTAATTAGACTCGGCTAACATCTACTGTCTACAATTATTCGCTAGGAGCGATTATTGATTATTGCAGATGAGACATAGTATTTCATCTACTACTTATACCATTTCACGAAAATAATGAAACAGATATAAACCCTGAAACCTAGACTAACTAAGTAGGACTTTCTTAATTACGAATTACGTTAGCGCAGCGTTAGTGAGTCTTGCCTACGGCACACTGCGCGAACGAGCGTCACTACAAATTACGAATTGGTATTACCTGTTGCAGCAATTTCAAATCCCAAGTATAAAGTCCAATTTCTCCAGGTACTCTTGAGAACCGCCCTGTGCGATGTCCCCGTGATAGCTCATTTAAAACCTTGGGCTTAACTTCTCTGAAGTCCTCAACGTCAAGTTCTCCATACAATTTTTCGGTAACTTCGGCCACATTGAAAATTCTACCTGGGTTTTGTTCAAACAAAGACGTAAGTGCATCAATCAAAAACTGTCCTTCAAATTCTCCGACCATTGGGATCTGATTGGTTTGTGCTACTGGTGAAGGTTTCTTATTTTTACTCTGCTTAGAAGAACTACTACTACGACTGGTGTTAAGCGATTTTAAATCAAGCGTGTAACATCCAGGCTTACCAGGAACAAGTGACCATTTACCGCTTTCTTTGCCATGAGTCAATGTTGAATGGACTCTACCTTTTACTACTTTCAAAGCTTCTGGCTCTAAGTCACCATAGAGCGATCGCATGATCAAACTTATGTGGCATACACTTCCAGCATGTTTCTGCAATACCCTTAAGATCGCTTCGGTACGATTTAGAGATTGATATTCCGGCAACATAGGAATTTCCGACCAAGAGAGCGATTTTTCTGGAGCTTCTTCTGCTGTATCTGTATATGTTGACTCTGATAAATCGTCGTTTTCCTGTGATTCTGAAGTTTCTGGCACAAAATCAATTAGCTCTACCAATTCTACTGGTGGCTTAATAAGGCAATCGCTATTTCCTTCGGGTGCAGCTGTAACTACCTCACTTACTGTTGACGAGTTTTCGATCTTTTGAAATTCTTCAAATGCAGTTTCTGACTTTAAATCATTTGTTGGCGCAACCTCAGAGTCAATAGAGTCTACCAAGTTGGCTGACGCTTCAGGAGTTTGTAGCCGTAGTTCGTGGTAAATATCACTGTTGTTCAACGAGAAATTCTTTGAAATTGAAATATCTGGCTCACTAATAACTATCGGCGCTTTAATATCTTGCTTTGCAGAAGACGAATTCTCTGTTAGAGGCAGTTGAGAACTAATAGGCTTTACCAAGTTGACTTTTGACTCTGGCGTGAAATCATTATCCTCGAGGGGCAAGTTTTCTAAACTAGAAGCAACTGGCTGATTAATCACCTCCAGGGTTGGCTCCTGACCGTTATCAGACCAGACAGATAACAATGCTTCTACGTGATTGAGATTTGCTAAAGCTTGTACGTATAACTTTTCGTACTTCTCCACAATCGGAGCATAGTAGTCTCGTAATGACAACAGGGGAGCAAGAAAGGTTTCAGGAGGAGGCTGTAATTGTGATTTACTATCCATAAACTTTTAACTTCACCAAAACCGCTATCCCTTGTACCATGAGTACTTTTTTTGTTGATCCTGATGCAACTAGCTCGTCAAATCTGCTGCTAGCTAAATATGTACAACATTACCGGATCAATACATCGATAATAGCAATGAAATCGTTTTCATTGTTAAAAACACATCCAAGATGCTTTTAGAATAACTACTTAGAAGGCATCTTGTTTGCTCTAAAAGTGTTCTCAGATTATTTTGTCAAATTGACATCACTCTCGTAAGTCATAGCTCTAGGTTTTCTCTTCTTGAGAGGGACTACTGATTTCTTGGGTGCTTGTGGCGGACGGCATTGCTCACAGTAAAGCGGTCGCACACCAAAGGTTTCTTGTTGTGTGGGTTGTTCGCATTGCTTACATACGAAGTTGAAAACGCGAGTGTGAATTTCCCGTTTGTGCGCTCTGACGGTGTACTCTCGGACTTCAATAATTTTGCTGGGCATTGATTAGTAAAGTATCCTTACTTCTTAATAATAGTTTTTCATCTTAGTTCTACAAGATCCGTGCATTATCTGACAAAAGTAATTCTATCCCTCTCCTAAGAAAACAGAATGGTTTCTTAGGAGAGGGCTATAGGAATCATATTTGATTTCTGAAAAAAACCACGAGATAATACTGAGGGATGTGTTTGTCTAATAGCGTGGGGAAAAACTGACCAAGAAATAGCAGTGAGAGTTGTTAATATACGAGACAAACAGACATACTATGGGGCGGTTGACTATCTGAAGGGGAGCTTACTACTCAAAGCATATAATGCAGGGAACTCAGAAAATACAATTGATTATCTACGTTATTTATTAGATCAGTCCCCCAATCAAAGATTATTTCTTTTTTGGGATGGTGCTTCTTATCATCGTTCACATCTGGTTCAAAATTTTTTAGGCGAGGTAAACCAAGATTTGTCTCAAGAGCAGTGGATAAAGTACATGCGTCCGCTTTGCTCCTAATTGCCCATCACAAAATCCAATTGAGGATATTTGGTTACAAGCTAAAACCTGGGTGCGGCGTTTCTGTGCTTTGATTCCTTCGTTCTCGCATCTCAAATGGATGTTTGAGTGGTTTATCCGACACACTACCTTTGATTTTGCTACTCTTCAAATGTACGGAGCTTTTTCAGAAATCAAATATTAGTCCTATACTTAATCAAATAAATACTCTTGCATGTCGTTTTGTCGATGGCGGAGAATACTTATAGCTTTGACCTGGATTTGACGAATCCGCTCTCGGCTGAGGTTTAGCTGTTGGCCAATCTGAGCAAGATTGAAATGCTGATCATTCTCTAGCCCAAAGCTTAAAGTCAATACTTGACGTTGAATAGGTGTTAGTGGTGCTAAAAATTTAGCTACGTCTTGCGATAGAAGTTCTTGGGTGAGCAGTTTTTCTGGTGAAACGCTAACGTCTGCTAAAATTTCGCCCAATTCTGTTTCTTGCTCATCTCCGACTTTTTTATTTAAAGAAATGGCTGTACGAGAGGCACTGAGATATTCTCGAAGCTTATCGGGGCTGATGTCTAATGATGCAGCTACTTCTTCAGCAGTGGCATGACGACCGAGCTTTTGAAAGCTTTCTCGCTGCACTTTTTTAATTTTATTAAGTATTTCAGTCAGGTGAACAGGTAATCTAATAGTGCGGGATTGTTCTGCAATCGCTCTGGTTATAGCTTGACTAATCCACCAGTAGGCGTAGGTCGATAGCTTATAACCTCGGTTGGGATCAAACTTTTCTATACCTTTTTGTAAACCGATCGCTCCTTCTTGGATCAAATCTGAAAATTCCAAATTCCGGTTCTGGTATTTCTTGGCAACAGATACTACGAGTCGCAAGTTAGCTGTCACCATTTTTTGTTTAGCCTTTTGACCAAGGTGTAGTGCTGCTCTGACTTGTGCTTCGGTTTTTTCGACAGCATTAGCTAATTCTGTCATTGTTGGTTCCCGGTCTAGCTGTTGGGTGAGTTCATTTTTAGATTGCTCAATGGCAATCATCTGTTGTACCTGCCTAGCATAAGCAATTTCTTCGTCTGGCTTCAATAAAGGATACTGACCAATTTCCTGCAAATAAATGCGAACCATATCTGAACTGAGGCTGGACATACAAACTCAATACTTTTTTTTACCGGGGGATTTAAAAGTATAAATCAAATAATTCGATAAACTTTTTTATTTTTAATAGTCAAAATTCATCACCAATAGATTACAGATCACCAATGCAGCACTGCCTGAAGTAACCTCTGCTGTAACCGTGTGTACCGCCGTTGGTCATCAGTAGAGCGCACCGCTAGAGATATCGCTTTTTTTGCTCCAACAACGATCGCTAACTTCTTGGCACGGGTCAGCCCGGTGTAAAACAGGTTCCGGGTCAACATCATATAGTGCTGCATATAGATTGGCAAAATCACCACCGGATATTCTGACCCCTGACTTTTATGAATAGTTATGCTCCACGCTAGCGCAATTTCATTGAGGTCAGCGTAATCATAAACGACAGTCCGCTCACCATATTGCACTGCAACTTCCTGCTCGACAGTATCAATGGTGAGGATAATTCCTAAGTCACCGTTGAAGACTTCGCGGTTGTAGTCGTTGGTCAACTGGATAATCCGATCACCCTCGCGTAACAAATTCCCACCTCTGTTAATCTCCACCTTGTCGGGGGCGGGTGGATTAATCAGCTGCTGTAACACGGTATTAAGATTGCGAGTACCCACAACTCCCCGTGTCATTGGGCAAAGCACTTGGACATCAGTGGCAGGATTAAAACCTAAGTCGGGGAGCAAGTCTGTAATCAACTCGCAGATTGCTTGCACTCCATGTTCAGGCTGATGACCTCCGCCATGCCATAGACAATCAGACACAGGATTGTCAGAGATTGCCTCGATTGTGGGATAAATTCCTCGGTTAATTTGATGAGCAGCAGTGATAATTGCGCTCTGTTGGGCTTGGCGAAATACCTGGGTCAACCGCACCACCGGAACTCGCCCAGAATTGATTAGGTCAGCCAGTATTTGACCTGGGCCCACAGATGGTAGCTGGTCAATGTCACCCACCAACAACAGTAAAGCGCCAGCCAATACTGCTTTAACCAAGGAGTAAGCCAGAAACAAATCAAGCATCGAAGCTTCGTCAGCGATAATTGCCGTGTGGGGTAAAGGATTAAACCAATTCGCAATTCGCAATTCGCAGTTCGCAATTACGGATAAAATTGTAAACTGAACCGTTGGGTTACAGAGCTAACAAGCTTATCTTTGATGAGCATGGTCTTAAATCAGTAATGAGTCCAAGCTTTTGCTGATTTATAATTGCGAATTGCGAATTGCGAATTGCGAATTGCGAATTGCGAATTGTTCCGTCATTTCACCCAAGCGTTGAGCAGCGCGTCCAGTCGGTGCTGCCAAAGCAATAGATTTACCCATTGCTTTCCACAGGCTGACAATGGTGTGGGTGGTGAAAGTTTTTCCTACGCCAGGGCCACCAGTGAGGATCATGATTTTGGAATACGCTGCTGTTTCTACAGCTTGGCGTTGCTGTTCTGAAAGCTGAATTTTACGGCTGGCTGTAAAGCGGTCAATCCAATCACGCACACGCTCAATGTCAGTGCCAACAGGATTTTCCAAGCGTTGGCGTATCAGTTGAGCTAAATTCTGTTCCGTATGAAAGTAAGTCGGCTTGTAGCAAAGTAGCGTTTTTTCTTCATCCCGCTCTCTAATCAGGTCGTCTGCGAGAGCCATATCCTTAATAATTATCGAGATCCCTTCTTCTGTTGGTTGATGAGATTCGGTAGTCAGCAGTTTGATTACCAACTCAATCAGTTCGCTTTGTGGCAGGTAACAGTGGCCATCTTCGGCGCCTTCACTTAGGCAGTGGATAATTCCCGCACGGTAACGAAATTCTGAGTCAGGCGCAATTCCGATATTTCTCGCAATTTTATCGGCAGTCAGAAAACCAATCCCGTAGATGTCGGTTGCTAGCTGGTATGGGTTTTTGGTAACAGTGGCGATCGCTTCATCCTTATATTGCTTGTAAATCTTGACTGCATAAGTGGTTGAAACGCCGTGGCTTTGCAGAAACACCATTACTTCTTTTATGGCTTTTTGGGTTGACCAAGCGTTTTTAATGAGAGTGATCCGCTTTTTGGCAATACCCTGGACTTCAATCAGTCGTTCAATCTGGTTTTCGATGATGTCCAGGGTTTCTAGCCCGAAGTGAGCGACGATACGCTTGGCTGTGACTGGGCCCACGCCTTTAATTAGTCCACTGCCCAAATATTTCTCAATCCCTGTAATAGTGGCTGGTTTGGTTTCTTGATAATTGATGACTTGGAACTGTGGCCCAAACTGGGGATGGTCACGCCAAAAACCCGTAAGTTGTAGAGTTTGACCGGGTTGAATATTCGCGAAGTTGCCGACGATTGTTGTGAGTTCGGTGCTACGGGGACGGGTCAGCCTTGCCACTGTGTAGCCTGACTCAGCAGAGTAAAAAGTTAAACGTTCTACGACTCCGATGATTGTTTCGTGTTGAGGGAAGGCACTTATTTGTTGAGCGGAAAGATTAGGAGGAGTGAACATTGCCTGTTAGAAGAGGCCGCACATTATTATAATACTGGAAGTCAGTTAATTGTAGTACATAGATACTAAGTTGCCTGCCTGAAATTAGTGGAACGAAGAAGCACAAAATACATCAGATCCTATCTTCAGAAACGAAGAGAGATTGACACCGCACGTTACCTCAATCTTGATTTTGATGAAATCATCTAATTTCGTGGTAGAACTACGGTGGCTAGTTGGACAGCAACGCAGAGTAGACCGGCCTAATTTATTTGAAACGAAGTGATGATAAGCTTTTGAGCTGATTTAACTATATTAGCTTATGAAAGTCCAAATTTAGATAGTCAAATATTATCTGTGCTTACTCCGTTGTCGTTATAATCTAGTTTTCAAGAAAAAGTTAGTCGAAATTAGAAGTGAGCCAATTTAGTGAGCCTTATCATTTGTTTATTTAATCAAGCTGGTGGAGTTGGGAAATCCACTCTAGCGATTAATCTTGGTTATCACTTAGCACAATTAAAGCCTGCTAAAACCAAGCATCACTACCGAGTTCTTTTAATTGATATAGATCCTCAAGCTTCACTTACTAACTTTATGGGAATTGTGCCTGAATCCCAAGAAAAAACCATTTATAATGCAGTGATTGATCAGGAAGCACTACCAATTCTTAAAGAAATTCATGGGATGGATTTTGTTCCGTCATCTCAGGATCTGACTTCAGCTGAATTAGAGTTAGTAGTAGCAGATATGCGTGATTTACGTCTTAAATATGCTTTGGAACCTGTAAGCGAACAGTATGATTTTATTTTGATTGACTGCCCCCCTAGTTTAGGCATTCTTACTTATATCAGTTTAGTGGCATCAACTCACGTTTTAGTGCCGATCCAGACGCAATACAAGGCATTCTTGGGGACAGAATTACTCTTAAATACAGTAACACGCGTTAAGTCTCTTCCAAATCGAAAGCTAAAAATTGCTGGGTTTATCCCAACGATGTTTGATTCACGTAATAGCCAAGATGAACGAACACTATTAGCTATTCAAGAACAATTGTCACAGGTTGGGATAGTCTATGACCCAATTCCTCGATCTACTGCTTTTGCTGATGCTGCTGAAGAAAATGTTCCTTTGGCAATCTTTAATCCTAAGCATCCAGCTTTATCAATCCTAAAAAAAATTGTTAAAGGGCTGGAGAAATTATTATGAGTATAAAGCGTGACAAGCCTTATGGTCGCCGTCTTAAGGGATTAGAAGCTTTGATTGGGGAGTCTGTTGACACTGTTCCCTGTGGACAGTTTGTCACTATCGAAAAAATCCAACTCTCTGTTCAGCAGCCTCGCCGTTATTTTGATCCAAAAAAGCTAGAGCAGTTAGTACAGTCGGTTAAAGAACATGGCATCTTAGAACCATTGTTAGTCCGTTATTTATCTAACGATAAATATGAGTTGGTAGCTGGAGAGAGGCGTTACAGAGCAGCTAGTTTAGCAGGATTAACTGAAGTACCTGTAATTGCACGTTCCTTAAATGATCAGGAAGCCCTGCAACTGTCATTAGTAGAAAATTTACAGCGAGACGATCTCAATCCTATTGAAGAAACAGAAGGTATTTTAGAACTTATAGCACTTCAACTAGATAAGAAAGTGCCAGAAGTTATATCTTTACTTTATAAAATGCAAAATATTTTGGCGGGAAAAGTTACTGATAACGTTATCAGTAATTCTGATGCAGAGGATGTAAAAATGATTTTTACAGGCTTGGGGCTTATGGAATGGGAGTCGTTCACTGCTAACAGACTTCCTCTCTTGCGGTTGCCTGATGAAATTTTAGAAGTTCTACGCCAAGGAAAAATTGAATACACAAAAGCTAAAGTAATCGCTAAGTTGAAAGAAAAGACAGAACGTATTGCTTTATTGGAAGAGGCGATATTACAAAATTTATCACTAAATGAAATTCGAGAACGGTTGAAAACCCGTAAGTCGTCAACAGAAGAGAAGGAATTAGAGAAGCAAATAGATTCTACCTATAAGAAAATGAAAAAATCAAAGCTATGGGATAATCCCAAAAAGCGCAAGAAGCTTGAATTATTGTTTGCTCAAATAGAGATTTTAATTAACGAGGATGATTAAAACTGGACTAGAAGTTACTGCACCTTATTCTGTCTAAGACTCAGATGTCCCAAATGTGAGCAAACGGCGATTAGACTGAATACGCCAGAAGTACTTTCAAAAACACCGATTCCTTCTCCTTGGCCATAAACAGTTTTTAACTAGCCAAATAATCTTTAATCTGATCTGGTTCACGTTGTAAAGCTTTGATACCCTGCCCATAGGCAGAGCATACCTTGGAATGACTGAGATTGAGTCTTTGTGCAATCTGTTTTGCAGTCAGCTTGTCCTCGCCCTCCAGACCAAACTGTAACATTAAAACAAGACGTTGATTTGGCTTCAAGGTAGCTAATAAATCCTGTAAATCTGACTGGAGACATTCTAGGGTAACGTACTCTTGTACGGAGATTCTTTCGTCAGCTAATATCTCTTGTAGTTAAGTTTCTTGCTCCTCCCCAATTCCTAACTTTAAAGAAAGTAGCGGACGAAATGCGTTGAGACATTTGGAGATTTGCTTAGAACATACGTCAATAACCGTACTTATTTCTGTAATAATGGGCTTTAGTTCCAAGGTTTGAAAAAGTTCGATATCTGCTTTTTTGATTTGCATCAATCTTTTGGTCAAGTCATGCGGTAAGCGAATAGTGTGCAATTGTTTTGCAACGGCTCTGGTAATTCCCTGTCGAATCCACGCCTTTTGCATAGGTAGAAAATTTATAACCGCAATTCGGATCAAACTTCTCTACCGCATGAAAGTAAACCCATAGCTCCCTCTTGAATCAGATCCAGAAATTCCGGCTTACTCCAAGGATACTTTTTAGCTATAGCAACCACTAACCGAAGATTGGCAGTAATCTTTTTTTGTTTAGCTAGTTGACCTTGTTCAAGGATTTGGGTTAATTATGTTTCTGTTTTCTTCGCCTCGGCAGCAAGTTCAGCCATAGTTGGAGAAGGCTTTAGCCGTTGCATGAGAAGATTATTTTGCTCATCTTGTGCCAGCATAGCTTTACTTGTCGTGCATAGAAAATTTCTTGTTCCGGCAATAGCCTCTCGAAGCGACCAATTTCTCGTAGGTAAATTCCAAGTGGATCAGAGCTTTGGCTAGACATCTTCCAAGGAAATAAATTGCTAACAAAGACATTGATAGTAGAGTATAAATCAAAGAGTCAACAAAGAGTCAACCATCTAAATTAATTTCTGCTGCGTTGATAAAAAAGATTTCAAAAAATCTTATTGGGGGCTACATGGTGGCTATATATACCCCAACAATAGTTCAGGATTTTGGGGACACTTTGACCCCTATATAGGATTTATATAGGTGCTAAATGGGGTATATTTGACTGTTTAACATTTTGTGTCCCACTTAGCCCCCAAGGGGTTATGATAAACTCTTGAGTCTGGGAAAAAAAAGGCTCTTGAGCAGGGGAGCAAGAGAAAATTGTTTGCATTAACAATTATAGTTATCTGTGTAAGAAAAACTAATTATTCTGCTGAAGGTCAGAGTTCTCCATTTTGAACAGTAAATAGTAAACACTAAGAACTGTTTTAATTCTCTCCTCTGCTCAAGAGCCCCTCTGCCCCTCTGCTCCCCCAAATTACCTGAACAGATAATTTTCACAAATCAAAGTCTATTACCTTTGTCTTTATGTCAAGCATTCACACCTTACAAAAAATTTTTCCTGCGGGTTTCGATAACGGTTACGGAAGTCTCAAACTTTTAGTCGATGGCTTTGAAGTAGTTCGTGTCCCCAGCTATATTTCCACGGTAGAAATGGAAGATGTTCCAGGACGTGTAGTTTTTAACGGCAGTGCTTACACAGTTGGAGAGTCTGCTTACCGTACAGGAAATTATTTTGACCGCAACACAGACAATAATGAAAACAAAGTCAATAATGCGTTGTTGACTTTATTGGGTGCATTGGCACATCTACCACACCGTAAGGCTTGGCATTTAAAATTAGTCGTCAGTTTACATGATGTTGGTCTGGCTGAACAATTGCAAAAAGTACTCAATGGAGAATATAAGCCTTTACTTGCTGGCAAGCAATCAGACGTAAAAGTAGAAGTGCTGAAAGTTGTACTAGAGGGTATGGGTGCATTGTTTGGGCATCGACTACCCAAAAAATTAACCATTTTAGACTTTGGCAATGGTACGACCTTATATTCTCGTT
>JAHHHS010000126.1 GCA_019359215.1 Nostoc indistinguendum CM1-VF10 | reverse complement strand
CAATTTGTGGTAAAAGAAAAAGAGCATTCATTCGCAACAAGCTCTATTTAATGATAATGTTACCAGAATTCTACGAAACAAACCTCAAGCGAGAATTGGGACGTGCAGAATATTTATTACTAAAAATTCTGATTAATTTATTACAATCAATAAAAACTGTTAGCATTGAAGCACTGGCTACTGCTTTACCTATCCCCATATTTTTTGAAAGTAGAAGAAACAGGATTTCTATGTTAGTTTGAAGTGATTTTAACCCAGCTTCTACAAAACTCATTTCTCGATAGTTTTCTTGAAAACCTATATAGGTTTGTACCATGTTTGCTCTTTTCATTAAGAACTGAACGGGTGTAAACAATGGTGATACAGGGTTATCGCCGACTCGCGCACTAATTGCATAACCAACAAGTTCTCCTGTTGCGGTATCGCGTGCAATGCCTGTAGAGACCCCATTACTAAATACTTCTAGGTAGTTACCAGCTTCAATGCCAGCTTTAATAGTAGGTGTGAATTCAAATAACATATTTTTACTTTGTAACAGCTAGTTTTTTAAACCTAACTGTAACTTAAAAATTAAGGTAATGGGTTTGGCTTACTGACTTCTTACGAGATGTGGAAGTGCGATTCGTTGTGTAATGAATCACGGTAATCAGTCATACCTCTCACCCTGACAAAATGAGTGAACGTACAGTAATTATACTGTTACTTTAATTTCTCCAATTGCTAAATGCCGCAAAAATACGGTTGTGCTGATTAGCAATCGTGAGAGAAACTACATTTATTAAAGTTATCTGTGTGCATCAACAACCCTAATAAAAATGGGATATAGCTTAATATATCCTGGTGCAAGATACTGGTGTAAGTGTCAAAGTCTCGGTGGCACTTACACCTTTATTTTCAAACATTTATTTGAACTCAGGCGTTGCATAATAGAGGCATGAATTAGGATTTACTACCGTGCATTGTCCATAGTGCAAATCTACGAAGATAAGAAAAAATGATAAACAAAGAGGTAAATTTGCATTATATTTATGTCGTTATAATCATCAATTTATAGATGTATACAGTCCACCAAAAGGATACTCAGATGAGATAAAAGTTGAATGATTAAAAGCATACGTTAATGGTGAAGGATTCCGAGCTATTGAGCGCTCTAGCATATGTTCACCATACGACTGTAATTTATTGACTAAAATAAATTAGTGAAAAATTGCCAGACGCACCACAACCTATTATCAACACTTAATTAGTTCTGATCATTGTACTAATTAAATTATTTAAGGATTAAGTACAAATAAAAAAAATAGCTATGTTAATAGTAATGATTAATATTTTGTATAATGAAAAATATTTTAACAACAATAGTTTTTTAGGAAAAATTAGACTTTGGGTATATCCCATTCAGGAAAAGCTTAAATTTACTCAACATCAATCACCAAAACAACGTTTAAGAGCAGCAATTGAACAATTAGCGAATAATACAATAGAAACTAATCTGCCTGTAATTGATGATTTAGAACAGATAAGTCAAGAATATCCACAATACCACTGGTTAATTATGGATATTCTGACTACTTTTGTGCGGGCTAATTCTCCTTGTATGCTCCAAGAGGAAATAACAAGCAACTCAACAGTAAAAATTCGCACAGATATTCAAGCAGCCCTTACAGTTATTGCTAGAAGAAATACAAATAAAGACCTAGAAAATGAGCAAATTGATTTGAGTCACACGGACATGAGGGGAGTAAACCTGAAAGGGGCCAATTTAGAACAGGCAAACCTCTATCAAGTTAATCTCTCTGGAGCAAATCTGAGAAAAGCAAACCTAGCAGGGGCAATCTTGAGTGCAGCTAACTTAGAAGGGGCAGACCTCACAGGAGCCAATTTAAAAGGAGCAATTCTCAGCGCCGCTAACTTAAAAGGAGCAAACCTTTCTGGAACCAGCCTGCATCAAGCAAATTTATATTTAGCTAGGCTATATGAGGCAATCCTTGATGGTGTCATACTCAACGGGGCAAATCTAAGGGAAGCGAAATTCTCGCAATAAGACATCACTATACCCCTGTTTTGTTACTCTCGGAAAACAATAATTAAAGCTAAATTTTAAACTTTGATTTGATAACGCTTTAAGCTTTTGTTTTCTAATAGTAAATAAAGTTTTTTAGCGAAAATCTAAAAATTAAAGATCCGGAAATATTTCAGCGATGGGCTTCTCCCAAAGTGAAAAAAGAGGGTTATATGTAGCAACCGCCAATCACAGGATTAATAATGTTAATTATTTAGATTGCTATCCCAATCATGAAATTTATATTTGGCAGGAGACTTGTGAAGCAATTTTTCGATTCCTAAGCGAATTAAATCTGCTTGGATGTCGTCTAATTTCAAATCAGTTTGAATAAATTCATCAATTGAATTGGCTTTCGTCTTCTCTAAAAGAGCTAACAAAATTTGTGATTGAGCAAGTGGGGCATCAACTGATGGATTAGTTTCGATTTGGGAGGATTGTTTATCACTGGGTGCAGAACTAACAAACTGTTTGGTATCCCGGTTATAGCCAGAGAAGTTTTTTTGCTGCGGCATAGGGAACCATTGATTAACACCCCCATAATAAACCGCTCGACCTACAGGCGATGAAGCTGCAATCTCCATGACCTCGGTTGAAGTAATCTTGCGATCGCTAGGAATTAGTTGGGTAGCAATCATGGCGTTGTAAGCTGGAACGTTATCAGGATGAACTAACGCCACTGAAGTTAGCTGAGAGCGCAGTCCGCCAGAAATGCCCAAGTCGTCGGTGTGAGGGTTTTGTACGACAATCCAGAAATGCCAACCGGAACTATCACCGCAAGAACAGTAAGAGATGATTTTGTCTTTGAGCCAACCAATTTCACCCTTGGTATTTTTAAATTTGGAACAGACAGCCGTTCCTTCATCTAAAATAATCAGCTTGGAGCCAGAAATATTTTGAAATTCGGTAAAGCATTCTTTGACCCATTTAACGGCTTCGACCGGAGACATTTCTAGGATTTTAGCCCGTTTAAAAGTATCAACACGACCTTTGAAATAACCGGTTTCTTTCTCGTCACCTTTTGGGTCAATATAAAAGATGTGGATGTCAGGATGTAGCCGCTTGATAGCGTCGATTGCATTGCTAATGGTGATGCCCTTGCCAGAACCAGGGACACCAACCCAAAGCATATTGGTAACTTTTTTGGCGATGTGGCCGATTAAGTCATAGTCAGTCTGTTGCTTTGAGGTATAAGTGGAGATATCGGTATTGACTGAAGGGGAAGAGGCACTTTGCATGGGAGCAGTGGGCATGGGAGAAATTTCACCGAAGCTCTTAGCATTGTGCCCCGTTTCCTCTTCAAACCTTGCTCCCACAGCATGATTCGGTAATTGAGCAAATCGAGCTTGTGGGATACCAAGATTTTGCGGTTGTATCGCCTCTTGAATAACTGTTACTTGTTGGTAGTTAACTCGTGGGTCAATTGTCACTTGCGCTAAATGCCCAGACAATTGCTCACGGGTGGGAAACTGCCCACGTAGCTGAATAAACCAATCAAGTAACCAACGGTAAGCGTAAAATCTTTTTCCTGGCTCGACGGCGCTCAAGTATTCACACACCACATGAGATGATTGCTTGAGCATGGCAAACTCATACTTAGACATTGGCTCCAGATGCAGCATCAAGTCAGCCAGTTCGTTTTTGTTAGCAAAGTATTCGTCTCTGGCAACACTATCACCCATTGCCGAAAGGAAACTGAAGAAGTCGCCACGGATAAAGGGAATCGGTGCAAATTGATGAGTATCGTTTAAATCCTGAACAATTGACCATAGATAACCAACACCAGCTACGACTGCACCGATGGGAGCAAGAGGAGAGGTAGCATAACAAACTGCGCCAGTAAGACCGGTGGCTAGTGTGATGAACTTCGCCAGATTCATGCCATTACGCTCATCTTTGGCGCGGACTAATAACTGATCTTGACGCTCTTGTAACCAAGAGGCGGTATTCCCAGCTTCCAAATACTCAATGCTGGGGTAATCGTCACGTAAAAGTGCCGTTTCTTTGGTTCCTAGCATTGGTATTTGTTGCTGCATGTGAATTCCTCTTACTTAGTTAATTTCCAAATGTTGTAACCAATCTCGCCTGCCATCATTGAAGCTACGTTGTAAGCAAAACAAGCCAGGATTAAACCTGGGTTAGTGTAGCGGAAAGGATTACGACCAACGAATGTGGTGGTGATGTCTAGTACCCAAAAGAATAGTGCGATCGCTCCACCTGTATGACGTTCTTTCATGCCAGCAGCTTTATAATCGCCCCACAATGCCACTGTCAGGTCGATATTCCCATTCGGTTTACTGCCGAGTGTGTATTGTTTTGATTCCTCAAACTCGTTCTTGGCCTGTTGTGGGCCTTTACCACGCAATGTCCGAGCTTCCATAACTTGGACAAGTGCAGAGATACCGAAGCTAATCCAAAACAACACATTGAACGGTAATTGTAACCAACCAAACCAGCCAATCCATTCAGTTTCAAACCACGGGAGGAGGGGTTTTCCTTGGAATAAAACTTGCCAGATGCTATCAGTAGAAAGAAGTGTACCAATCCAGAAACCAATTGCACCAACGAGCTTGTATCCGGGTGTGCCTGGGGTAACGAATTGGGCAATGATATGTGAGATAAAGATGACTGGCAGTGAGATTAATGCCACAATCCACCGAGCTAATAATTCTAAGTAGTCATTCCCCCCTTTTTTCGGCTCTTTTTGTGGTGATGATTCTGGTTTTGGTTGTGAATTAGATTTGTTTGGAGTGAGATATTTCATAGGTCGAACAATTGTAGATTGCCGATAGCGTAGCGTTAGCGACGTAGGAGCGTCTTGTAGATAAGAGAATTGACTGTACCTACAAGAGATGCGGCTTGAGGATTTGAGATTTATTCCGCCCACTTGACTGCTGGGCTTGTACCAAAAACATTCAATCTCCAATGTTCTTGGTCAATTACGGGAATCTTGGTACAGTGGCGAATTCTTACAAGCGTTTTTGAATCTATACTTCCACCGCCATTGCCTCTGTTCAATTCGCCCAATACATAAACCAGTTGAGTCATACACAAAAACTGTCTCATCTTCTAAATAACCTGTAGTGTCAGGTCTAGGGTTACGTTTTTTTGAGTCTAAATAGTTCCTGATTCGTAACTTACTGAATGAGGGCGTAACTCCAAGAGAGTTAATTTTGTCGGCGGTTTCTGCCCTTTGCTCGGCTTTAATGCGTTCTAGTTCTTCAGACTCTCGAATCGTAATGCCACTATTGTAAGTTTTGAATTGGGCTGGCAGTTGTGATAACCAAGGACTTGCAATTAACCCCATGCCCAATAACCCCAACATCGCTTGCTTTTGGTATTTCATAAGCACTCACCCAGAATATTTTACGGTTGTTGCCCGTCGATAGTTTGTGTTGTCTGGGGTGGTGATGCATTAATAACACGAACGTAAACAGACAGCCCAATACAAACTAGAAAAAAAATGACTGATAATCTGAAAAGATTCTGCTCCAAAACCTTACGCCATTTTAAGTTGGAGACTGGAGTTGTTTGCTCAACAAAGAGCGTGTCAAATTTTTCAGGTCCTGAATTGTCGCGGGTCGTGTGGACTTTTTTTCTGATGTCGGCACTCCTAGTTCTTGTAAAAATGCTTCCGGGTCAAAACCAACAGTTGCAGTAGTAGTCAGGGTTTGAACTTGTTTCTTTATCTCATCCCCAGTCTTTAACCCGTACTCTTGGGTAATTTGTTGCCTGATTGAAGGATCTTTGGCCAACTGATAAATAAACGCTATTTCATCAAAACCTTGCTCTGTGCGTCGCTGTAATGAACGAGCATCAAGTTCACTTGTAATTTCATCGAACAATTCTTGCTCAAACTCATGAACTGCCAGCGCTTGAGCAACAGTTTTACCTGCCACAATGTCCAAGAATGCTTTAAAAGTTTCCCGACTGACTCCAGCAAGATGTAATTGTTCACTCACACTTTCTATGGCTTGAGTCTGTATATTCGCCAAATTGCTCTCACCTCCTAACAGCTTCGATTGGTCGAGAGTGCTTTGCGCTAAATTGAACAATCTGTCCAAGCGATCGCTAACCTCAACATCGAATTGGAGAGCATCAGGATTGATGCTTGGATCTTCCTTGGCTAATTCCTGTAAACCAGCAATGATTTTTTCAACAGAGTATTTTTCACCTAGCAATTCAAATAGTTCTGCACGACTAAATTTACTTTCCGGCATTTTGTATTTCTCCTAATGCTTGTGATTTAAACCTGATTTGTTCAGCTTCAAACTGGGTGCGAGTGTACTCAACTTTATTAGCTTCAACAATGGCTGCGACAAGAGCTTTTTTATCAATCCCTTGAACGATATCGGAAAACAATTCCCCAATCTTTCCTACCACCCACACCTGATAAGGTGTGATTGGTGGCGCACGCAGATTGTTCTGTTGAGCAAAAGTATTCATCCTTAGAAGTATTAATCTATACTCTGTAATCAGTTCCGCAACTTTTGCCCATCGTTCTAATGTGCGGGGGCAAATACCCAAAATCTTGATTGCTTTCGCTTTTGACATTGGTAAAATCAATGGATTTGCCCCCGAGCGGCTCGGTTTTTGATTAAAAAGTTGTTCTCTCCATCCTGATTCCATTCAATATGTCAAATCCGTATCAACAGTTTTAAAAAGATAGTCAATATCCGTAGCATCTAAGTGTCAATATGGATATCCACGTTGATGTCAATATGGATGTCAATGAGCATTGTTTATTGACTGTCTATTGACATTGTTCTTTTACAATAAAAGACCTGCATAAGGCAGGTCTTTCTCAAAGTGAAAATTTAGCTTTCAAATACTGGTGGCGGCGGTTCAAGCCCGTTTTGTTTAATAAATTCTGTTAGCTGTGCAATTCTACATACATGAGGAGAAGGCGAACGCTTGTGTTGTGATTGAGTGAAGAATTTATAGTAATGGCTCATGCTGATCAGAAGTTCTTCGGATAACTGTTTAGGGTCAAGATTGTTTCGTATTTGGTAAGCACGAATATAGTCAGTGGGTGTCATCGTAATATATCCTTTGTGCTTAAAAGATTAACTGCTCTTTCAGGCGGCTCAGAGGGCAGGAAGAAAACTGCACATAAGCTGAAAGCCTTTCGATAAACGACTATCCAAGAGGATGTTTGAAAAGTTTTGAGGGGTTGAATTTTATGCTAATCGCCGAACCATAATTCGGATCATGGCAGGCTCATAATCATTGCCGCCATCCCCCCACAAGGTTGTCAAGTCGCTTCGCTCCAATTCGTAATTCGTAATTCGTAATTCGTAATTATTACCCCAAAGGATTTATCCGGGGGCTTGAATAAAGTTGACTTTGCCCTTTTTTTCTTTTTCATAATTAAAATTAGGGGCTTGCACCCTGTGATTTTCTTGCCCGCATCGTAGCCCACTCTTTGACAACTCGATAAACTATCAAGTTCAAGCTATTTTTCTGGAACTGGATGGGTCTTTAAATAACAGATGGTTTATGTATTGACATTGTTTAAAATAGTTGCATTTGCTCGGATTTTTCTTCATTTGCAGAAGTACAAGACATTCCTACTACTTCAGAACAGCGAATCGTTAACTTAGTCCAATTCAAAACTATGTTCGCTTTCTTTTTGTGTCCTGGAGTTGGTAAATGACCAAAAATATATTTGGGGTGACTATCACTACCTGATTGATGCAAATATTGATAAAAAGCACCATCAATTTGGTAAACTTTGGATGAATTTAATAGCTTGCCATCGTACACAGATTTCAGTTCCATCTTTGTGATCCTTACTTTCAAGCGATACTTCCATGTTCTGAAATGACTTTGCAGCTTTCTCTCTTGAATTAGCTATCAACCTTAAGCTATGGCGCTTTTCGGTTAAGATTGCCTCGACCATCGCCATTATTAGTTTCTATCGTCGGTTGCTGAGAACATTCAGATTTATTCCACCGGTGTTCCCAATGATTAATCTGCGTCTTCTGCCGATGCTCTACCAAGATAATGGTGTTTTTGTACTTGGGATCTTTCCCACTGATTAAATAAGCATCACCAAGTGCATAAAATCCGGTAGCTATATAGTGGGGTTTGTTGAGAGACATCAAGGCATTCCAAGCCTCTGAATGTTGGTGTACTTTACTCATTGTGATGCTCCTAATTTTCTCCAAATTTTTAAACCCTGTACCATATCAAATGCCTCACCACATTTGACACTCTTTCCAGCAATCCAAACTTGTGAATACTTGATAGTTACTGGGTAAATATCCATCGAGATAAACGAGCCGATATTGAACCAGTTGAATAACTTCAAACGTGGGTTTTATGAGTGGGAAAGTCTGAAACCGCCCAATTTCAACTTTTTCGCAGATATAACTGTTATATGTGCCATAATTTTTGGGTTGAATCGATTTTTCTCTACAGTCACACTTAAGTTGTATGGCTGTAGAGTTTTTCGTGTTTAATCTAATGCTGTCTTTAGGACTAAAACGCCATCTCAAGAGCAGCTTTTGTTACAGCTAAAGCCTGTTCCCAGATTTCTCGCCAATTGGTTTGCTCGTTATAGGATGCCATGACTAATTCAGACTCTACCCATACGCGACAGAACAACACATTTTCATCTGTTCCTGGCTGCGGCTGTAGTGTAATGGGAGAATATAATTGTTGTGGGGTCAAAGTTGCAATCGCCGCAAGTATGCACTTTGAGAAATGCGTATCGTAGCCTGATTCTAAAATATACGTCCGGTCTGCTTGAATAGTTATCAGCAACTTGCAGGTTTCTTTTTTGCGGCGTTCTGTATTCTCAAACCGCAGTTCTTTAAGATATCCAGTTAAGGCAGTTTGAGGGACAGCGCTCGGTTCACCATTTAGCTTGTACCACAGTCCTCCGTGCTGACGATTGCAGTAGATTTTGCAACTACCAGCATCAGAATGCAATCCCAGTTTCGGTTTATTGATTGAAGCGATCAACTGCTTGAGTAGTTCCTCTTGGCGCATCAAGGCAGCAAGTAGTTCAGCATTTTCTTGAGGGTTCATTTGTTTGTACCAAAAGCATTTTCACTTTCGCATTGGCGCAGCCGTTTAATTGTGATATATGAAGCATAGAGCCAATAAAACAGCGCTCTTGATTTCACAAAAGCGCTTTTTATTACTAATTATTTGCCCTGTACAGATTATTGATGTGAAACAAATCTTGCTAACAACTCTTCACGAGATAACTGAAGACATAGCGGAGTAAATTCCTCTGGTGTTAGCTGCAACAAGCTATCAACGACTCTTGACAACTCTTCATCAACAGAACCAAACCGGAATCTTAACAAGTTTTCTACAACTTGACGTTGCCCTTGCTGTACTCCCTCTTGTAATCCTTGCTGTTTAGTAGTTTCTTCCCACTGCTGGTAAGCTTGCGACAAATTCATAATTAATTCCTGCTCATCTTCTGTTAAAGTTTCTTGCTGTTGAACTATAATCACCCGCAAATTAGTAATCAGTTTGAGAGTATTTTGTCTTAATTGGTTGCTTTCGGGTAATGCCAGCAATTCATCAATGGCAGTACGTTGCGTTTCGCCTCTACCCAAAATCCTCAGCCATAATGTTTCTTCTGTTACTGGTAGCTCGTTAACCGCTACTATTGCTGCTCTAAAACATTTCTGGAAAAAGTAAACTCCCCTGCTCCACTTTTCTAAATCTAGTTTAACGTCTAAATCCTCCAACAGAGAGGCGGAAGCACTAGGCGATATAATCCACAAACGAGCTAAACTATCTTCTGGTAAGCTGGTTTTCTCTCGCTTGGCTTTACGTTGTGAGTCTGCAATCACGGTAAACAGTTTCAGAAAACAGTTGCGTACCTCTGACCTACTTGGTTGATTGCGAAATGGTTCCAAGAGTGCCGTATTTAGTACAGCGATTCTGCCCAACAATCCAAGATTTTGAGCTTGGGCAGTTGCTGCGCTTGTAAATAAAACGTCAACAAATCTGGCTTCATCAGTTACTTGTTTGTTAACTTCTACTCTACCTAAAGGAGACAACAACTCCTCTAATAATTCCTTAGAAAACTGATCGTAAGGCTTGCTACTCATGTTTTAAAGGCGAACTGTGTATTATTTTACAAGGATTGGTTATGGTTGCATGGTGGGCATTAAAACCCACCATCTCACTTACGCCACTTCTAACTCCCGACGAACTTGCGGCAGTTCAATTGGAGCAGTTATCCTGGACAGTCCCTCTACAGCCTCTTTTACGCTCCAATACTTCATGCCATTGCTACGCTGCCAATAGTAAGTCTTGGGGTCGTTTTCCCATATTTCATCAGCGTTTCTGACCTTGAAGACAATTCCCAAGAACTCACCATCTAGATATACGTTGTGAGCCGTCTGAAGGTCAGTGCGTCCTACATACGTCAAACGATAGCCGTCCACTGGCGTACACAAGTCTTCTGCACGAGTCCCGCGATACCCGCAGTTACCGCACCCATGACCACCACAATCTGGACACATGGCAGCAGGCATATTCCACTTCGGCAGGGTGAAGTCCCATTCAGCAAGTGGGGTTAATAGTTGAGGTTTCTGCGAAGTGTAGCAACCAGCATGACCGATTACCTTATCAGAATGGTATTGGATGCTCAACGATAGCCAATCACAATCACCTAACAAGCCAATTTTCTCAGAAGCTTGTTTCAAGTCCTTATCTTCCTTGTGATTGCACTCTACTGGAGTAGAAAGGCTCTCTTTCACCTCTGCTACTGCACGTTTGAAACACTCTTTGTGGTATCGAGCATAGCCGTGGGTCATTTTCACCCACACAATATCATCACTGTTGATCCAGATAGTTACCACATCTTCGGGCTGACAGTTTTTGGAGTAGTCCGACTGATTGACGATGGTTGCAATGATTTGGCGATCGCGTGTGGTTAGCGGATCTTTTGTTGGCGCAGGGGCTGAAAGTTGTGTCATCATTAGAAATTGCCTCTTCTTTGGTTAGCGGGGGCATAGGGGCGATCGCAGAGTTTTGCAGACAGCGCGATCGTCCTATTTTTATTGGTCAGAGCGTTGTGCTGAAAGCACAGCACTTTCAATCTAGATTTGGCGAAGCCTCATTTTTAATACTCCTAGTCAGTGACTGGAGCTACCAAGCAGGATATACAGTGTGCAAGTGACAAAGGGCTTTAACAGTTTCACTCATCCAAGAGTCATCCTGTCGGTAATTTTATTAACCGAATCCGTTTTCCCAATGTGTACCTCTCACCTTCTCTGGTTGTGCCAGTGCATCAGCTACCTCTCAATTGGTACTTCCGGTTCTCTTTTCATGGTTCAGTAGTTCTGGTTTGCAACTCTTTTGCGTTTAGACGCAGGCGATTCGCTTTCCTTGGCTCTAATATAAGCATAGACTGTTGCCTGTGCAATTGTCAAGAAAATGTAAAGTAAAAGTCTATGCAAAAGCTAGAATGCTTATACTGCTCATATTCCAGGTATCTAGGCAAAGTCTAGACAAGAACTTAAGATTGGATATAGTGTTAAAGAAAGATTATTTAAGAGGTAAAGATGCCGAAGTTTTTAGCTGAAGGTGAGAGTCAAATGAATTTTCGTATTTCTGCTGACAAGAAAGAGGCGTTTAAAAAATATGCAGAAGAACACAACACTTCAGCCAGTAAGTTGATACTAGAGTTCATTGACAGCTGTTTGGGAATTGTGCCTACTAAAGAACAAGCTGACTTGACAGAAGTAAGAGAAAGATTATCTAGGTTGGAAGATTTAGTTATGGGGGAATCAGCCGCCTGAGAGGGGAAAACGAAACTCTCAGGCAATGGCGTGATCGTGTTTTAGCTTTAAATCCAGAAAAAGAACCGTAACCCCGTCATGGGGTTTTTTAATGCCTTTACTTTTGTAAATACTATATGTAAAGGTCAGCCTTGACTTATGCTAGACGTTAAGTGTAGGCTGTAGACAAAGGATTAAGGATAATTACTAGCTAAAGTCTAGAGCTTTTAGCAATATTTAACCTATCGATATTTAAGCCATTCATTAGGACTTGAGCCGATTCCCTTGTCCAAGGCAAGCCCCTTAATAAAGCAGCCATTTACCCTAACTGGAGCAGAGAATATGTCACAGATCGAAATCGCCCAGGTAATTGAGCAGATTAAAGAAGAGATTCAGATAGACACAAGTGGTCAAGGAAAAGCTAGCATCAGAGCCGCAGCAAGACTAGCAGATGTGCAAGATTCTTCCCTTCGTCGCGCGTTTTTAAGTGCGGCACTAGAACCATCTGCATTGGCTCAAAGTATTATGCAGTCAGGGTTTGATAGTGCGGCACTAGAATTATGGAGTGAGCAAGGAATTCCAGATATGGGACTTGCTGCAATTATTGAGTACTACGCTTACGATGCTGGCAGATACTGCAAAAAGCAAGCTCGCTTAGTATGCAAAGCGTTCAACAGGATTGGTATTCGAGCTTGGATGCAAGACATTAAAGGTTGGAGCAAGTCTGAGCAACATAACCAACCAGTTCAGCCCCCTGCACCAGCGCTTCCTCCAGTCGAGCAACGGCTACATACTTTTGTACAGGCAATGAAGACTTTAGCCGAACTCACAGGTGGCAGACTCAACCCATACATGGAACAGAATTGTAAAGATTTTGCCGCCAATCTGATAGCTGACTACAACAGACAGTCGCTAACCTGCACAAAAGAAAAATGGCTGGGCGTGGTCAACTTTGCAGAGAGCGAACTTGGAAAGAGAGTCCCTCTAAGCGGCGCTCACTACCGTGGTCATCTTGGCACATGGGTGAGAACATTTTATCCACACTTGGGCGTAGGCGTAGCCCGTCGAAGGCATCGCCAAGAAACGCGATTAGTTAACGGTGTGCAACAGCCCATCTATGTCTACGCTTGTCACGATCCGGCTGTTGCGGCTGGGTTGACCAAAGCTATAGAAGAGTTCTTTGCTCATCCCAGCCCTGGTACAGCACTAAAGCAGGCAGGTGCTTTCGCTAGAAAATCTTTAGTAACGGCTTGATGGACATTAGTCATTGGGCATTGGGCATTGGTCATCGGTCATCGGTCATCGGTCATTGGTTATCGGTCAAGCACAGCGAGCGATCGGCCAGTAATCAAGAATTAAGACTTTTACAACAAAGGTAAATTTTACCTTGAGGGGAAAAGATATGGAACTCGGCTACTTCCAGAAAGATGTACTCATTGAAAAACTAGCTAAGAAGTTCTACGCAATTCAAGGCTATGTAGTCCGCGAAAGCTACCGGATGCAATCAGCTACACATCCAGCAGAAAGAGCGTGTGTGGCTATGGCTTTCACTGCAATCGAAGAAGTTGAGTTTGAACTTGCTAACGATGACGATACAGAAATTATCAAATGGCAGCGAGGGCAATCTCTGAGTGAAGAATGTCAATACTACTTTTGCAAATATGAGAAATTTACTTTAACACTATTGACTTCGCCACATACAAATATGACTCGTGTAGAAGTTTATTTAGAGAATACAAAGCTTTACGTTTCTGAAAAAGCAATCAGCCCTCAAGAAGCAACAGAAGAACTACAGGGTTTTATTAGCACACTTGCTGCACAATTACAAACTTTGAGCCGAATTGAGTTTTAGGAGTATTTATGAAAGTCGTAGTTCAAGTAGTAGAAAAAATCATTAGTGAAGCACATATTTACATTCCTGATGGACTCACAGAAGATGCAATCAAACAGCACATTGTTCGACTTTATAACAGTGGTGAAATAACTCCTGATTTAAACATATTTCAGGTTGATTTTGAATCCATCAGCGCAAAGATTGTTCAACAACCGCAGGAAGCAGCATGACTGCCACACCATTACTAAAACCCCAGACAGCTATTCTTGAAGCTGTCACCCGGCATCCTCTCAACTTCTACGAGTCACCTTCATGGTTCACAACTGAACTACTGCGCCATGTTCCGTTATCTGGTGTGATTGGTGAGCCGTGTGTGGGGCATGGAGCGATCGCAACATTACTATCGGCGTGGCCCTACACCAAGCAAATGTGGACGAACGATATTGATCCACATAAAGCGGCTGATTACCAAATGGATGCAACACTATCCGATTCATGGGCTAAGTTTCCCGATTGCGATTGGATTTGCACTAACCCACCATACGCGGAATTTGCTGCACCAATTATCAATAATGCCTACCAGAAAGCGCGTGTGGGTGTCGCCGCTTTTTTACTTACCAGCTTTCTCGAACCCTGTGATGATCGGGCTGATTTCTTACAGCAGCACCCGCCGTCGCTTATCATCATCATGCCACGCTTCTGTTTTCGCAAGGATAAGAGGGGCACTCGTTGGGCTACCGACAACATAACCATTTTATGTTTGGTATGGGACAAACGTGCAACAGGGCAGCAAATTATTATTCGTCCCAAGTCAGCGATCGCTGGGTTTTACAAGAACCCTGAGCAGGCCATAACGCAAGAGCAGTTGTACGGGCGATGCCTACGGCGGCAAGCTACGCCAAAGGAGAATTATGCAACAGCTAACTTTATTTCCCGAATCTGCTTCTACTTTACCAGTTGCTTATTATCCAGAGTTTCTGAGCAAGGAAGAAGCTGACAAGCTATATCAGCATTGTCAAGAACTGCAATGGAAACAAAATCAAATCAGGATGCTGGGTAAAACTATGCCTGTTCCGCGCTTAGAGTGCATTTATGGCGATGAAGGCTGTGATTACCTCTACTCCAAGAGCGTACTACTTAAACCACTGCCTTGGACTTTATCGCTAGCCCAAGTGCGAGATAGGATTACTGCTGCTACTGCCTACAACTTCCGCATTGTCATCGGCAATCAGTACCGCAGTGGACAGGATAGCATCGGTTGGCATTCCGACAATGAACCATCTATGGGATTCAACCCAGCGATTGCATCAGTCAGTCTGGGGTCATGTCGCAAATTCCAAATCAAAGCCATCGGCGGTAGACCAACGGACTTCTGGTTGGAACACGGCAGCTTACTTGTGATGCACCCTGGCTGCCAGTCCACACATCTGCATCAGGTTCCGAAGACAAACAAAGTTGTTAGTACCCGTATCAATCTCACATTTCGACCACACACAGGAGGCGGGAGATGAGAAGGGTAAGGGGGAAAGGAATTGTTCTAACTCCTTTAACCCTTACCCTTTAACCTTTTCCCTTTCTCAAGTCTAAAAAAGTCTCAAAGCGGCATGACCCATAGTGCCGCTTCATTTCCATGCGTCAAAAAACAGAGGGAATATGCGTATAATCGAATCTGATTCTCAAGCTAAACATCAACAAGAATGGCTCAACAGTTACGTTGACGAAGAAATCATTGCCCTGAATGTCAAATCGCTCTACGGCACAACACCCTACGAATATCTGCTCTACAGTCCTAAAATCTCCCGTCGCAATGATGGAAGATTGCGCGATCACGATTTAAAAAAGTACCAGCACATTGAATTAGGCGGCTGGTGGTGCAGTGGCGTTGACCCTCTCAATGAGTATGCGCCGATGATGTGGGGCTGTTTCAAACCTGACCACCCCCGAAGAGATCGCCAGAAGATCCACAAATTCATCAAGTACGAGCATCCATTCAGAGAAGAGACACGCGCCTTCTTCCTTTTAGTACCGAATCGCATTTGGGTAAAAGTCTCCAATCGTAGCGGCATTCCCATCACTGAAGAGGACTTACAACATCCTGGCGGTTTCTGGCACTGGGTTTGGCGGCATAATGTACCAGTGACAATAGTGGAAGGTGTCAAGAAAGCGGGGGCATTATTGACTGCGGGTTATGCTGCGATGGCGTACCCGCCCGCCGCAGGCATCGCAATTCCTGGCGTTAACGCAGGATACCGCACACCACAGGATGAGTACGGTACTGCCATCGGTAAACCCTCTCTGATTCCCGACTTGAAACATTTCGCAACACAGGGGAGACAGGTTAATATTTGCTTTGACCAGGACAACAAACCTAAGACAGTCCAGCGAGTCAGAACCGCCATCAGTCGCATGGGACGGCTGCTGGTAAATGAGGGTTGTTCGCTACGAGTCATTGATTTACCTGAAGGCCTCGAGAAAGGGGTTGATGATTTTATCGTTGCTAAGGGTCAGCCGGCATTTGACGCACTCTACAATACGGCTGTTGCACTGGAGTTGTGGGAGATTAAGCTGTTTACTTTGCTCACTTATTCGCCTGCGATCGCACTCAATCAAAGATTCTTGGGCCAGCTTCTCGTCCCCGAAGGTGAAAAGCTGATTATCCTCAAGGCTCCCAAAGGTACTGGTAAAACCGAATGGCTGGCAACGGAGGTGGCAAAAGCACACGACCAAGAGAGACGGGTACTAATAATCACCCATCGCATCCAGCTAGGTGAGGCATTGTGTAATCGATTTGGTGTTAACTATGTTACCGAAGTCCGCACGAATGAAACAGGCACATTGTTGGGATACGGGGTGTGTGTTGATTCGCTGCATCAGGAAAGTCAGGCGCGATTCAACCCTAATGACTGGGCGAATGATGTCATTATTATCGACGAATGCGACCAAGTTTTCTGGCATTTGCTCAACTCTGGTACTGAAGTGCAAAAACGTCGGGTGTCCGTTCTCAAAAACCTCAAGCAGTTAGTACAAAATGTTCTAGGAAGTAGTCAGGGAAAGATTTACCTATCTTCTGCCGATGTATCAGATACTGATGTGAAGTATGTTTTATCACTCGCTGGAGAATATCGAGTTAATCCATTTGTCATCGTCAATAATTATCGGCACGTAGCTGGAAACTGTTACAACTATTCTGGTAGTAACCCGAAGAATTTGATTGCGGCTCTTGATAAAGCAATCACCAAAGGGGGACATCATCTATTGTGCTGCTCTGCTCAAAAGGCTAAGTCTAAGCGGGGAACCCAGGCACTTGAAGAACGTTTTCGCCGTAAATTCCCAGAATTGCGAATCCTGAGAATAGACAGCGAATCTGTTGCTGACCCCTCTCATGCGGCGTTTGGCTGTATCGCTCACCTGAACGAAATTCTTACCCAGTATGATTTGGTTATCGCATCTCCAAGTTTGGAAACTGGGGTATCCATCGACATTCGAGGACATTTTGATGGTGTTTGGGGAATTTTCCAGGGGGTGCAGCCGGTTAACTCTGTGCGGCAGATGTTGGCGCGGCTACGGGAAACTGTAGACCGTCACATTTGGGTGAGAGAGTGGGGGATGTCGGTTGTGGGCAATGGCTCTACAACGATAGGAGGATTATTGCGGAGTCAACACGTCGCAACACAAGCGAACATTGCGCTGTTGTCGGCGGCGGATAATGACGACTACAGCTTTATTGACCAGAATTTTCAGCCCGAATCTTTACAGACTTGGGGGAAACGTGGTTCTGTGATTAACGTCGAGATGCGGCGCTATCGAGAGTCTGTGCTTGCGGGTTTGGTTGAAGATGGCTACACCATTATTGATGCCGACGATGTTGATGACGATGAAAGTGGGGCAGTAATTGAGTCGGTTAAAGCGGCATCTGTTGAATTGTATACTGCTGAATGTCAGGCGATCGCTAATTCTGATGAACTCTCTGGGGCTGAACTCAAGAAGCTGCAAGACAAAAGAGCGAAAACGAAAACTGAACGACACCAGCAGCGTAAGGCTGAATTATCCCGCCGCTATGAAGTTGAAGTTACGCCTGATTTGGTCGAGAAAGATGATGATGGGTGGTATCCTCAACTGCGGATGCACTATTATTTGACGCTAGGGCGAGAGTTTTTGACGAACCGTGATGCCAAACGAGCAAAAGCCCAGTTAGAGGCTGGGGAGAATTCGGTTTGGAAACCGGATTTTAACAAGGGGCAGATGTTGCCATCGGTGCTGTTGTTAGAAGAACTGAATCTGTTGCAGTTGCTTACACCAGACGTTCAGTTGCGGGGGTCTGATGAGAAGATGCTGGAGTTTAAAGCACTGGCTGTAAAGCATCGGCACGTTATCAAGAATTACCTGAATGTCAGTATCTCAGAAAAACTGACTCCGATAGCGATCGCTCAGAAGTTACTTGCCAAGATAGACTTGAAGTTGGACTACATTGGTCGGTTGGGTAAGCGTGAAAATCGGGAGTGCGTTTACCAGTTTGTTCCACCCGATGATCAGCGTGATTCGATTTTTGGGCAGTGGTTCAATCGGGATGAACTGTTTCAAAATGAGTTGGTGTCAGTCAGCAATAATATAGTGTTAAACACACCAGTCACTGACACGACACCTATTGATATTCCCCAAACAGTTACCCAAGTGGAAAATCCTGTTGCCCAAGGTTGGAAGGGGCTGAAACTGAAAATGCAGCAAGGCATGAATTGCGCTGGCTCTTTCTACCAAGAGCTTGTCTCTAAAGTTGGCGAGGCTGTCGGTGTTGCTGATGGTGAGCCTTACTGGAATGGCTGCCTAGGGCAATGGCAGGTCTGGGTTAACTTTGCTCTTGGGTGTACGTCTGTGGTGTGCGATTGGCTAGAAGTTGTGTAGTGAGAGAAAGCTTTGGTAAAGAGTTGAGTAATTCATGCTTTACTATTTCGTCTTACCAGCTTTTTTAGAGACAGCAATTGCACCAACTCCAAACAATAGACCTAGTAGGGAAGTAGGTTCTGGTACTGATGTATATGAAGAACTCAGGGTAATATTGACAGCAGAATCTTGATAGATGTATGTTCCTGCCCGTCCCACTGCACCCGTCAAGGTAATTTCAGAGCTTGAAGTTCTTTCTAGGGTATATCTAGGGGCATCAAAAGCAATGCCAAAATCAACTACTAAATTCCAATTCGACCCAGAGTCAAGCTCAAAATCGACATCTGGAGTTAAGTTACCGCCATTAGTAGGGACTCTCTTCAAATTTAGGTCTAGATTGTTGACGGATAGCTCCCAATCGCTCAAAGTCCCGGACTCTGAGTAAACCACGAATCCCGAATATTCGCTTTCTTCTGGCAAAGAGTTCGTAAGGAATGGGCTAGTAGCATCGACTAAAGTAAAATCACCTGAAAATTCTTGTCTAGTTAGAATAGCTCCCAGCACTGGAGTAGCATGAAATACGCTTGCAACTACCAAACCAATCACGGCAACGCTAACTTTAGGGAGTCGAACTTGATTCATGGATTAGGTATGCTATCTAAAATTGTTGAAGGTATGCTATCACATCGGGAGCAACTTAAGATACATTCGATACACCAAAACTTCTGCGATGTGCGGTGTTCTCGAAGAATCGCTCAAGCCAAGAAATGGGCAATATATTAAAGAATTACTCAGTACCCTAACGATTGATGAGCGTTGCGGTGTGATGCTGAAGTTTGAAGACGCAAGCCCTGACAAATTTGCTTAATTGGTGGCAGATACACCCAATCTAAGCCCCAGCGATAGCCGTTTCTACGTCCATTGAAACAAGTTTATTTAATTTTGAGAGATTAATCTCTGAATTAATGAGATATTAAGTTGAAAACGGTTCTTCAGATAGAAACTTATGGCAAGCGATGATCGCAGCGATAAGGCAAAGACAGGCACGGTGCCGTCAGCCGCGAACCCCGGGATCGTGCGGCCTCCTTTTGTCTACCTGGGCGCGATAGCCCTGGGTCTGTTGCTGCATTTCGCATGGCCAGTTCGGCTCGTGCCTGGTGCCGTGAGCGTGCCACTCGGGGGCACTGTAGTGCTTGTCGCTGTCGCACTATTCCTCTGGGCTGTACGCACGTTCTGGATCGCTGGCACGCCCGTTCCGGGCAATCGTCCCACCACCACGATCGTAAGCACGGGGCCCTATAGATACAGCCGCAATCCCATCTACCTGTCTTTCTCGCTGTTCCATCTCGGCGTCGCATTCTGGGTGAACAGTATTTGGCTACTTGTCACCCTTATGCCAGCAGTGGTGCTGATGTCGTTCGTGGTCATCCCGCGAGAGGAGCAATACTTGGAGGACTGCTTCCCATCAGATTACTTGCCCTATAAAGCTTGTGTACGTCGCTGGCTGTAAGCAGCCGCTGAACAAGGGCGTCAATCACCCGTCGCTGGAAAGTATGAAGGCAGGGGGCAGGGGAAAAAGACATAGGAAAAGAGGAAGGGGAAGTCTTACTGCAAAATTCTCTCCCTCGCTACCTGCTCACTTAGGGCGGCCGCATCATGTCAATAAGCAAAGTATATTGTCAATAGAGTTAAAGTAATGTCATTACCGCTCACTTATTGCCAAAGTTTTAGGCATCACTTTGGGGCTTAAAAAATAATCAAGCGCGAAAGGAAAGATTTTTTCGTTGGTTCTTAACCTTCGTTGTGATCAAGAGTAATTTAGATGCGTTTGCCCTACCTGCTCACTACATCTGATACCCGACACCCGGCACCTAAAAGCCTTATATATAATGGGTTTGCCGTTAACAAGCGTGCCATTCGGGAAAGTGCCGTCAGCTTCCTCTACTGCGGCAAGCCATATTTCTTGCTGCTATCGAGGTTCTTGCTTTGTTAATGGTCGGACTTGTCCCTTAGTAGCCAGCAGAATCTGCGATTAATTGGGCGTTCGCTTGTGGGTCAAAAATCTCCTTTGTTCCTGCAAAACTACAAAATACTTGGCCAGGAGAGAGTCAGCAGTATGATTAAATTACTTGACCAAAACAGAAGCAGCAGCCACAATACACTACTAATTATCCTCAGCTTCATTTGAGACAAATCAATGTTTTTGAGGGAGCATCCCAATTTGGCAAAAAGATGGGAAGAAGACAAGAATATTCGCGATTGTAACTCGCGAATAAAAGGGGAACTGTACATCAACACCGGAATTCGAGAGAATTAATAATGTTCAACAAGC
>JAHHHS010000125.1 GCA_019359215.1 Nostoc indistinguendum CM1-VF10 | reverse complement strand
CAAGACCATTGTTATCCCCATTATTAATGACACAGTTGGAGAGGTAAATGAAACATTTACTTTGAAGTTTAGTAACGCCGTTGGAGTGCAGCTAAATAGTCAACAGGCAACTATCAATATTATCGATGATGACATTGGTAACTTTGCTTTAGAGACGGTAGCTGCTGGCTTGAATCTACCCACAGCTTTTGACTGGACATCTGACGGTAACCGGATGTTTATTGCCCAGAAAAATGGGGTAGTGCAAGTCTTAGACAAAGGCACTTTATTATCAACACCATTTATCGATATTTCTGCACAGGTTAATGATACGCGCGATCGCGGTCTTTTAGGCATTGCCGTACATCCAGACTTTGGCAAAGCTACAAACCCCAAAAACTACGTTTACCTGTTATATACCTACGATCCACCAGAAACCGACCCAACCAACCCTAAAAACAATCCCAATAGCGGATTGGACAATCCCGATCAGAATGGGAATAGGACTGCACGGCTAACTAGGATAGAAGCTGACCCCAAGACTAATTACACTACTGCTATTGCTGGCAGTGAAGTGGTGTTGTTGGGTACTAATGGCATTTGGGAAAATATCAATCGTCCAGATGGGAATAGCACAAATGTCTCACTTGGCTACGCACCATCAGGAATTCTCAACAAAGCTACTGGTAAGCCATTTACCAGCTTGGATGATTATCTCAATAATCTCGATAAAGTCCAAAATGTCCAAAATTTTATAGCCAATGATAGTGAATCTCACTCAGTTGGTGCTGTGCGCTTTGGCACCGACGGTTCTCTATTTGTCAGCTTAGGAGATGGCACTTCCTACAATGGGAGAGATCCGCGAGCAATTCGCGTCCAGGATGTCAATAATCTGTCTGGGAAGATGCTGCGGATTGATGCGATAACTGGTCAAGGCTTATCAAGTAATCCTTTTTATAACGGTGATCCCAATAGCAATAGTTCCAAAGTTTATAACTTAGGTTTGCGTAACCCCTTCCGTTTCACAATTGATAAGAGTACCAATACCCCCGTAATTGGTGATGTTGGCTTTTATTTTTACGAAGAGGTGAATATCGGGAAACCAGGAGCCAACTTTGGCTGGCCGTTCTATGAAGGTGGCCTTGATGCAAATAAAAATATCGTTAGCTTAAAACAACCTACCTATTCTAAACTGGATGCGGCGGAAGCCTTCTATAAGAGTGGCAAAGTTGTAACAGCACCAGCCTACACTTACGAGCATTTTGCTTCTAATGCTATTACTATGGGTGACTTTTACACAGGCAATACTTTCCCCTCAATCTATCAAGATGCCTTATTCATTGCTGATTCCAGTCAAGGAACTATCGATGCTTTGAAATTCGATAGTCAGGGCAAATTTGTCTCAGTTAAGCGGTTTGCTTCTCAAGCAGACATACCTAATTTAGGGGTGCCTGTACAAATCACCACTGGAAAGGATGGTAATCTTTACTACGTAAACTTGATAGGAGGTGAAATTGCTCGCTTCCGACCTATTACTACGCAAACTTCATAAAAGGTGAGATTGCTCGCTTCCGAACTGTTTAACGTGGTTCGGCAAGTCTTATTTGACCTCTCCCCTAACCCCTCTCCGACACGGAGAGGGGAGCAAAAAGCTGAATTTTTCATTGTTCCTCCCTTTCCGTTTCGGAGAGGGAGGCTGGGAGGGAGAGGTTCATCGAATTCACGTTGATTTTAATAACAGTTATCAGTTCTCAGTTGTCTGACTGTTCACTGATTTTGGTCAAGATAACTTTGTTAAAAATCCCAATAATTTTTTGGTATTTGATGTCAGAAGGGTTCGACGATAAGCATCAGCTGCTTTTTTAATCGCTTCGGCTTGAGTGGGATAAGGATGAATTACACTGCTTAACTTACTCAAACCGATCTTATTCACCATTGCCGTAGTGACTTCTGAAATCATCTCACCCGCGTGACTGGCGACAATAGTTGCACCGACAATTTCATCAGACCCCTTTTTATGGTGGATTTTGAGAAATCCTGATTCTTCACCATCTGCGATCGCTCGGTCTACACTACTAAAAGGTATTTTAATTGTTGTCACCTCAATACCCAATTTTTGCGCCTCGTGTTCGTATAGTCCTACGTGGGCAATTTCTGGGTCAGTATAAGTTACCCACGGCATTACCAGACTACTGAGTTTCGAGCGTCCTAAGCCAAAGGGAGAAAACAGCGTATTTTTAATCACAATCCGCGCCGCAGCATCAGCAGCATGGGTAAACTTCCAGTTCATGCAAATATCACCAGCTGCATAAATTTTGGGATTCGTTGTCTGGAGATAATCATTTACCTTCACACCTTGACCCTTGTCGTATTCCACCCCTACTGATTCTAAATTTAAACCTTCCACATTTGGCGATCGCCCCGCACCGACTAAAATTTCATCTACTGTCACCGAATCTCGATGACCATTGGAGGAAAAGTAAAGCCGTTTCCCCTCAGTAACAGTTACCACTTCTTCCAACTTAGAATTCAGCACCACGCGAATTCCTTCGCTAACCAAAACCTTTTGGAGAATTTTGGCAGCCTCAACATCTTCTTTATTCAGAAGATGAGAACCGCTATGGAAAAGTATCACCTCAGAACCCAAGCGCCGGAAAGCTTGCGCCAATTCGCAACCAATGGGGCCGCCACCAATCACCGCCAAACGTTCCGGTCGTTGAATCAGCGAAAAAACCGTCTCATTAGTTAAATAACCCGCCTTTTCAATTCCCGGAATCGACAGTTGTGCGGCTCTTGCACCAGTAGCAATTACAGCTTTTTTAAACCGGAGGGTTTTATCGCCAACTTCTACGGTATTTTTACTCGCAAATCGACCGCTACCCAAAAAGACATCGACACCCAACGATGAGAACCGCTCCGCCGAGTCATTAGGGCTGATACCAGCTCTTACCCGCCGCATTCTTGCCATGACTTTGGGAAAATCAATATCAATATTTTGTTGGGGAATATTAACTCCCAAGTTTTGAGCATTCCAGATTTCGCCAACAACCCGAGCAGACCGAATAATAGTTTTAGATGGTACACAACCAAAATTTAAGCAATCCCCACCCATGAGATGCTTTTCAATCAACGCCACTTTTAAACCCAAATCCAGTCCCGCCGCACCCGCAGCCACCACTAATCCCGCAGTACCAGCACCAATTACTATCAAATCGTAAACATCTGCCGGTTGAGGATTAACCCAATTTGGCGGATGGACGTAAGACACCAACTTTTGGTTATACTCATCCGTTGGGCGAACTGTAACTCTCTCTAAATCTAAATTGGACATTGGTGGAACCTTATTTAAGAATTTAAAATACTAAAGTCAACTGCCTTTTGGGGAAATCCAAAATTACGATAAACTTAACGTAAGTTAGACAAGTCTTATTTGACCTCTCCCTCTCCGAAACGGAAAGGGAGGCTGGGAGGGGGAGGTTCATCGAACTCACTTAAAGTAGCACTTAGCCCTGATGGTAAAACTCTAGCTGCTAGCGATCATGAAAGTGTGAGACTGTGGCGTTTGGTTATCTAATTCTAGGCAAATAGTAGTGTCAGTACATAAAAGGAATGAGCTTCCAGGTTTTCTGGGAGTAAACTGTGTACTGTTCTTCAAATACAGTTTTTAACATTTCTTCCTCTACTTGAATACGGTAAATACGCGATAGCACTCCCATAACTGCAATAACTATCAAGATTACCCAATTAGCAATCGCTAAACCTGCTCCAATTTCCATCACAAATGTACCCAAATAACCAGGATGTCGAATGATGTTGTATGGAGCTTGCTGAATGATTTGCTGCTCCTCAAAGGTTTGCAACGTTCTCGTATAAAATTTACTAAGTGTTTTCGCAGCCTAGTAGCGCATAAAAAGCCCACCAACCATGAGCAGCAGCCCTAACCAACCAAAATACCCACTGTTCCAATCTCCCATTTGATTCGCATTTAAAATTGGAGCTAACAAAACTAGGAGGATACTGATTAGACCGCTAATCCAAATCACTTTTGAACTGCCTCTGTCAAATTCCCCAGCCTGAAGACTAAGAGCTTTGTCCCCAACTCTTAATAGTCTTTCCATGACAAAGTAGCAAGCAATTAATAAGTATGCCAGAACAGCGTTTGAAGTCATACCAATTCAAACTCAATTTGGTTGCCCCTTTAATATAAATTACTCACGTTAAACTTAAGCGGCTCAGTCTTTTATTTTTTATGCTTGTTTAATAAGGAATACAGCCTTTAAATTGTTTTGTCCGTTTGGTAATTGACAAATACGATTAAAGCTTTCCTGTATAAACATTTCAACAATTGATAATTTACAGCAATTTGCAGTTGAATAGACCATAGTAAAAATGTATGAGTTGTGCGCCCTTACAATTCCTCTTCTAAAGCTTTCCGCGCAATCCGGGTGACATAAACTGTGACAGCAACTGTAGCAATCAAACCCAAAATCCGAATTGCCCATTGTAAAGTCGGGTTGGTGGGTTGAGCTTCAGTACCAATCATGGCAAGATTACCTGCAAGAGAACCAATATAAACGTACATGATGGTTCCGGGAATCATGCCTACAGAGCCGATGAAGTAGTCTTTAAGTGAAACTCCTGTGATGCCAAAGGCATAGTTTAATAAGTTGAAAGGAAATATAGGTGAGAATCGCGTTAACAGGACAATTTTTAATCCTTCTCTACCAACCGCTTGGTCAATGGCAGCAAATTTTTTATTATCTGCGATTTTATCAGCAACCCAGCCCCTTGCTAAATAACGTCCCACAAGGAAAGCAGCAGTAGCACCAAGGGTTGCACCGATAAACACGTAGAGAGAACCCCAAACTGCACCAAAAATCACACCCGCTCCCAAGGTGAGAATAGAACCTGGGAAAAAAGCGACGGTAGCGATAATGTAAAGGGCAATAAAAGCGATCGCTCCCACTGTACCAAGGCTATCAATCCACTGCAAGGCATCCCGTAAAATTGCTTGGGGATTAAAAGAATTTGAATTTGCAGATTCTTGTGCTACAGCCGGGTCTGTGTCTAATATGAAAATGCTCGCCAATGCCAGCAAGATTAATACACTTAGGTTAAAAAACTTATGCAATTTTCTGGCATTAATATTTTTAAATATCTGAATGATTGTTAGTTTTGTCATGGTTTATTATTTCTTCTAATGCCACACTTTGAGCTAGAGCTTTTTGAGCAACTTTTGTAATATATACAGTTACAGCAACGGTAGCAATCAACCCAACTACTCGCATTATCCATTGCCAGACTTGAGTTTCTGGAGTAATTGGTTGATCAGACGTGTTAATCATGGCAAGATTACCAGCTAAAGAACCAATATAAACGTACATCACACTACCAGGAATAATGCCAAAGGAACCCAATATATAGTCTTTGAGGGAAACCTGTGTTACGCCAAAAGCGTAATTCAATAAATTGAACGGAAAAAGGGGACAGAGACGAGTTAAAAAGACAATTTTCCATCCCTCTTTAGCAACTGCTAAATCAATTGCTTTAAATTTAGGATGTTTGTCCATTTGTCGAGAAACCCAATCCCGTGAAAGGTAGCGTCCAATGATAAAAGCCAAGATTGCCCCGACTATTGCAGCAATTAGCACATATATTGACCCCCAAAATACTCCAAACAGAAAACCGCCTTTGAGCGTTAAGAGAGAACCGGGGATAAATAGTAATGTTGCCAAGTTGTAAATTACTATATAGGCGATAGGCCCTAAAACGCCAAGACTCTCAACCCAAATGACTGATGTCTGTAAAAGTCCCTGAATGTTTAACTGTTTAGCAGCAACTATGAGAGTGGCAATTAGGCAACTTAAGAGTAGTAGTTTGAGTTTGGGATTTAATACAGGCTTCCTCATTTTTATAAGTTTTACCTTCAGAACTTGAAACTTCGTGTTCAGAACTTGAAACTTCGTGTTCAGAACCTGAAAGTTCGTGTTCAGAACTTGAAACTTCGTGTTCAGAACCTGAAAGTTCGTGTTCAGAACTTGAAACTTCGTGTTCAGAACCTGAAAGTTCGTATTCAGAACTTGAAACTTCGTGTTCAGAACTTGAAACTTCGTGTTCAGAACTTGAAACTTCGTGTTTAGAATCTGAAGCTTCGTGTTAAGACCCTTAACACTTCAAATCCAATGCCCCTAAGATATACTAAGCACATGAGAAATAGCTTAAATTCTCTTAAATTTTTCTCGGCGATACCAGCTACAAATTCGTTCAGGTGAAACGCCGAGTAAATAAGCAATGATTACTATTTGATTCAGTAGCGTAGTTTTAAATACTCCCTTTTGCAACCATCTACGGGCTGAGGTAACAACTGGTGTGGGGATAATTACAATCTGTCCTATGCGTTTTAACCGACGGATGAGTTCAAAGTCTTCCATGATAGGCAATTCAGGGAAACCGCCAATTTGCTGAAATACTGCTTTTGTTAAAAAAATTGCTTGGTCGCCATAAGGCATTTGGTAAAAATGCGATCGCAAATTTACACCCAACTCCACCCATCTTAAACTTAAAAGCGATGCATCAATCCGCAAGTTAAATGCACCAGCCACAGTCCCAGGTTGTTGTAGCGCTGTGCGAACCATCTCATCAAACCCAATCGGTAAACGGGTATCTGCATGGAGAAACAGCAGAATATCTCCTGTAGCCGCTACAGCACCCGCATTCATTTGCACAGCACGGCCTGGAAACGATGAGATAATTTTGACACCTAAAGACTGAGCTATTTCTATGGTGTCATCTTTGGAGCCACCATCTACTATGATTACTTCTATATTTGTGTTGAGTTGAGTAGTTACAATTGCTTCTTTAATATTCTCTGCTTCATTAAGAGTCGGAATAATAATAGAAATTCTAGGTGCGTCAATATTCTGACTCATGATTGCTGAGTTTTCTTTTCCAGTTGGTCAGGAAATGAACACTCTACCGTTACCTTAAGATTACTTTCAGCCGTGCCTTTAGTTACGTAAGGTATACCTGCTTCACCGCCAACTTTAATGCCAAATTCTAGAGTGACTTTATCAATATTAGCAACAGGGATTTTCTTAAAAGCATTGAGTGAATAAACAGTATAAGCCCGAATTGTACCTTCAATTGCTTGGAAATTTTGCACTATCTGTTTTTGTGCAACATCAGCACCCCATCCCTTATCAATTAGCGCTTCTTCCTCTCCCTCTGGAGAAACTTCGATGTTAACTGGTGGTGCATCTACATTATCCGTGGCTTCAATGTAAATAATCGTGCTATCTTCCAAATGAATAGGTGTGAGTTGAGTCATAGGAGAAATCTCGGCTAAAAGAATTGCGTGTAGTCAACTTAACGTGAAATGGACAGTTAGAAACCGCTTCTACATAAACAAAACCCACCTTTGTGGGTTTTAACAACGGGCTTAAACCCATTGTTTTCTGTAAGTCCGCGGAGGCGGACTTTGCCTGTGTAACCGCGAATTCGATTCGCCCTACTACAAATTTCTACGGTAAATGCGGTAAATTTCTTGTAGAAGCTGGAAATAATGGGACTAAACTATCATAAAGCTTACTAATATGAGTCGAGACGCTTTGGTGGTGGGAATTAATACGTATGACCGCTTAAAATGTCTCAACGCACCAGCTGCCGATGCTGAAGCGATCGCAACGCTTAGAAATTGCTTCGCTGGCAATGAGTTTTTATAATTAAGCGATCGCAGCAAACAAAAACGAACCCTGAAGCCACTCCTGTCAACCCTGAAGCCACTCCTGTCAACCCTGAAGCCACTACCGTCAACCCTGGAGTCACTACCGTCAATCCTGAAGCCACTACCGTCAACCCTGAAGCTACTTCCGTTAACCCTGGAGTCACTAACGTCAACTCTGAAGCTACTTCCGTTAACCCCGGAGTCACTAACGTCAACTCTGAAGCCACTACCGCGAACTCTGCATCTAATAATTTTCAAAAATGGCATCTATTTTATCAACATCAATTAAAGCTTTTACCTACTGACTAGCTGCATCAGATTTAGCACTGATTTCTTCTGCAACAAAATTTGGCAAATAAAAGTCATCGGAAGAATCTAGAAAAATATCGAGAAATTGCAGACGCGATAAAAAGATTAGGTTATTTAACTTGGTTAGTAGAATTTAAGAAAAAGCCACTCTACTGGTTTAAAAATGTCATCCTCAAGATAATCCCATGACAGCTATCACCGTCAACTTGAACTCTATCATTCAACTCACCGACAACCAATTTTATCAACTCTGTCGGGAAAACCCAGAAGTCAAATTTGAACGCAATGCAGAGGGAAAACTACTAATAATGCCACCTACAGGCGGAGAGACTGGAAATCGTAATTTTGAAATTGCGGCAGATTTTGTGATTTGGAATCGCCAAACTCAACTAGGGGTTGGCTTTGATTCTTCCACCTGCTTTAAACTTCCTAATGGTGCAAACCGTTCTCCTGATGTAGCTTGGATAAGAAAAGAGAGATGGAATGCACTCACACCCGAAGAACAAGAAAAGTTTCCGCCGATCGCACCAGATTTTGTTTTAGAGTTAATGTCACCAAGCGATAGTTTGCGAGAAACGCAAGCGAAAATGCAGGAATATATCGATAACGGAGTTAAATTAGGCTGGTTAATTAATCCGAAAATGCGTCAGGTAGAAATCTATCGTATTGGTAAACCGATAGAAACATTAGCATCTCCACAAGAATTATTAGGAGAAGATATTTTACCAGGATTTATTTTAAATTTACAAATAATCTGGGGATAAATATTTGCGATGCCTGCGGCGGGGTGCGCCTACGCAATTTCGCAACAAGTTGCTGTAATACTTATGGAAACCACCAGTGACTTCTATTGCTGTAAAACTGAAACCGTCCAAAGCCGAGAAATTGTCCGTGAGATTTCTCACCTACTGGGAATGCTGTTACACCCAGTAAGTAGACACCAGAAAAGCTGGGATTCTTCACAGGGCTAAGGGCGATTGTAACTGTCTGTCCCGGAGTAACAGGCGGATCAAAATTCACAGTAACGGTTCGTGTCTTGCGTTCTGCTGTGACTGGGCCTAGTGTTAGCCGAGATTCTTTGCGTAGGCGTAGCCCGCCGGAGGCATCGCTGGTTCCGACAAAGGCGCGGGTATCATTAAGATTGTAGCGGATGTTTTCTGCTCCTTCCCTTTGTGCGATCGTTACCTTCTGGAGGGATTCTCCAGCATTTTCCGGCACATTAATCTTGAAATAGTAAGTTGCGCCCCAAACATTCACATCTTTATAAGTAGTTGTTGCCTCAACAAGTTTCGGCGGTTGGACAAAGTAGACTGTGCCATCTCTAAGCTGCACCGCTTGAGTCACCCGAACAGCAACTCCTCCAATGCTTATTGCTAACGAGAGTGTTATTCCAAACAAAGTTGCAACGCGCATAATTCAGATATAAAAAACGCACTTATTTCAATTCTAATTCTTTAGGAATGAGCGACTTGGGAATAATAGAAGCTTGTTTTTCCCCATCATAAGATTTCGTGTACCACCAAGCCCAAGCAATTAAAACTGCTTGAAAGGGAAGCCTGACTACGTGTACCCAAGGTGAATTAGGTATATGTTCAATCTTAATAAGATTAACCGCCATATAAATATTGGCAGGGTAAACAGCAATAAAAAGAGCAAGAAGTCCCCAAGCAGCAGCTTGACTTACAGGCGGGACTAATAAGCCGATACCACCCAAAATTTCATAAAAGCCACTAAGATAAACTAATCCTAAAGGGTAAGGTAATTGCGGAGGTACAATTTTGACATATTCTTCTGGAACAAGAAAGTGTGTCACTCCAACCACAATGATGCATATAGCAAGAATGACTCGTAATATTTCCTTATATTTATTCATGGGTTTTGCCTGATTATATACTTGTCCCTATTATTTAAGTTTGATTAATAGATGTTAATCTGTCTTGAGTCAATAGGGGGAAAAATCGGCAAAATTTTCTAAAATACCATTGAATTAAGAGATTTATCTATAGCTTTTGCTAAATGAGGTAAATTATAGCCCCCTCTTCGCTTGCGGGGTGGGGTTCTTGTACCTCACTCAACTGAGAACCGCTATAACTTGTCCATCACATCCTAAAGCTATGTGACCGATTCTTTAATGCTCGCACAGCTACTTATCACTAATTATTCATCAAAAAATGAGCGATGCCTTTAGCCGACTTGCACCCTTCATTCAAGAATATATTTATCATCACCAGTGGACTGAATTACGACCAGTTCAAATTGCTGCTTGTCAAGTTATATTTGACACTGATGCTCATTTGCTAGTTACTGCTGCAACTGCTGCGGGGAAAACAGAAGCAGCCTTTCTGCCAATTTTGACTTTATTACATACCAACCCTGCTACAACTATAGGGGCATTATATATTAGTCCAATCAAAGCTTTAATTAATGATCAATTTGAGCGCCTCAACGACTTACTCAAAGAAGCAGATATTCCAGTTTGGCATTGGCACGGTGATGTTTCTCAAAGTCGAAAAAGCAAGCTTTTAAAGAATCCTCAAGGCATTCTACAAATTACACCAGAATCTTTAGAAAGTTTATTAATTAATAAAAATAACGACCTACTTCGCTTATTTGGTGATTTAAGATTTGTGATCATTGATGAAATTCATGCCTTTATGGGTTCCGAACGCGGTTGTCAAATTATTTGCCAATTACAACGTTTAGCAAAGTTGACGCAAAGGCAACCACGCCGTATTGGTTTATCGGCAACTCTTGGTGATTACTCAATAGCTGAAGAATGGTTGCGTTCTGGAACAGAGAAGCCAGTCATTACACCGCAAGCTGACGGAATCAAACGCCAAATAAAACTAGCTGTAGAACATTTTTATATTAGTGATGAAGTAGATGAATCAGAGGCAACAGCTTATGAACAATACATTTTCAATCTCAGCAAATCTCGCAAATGCCTAATATTTGCTAATAATCGTACGCGAACTGAATCTGTAATAGCATCTTTGCGACAAATTGCCACAGAACAAGGACTACCAGATATATATCATGTGCATCATGGGAGTATATCTGCTAGCTTACGGCAATCTGCTGAAAATGCGATGCGTGAACCCAACAATCCAGCAGTTACCGCCGCTACTCTGACTTTAGAATTAGGTATAGATATCGGTTATTTAGAGCGAGTTATTCAGTTAGAATCACCCTTGTCTGTAGCTAGTTTTTTACAGCGTTTAGGACGTAGTGGTAGGAGAGGTGAAGCTGCCGATATGCGCTTTATCTGTCCTGAAGAGAAACCATTATCAGAAGCTTATCTACCAGAGCAAATACCCTGGCAACTTTTGCAGTCTATCGCTATAATCCAACTTTATTTAGATGAGCAATGGATTGAACCAATCAGACCGATTAAATATCCTTTGAGTTTGCTTTATCACCAAACAATGAGCATTTTAACAGCAATAGGGGAACTTTCACCTAATGTTTTAGCTAAACAAATTTTTAGCTTGCCACCCTTTGCTGCTATTTGCAAAGAGGATTTCCAATTACTGCTGCGCTATTTAATTGATATTGGTCATATTCAGCATACTGAACAAGGTAAATTAATCTTGGGTTTGGCAGGAGAAAAGATTGTGAGAAAATTCCAGTTTTATGCTGTCTTTGCTGAACAGCAAGAATATATTGTTAAACAAGGTGTAACGCAAATTGGCAGTATCGTCACGCCGCCTGCTGTTGGCAATCAATTTGCTTTAGCTGGGAGAACTTGGGAAGTCGTAGAAGTTGACTTTAAAAAAAAGGCTATTTTTGTTAAACAAGCTGAGGGGAAATCTAGTATTTATTGGCGTGGTGGTAGTGGTACTATTCATACCAAAGTTTTACAACGAATGCAACAGGTTCTATTTGAAAATATCGAGTACAGCTATTTGCAAAAAAATGCTTTGCAACGTTTACGTAAAGTTCGCCAATTGGTTCAGCAGGTTGGATTAGATAAACAAAATATCTTGCAATTAGAAAAAGGTAAATGCTGCATTTTCCCCTGGATGGGTACAGTTGCTTACCGCACTTTAGAAAGATTACTCAACTCTTACTGTCGAGAATCGTTAGAAATTATCAGCATTGGCGGAGTAAATCCTTATTATTTGACAATTAAACTAGGCAAGGATAAATTTAAACATCTTTATCCTGAAATTGCTTCATTGTGTGAGCAAAGAATTACCTCAGAAGATTTAGTCAGTACTTCAGAAGCACCGGAAATCCAAAAGTATGATCAATTTATTCCTCATCCACTTTTACGAAAGGCTTTTGCTAGCGATTATTTAGATATGAGAGAACTAAAACAGCAAGTGGCATTGTGGAGACAATAAATAAGAAGCTATTACGCATTTAACTTGAACATTTACATGAAGGTTGATGATCAATGACTGATAACCGTTAACCGTCAACATAACAGAAAAGAGAATAAAAATAGAATTTATAAATTCCACGAATGATTTAGGACTACTATATAATTCTTAAAAATTATTACTAGGTAATCCAGTAACATCAGTTTGCAGAGCAAACAAATCACCAGAGTAGAAGCTTTTTTCGATCTCTGATTGACTGAGTCCAACTGAAGCAGTGGTAATGTAAAGTGTTTGCAAATCTTCGCCCCCAAAAGTACAGCTAGTTGGCACTTGCACAGGTAGCTTTATCCGCAATATCTCTTCACCCTTGGGATTGAAACGAATCACACACCATCCATCCCACATAGCTGACCAAATATGTCCTTCACTGTCTATTGTCAAACCATCTGGGTAGAAGGATTCATGAGTTAAATCAACAAAAACCCGGCGATTAGTAATATTCCCTGTTACAGAATTAAAGTCGTAAGCATATATTTTTTGCTGAGGAGAATCTGTTAAGTAAAATGTCTTTTGATCTGGACTCCACCCCAGACCATTAGAGATAGTCAATCCTGTTTCCATTATATGCAATGAACCATCATTGTCATAGCGATAGAGGCTCGCCTGAGGTTTTTCCAAAGAACACATTGAGCCAAACCAAAAGCGCCCTTGAGGGTCACATTTGCCATCATTGAAACGATTATCTAGGAGATTCCCTTCAATTTCCAAAATGGGGTTAACTTCACCTGTCTGGGTGTTGAGAAACGCCAAATGATGGCGCAGTGCCATAATTAATCTATCTTTACCTGCTGTTGCGATCGCACCTACTACATCTCCCACATCAAAAAAGGAACTTTTTCCCGTAGCAGGATGAAACTGATGCACGCGATGGTTATGAATATCAACCCAATACAGTAGGTTTTGAGTTGAGTCCCACATTGGGCCTTCACCTAAGCGGGCACGGGCTTCTAGAACATTGTGGAGTGGATATTGCAACTTGTTCACCATTTACAGAAAGTAATTTCAACGGCATTGACGCAATAAATATGTTAAAAACGTCTGCCTTCCCATTCAAGTAAAAACTGAAGACGTGATGAATTTCTTCTTCCCCAGGTAAAAGAAAAAACTCTTCCTTTTGACTAAAACTCAGATTCCCGACTTATTTAATAAATCGGGAATCTTGTTGTTAAACAGCTTGTAAAATCTCCTCATCTACAGAGAAATCTACTTCAGCTTTGTCTTTTGCATTAGCCAAAAAGTCATTTTCTAAAGAATCTTGTAATCCAGAAATTAAATCATATTCAGGATGCCAGTTTAATTCTGTTTGCGCTTTGTTCACCGAAGCAAAGAAATGCTGCACCCGCATCGGAAAAGCTTTACGCTTGCCGAAATCAAACTTTTTCGGGTCGTAATGGACAATTTTTACAGCATCGGGTGATTTACCAGCCGCTATAGCGCTAGCACGGGCTAAACCATCAAAAGTGACAAAGCGATCGCCAGAGATATTATAAATCTGTCCTATGGCTTGTTCATTACCTAAAACCTGAGTCATTGCTTTTGCTAAGTCTTTTACATGACCTAGCTGCGTGATATGTAACCCATTTCCGGGGATAGGAATGGGGCGATCGCGCACAATCCTATCAAAAAACCAGCCTTCTAACTCATTATAATTACGAGGCCCGTAAATATAAGTAGGACGAATGGAAGTAAAAGGTAATCCCAATTGAGTCAGATAAGCTTCTGTTTCATGCTTACCCTTGTGGCGACTTTTAGGATCTACCGGATCGCCTTCTACATGGGGCAATTGGTCAGATTTGAGATATACGCCCGCAGAACTCATATACACAAAATGTTGCACTCGGTCTTGAAAAATCTCCGCTAGTGGTTGAGTATCAGTAAGTTCCCGCGCGTTGTTGTCAAAAATGACATCAAAGTTTTCCTGTGATAACTTTGCCTTTAATTGAGTAGCATCAGTGCGATCGCCTATAATTTGTCCTACTCCCTCTAAAGAAGGTGCTGGTCGATTTCCCCGATTGAACAGCACCACCTCATATCCTTGTTCCACTAGTAGTTGAGTCAAATAAACACCAATGAACCGAGTACCACCCATAATGAGAATTCGCATAAATTCACCATTTCTATATCAGTTGTCATCAAAGGAGTAGGGGAAAAGCAGGGGAGCCAGGGGCAAGAATAACTATTGGTATTCCCCATTCCCCACTGCCCACTCCCCAATCTGAGATTATCAGGTTGCAGCATCCATCTGGAACCTCTGACGAAAAGATTGCGTCTTATGTGCTAATCTGGGTGGCTTCCCGTTAATTGATCACAAGGGGAAACTTTTCAGTTAACGTCATCAAGTTAGCCTTTGTATTTTCCATTTATTCAAGTTAGCTGTGCCCTTGAAATATGCTCTGGTTCATGAGTGGTTGACACCCAAAGCCACCGGTGGTTCAGAACTCGTTGTACGAGAAATTTTGAATCACATTAATGCTGATTTGTATGCCCTCATAGATTTTGAATCCAGCAATCCTGAAAGTTATTTATACAAGCGTCAAATTGGCAAGACGTTTCTTCAGGACTTTCCCTATGCCCGCAACGGTGTACAAAAATACTTGCCTTTGTGGCCTTTGGCAATTGAACAGCTTGATTTGCGGCATTATGACGTAATTCTGTCTTCATCCCATGCTGTTGCCAAAGGAATCTTGACCACTCCCGAACAGATGCATATTTGCTACTGTCACAGCCCTATGCGCTATGCCTGGGACTTGACTTTTGATTATCTGCGCCACAGCAAACTAGGTAGTGGTTTCCCTGGATGGGTGACACGATATTTATTACATCGTTTGCGCCAGTGGGATGTATTGAGTGCCAATCGCGTTGATTACTTCATTGCTAACTCGCAACATACAGCTCGGCGGATTTGGCGTTGCTATCGCCGAGAAGCAACAATCATTTACCCACCAGTGAATATTGCGGAATTTCCATTTCTGTCTGAGAAAGAGGACTTTTATCTGACAGTTTCCCGGTTAGTGAGTTACAAGCAAATATCGTTGATTGTCAAGGCTTTTAATCAACTAAAACGGCCATTAGTAGTCATTGGTACAGGAGATGAAATGAACAAGATTCGCGAGATAGCAAACTCTAATATCCAAATACTGGGATGGCAACCCGATAATGTGGTAAAAAAATATATGTCTAGGGCTAAGGCGTTTGTATATGCAGCTTGTGAAGATTTTGGTATCGCCCTAGTGGAAGCACAAGCCTGTGGCACGCCAGTGATTGCCTACGGTGCAGGGGGTGCTCTAGAAACAGTGCGAGATATCCGCTCTGGAGTGGATACAGGGACAGGTATATTCTTCAGGACGCAAACAGAGGCGGCTTTAGTGGAGGCAGTAGAAAAGTTTGAAGTGTATGAGGGTTCGTTCAGTTCCGAGTATATGCGATCGCACGCCGCGCAGTTTTCACCGCAAATCTTTGCAGATCGTTATCTAGATTTTGTAAACAAATGCAACGAAAAAGCCCGTTTTCGGAATGATGGTCTTGGTTAACGTCTTATTTTTTTAGGCTTTTGGCAATTTCCCCCCAGAAGCACATCATTTTGGCTTTAATATTGGGACTATGTGTGGTGTGGATTATTAAGGAGTATGATGACTGCCCAGAGCTCACTCCTCTCCGGCAAACGAGGCGTAAGGCAAGACACCAGAACGTCTACGCGTTTCTTAAAACGCGGTCCAAAAACGAAGACACCAAAAGTTAAACCCAAAGGTTTATCTTTTCAGGGTTTAAACGGAGAGTTTGCCAAACGACTGTTCGATATCGTGTTTTCACTGTCGGTGTTAATTTTGTTCTTGCCCGTCTACTTAATTTTGGCCTTGCTGATTGCTTTGAGTTCAGAAGGTCCAATTTTTTATGTCCAGGAACGGGTAGGGAAAAATTACAAAGCGTTTAATTGTATTAAATTCCGAACAATGGTAAGCAATGCGGATGAAATCCTCATGCAAATGATGGAAACATCGCCCGAATTGCGACAAGAATTTGAAAGCAGTTTTAAGCTGAAACAAGACCCCCGGATTACCAAAATTGGTCGATTTTTGCGAATTACTAGCTTAGACGAATTTCCCCAGTTCTGGAACGTTTTAAAAGGGGACATGAGTGTAGTCGGCCCTCGACCCTTGGTAACAGAAGAACTGCCAAAATACGGTTATCACATTGATGAGATTTTAACAATCCGTCCAGGAATTACTGGTTTGTGGCAGGTATCTGGGCGTAATGACATTCCCTACCCTCGGCGAGTCCAAATAGACCTGCATTATGCTAGATTTAGGAATTTTTGGCTTGATTTATGGATCATCTTGAAAACTGTTGATGTGGTCATTGTGCCCAAAAATAATGGGGCATACTGAGTAACTACTTAGGGCCGATTCTGTGGGGCAGTTAATGCCCCTAAGTATTAATTATTGCCATAAGACTAAAGAACTATAACAGTCCTAAATCATTTGTAAAAATAAATTAACCGCAGAGGCGCCCCGACGCCGTTGACGGTTAACAGTCTTTCGTGTTATCCAATCCCCTTTTAGAGGTGGGATGAGCTTAAGTGTTTCCATTTAGCTAAGATTCCTTTAAGCCTGTCTGTAGTTCATTTTGCTCTTATTCTGATTTTTGCAATAAATCTAATTTCAAATACTTATTTTATTCAGTCTTCATAAAACGAGATATATATAAAATTTTGACAAAAAAACAATTAACACAAAAAGAATGTTGATCTATTTGTTAAAAGAAAAAATATACATAATCAAACAAATTAAACAGTTTTGATATATTTAAGCTTGGACTTACGTGTTAAATTAATCTTTATTAAGTATATTTATTTAGGACAAAAGTATCCTAACAACAATAACTCGTAGGTTTCCCATTAGGCAATTCAGCAATTAGTTGCTAAGTTGTATCAGATTGTTTGTAACTTTTTAATCAAAGGCAATAAGGGATAATTGAGCATGGCGCAACAGAAACGGGCGTTAATTACTGGTATTACTGGTCAAGATGGTTCATATTTAAGTGAGTTTTTGTTGGAACAAGGTTATGAGGTTCATGGCATTATTCGCCGGACTTCTACCTTTAACACAGACCGCATTGATCACATTTATGAAGACCCCCATAAAGAGGGAGTGCGGTTATTTCTTCACTATGGTGACTTGACAGATGGTACGACGTTGCGACGCATTTTAGAAGAAGTCCAGCCAGTAGAGATTTACAACCTGGGCGCTCAATCTCATGTCAGAGTAAGCTTTGATTCACCAGAATACACAGTGGATGCTGTCGGAATGGGGACGTTGCGTCTTTTAGAAGCAATTCGGGACTATCAACACCGTACCGGAATTCAGGTGCGATTTTACCAGGCGGGTTCTTCAGAAATGTACGGTTTAGTACAAGCAATACCTCAAACTGAGACAACGCCCTTTTATCCCCGCAGCCCTTATGCTTGTGCGAAAGTTTACGCCCACTGGCAAACTGTAAATTATCGTGAGTCTTATGATTTATTTGCTTGTAACGGCATACTTTTTAACCACGAGTCACCACGGCGGGGTGAAACCTTTGTAACCCGCAAAATTACTAGAGCAGTGGCTGGTATCGTTGCTGGGAAGCAGAAAAAAATTTACATGGGTAATCTAGACGCAAAGCGAGATTGGGGCTATGCGAAGGATTACGTTAAAGCAATGTGGTTGATGTTGCAGAAAGATCAGCCAGATGATTACGTAATTGCTACTGGTGAAACCCACTCGGTGCGCGAGTTTTTGGAACTAGCATTTAGTTACGTAAATCTTAATTGGGAAGATTATGTAGAGTTTGATGAGCGTTACCTCCGTCCATCCGAGGTAGAGTTGTTGATTGGCGATTCTACCAAAGCACGGCAGAATTTGGGCTGGGCACCATCAGTAACCTTTGAAGAACTAGTTTCGTTAATGGTAGAAGCAGATTTACAAGCATTGGGTCAAACTTCACCCAATGGAAATGGTTCACAATTCCCATTAGATATTGCGACTATTCGTCAACAACTAGGCGCTTTGCACTTCTGATTTGCACCACAGAGGATAAAAATATGACTGCCTTAGCATTAAAAAATAAACGCATTCTCGTCACTGGTGGTTCGGGGTTTCTAGGTCGTCAGGTGATAGATCAACTGTGTAAAGCAGGGGCTAATCGTGAGAAGATTACAGTAACGCGATCGCGCGATTGTGATTTGCGTGTTTGGGAAAATAGCCAACGTGCAGTTGACCAGCAAGACGTAATTATCCACCTAGCAGCTCATGTCGGTGGCATTGGTCTGAACCGCGAAAAACCCGCAGAGTTGTTCTACGATAATTTGATCATGGGTACGCAGCTAATTCATGCTGCCTATCAAGCTGGAGTAGAAAAATTCGTTTGTGTTGGCACAATCTGCGCCTATCCTAAATTTACTCCAGTGCCATTCAAAGAAGACGATCTTTGGAATGGCTACCCAGAGGAAACCAATGCCCCCTACGGAATTGCTAAAAAAGCGCTTTTAGTTCAATTGCAATCTTACCGCCAGCAGTACGGTTTTAATGGAATTTATCTACTGCCAGTGAATTTATATGGCCCAGAAGATAACTTTGACCCCGGAAGTTCTCACGTTATTCCAGCGTTAATCCGCAAAGTTCACGAAGCCCAAATTAAGGGAGAAAAGCAACTCCCTGTTTGGGGTGATGGCAGCCCCACCCGCGAGTTTCTATATTCAGAAGATGCAGCGCGGGGGATTGTTATGGGAACTCAATTGTATAACGAATTGGAACCAGTGAACTTGGGAACAGGTTATGAAATCTCCATCCTTGATTTAATAATTTTAATCTGCGAATTGATGGAATTTAAGGGTGAAATTGTATGGCAAACTGACAAGCCTAATGGTCAACCCCGCCGTTGTTTAGATACTGAACGGGCAAAGCAAGCCTTTAATTTCACGGCTCAGGTGGGCTTTGAGCAAGGGTTAAAAAATACTATTGAGTGGTATCGCCAACACGCTGTATAACCATGTATTAGTAAATGTAGAGTGTTATAAGCTGGGCATTGCCCAGCTTATTTTTTTTGACGCAATATTTCATGAACAAAGTTAATCATCAATTAAATAAAGCAGAACTACGCCGAACTCTACTCAAAACACGTCAATCAATGTCTGTTCGAGAGTGGAAAGAAAAAAGCGATCGCATTTGCTCTCATCTACAAAACTTTACTTTGTTCTCCCAAGCAAAAACAATACTTGCTTATTTCAGCTTCCGTCAAGAACCTGATCTCAGTCCACTATTTGCAAATACCAAATACCGTTGGGGATTTCCTCGCTGCATTGATAAATCTCTATGTTGGCATATTTGGACACCTGAAGATTCTGTCCAACGCGGTGCTTATGGCATCATTGAACCACACCCCGACACTCCAATTTTAGATGTTGCCGAAGTAGATTTGATTCTCGTCCCCAGTGTTGCTTGCGACCATCAAGGATATCGCCTAGGTTATGGCGGTGGATATTACGATCACTTGCTCAGTTTACCACAGTGGCAGACAAAGCCGACTATCGGAATTATATTTGATTTCGCCTATTTGTCCCAAATACCTATTGAATCTTGGGATAAACCACTACAAGCTGTTTCTACGGAAACCGGATTGACTCAGAAAGGCTAAGGATTCAGGATGATGAAGACATATCATCAAATATTTTATGGCTAATCCAACATCATCTACCACTGAGCAGGAAGCAATAATCGACGAGATTATCGCAACTAGCCTCCAAGCTCAACAAAAAACCGGCCCAGACCTCCGCCAAATTCATAGCAAAAGTCATGGACTCCTTTCAGGAGAGTTTATTATTGAACCCAATCTTCCTGAAGACCTGAAAGTAGGTTTGTTCAAAACGCCCCAAACTTATCCTGTGTGGATTCGTTTCTCTAATGGTGGTGCGCCTCAAAAGCGTGGTCAATTTAACTCCGATAGCCAACCAGATGTTCGTGGTATCGCCATCAAGGTGATGAATGTGGACGGGCAAAAAGTGCTGGATGATGAAGAAAAAACTCAAGATTTTATACTCAACAATTATCCTACTTTTTTGACTAAAGACGTTCGTGATTACGCTGATCTTTCCAGAGCAGGTAGTGGAGAACTTAGCCCAGAGCGGATCCAGGAACTTGGTTACGCCTTTGCTATCTTGCAAAAAATTGGCAGCCAGAAGGTAGGAAATCCGCTTTTGATTCAATATTGGAGCATGGCTCCCTTTAAGTTTGGTAATCGCATTGTAAAATTGTCTATCAAATCTCAACAACCTGAACAACCACCCAAAACACTTCCCGAATCAGAAAATTACCTCCGAGAAGCGTTGGTGAAATATTTGGCTGAAGAAGGTCGAGAAGCATCTTTTGACTTCTTTATTCAGTTTTATGTAGATGACGAAAAAACGCCAATTGAAGACCATGTTAAAGAATGGCAAGAAGCAGATTCACCGCTTATTAAAGTTGCAACTATCCGCATTCCCAGGCAAACATTTGACGTAATTAGTCAGTGCAATAAGAAACATTAAATGAGAATGGACAAAAAACTGACAGGGACTGTATTATCAGGAACATGGCAATTAACGACCAACTACTGCCCACCCTAATAAATGCCCCTGACTTT
>JAHHHS010000124.1 GCA_019359215.1 Nostoc indistinguendum CM1-VF10 | reverse complement strand
CAAGCAGCCCAACAATCATTTCCACAGAGCGCTCCATGCAAATCGCTACGAGCACGTCTGGCCCCACGCCCAACTCCTGCATTTGACGTGCCAGTTGATTGGCACGAGCGTTTAGCTCAGCATAAGTCAGTTGCTGCTCTTCAAATACAATGGCAATTTTGCCTGGTGTGCGTTCTGCCTGTTCCTCAAACAGTTGGTGGATACACTTGTCTTTAGGGTAATCGCACTTCGTATCGTTAAATTCGACCAACAGTTGATGTCGCTCAATATCACTCAAAATCCCTAACTCATCGATCGCAACTGCCGGATTCTTAATGACACTTTCTAGTAATGTATGAAATTGTTCCGTCAGGCGTTTAATATTTTGGATTGAGAATAATCTAGAATCATAGTGAAACTCTGCAAGCAGAGAACCATTTCTCTGAACACAAGAGAGTTTAATCTTGAACCTCTCAACACAGGTATACTGCTTAGAAATCGAAAATGTTACTTCGGCGACAGAATATTTGGCTGGCTGTTCCTCAAAATTGAATTCAAAGAGGAAGAAAGACGGAACCGTGAAGTTATCAGTTGAGCCAACACTTTGTTCCCAACTAAAACACTCCTGCCATTGGTAGAGAAAGCTTGTAGTTTTATTAACCTGAGCCAAGATTTCACTGAATTGCAAGTTTTCTTGCAATTCGCAGTGAATCGGTAAATATTTGGCAAATAGCCCTAGCGCTTCCTCTAGCTCCTCATAGTTCCGACCATCGTATGCACTGCAGATACTTATGTTTGCCTGTCCGGTGAGCCGCCAGAGCAGAATCTGCCAGCTAGCTAGCAAGAATACAGAAGTCGAAGTATCATACTTCCGGACAAACGCCTCGATTTTTGCTGCGATATCAGGTTTAATCGTCAAGGTGAGAAATTCGGGTTCAAATTCTGGTTTTCCCGAAGACTGGTTTTCAAAAGGAAGCTTTAAAGTGGGAAGAGCAGAGAGATCCTGCTTACGCCAATACTCTCTTCCTATTTCCGTATTCTGTGCCTCAAGTAATTCATTTTGCCATTCCGAGAAATCAACGTATTGCATGGGCTGGTCGGATAGTTCCTCCCTATGCAAGCTGGCTGCGTAGCAACGGCTGATTTCGCGCACCAGATTCTTGAGCGCAGCCGTATCCGCGCTCATAGCTGGTAAGTTGACAAGCAAGATGTGCTTGTGTGGGGACAGATTAATTAGGGATATACATAGTAGTGGACCTTTCTCAAAGTCGAAAGTTAGACGTCTTGCTTCATAAAAAAGCGCCTCAACCCTGGCATCCTGTTCTTGGGGTTCCCAACCACTCAAGTTGTAGTCATGAACCGACGGTAGGCTACTATCGCTTATAACCTGAAGCGGAATAGTCATCTCCGGCAGGCAACGAAATGTGGTGCGGAGGATCTCATGTCGATTTACGACATTCCCTAAGGCTGCTTTTAAAACTTTTGTATTAAGATTGCCCTCGATCGCGATGGCACACTGGGTCCGATAAGCCGGGCTATGGTCAAATTGCTGCAACAGCCACAGATGCTTTTGCTGAGGTGAAAGTCCAAACCCTTCAATAATTTCCTCTTTCATTTCTGGTACCTGCCTCTTCTATCTCTAAGTATCTTGATTATTAAAAGGTTCGGCCATTCCCACCACAACCTTTCGTGAACCTAGAAATGGCGCACGCCCATGTGCCGTTAACATATTGTCTAGCATCAAGATATCCCCTTCCTGCCAGGGGAACATAACCGCTTCCTGCTGATATGCCTCACGAATTTCATCTAACACAGAAGTTTCAATTGGAGAGCCGTCTCCGTAATAGGTATTGCGGGGGAGTTCTTCCTCCTTTAACTCCGCCAATAACAATTCACGAACTGCCGGTTGCAAACTTGACACGTGGAACAAATGAGCTTGATTAAACCACACCATCTCGTCTGTTTTATGATGCGTGGCTACAGCTTGACAAACCTGGCGGGTTCTTAGATGATTCCTGCCTTTCCACTCAAAGTCAATGCCAGCCTTATGGCAATAATCCTCTACCTCTGCTTTGTTCTCTGTTTGGAAGACATTTTGCCAGGGAAGGTCCAGTTCATCGCCATAGTTTCGGATATACATCACCTTCTTTCGCATGAATTGCTCTATCAGCTTTGGGGTGATGCGTTGCAAAACTTTCCGACTGTCGGCAATCGGTGTTTCTCCTCCTTGTTGAGCAACTTTAATACAGAAAAACCAAATTTTCATCGGCCAGTTGCGGGAGTATGACATCTCGTTATGTAAAGGGATGGACTGAGCAGCAGGGTATTCGGTTGAGGTATAGATGTTGCCGAATACCTGACTACGCGGCGTTGAACGATAGGAATACTCTAGTAACTCTCCAGAAATGACCTTAATAAACTGCTCGAACTCCGCTATCGATTTAGCATTGAATTTCCGGAAAAGTATTGCTCCGTGCTTTAATAAATGGGTCTCGATAAAATGCCGATTGCGCGTGGCCCAGGCCACTAAATTTAATCCTTCTACAGAAGGTTGAACCACCAGAGGTAGGGGCGTTTCAGGCTCTAGATATTCTGTCTTGATCAATCCTTCTTGTGATATGTTGACAGCTTTGCGATTGTAAGTCCCTAACTTGAGGCTGGACTTGTTGATTTCTAGGTTTTTCATAGTTTAGACTTAATCGAAAATAAGAGGGAGTCAAAAGCACTCAATCAATTACAGGGAAAGCATTTCAGCCATTTATTTTTTAGCCAATTCTGAAACCCTTTCCAGATAAAGCTTTCACTATATTCCGATTGAGTCTTTTGTTTACCTTTCAATTGTTAGCCACGAATAGCCTTGCGCTTGTTGTTTTTTAATCTCTCGAGGCTAGCCTGTTTGAGCTGATGCTGCTTAGCTGCCGTCAGCAGTGGCAATTCTGAAACTCGCTGCTCTGGATTAGCCACAATCCCCTCTAGCAACGTCTGGAAATGTTCCGCCATTCGGGAAATCGTGCTTGCATCAAACAAGTCGGTGTTGTACTTGAAGACACCAAGAAGCAGTTTTCTCGCCTCCACCATTTCTAAAGTCAAATCAAAATGGCCTTCCTGCTGTGCCAATTCAAAAGGCTCCAGCGATAACCCTCCCCAATCCACTCTAGCTCCCGTTTCGCCTGCCGCCAACAACTCGACGATATCTTCAGGTTGCTGCGGCTTCTGTAAGACAAACCAAACTTGGAAGATTGGTGAGCGGCTGGGATCGCGTTTCGGCTGCAATCGCTCAACCAATAACGGAAAGGGATAATCTTGATGCGCGATCGCGGCTAATACCGTGTGGCGTATTTGACTAAGAAACGTCTTGAATGTAGGATTTCCGGAAAGATCTGCTCGCAAGACAAGCGGGTTGACTAAGTAACCCACAATCCCAGCAAATTCAGCCTGACTCCTGCCTGCGGTTGGAGAACCCACTAGGATATCTTCCTGACCAGTGTAGCGGTGAAGCAGTACCTGAAAGGCTGCTAGCAGAGTCATGTAAAGGGTCGTTCCTTCAGCCCACACCAGTTCCTTGAGCCGCTGAGTCAGTTCTTCAGTTAACTTGAATGCATAGGAGGTTCCCTGATAGGTCTGTACTGGTGGACGAGGTCGGTCAGTCGGCATATTTAGCACTGGCAACTTACCCGCTAGCTGTTTCTGCCAGTAGGCCCAGAGCCGCTCCCCAACAGGGCTTGCCAGCGTTTCGGCCTGCCACTGTACGTAGTCTGTATATTGCCACTTAATAGGAGGCAGAGATACGGCTGTGCTGGCTCTTTCCGCTGGATACAACAACCGCAACTCATTCAAAAGTATCAAAAATGACCACGCATCGACAGCAATGTGGTGTATTGTCAACAAAAGGATATAGTCATTCACAGAGCGAGTAAACAGATTCACTCGCAGCACGGACCCTCGTTCCAGATCAAAGGGACGCTGGTATGCCTCACGCACTCTCCTGGTAAGCTCATCCCAGGTCCAAGTTGAAGCGTCGGTTTCCTCGAAGCAAACTTCCTGGTACGCATGCAACTCTTGAACTGGCTCACCGCCTCGTGTAGTAAAATTGGTACGTAGGCAAGAATGACGGGCTATCATCGCCTGGAACGCACGTCGCAAGGCTGGAACATCTACACTGGAGAGAATGCGGGCTGTAAACGCAAAGTGGTAAGCCGGGATTTCTGGTGCAAGTTGGTACAAGAACCACAAAGCTCGCTGACCGTGGGAGAGGGGATAAGCTTTAGAGGTGTCAATATCGACCTGGGTGGCTTTTTGCTCGCACAAGCTCGGTGTAGCTGCCGTAGTAAGAGATGCAGATGAGGTAGAGTAGGCCTGTGTCAGTTGCTCACTCACCAGCGTTGCCAGGCTGGCGACACTGCAACCCTCCATAAATTCGACTATAGGCACGTCCACTCCCAAATCGGTTTTAAACCGATTCCTCAGCTCCAGAGCCATCAGGGAGTCGAGTCCCATATTATTTAGAGGCAGCTGCAAATCTAGTTGGGATGCATTAAACCCTAGAGCTTTGACAACCTGCTCCTGAATGTGAGCAATTAAGAGTGAGTAGCGCTCGCTTGCGGGAGCTTGCGACAATCGTTGTAAAAGCTCATGCCGCTGTGGCGACGCCTGCAATGCTTCCTGCTGTGGCCCGGCCTCGGCAACCAATTCCGACAACAACGGCAGTTGCCTCCCGGCGCTGAATTGCTGCCTGAACACTGACCACTCGAACGGCAGCACACCAACCTGTGCCGGAGCTTGTCCCACCACTAGCTCTAGCACTGACAATCCTTGCTCTGGAGCAATGGAACCCAATCCCATTGCAGCCAAGCGTGCCTGGCAACGGCTATCCAGGCTAGCTGCCATCCCAGCATCAGCCCACTGCCCCCAGTTAATACTCAATCCTGGCAGTCCGTGAGCTTGGCGATAATAGGCTAGGACATCCATGAATGCATTGGCAGCCGCATAGTTTCCTTGACCCGGTGAACCCAGTAACGAGGCGACTGATGAAAAACAGACAAAGAAGTCTAGCGGTAGATTCTGGGTTAAGGTGTGTAGATTCCAAGCCCCTGCTACTTTTGGGTTCATTACTCTGGTAAAGCGCTCCCAGTCTTGTTGTAGCAGTATTCCATCATCAAAGATACCAGCAGCATGAACAATCCCTCGCAGGGGCGGCATACAGGCTTGAACCTCCTCAAGCATCCTAACCATATCCTCCTGATTAGACACATCTGCTTGAGCGACTATCACCTTGGCTCCCGCCTGCTCCAACTGACTCAATTCTGACTGTGCCTGACTGGAAGCACCGCTGCGCCCGGAGAGAACCAAATTCCGAGCCCCCTGCTTTACCATCCACTGAGCTACCTTAAGCCCCAAAGCTCCCAGTCCGCCGGTAATCAGGTAGCTGGCATCCGACCGGAACCGCACGAATTGAGGTTCTGGTGGGTTTGTATGCACCAGGCGAGCTACATAACGTTGTCCCTGCCGAAAAGCTAGATGGTCTTCCCCAAGTGAATCCCAAATCTCTGTCAACAGTGTCGCCGCTTCATCGTATGCAACATCTAGGAGGCAGTCGCTTGCGGGGGTTTCCCCCGTTGAGCGAACTGGTGTGGCTAAATCTAGCATTCCTCCCCACAATTGGGGATGTTCCAGAGCAACCACTTTACCCAGTCCCCATAGGGGAGCTTGAGCCACTGCTAGAGAACTCTTCTGGGACTCCACTGGCTGGACACCCCGAGTTACTAACCACAATCGGGGTGAGGCTGATTGATTGTGCTTGACTAGTGTCTGCACTAGATGTAGTATGCTACCACAACCTAAAATCTGAGCCTGCTCTAAAGAGGGAATTGTCAACGCATCTGGCTGCTCTGCCTCGAGGCTCCACAGGTGGACGACCCTTCTTAAAGGCAGTTCACTCTGTCGCAGCACTTCTTGAAACAGACGCTCAAAATCTTCCAGATTTGCTGGGTTGAGACTCCAAATCCCGGTTTCTAAGCTCTTATAGCCGTCCCCAGGATAGACCAGAAGACAAGTCTGACCCTGTGACTGTAAGAGTTCTGCCAGGGCTTGTCCCATACCACCCCGATCGGCCAAAATCAGCCAACTGCCTGATTCAAAAGCCTGGGTTCCCTCTAAGGCTGTCTGCAACCGACGCGGTTTGGGTTGCCACTCTAGCTGGTAGAGCAATCTTTCTAGGGATATTGTTGTGAGCTGCTGTTGGTTGTGCTTAACTAATACGGTCAGCAGCTTAGGCAGTAATTTCACCTCATCTTCTGAGAATTCTCCTACCGTTTCTAACTGCTGGGCTAGCTGTCGGATATTTCCATAGTTCAAAAGTTTAACAATTGGAGTCTGGCCCTGCTCTAGGGATAATAAACCTGTTGTTTTGAGCTGATTTTCTGCGGTCTCAATCCAGTAGCGCTGTCGTTGGAATGGATAAGTCGGCAGTTGAACATAGCGTGGCGGATAGTCGCGGTCAAAGCCAGACCAGTCAACAGTCACACCACGTACATACAATCCTGCCAAACTGTGGAGTGACTGTTGCCAATCTGATTGCCCTTGACGCAAACTGGGTAGCCAAACTCCCACTCCTTCTGGCAGGCAGTTGCGGCCCATCCCTAACAAAGTCGATCTTGGCCCGCACTCCACAAACACTTCATAACCCTGCTGATGAAGGGTTTCCATGCCAGCAGCAAATCTCACTGGCTTGAGCACATGACGACACCAATACTCAGGGGTCGCTATCTCCACTGTAGCCAGCCCGCCGGTGACATTGGAAATTAAGCCGATCTTTGGGGATGAGTAGGTTACTTCTGAAGCAACTTGTTGAAAAGCCGCCAGCATCGGTTTCATCAGAGGAGAGTGAAAGGCTTGTGTTACGTTCAACCTTTTTGTCTTGGCCCCTTCTGCTTGCAGGGTGGTGATCACTGCTTCTACTGCCTGATGATTACCGGAAATCACAATATTCTGTGGGCCGTTTATAGCTGCGATCGCCACTTCAGCACTGTAGGGTTGAATTGCTGCAGTAACCCGCGCCTCATCCGCCAACACCGCCACCATTTCACCATCTTGGGGCAGGGCCTGCATTAAACGCCCCCGTTTGGCAATCAGCTTCAGGCCATCTTCCAGACTGAATACCCCCGCCACACAGGCGGCGACATATTCACCCACACTATGACCCATGACTACGTCCGGCGTTATGCCCCAGGACTTCCATAACTCGGACAGGGCATATTCCAGGGCAAATAAGGCTGGTTGGGTGTAGGCAGTTTGATCTATTTGATCTAGAGGTGAGTTTTCCTCAAGTTCGGGATAGAGTACTTTGAGCAGGGGTTTTTCTAAATAGGGACGCAGAATCTCATCGCAACGGTCAAGGGTTTGGCGGAAGGTGGGCTGGGTTTCGTACAGTTGAAGTCCCATCCCTACGTACTGAGACCCTTGCCCGGTGAACAAAAATGCTATCTTCGGATGCCTCCTGCCCTGTACCTTGCCACTTACTAGTCCGTCAGTCTCCCTCTTAGCGGCAAAAGCACTTAGTACCCCCTGCAACTGCAGGGTAGATTCAAGCACTACGCAGAGGCGGTGGTCAAAATGCGATCGCCTTGTATTAGCTGTGAAGCAAACATCTGCTAGCGACACTGTAGGATGGTTAGTCAAAAACTCCTGATAACGTTGTGCCAGTTCCCGCAGTGCCAACTCACTTTTTGCCGACAGGGTAAGAATATGCAGGGGGCAACTCAATTTGGGAGTTGGAATTTGGAATTTGGGATTAGAAAATTCTCCTCTGCTCCCTGGTGCCTCTTCCAGAACCACATGGGCATTGGTGCCGCCAAAGCCGAAGGAACTTACCCCAGCCAAGGCTAAGCCAGTCCCCTCTGGCCAAGAACCCAGAGTCTGCTGAACCCGTAGAAGAAGTTTGTTAAAAGGAATATAAGGATTTGGCTCCCGAAAATGCAAGCTCGGCGGAAGAAGCCGATGTTTGAGCGACAGCGCCACTTTAATCAACCCGGCAATCCCTGCTGCTGCCTCTAGGTGTCCTATATTGGTCTTGGTCGAACCCACAGCACAGTAGTTGCCAGGGACGCGATCCTGAGCCAACACCTTTCCCAGAGCCTTCATCTCTATAGGATCTCCGAGGATCGTGCCCGTACCGTGAGCCTCAATGTACTGAACTTGACTTGGTGCGACTCCCGCCTGTCGATAGGCTTCCCGCAAAACAGATTCCTGTGCCCGTGGATTTGGAGCAGTGAGTCCATTGCTGCGTCCGTCCTGGTTAATTGCACTACCTCGGACAACAGCATAAATAGAATCGCCGTCAGCTTGAGCTTGTGATAATGGTTTTAATACAACTACGCCAGCCCCCTCACCGCGAACGTAACCATTAGCTCTAGCATCAAAGGTTTTGCAACGACCATCGGGAGCTAAGAATCCTCCTTTCGCGAAGCTAAGCGTAACCCACGGCGATAGCATCACATGGACACCTCCCACCAAGGCCATGGTACACTCTCCACTCCATAAACTTTGGCAAGCGAGATGAACTGCAACAAGGGAAGAGGAGCAAGCGGTATCAATTGCCACGCTTGGTCCGGTGAAATCAAATACGTAGGAGATGCGATGTGCAGCGATGCAGTTATTGTTACCTGTAGCTCCATAGGCATCAATGATGGAATTTCTAACTAGAAGCTCGTAGTAGTCATAGCTAGAGATACCGACAAAAACGCCAGTTTGCGTACCTGCCAGATGTTCTGGAATCTGTCCAGCATCTTCTAGTGCTTCCCAAGCCACCTCCAACAGGAGCCGCTGCTTAGGGTCCATGCTCACAGCTTCTCGTGGAGCGATACTAAAGAATTGAGGATCGAACTGATCTACGTGCTCTAGGAAACCACCCCAGCGGATATTCATCTTGTCTGGCTTCGCTGAGTCTGGGTCATAGAGTGCATTTACGTCCCATCGGCAAGGCGGAACCTCTGTAATGGCATCCACACCATCATGTAGTAGTTGCCAAAAGGATTCCGGATTCGCAGCACCAGGAAAGCGGCATCCTACTCCAATAATTGCAATCGGTTCTTTATCCTGTTTCATTTGTCATTTATTCTTAGTACGTTGCCACGATCAATAACTGGCAATCAATCAGGGCATGAAGGTTACCGGAAGAGCTTTCAAACCTCTTAATGCAATATTTTTTCGCCACTCCATAATGTCTGTATGCAGCTTCAGATTGGGCAGCCGTTGAATAAGAGTGTTGATAGCGATTTGACCCTCGACCCGTGCTAGTGCAGCACCTAAACAATTGTGAATACCATCAGCAAAGGCGAGATGGCGGTTTTCGCTTCGGGTGAGATCGAGGCAATCAGGGTTGGGAAACTGAGCGGGGTCTCGATTAGCGGCACCCAGATAGACAATTACCTGCTCACCTGCGGAAATTTTCTTGCCGCCGATTTCAACATCTTCAATCGCTATCCGGGCAATTCTTTGAATGGGGCTATCGTAACGCAGCAGTTCTTCTACAGCACTTTGGATGATTGTCGGTTCCCGTTTCAGCTTTTCCAACTGCTCCGGATGACGTAGCAATGCGTACATTCCATTACCAATCAGATTGACTGTCGTTTCTTCACCCGTACCAAAGAGCAGTATACATACCGACAAAAGTTCATCATCATTGAGCTTGTCATCTCGATCTCTAGCAGTGATTAAAGCGCTAATCAGGTCTTGTTGTGGTTTCTTTTCCCGCTCTGCAATCAATTCGTGGAAGCACTCTGAAAACTTCAGTATCACCTCGTTCATGTGAGCCAAATTTTCCAGCGAATTTAACGGGTCAAGTATGCTAGAAAGGTCATTTGCCCACTGATACACCTGGTTTTGAATATCAACTGGTACCCCTAGCATCCTGGATATCACACGCACAGGCAGGGGGCGTGCAAGCTCGGAAATGATGTCCATGCTGCCCTTTTGCTGAGCCTTGCCGATCAACTCATCGACAATCTCCTGGACCTGGAGGCGCATACGCTCAATCATTCCAGGAGAAAAGGCTTTGCTAATCATCCCTCGCAGCCTGGTGTGGTCAGGTGGCTCTAGGTGCAATAACAATTTACTGCTGGTCTCCACCAGTCCATTGAGATCCTTCTGCTGGTGTTTGAGGTAAAGGTTCTTGTTTTTGAGCCGCTGGGGTAGATTATCGCTCTGAAAACGAGGATTGCGCAGAACTACCTTTACATCGGCGTAGCGGGTAAGTACCCACGAACCCAGGAAATCCCGGTGTACAGGTTCCTCTGAGCGGAGGCGGTGATAGGTTGGATAGGGATCGGTGCGAAACTCAGGGTCAAAAGGATTGAATTTGAATGCTTTTGCTGCTCCTGATTTTTTGGTCTTTCCAGGACTAATAACCTCTTGGTTCGTATTAGCAATTGATTTCATTTCACACACCTCAAACATCGACTTGAGAAGCTGATCGCAACAACTGGCATTCCCCCACTAGGTGCTGAGCAAGCACTTTGATGCTAGGGTACTCCCACAAAAGGGTGGGTTCAAGTTCACAGTCCAGCCATTGGGCCAATTCACTCGTTGTGCTGACCGCCACTGACGAATCTAGACCGTATGCAGCAAAAGGCTCCCTGATATCTATCTCATCCGGCGGCACTTTTAGGTACAGGGCTAGATGAGAGACGAGCCAGGTTTCGATAGCTTCCTCAGACAGATCTGCCTTTAGCCATCGCGAGGCCACCTCGGACTCATTCTCGTCTGCAAATGGTTGTTGACGTCCCGAATTGTGCACCTGCTCCCACAGGGCTTTTACTTCTGTCTGTAGTTGCAGTAAGTCTATTTGGTGAGGAATCGCAGTCCAATCTCCTACGACATCCAAACTTCTATTCAGAAAACCAATCCGACAGGCATGGCGCTGAATCTTTCCACTGGAAGTCTTCGGGATACTCGCCGTCTTCAGCAGCACAACAGCATAAACTTGCAGTTCGTGTTGCTCAGATACAGCCTGACGGATAGCCCCAACCACCTCATTCACATCCAGCTGACGCAGATAACTCCGCTCTACTTCCTGAACGACTACCAACCGCTCTTGGCCATTCATCTCCAATGCAAACGCTGCCCCACAACTTGGTCGCAGTGCCGGATGACTCTGCTCAACTGTCAGTTCAATATCCTGGGGATAATGGTTGCGACCCCGGATGATAATCAGATCCTTAAGTCTTCCAGTGATGAACAGATCACCATCTTGCAAAAAGCCCAAGTCCCCCGATCGCAGAAATGGTCCTTCATCCGTATCTACTAGGTAGGCATGGAAAGTCTGTTTTGTCTCCTCAGGTCGATTCCAATAGCCCTGAGCCACACTCTGACCTGACACCCAAATCTCTCCCACTTTGCCATCTGGACACGGGGTTAAGGATTCAGGGTCAACGATCACAATTTTCTGGTCCAACCAGCTCCGACCACAGCTTACAAGCGCCCGCGTATCCTCTTCCTCACTAACAGCTACCACCACTTGGTTCTTCTCAAGAGATGCCCTATTTACGTGACAAATAGTCGGCGGAGTTGTTTTTACCCCCCCGGACACGATTAAAGTTGTCTCAGCCATCCCGTAGCAGGGATAAAATGCTCGGGCGCGAAAGCCACAAGGTTCAAAAGTGGCAGCAAAATGCTCCAATGTCTGAGCCCAGACAGGTTCAGCCCCGTTGAAAGCAACTTCCCAACTGCTCAAATCAAGATTTGCCCTTTGTTCGGGGGTAATCTTATGACAGGCAAGGTCATAAGCAAAGTTTGGTCCGCCACTAGTAGTTGCTCTATAGCGGGAAATCGCTTGTAGCCAGCGCAAAGGTTTTTGTAGAATCGCTACCGGCGACATTAAAATTATCGGGGCACCAACAAAAAGTGGTTGCAGTACCCCACCAATCAATCCCATATCGTGGTAAGGTGGTAGCCAGGATACTCCAATACTTTGAGGTGTATCCCTAAATGCCTCCTGAATCAAAGCCGAATTGTGTAGCAAGTTGCCATGGCTGACCATCACCCCTTTCGGCATACCTGTAGAACCCGAAGTGTACTGGAGAAACGCCAGGCTATCACTGCTTATTGACGGTTCCTGCCAGTCTGACGCAACGTCGCTGGTAATGTTATCGGTAGCCAGCCATAGCATAGTAGTCAGACCTAGACTTTCGGCAAACTGACTCTCTAGGTTAGCTAACAGGGATGTAGTGGTGAGGATCGCTGTTGCCTGAGCATCTTTCACAATTGCCTGCAGCCTGGTCATCTTCTGATTATGCCGGGGTGGATAAGCGGGAACAGCCACCACCCCAGCATACAAACACCCGAAAAAGGCGGTAATGAACTCCAAACCTGGCGGATACAGAAGTAACGCCCGTTCGCCAGTGGCATCCAGGGACTGTAGATAAGCAGCGATCACCCGAGCATGCCGATCTAATTTTTGATAAGTCAGGCTGCCTGCTTCTGTTTCTCCATCCTGCAGAAAGGTAAAAGCTAGTTGACTAGGCTGGTGTAGCGCTCTATAGCGCAGCAAGTCTACTGACGTTGAAAACTTAAAATTCTTGAAAGAGTTGGACATATTATTTTCCTATCAGCGGCGCTTGTAAGAACGCTCAAACCTGGTTTTGACTATTTGAACAACCGCTGCCAAAGCTACGGCTGATAGAGAAGCGGACACTGCCGCGACTTCATGCCCAAAACCGTCTGTGACTATCGCCAAAGCTGTCAAACCAATCGCCACAGCCACCAAGGTTTTTTTCAACCTGTTGGTTACCTGATAGGCTCGATGACAGGAACTGCAAATCAGTGTGTGCTGGGAAAATCGGCCTAGCAGCACCGCATTACACTCACCATTGCTGTCAGCCGCTTGCGAGGTGGAATAGCCCTGATAAAACGGCAAAGATGCTCCGAATTTATCCAGCCACTTCCGGTACTCAATGACAAACCTGTCGGATGTCTTAAGCGGCAAATACACTTCTTTCAAATTTCGTCCCAACCGCTCAACTTGTTCCTGTACTCCCACGAATAGGGGCAAATCCTCTTCCACTACTTTGTTCCGAAACCAGTGATCGAGCCAGCGAGGAGTCAGCTTGACTTTCCATGTAAAAAAGTTATTATTACTATAACTTCTGAAAAGAACACGGGAACGACCCTTGCCTAGAGGTATCGAATACAAAGCCAGTCCCCAAATCTCCTTTTCAAAGTCCAATTTGTAATAAACAAAGTTGGGAGCGACGAAATCTACTTTTACCCAGTTTGCATTCGGTTTCTGCTTTCCCCGGAACCTGCCGCGAATCCCTGTAGCAGAACTTTCGCTCACTTCCATTTCCAGCGGCTTGGCACTTTCTCTATTACCTTCGCTACCATGATGGCTAATGTTAGCGTGAGCCGGATCTAAGGCATGTTCTATTAAATAGCTTTGGTCGTAAGGCAGGTCACCCACAAAGTCTGTGTTGACGAATTCCGGCTTGTCCAAATCTGGTATAATGGGAATTCGCTCTTTATCAGCAGCTTCTAGTTCACCTAGCCACACCCAGACAATGCCTTGGCGTTCCACAACCGTAAAGGAAGGCACGCAGGCTTTAGCAGGAATTTTGTCCTCCGTTGGCAATTGGGGAATGTGCAGACATTGACCATCGGTGCTAAACTGCCAGCCGTGGAACAAGCACTCGATTTTGCCATCGATAATCTGTCCATCAGAGAGTTTAGCAGCACGGTGGGGGCAACGGTCTGTTAAACACGCCAGCGTCCCATCTTGGTTTCTAAACATGACGAAGGGTTCGTCGTGTATGGAAAAGCTGTAGGCGCGCTCTATCGGCAGGTCTCGAATGAAGGTCACAGGATACCAGCAGTGCCTCCAGTTAAATCGAAGCTCTCTGTCAGGTATTGGTAAGCTGACATTTGCTTGTGCCGCTTCTTGTATCTTTGCCTCTCCCGTCATATTCTTCTCCGGATTACGAATAAGCTGCTTGGTTGATTGACAAAACTTTATAGAGCCTGGGGCTTACCACTAAAAGAAAAGGGAAAAAGGATCAGTGAAAAATAATCCTTCACTGTATAACAGACGGCAAACGTAGTTCATAAAACTTTGATTTTCCAAATCATTTTTCATTTATTGGATTGAGCAGTTGCTTACTTGAATCTGTCAGAGCTGGCTTCCCAGTTAGAGGAGATTTTTGAGATGCACAGCCTTCCCTCCCCTTTGTTTGCGATTAGGCTGCTTGGAAATCTTCTTGCAGTTGTTGCACTTGTGTAACAAATTGTTCCTATCTTGTGGATAGAGACACAAACAACAGTACTAGCCCACCGCAATAGCCACTCAAGATGTAGAAAAGAGTAATAACATTCCACAAAGGCTTCTTTCGATTGATGTAATAAGAAACGACGATGCCTTTTGTTGAAAAAATCTTCATCACCATAATTACTACTCTAGCGAGAGAATCAGTTTTCTGCTTCTATTATTGTTTTCTGAGAGTGATAGAAACTGTCCATAAGTGCTTGCCCGTGATCAATGTAAAGAAACATTTCTATTTCTTGAAAGAGCATTATAGCCAATCCGAATTTAAACTTGAGAGAATACGGAGATAAAAGTACAGCTATATAACCTTTTCAGAGATTTTCTCTCTCACAAATGATTTAAGATTGCTATACATCTGCTTTAGATATTCCTCTGTTACCTGTAATTTGTTGTATTTGATCGTAATTTAAAAGATTTTAAAGTGATAGACAATAACTAAATCAGGTAAAAAACTAACAATTATTGTCCTAATTTTGGTGAGTACCGTATTTAATAACCCAAGTTGCGGGTTATCGACTGATCTGTGCTTGTTACCACTCAATTGATGCGATGCCCGCGGCGGACTACGCCTACGCGTGCAACAAAGTGGCGTTGGCGCGTAGCGCCAACGTACCGATGCCGTTGTTGAGAGCATTAAAGTACTTAAATGATTTGGCTGTTATATAAATTACTTATTAAATAAAAGCTTGTTGAAAAGTAAAAGAAAAAATAAATGCTTGTAGCTTAAGTAAAAACCCTTCATAAGTGACTGCATATATTGATTTTGGGAAAACACAAGTGATACTACTAAACACGGTTTCAATATAATGCCGAGTATGTTGTTTAATGTATTGATTCCAAGGGGGATCTTGGCGCAAGGAGTTCTTTTTTCTCATAACTTTTAAAGAAATTTGACTTGTTTGTTCCAAGTCATCCTCAATGTTGTAGTCGGTGTAAGCTGAATCACCATACAGTTCACTACCAGGTGGGAGATTTAAAGGTAAGGCATTTAACGCACGTACATCGTTGGCACTACCAGGCATAAACACAAATTCTACGGGAATACCATTTTTGGTGGTTAATAACTGAACTCGAACCCCGTAAAAATATCGTTTTTTCGATGCGATGTAACCCGGAGGCGGAGCGTCTCCGGCTCCGCTCTATACTGTGCCGACTGGATTATTTTGACATAAAGCTGTGCATCCTCTTCAGGGTAAAAATGAAAGCATATTCCCTCGACTTACGTCGAAAAATACTTGATACATATAAGACAGGTGGAATATCACAACGTCAGTTAGCAAAAAGATTTTGTGTAACTTTAAGTTTTATTGAGAAATTACTTAAACAATATAGAGAAACAGGAAGTATCGCGCCTAAAATTAGGACGAAACAAACTCCACCAAAGCTAAACGAACAACAACTTAATGTTCTTTTTGAAATAGTGGAAGCTAAAAATGATGCCACATTGAAAGAAATTCGTGAGCAACTTCAAGAAAAAACAGGAATCACGATTGGTATTTCTACAGTAGATAGAATGTTACAAAAAATGGAAATCAGCTTAAAAAAAAACATTATATGCCTCTGAAAAAGAGACTGAAAGAGTTCAATTATTAAGAATACAGTTCTGGCTACAAATTCAGGGGATACCGACTGAGAAGCTTATATTCCTTGACGAAGCCGGAGCTAATATATCTTTGATAAGACACTCTGCTCGCGCCCAAAAAGGTACTCATGGCGCACAGTTCTCGACCTCAAAAACGTAGTAAAAATGTCTCCATGATTGGTGCAATTGGTCTTAAGGGCGTGATTAGCCAATACAGCATTTTGGGTGCAACTGATGGTCTGACATTTGAGGCTTATATTTCTCAAAAATTAGTTCCGAAACTTGAGGAAGGTGATTATGTAATCATGGATAATTGCTCAATTCATAAAGGTGGAGAGATTGAGGAATTAATTGAGGCTGCTGGAGCTAAGTTGATTTATTTACCACCATATTCTCCTGATTTTTCACCAATTGAAAATTGTTGGTCAAAAGTTAAAAACATACTACGTTCTATTGGTGCTAGAACTTATCCCGATTTAGCAAAGGCGATTGAAACTGCTTTTAACAAAGTCTCTTTAAATGATATTTATAATTGGTTTACCCACTGTTGTTACTGTACTGTACTTTACTAGACTGAGAAACGCTATATTTCGTTTAACATATAGCCCTCCTAATTTTCTTCTTGGAGGGCATTTTATTGCTTAACTGTCCCTAAGCGATCGCCCATCAGGGTAACTAGCAACTTGGGTTAATAAAGCTGCTACACGCCCTTGTGTTTCTCCAGGCTTGAGGAGTTGTCCCATAATATTGGCGAAAGTGGCGGAAGAAATTAACTGGATGTTGATAGCCCACCAATGCAGCAATCTGCTCCACTCTTTCTGAAGTTTCTACAAGCAAGGAACCTGCTACTGCCATTCGGCGCTGGATAACCCAACTTTGCACAGTTTGTCCGGTTTCATGTCGCACTAGTTTAGAGAGGTAAGTAGGGGAATAACCAACTGTCAGGGCTACCTCGTTGAGAGTAATCTGTCGATGATAATTAGCTTCAATGAAATGGAAGACCTTTCTCAACTTGGGGTTAGATGGAAAAATAAATTCAGGTGCAATTGATTTCTTAGTCTCAGTTTCGGGTGATTTTAGGACTGACCGGGACTGTGCGGCGTACCACTGTCGGAGGAAGGCTTGTCTTCCCAAGCAGACTGTGATCTCCCTAAGTAATTCCTCTGGTGTACAGGGTTTAATAATATAGCCATCTGCTCCCAGTTCCATGCCTTTACGAATGTCAGCCAGAGTCGCTAATATAGTTACAAAAATCAAGGGGATAATTGCTGTGGCAGGGTTTTCGCGCAGCTCTTTTAGGACGCCATAACCATTGAGTTTTGGCATCATAATATCGCTGATTATTAAATCGGGTAAGTATTCTTGTGCCTGCTGAACGCCGACAAGACCATTTTCTACAGCGATCGCATCGAACCCTTCTTCCTCCAAACATTTTAAAAATATGTTGCGGGATTGCTCTTCCGTATCAATAACCAAAATCTTTGTCATTGTTTTTCCTGATATTTAATTCCTGTTAGTTGGAAAAATGAGCAAAGCAGTTAGTGGAGTACTAAACAAGTATTGAAGTGCTTCTATTTATCTATCGGCTTCTTTAGGTGGGCTTTTCTGCAAAATTTGGATTTTGTTACAAAACTTCAAGCTAGGCGAATGTAAACTTTTATAACAAAAAAAGCTTTTTTGCGTAAAATTTGCATTCTGAAGCCAGAAATAAATAGAGAGGGAAAGCAAACTTTTGGAGTGCAAATGAATCAAACCTCGCTTGATGAAATAGATGTTTTGCTTCAACAACTAGCTTCAACAGCGCAGCAATACCCGCACATGGCGAGGAATTGGGTGGGTGCAACGTTAGAGATAGCTCAAAATTGGCGGTGTTGGGGTTGTGGTTTAGCAATGGGCAGCCTATTAATTGCTTCTTCGCCAGAGTACGTTTTTGCTCAAATTACTCCAGATGGCACTTTACCTAATAATTCCATCGTTACACCAGATGGCAGCACCCTCAATATCACTGGAGGAACGCAAGCAGGAAGTAATTTGTTTCACAGCTTTGGCGAGTTCTCTGTTCCTACTGGTGGTACTGCTTCTTTTAATAATGCTGTAGATATTCAAAATATCATCGGTAGAGTAACAGGTGGGTCAGCTTCTACTATTGATGGGATAATTCGTGCTAACGGTATTGCGAATCTGTTTTTGATTAATCCAAATGGAATTGTTTTTGGTCAGAATGCCCAGTTGAATATTGGCGGCTCTTTTGTTGCGACTACAGCGAATGCACTGCAATTTGGAAATCGAGGATTTTTTAGTGCGACTGAGAAAAATATCCCTTCACCCTTGTTGACTATTAATCTATCAGCATTGCTGTTTAATCAGATTAATCAAAACGCAGTGATCCAAAATAACTCAGTTGCACCCGCAGGAACAGATCCAGCAGGTTTAAACGTATTAGGTTTACGAGTGCCAGATGGAAAAAGTTTGCTGCTGGTGGGCGGTAATGTCAGCATGGATGGGGGACGATTAAATGCTAATGGTGGGAGAGTGGAGTTAGGAGGATTGGGCCAACCTGGTAGTGTAGCGCTGGGTGTAGATGGTGATAATCTCAGCTTAATATTTCCTGAGAATGTTGGGCGAGCTGAGGTATCCCTCACCAATCAAGCAGGTATATATGTGACTGGGGCTGGTGGGGGTAATATTGCAGTTAATGCCGGGAATCTAGAGATTTTAGGAGGAAGTATTTTAAGCGGTGGTATTGGACTAGGTTTGGGGACACCTGAAACAATTGGGGGAGATATTACGCTGAATGCTACCGGGTCAATTAAAGTTGCTGGTGGGAGCCTAGTTGTTAATGATGTGCGTTTGGGGTCACTTGGCAATGGGGGTAATATTACTATCGATTCTGGTTCATTCTTATTACGCGATCGCGCTCAACTTGCTGCCTCAACTTCAGGACTTGGTAATGCAGGGAATGTGACAGTGCGGACACGAGATGTTGTTTCTCTTGCAGATGCTAATATCTTCAGCACGGTGGAACGAGGCGGTGTCGGTAAAGGTGGCAATATCGACATCAATGCTGCAACACTATCACTAATTGATGGCAGTCAACTGGTAACCATTACTCGTGGTGCATCTGCTAGCCAGCCAGCAGGAGGGGGGGATGCGGGCAATGTTCAATGTTAATGTTACTGGCATTGTTGATATTACTGGGGAGAAAAATGGTTTTCTTAGTGGGATTTCCAGCAGTGTGGGAACTGGAACAGTTGGTAATGGGGGTAATATCACTATCAATTCTGGTAACTTCTCATTACGCGATGGCGCTATACTTACTGTTGAAACCAGTGGACAAGGGAATGCAGGGAATGTCAATGTTAATGTTACTGGCATTGTTGATATTACTGGGGAGAAAAATGGTTTTCTTGGTGGGATTCGCAGCTTGGTGGGAACTGGAACAATTGGCAATGGGGGTAATATCACTATCAATTCTAGTGACTTCTCATTACGCGATCGCGCACAACTTGCTGCCTCAACCCTTGGACAAGGTAATGCGGGGAATGTGACAGTACGTGCAAGAAATGCTGTTTCTCTTACAGATAATGCTTCCATCTTTAGCACGGTGGAATCTGGGGGTGTAGGTAAAGGTGGCAATATCGATATCTTAGCGGCAACACTATCACTAATTGATGGCGCTCAATTAGCAACCTTTACTCGTGGTGCATTTGGGAACCAGCCAGCAGGACAGGGAGATGCGGGGAATGTCAATGTTAATGTTACTAATGCTGTTAATATTGCTGGGGAGAAAAATGGTTTTGCTAGTGGGATTCGCAGCTTGGTGGGAACTGGGACAGTTGGCAATGGGGGTAACATTACTATCGATTCTGGCGACTTCTCATTACGCGATCGCGCTAGACTTACTGCCTCAACTTTAGGACTTGGAAATGCGGGGAATGTGACAGTACAGGCACAAAATGCTGTTTCGATTGCATATGCTTCCATCCTCAGCACAGTGGAATCAGGGGGTGTAGGTAAAGGTGGCAATAGGGAGCATCTCAGTTTTTGAAGTGGCTCAAACCGACAATAATCCATTGAGGTAAGCAGAGCGATGAGCCAGGACTTGAGGGACATTTTCTCGTTTCCATTGTGCCCCAGAAATCTTTGTTCGACGGTCAATCTGTTTAACAGCAGATTCAACTGACCCAGAACCAATTGAACAAATTTCTTCAGCTTGGTGATATTCGTAGTTAATGATACGATGGCGATGTTTATCGAGATAACGGCAAAAATTTTGTACTTGTTTACCCCGACAGCCAGTAAATAAGGCTTTGGTTTCTTCTACTTGACCTTTCCATAGTAAGGCATGGGAAGAGTTTCAACCGTTTTTGTGAACCCCCAATTTTGTGAAGGTTTTCTATCAAGTGAAACCAATCAAGTATTTCTCGGCGCTGTACATCAGGGGCTAATTGGTCAACGATATTCCAAATACCATCATGTCCATCACCAACACAAGTAACTGTGCTAGCTAGTGGCTGATGATTAACCCAATCAATGACAACCTGATTATCTTGAAAGGACGTTCCCACCATTCCATTGTGATGTAAGCTAATCGCTTTATAGCCAAGCCAAGCGCATATTTCACCTTCAGTCGTGCGAACACGAATGTTTCCACCATCGACGCTTAATTCTTCAACTGTGTCTTCTTGTATCGGCAATTCAAAGTTTTGACGATGCACCAATCTCTGTTGGCTGCTACGGGAAACTTGTACGCCTGTAAAATACTCAATATCTGCTGCTGCATCTTCATAGCTGACATTTGCACTCACGCGCAGACAGCAAATTTCCAGATACGGACTCAGTTGATTACTAGAAGGGACTTCCAATTGCTGCGCTTGCTTAGTTGTGATTGGCAATTCTCCCAAAATACTTTTTAGTCGTCGTTTATACCCTGCTCTTGTGTCCGTAACTGTTTCGATAAAAAAACCCCTACTTCTGGCATAACGTGCTTCTGCATTTGACTTCGCACTGCCTCTTCAATTCCTGCAAGGTTTGTTAGTCTTTCTGGCGACGTATCTTCGTATAGTATTTTAGCGATCGCTTGAATATGTTCTTGAAGAGCTTGCTTTTGTTCTGGGGTCATTGGTCAGTAAATACACTCGTCCTACTTATCCTGACTGATTTTCGCCCTCTTTGCAAAAAACTGGGATGCTCCCAATCAATTAGGGACTTGCGGATAAATAAAATACCAGGCATTCTAGAAGATGAGGAAGGGCAGATATACCCGCGCCTGCTCGAAATTTTTAGAATTGGAATTGCTTTATTCATGCTTACCGACACCATCAAAT
>JAHHHS010000123.1 GCA_019359215.1 Nostoc indistinguendum CM1-VF10 | reverse complement strand
GATTTTTAAAAACTGTCTATCTCTAGTGTTGGATGATAATTATTTGTCAAAAAATGATGGTTCGACACAAGTTCTCTATTTAAACAAGAGAATTTTATCTGATTTTTTTTCAAAATGAGAATTGCTGCGCAAAGACAATCAACATCTCTTGGTTCAGCCAACAAAACAAGCTGTAACTCCGCCAACAATAAACCCAAAAGATTTGCGAGTCAAAGAAGTTCGCACACTTTTAAATTATCCACTCGATTTAGTCAAAGAGTGGCTGCATTCTCGAAATGTTACGAGTCCGAGTGAGCTTGATTCTCTTCAGATTGATGAATTAGTGAAGACTATGTGTTTGGCTTGGGCAGGGAATAAATTTGGGCATCCGAACCATGCTGCTAGCTCTTATCAAAAGCACATAGTTGATGCTGTAGCACGAGGAGTAGATGAAACGACAGCAATTAGCGACTGGATGGAGGGAGCGCTTGCACAATTACCTGAACTGAATTGAAAGCAGAAATCATACTTCAAGAAGAATACATTCGGGAGCAATCTTAACGTTCTCTTAGAAACGCTGGTTCTGCATAAAAAGCACTTGTGCTCATCAAACAAAGAGGCATTGTTACCAACAAGCCACCACCGTCACTGAGTATCGGAGGAAATCGGGACTTGAAACACAGGCTTCGTTGAGCCGATTCAGTACAGGGACAGCACCAAAATTACTTTTGATTTTCGGATTCTCCCTGCTGTAATTGTTGCACTTCCTCCACTGATAAGCCAGTAGACCGAGCTATCACATCAACGCTGATGCCCTCAGCTAATAAGTTAATAGCAATTTTACGGGCTTTTTTATCGCTCCCTTCTTCTTCACCTTCGGTTTTAATTTGTTGGTAAATCACAGACTCGCGCATTATGTCCTTCCTAAATAAACGTCCAATCACTTCTTGTTCTAATACTAACCCAGCCAGAATTGCAGAGGCGGCAGCAATATTACTTTGTGTTCGCCTGTCAGCAATTTGGCCAACAGCCGCAGCTGAGAGTTGTAATGTCGCAACTTTGTTCTCAGTAGCACTTAAAACCGCAAAAGGCACTAATCCTGGTGCTGCCAAAAAAACCTCTGGCGGTTGCTCCCACAAACGAATCACTGAAAACTCATGTCGCAAACTTTCAGTAGTAAAAGTAGTTTGATATACCTTCTCTGATTCAGTTTTGGCTAAGTAAATTACTACTTGGTGCATTCGTTTATTAGGAAAACGGCGATACACTCTCAAACGATAATCAGCCATCCGAAACGGCATATCATCATCGGGTTTGGTTTGGAATTCAATGTGCAGAACAACTTCATCTGACTGCAACAATATTAAAGCATCAGCACGAATCGGTTCTAAAGACAATTCTGTAGGACTTAGTTTGGTTAAAGTAATCGGTTCTCCTAATAACCAAGTAGCGAAATCAGGAGAATACATCTCCGCGATAAATTTGCAAGTGTTATCAAACATGAACAAATTTTATCAGATTATCAGCTACTTCCAGCATTAAAGCCACAACCCAGAAGATTTAGTTCAGTTCCATTCATTCCTATAGTATTCAGCACAACATAATTCATTTTGTGTTTATTTTCCAGATATGCCATCTGGTCAAGGATTTTTTTTCAATCCACATGATTTAAAAATCATAGAGTGATAGGAAACATTATGCCGAGAAAATCCACTTCCTTCAGCAATACTGACCATTCCTCACTGTGCCTACAGTATCTCCGCCGTTGTGGAGGTAGCGCTCGATTATGCACCATCAACTTTAGTCTTAGTGTGATTCAAACCTTGGTCAATCAAAGAAAGGTAAAGATTACGAATTCAACTGCAGGTTTCTATGTTCAATTGGAGGATTCCAAATGACTAATTACAAACAAGTTGTTTACCAATCTCAATTAGACAACAAGAGTAAATTGGTTCTTCGCCGCCGTACTAGGAGAAGATTTAACCCCAGGATTTTCATTGACCGCATCATAGAAACAACTGCGATCGCCTCTCTGCTGTTGACTGGCTTTTCAGGAGTTGGAGCAATGGCTTGCTGGGGAATGGAGATTATTGAGATAAATGCTAATCCCAACATCATCATCTCTGGGTGGGAGTACCAGAAAAACAAAAGCCTTGGAGCAATGCTGGTAAGTTTTTCTGCCTTCTTGGGGAGTTCTCTAGTCGGAGCTAGTTTCAGTATTCAACGAGATAAATTTTAGGGAGATAAATAACGATGGAAATTAAGCTAACCACATCAGAGATCCGGACTATCTTACAGGGCTGTCAATATACGTTGCGGCTTGTGGGGAGTAGTAAAGATTATCGCAGGCTTCAATCGTCCTCCTTCCTTTTCTACATCGAATGATGTGGTACTAAATGATGCGCTTAATGTTTTAGGGGAAGTAGTCAATGCAATTGATGAGATAGAGCAGATAACCGAGCAGCAAACAGGAAGAATCTTTTGAGGAGCGACGGGCTGCTGTCTAATAGAGATTGCCAAGATTAGTAGAATTTATCCCAACAACAAAGAACTAATAGGAGAAACTTCTGATGTTAACAAAGTTAAAACCAGAACCAGCAATAGAACAATACGAACTCTTGCCACTACTCGAAAAACTTCAAGGTTTGGGTATTGAATGGGAACGAGATATGCAGACTGGACGAGTCTATCTGGAATTTCCAGACGGACGGATCGAGTTTAATAATTTACTCCTACTAAAAGCTTTTGTCACTGGATGCATCAAAATGATGAAATACCCGCAGCATCTTAACTCCAAGATTGAACTGCTGGAACAAAACCATCAAGATTATGTGCGATCACAACAGGAATTGATCCCAGAGATTGCCCAAAACTGTAACTCCTTCATTCAAGAGATTCATGCACTGCGCTTGCTGATTTATCAGGGAGCGCGGGAATGTCATAAGTACTTACTGACACTCCAAGTAAACCAAAGGAAGCCTCTATGAAACGCAATCAGATTGTCAAAGGAATCAGTGGGATAGTTGCAGCTACTGCCATTGGGTACATTGGAGTTCAAATTTTTGGCAGAAATACAATGTATACAATTCCTACAGCCATGTTAGGGCTGGGGACTGGAGGAGCTATCGGTCAGATTCTGGTAGAGAAAAGGCAGCAGCAAGTAGTACAAACACAATCAAAACAAAGATAGGAGCAATCACATGGAAGCTTCAAAAGTTGTCACCATCCCGAATCACTGGACATCACCAAAATACTCGTTAGGACAAAGAACCAAGCAGGGGATGATTGTAGGGGTTCAGTATTATCCACCCAATAATCTACTGACTGGTTTATGTACCGAATCTTGGCGTTATGCTGTGCTGGATAAAAACGATTTCTCAGAAGTGGCACATCTTGAAGAGGAGAAAATTCATCCGCTTACACCAATTGAATTACGTGCTGAACTTGAAGCTGAGATTGAAGCTTATCAGTGTAAAATACTAATTCTCAAGCACCAGTTAGGGGCAATATCCAATGCTTAAATCAGTATTTACGTACTAAAAATTACCTCTAATAATAGATGGCTTGACCAGAGTTAGAGGCGATTTTTCATAAAAGACGGCGATTGATCTCATATTGAATGAATGGGATGAATCGCCGTTCGCCGTTTTGGCCAATAGTCAATAGTATCGAGTGTACGAAAATCGTGAGAGATTCGTATGATTACTAATAACTTATGCTACGGCTTCAAGTGTTGGCATAAGTTACCAAGCTACTGGTTCGCCGAGATGGAAAAAACCACCACTGGGGCCATCATTTGGCAATATCGCTAATTCAACACCAGTTTTCGCGCCTAATGCGATGTCCATCATTGCACCTTCACCACCTAATTCAGTTTTTACCCAACCCGGATGAGCGCTATTAATCTTCACCGGAGTATTACGTAACTCATGAGCTAAATGAATAGTGAATGAGTTAACTGCTGCCTTGGAAGCATCATAAGCAAATGGTTTGGAATCATAAATGAATGAATTGGGGTCAGCATGAAGTGTTAACGAGGCTTCAATACTCGACATATTTACAATTCGACCACTAGGACTATTCAATATTAACGGCAATGCTCGTTGAGTTAATTCTACTAAGCCAAAAAAGTTTGTGTTAAATGTCTGTCGAATAATGTCTACAGAAATAGAACTAGCATTACTGGTTAACCAATCACCATCTAAAAATACACCCGCGTTATTGATCAACACATCAAGCCTACCAAAAGAGTTACTAATTTGTTGAATAGCAGATTCAATTTGATTACTATCAGTGACATCCAGGGCAATTGGGTGAGCTATTACTCCTTCATTCTCTAAGTTACTCGCTGCTGTTTTAGCTGCATCTAAACTACGAGCTGCTATCAGAATTGTCAATCCATGTTGTCCTAGTTGACGACTCATTTCCAACCCCAGACCTTTATTTGCACCAGTAATCAAAGCTACTTTGTTCTTTAGTTCGTCCTGCACCATCAATAAGTACTCCTGTGATGAATTTAGATCACATTTCAGAACAAGATGTTTAAGCTGAGTTTAAATACTGGGTTAATCGTCCCACAAAGTCTAAATATTGAAAACCTAGAAGAAAGGCTAGGTTAGACAGCAAACACTTGTTTGCATAATCATCAATGTGATTTTGCGATTCGCTCTCGATCCCACTTCATAAAAAAGCCCCAAAAATAGGGCTTTTTTTCATCCCTATTTTTTTTCGTCAAGTGGGCCGCTTTTCGCGTGACACGCATTCTGTATGACTTTGAGTACTGTCCCTGCACGCCGATGTCACAGAGCAACTATGCCGCTTTTTGTGACATTAACGGAAACACAAGGGTTCTGGGCGTTGCTAACATTATGCCGCTTTTTGTGACATCTATACACAGCAGGGGTTTTGGATGTCACGGCACACCTGCCGGAATTCTGTGCCGCTTTGCGACAGAGTAATGCAAAAAAAAAGAGCGGCTAGAAATTAGAATTCAGGAGTCAGGAGTCAGAAATCAGGAAACAAGAACCGGTATTCTGGCCAAAAAAGTCGTGCTTTCTAGAGTTTAGTAGAGAGCGTCGTAATTCTTGGTTCTAAATTCATCTTCAAGAAGCACCATTTCCTAATTCCAGCCATTTAATTAGTTCTTGTGGGGGAATAATTCTTGATACAGAGAAGGGAATACTATGTTTTTCAGCCCAACGATACACAGTTCGCAAGCTGATTTTACGCTTTGTTCTGTCGTAGATAAAATTCGGAAGTTCTCGCCCAGATAATGGGAAATCTGGTTCTTCTAAGTCGATACCAAATTGGGCAAACCTCTGTTGATCCTTTTTGAGTAACAATGAAACGTCTGACAAAGAATACTTTTTGAAGAGATTTTGACTTTTGAGATATGCAAGCCCTAATAAATAGCAGCATTCTTTCAATCTCACCTGTCGGGCGTACTGCTGTACACCACATATCCTTAACCATTTTCGCCAAGCTCTAATACTAATGCTTTTACCTAAGACGTGTTCGCAAGCTGTTTTTACCCAAGCAAGGGTGTATGCTTCTTCAATACTTTGCATATTTTGTTGCTCCCTTTACTCAACAATGCCCAGGTTAAACCTGGGCGTTAAAATTACTCTTCTTCTCCCTGATTGCCCGCGTCAGGGGAAATTTTCTCTCTCAAGCGTTTGTTAATCATTCTCTTGTTACTGCGTTCAACATAAACGCCAAAACCGTTTTCCCAAAATACACGATGTAGTTCTGATAATTTCCAACCCTCAAACTCGGCCAGTTCTTCTGCTTCTTCAAATAGTGCTGTTGGCACATAAAGTTCAATTCTGGTCATTCCCTGTGCTTTTGTTCTAGGCATTGTTGCATCCATACTTAATCACCCAAATTATCAAATGATATTGGCTATGGGACAAGAACCCTACAAAATATCGAAATAATGTAGCTTTCTTATATGATATGTAGCTTATTTATATTATATTATTAGTGTAGTAGCACATAAGAAAACACCTTATGCAAAAAGTCAAAGAAATTTTGCTGGCTGAAGGTATCGAGTTCGATGAGGGCGATATTTTGTCCGCAGCATCAGCTATTGGCATGGATGTTGATAATTTAAATGATGCCGAAGCCCAAGAAGTGGCAATTCAAGTTGTACAAGCCAAAAAATCAACTGCCCTGACCACTGCTAATGGCAAGTCCAAAAATGGCAACGGTAAACTCGGTAAAAACTCACCCCGCCGTAAATCTGCTCCTTCATTGCAAGGAGCGATCGCTCATGCATCCCAGGTTTCAAACCAAGAAATTCAATCTTTGGAGGATGTTCTAACTCAAGGGATTGATGCTTACACAACCGACAAAGCAGACCAGTTGTTATCAACGATTCGCAATGCCCCCAAGGACGTAGTGAGTAAGTTTGTCTCTAAAGCGATGGAGGAAGAAGCTGACGTAGATTCCTTTCGTGCAATCGGTAACGAACTTGTTGCAGGTATTTTCGGCGCTAACTTCGCGGATGCAGCCGAGTAAATTCATCTTGTTAGCAGCAGTACTGAATCTGCTGCTATTAACTCTTGTATTGGGCGTGGCATTTTATGGAGCAACAACAAGAAACTCGTCACAAACCATTGAATATTCACCTGAAGAAAGACGGGGAGTTGAATCTGTCGGGGCTGACATTAAAAAACCTGACACCAGAGGAATTCATAATCGTCCAGCAACTTATTGATGAGTCGAGAGTGCGATCAAACAATGCCAACAGAGTTGAAGAACTAATGCAGCGAGGTTTGATGGCTCAAGGGGTGATTGCAGCTTTTGCTATTTTCATGTTTTCGTTCATCGGCATCTACGGTATTTATCGTTACATCGGTCAACAAGTTCAACAAATTCAGGAGACGTATAGCAATGTTAGGTAAATGGCTTCCTGGTCTATTCGGTAGCAAAAATGATGGTGTAGTTTCAACAGATTTAAGAGTTGGCGATGCAACGACTATTGAGGGTAATCTACCTTCATCAATCCGCGATCGCTACACATTGCCAGCTTACACGACTGCACAACAAGTATTGGATGAAGCAGAAGTGGCTGGCACTTTAAAAGCACAGAAGTGGTTACATACAAAGTCTTTCCGGCACAAGCTCAAACAGTTGCAATCCTTGGCAGAAATGTATAAAAACCAGTTGGCATATTCTCAAGAAGCCATGAAGATTGAGGAGGATTTGCAGCGAACCAGGGCGTTACATGGAGAAGCGGTGATCCGTCATGCCTTTGGTTCTATTGAACAACAACGCCAATTGGGGGGATATGAGAAAGCATTTGATGAAGTGGGTGATTCTTTCAGATTTTAAGTTATGCAAATTAAACTGTCCTTTGTTGGATATGCAGTTTGTGGAGTCGGGCTGTCAATGTTGATGGGGTTTCTCTCAGTTGCTAGCCCAGTCAATTCTTGGTGTGGATCATTGGCATGATTTGCATTTGCGGTTTGGCAGTTGGTTTTTTTAACTTTGCTGGCTTAGTCGTTAAAGGATTCGGTTTCAACCGCAAGACTTTCACCATTGGGTTAATGCCTGGAGTGATATTCCTGTTTGTCTTCTTGACTTTAGTTGCAGCTGGTGTTGCTTTGGGGGTGAGATAAATTTATGCCATTTGAACTAGAACGACTAACTGCCAGTGGGGTGATTCATGCAGAACGAACTATTTTGTGTTCTTTGGGAGTGTCAGCAGTAATGTGTTTGTCCGCTCCTTTTTTCTTAAATACTGACCGAGTAACAACCGGAATGCTGCTCGGTACTGGGACACTTAGCGCTGGCTTGTTTGGTGTATCTGCTCAAATCAGCGAAAGTAAAGAAAAAGTTTACAAGTCTTTGCAAGAAGCTGACCTCAAAGCACTCAAACAGCATTTGCAAGGACAAGCGGCTTATGATTATGTCACGACTGCGATCGCTGCCAAACGCCGAGTTGCTGATTACGTAAATCGGCTACCAATGCAAGAGCGCCCCCGGTGGATAGCTGAATATCAGTTGCAAGGATTGGTAACTCTTCCAGAACCACCAGCACAACAATCACCTTCACCGACTGGTATTCCTAATCCCGATATTGCTGACATTGATGAAAAATCGGTGCAGTCCGTGATTAATCCGGGTGCGATGAAAATTCTGCAAGCGATCGCTGCTAATTATCCTGACTACATTCGGATTGATGGTGCTTGGATTGATGAACTGTGTGATGCAGCATCTAATCAAAATATGACTCTTCGCAGTAATCACCATTTTTACCTTTCTGGCGGCACCCAGTCTGGTAAATCCACTCTTGCAGGGGTGATTATCAATAAAATTGCTGCAAAATCTCAAAGCCCGGCAATTGTGATTGGTAGCGACCCAAAGGATGATGTCACCAGATGGCTGTGCAAATTTAGCCGCAAGTTTGATGGCATGAAAGCGTTAAAAAACTGGATTACCTTTGCCACAGACCAAATTGACAAGCAGAAAGCAAGAGTATCCGTTGTTGGTGGTGAATGTCAGGGTGTCCCGGAATTATTTCTTGCCCAAGACGAGGTGGACTCTGTATTTGGTGGTGGTAAGGGACTTCCAGGAATGGTTGATGCTAATACTGCCAAAGACTTGCAAGGTTTTTGGAACTATATCATCAAATTCACCGCCGGACTTAAAGGACATGGGGTGTTTATGGGGCAATCCCCGCTTTCTGGAGAAACCGGATTTAGCCGCCCGTCCTTGAAAAATGTTTGCTTTATTGCTATGGGGCAGACATCGAATTATATCCTTGACCATCCCCAGGATTTTGTAAATGTGAAAAAGGAGATTCTTGAAATCTTGCGGCAGGCTTGCGAAATGTTAGATAAAGCCGGAGTTCGATATGCCCTGGTAATTCCCACTCGGTCTAATCCCTTTGTTGCCCTAATCCCGGAATTTGATATCAAAGGTCTGGAACAAAAACAAGATTCCAAACCGAATGATGACACTGTTGATAGTTCTAAAAATAATCAGCAATCCTCAGAACAGCAGATTGACTGGTATAAAGAAATTAGGAAATGGGCAACAGAATTAGGAAGAAAACCACAGTTCCAGGAAATCAAACAGAAGTGGCACGAATTAACCGGGCAAGAGTTAAACGAAAAAGGCGTTACCCTACTGCTGGAAAATCTCGGTTTTCCCGATTCGGTGAACTAGACTGGAATCCTCGGTATGGTAATCCTAAAGAGTACTTCTGGTATTGTTTAGATATTTGTCAGCATAGCGGAAAGCTGCTGCCTTGTCGTATTTTGCTATATTGAGTGCTTGTAACAATACTTGTAAAGGAATTGCCACCTGTGTGAGCTTTTCGGCTAATATTACTGACTCTTCTTCTGTGGCTGCTACCGTCGCTTCTAACGGTTCAAAATTTATTTGCTTATTTATACGGTTATCTAACATTGTAGTATCAGCCATAAATGCACCTTCAAAACTTGTATAATGCAGTTTTACTGAAAGGCAGCAGGCATGAATCCGTGTTTGTGCGGGACTTATTAATCAGCTAACTTTATGAATCCGCACAATTGCCGTAGCCAGCGCATCTTGATTAAAAATCTCTCAATCCTTGTTTTTGGTGCTAGCTTTGTCGTCGATATCACCGCTCTATTCGAGGTGCGCCTCTTAAGCTGTTACCCCGATTAACGAGAATTACTCTTAGGCTTTCGAGTAAATAAAATCCCTCTCACAGTTGGCTCTAAGGGAAAGGTAAGGCTAGTAATATTCCCTTTAATATCAGTTAAGAAAGATAGAAGCTTTGGTTTATCGCTCAACTCAGATTCAACAAAAATATCATAGTGATAGTGTTCTAATTTATAAATAATTGAATTATGAGTTGCTGTTAAATGTTGATTATTAATTTCAACTGATAATAATCCATACGCCGGATGCTCAAAATCACCTATATAATCTTCTATAGGATGAGAAGGTTGAGTTCCTATTTTCCGGGCTGAGGCGATTTGCTCTTTGGCTTTTGCAATATCTTCTTTAGCTTGAGCATATTTTTCCTTCATTCGTTCATTCCAAGGAACTTCGTCTAAACCGAGCAGGCAATCACATACGTAATAAGTCACAGTATGAATTACTGGGTTTTGCTCCATATTAGTCAGAACTACTACACCAATCTTGTCTTGAGGTAGTAAAGTTACTCGCGCAGAAAATCCATCAATATTACCGGTATGCTGAACTAAATTATGACCTCGGTAAGCAGAAATCCACCATCCCAAACCATAAAAGTAGTAGAAAAGTTCATCATATTGCAATGGTTGACTAATCACCATTTGTGGAGAGTGCATCTGATTGATTTGACTTGGTGAGATAATTTCTTTTTCGCAATATTTTCCTTGATTAAAATACAATAAAATCCACTTAGCCATATCAGCAACGTTGGAATTTATCGAACCTGCTGGTCCAGAAACATCAACATCATAAAAGGGGATCTTTTCAACTTTGTTGTCTTTTTCCTGATAAAGAAATGCAAAGTCACCAGTTTTTTGGGATTTCTCTACAGAGAAATTACTCCCTCTCATTTCTAAAGGATTAAAAATTTCCTGTTGCACAAATTCTTCCCAGCTACTCTGTGCAATTTCACCAACTAAATAGCCAGCAGTCATGTACATCAAATTTTGATACTGAAAAACGGTACGCATTTGATGAGTCGGTTCGAGATATTGTAAGCGCTCCAATATTTCTTTGCGGCTAAAGGGACTTTTATACCACATAGCATCGTGAGAGGGCAAGCCAGACCGATGAGTTACCAAATCACGGGGTGTGATATATTCAGTTGCATAAGAGTCATAAAGTTTAAAAGTAGGCAGATAATTTTTGACAGGTTTATCCCAGTTTAAGAGTCCACTCTCTACCAGAATACTCATTGCCATTGCAGTAAAGGGTTTCGTGCAAGAACCAATGGCGAAGAGAGTTTGCGGTGTAACAATTAAATTGTTTGCTACATCTCGCTTTCCAAAGCCTTCACAAAAAATGATTTTACTATCTTTAATGATTGCGATCGCCAGCCCTGGTATTTTCCACTCTTGCATTGCCTTGCTGATAAATTCACTTAGACCTTGCATAGTAGCTGTTAAGACCTTTCAATAAAAATATGTATAAACCAAGTGTACCTTCCTGGATAATATCAAGAAATTTTAAATCTCGGTTCTGATATTTCTTAGCGACTGAAACCACCATCTGTAAGTTAGCGTCATCTCCAATTCGCAATGGCAATCGTAGCCATCTTTTAGCCATTTGTTACTCTTATTATGTTCCAGTGTTCCAGTTCACTAGCAGACTATTTGTATCGGCTGTTTACGCTAGATTAATAGCGTAAACAGCCGATACAAAACTAAAAAAGGTAAAAGGGTAAAGGTATCAAAACTTCCTTTTCCAATGATGCCTGTACCCCTTGTTGCAATTTGTGTGTATATATTGAATTCAGATGTAATCCACTATTAGTAACTAATTGAGGAAGCCCTAATGAACCTTGCTCAAGAATTGACTAACTTGGTTATCCAAGCTCAAGCTCATCTTCCTAAAGACAAGTTAGCTGCCATTGTTCAAGCGACTGAAGAACTTAGACAATCGGAAATTCTCAAGGACAGCTTAAATATAGGCGATCACGTCAAAGATTTTACTTTACCAAACGTCAGCGGCAATGCAGTTGAACTCAAGCAGTTGTTGGCAACTGGGCCAGTAGTCATCAGCTTCTTTCGAGGAACATGGTGTCGATTCTGCAACTTAGAGTTGAAAGCGTTGCAGGATGTTTTGCCAGAAATTCAAGCTCTTGGTGCTTCTTTGGTGGCTATCTCGCCACAGACACCAGATTATTATTCGATGTCAACAGCGCAAGACAGTAGCTTAGATTTTGACGTTTTAAGCGATGTTGGCAATCAAGTGGCACGTAACTTTGGTATCGTTTACCAAATACCTGAGCCGTTGCGTCCAATCATGCAAGGCTTAGGTGCTGATCTTCTAGCTGCCAATGGAGATGAGACTTTTGAATTGCCAGTACCAGCTACCTATGTAATTGCTCCAGATGGTACAGTTAATTATGCCTTTGTTGATCCAGACTTTACAAAGCGTGTAGAGCCGACACAGATCATTAGACTTGTCCGAAAATTCCAAAGCCAGACTGTTCAAAGCTTTGGGTCAAAACTTTGATATCTTCGTAAAAACGGAGTTATAAGGGTTTGAGATAGTTAGTGATAGTTTAGAGGCATAAAAATTAACTCTTAACTTCTTAGATTTTATAATTATTACTAATAGCTAAGTTGGGAGAATCAAGCTACCAATTCTTAACCTAACTAATCCACAAACTGTTAAAATAATCTGCTCATACGTCTCAAGCTTTAAGCGAAACCTTTGTGAAGCAATCCGAAATATTTTAAGTAATCTAATCAAATGCTCGATGAATATCCGATTACTAGATAAAGCCTTATTTTCATATTTTTGCTGTTGAGTTAATTCTCGTTTTGGTTTTCTCTTATGAGGAGTTGTAATGTTTTTGCCTCTTTGAAAGCCCTTATCACCCGCAAAAGGTTGTGACTTATCAAATTTTTCTTGAGACTTACGGAATAAGTTTATATCTGCTGTTGGCCCAGGGACACCTATTTCTACTTCGACAATATCCTCCACTGACGGCATCCCAACCATTAGACTTTTTAATGTATGCTGTCTTTTCTTACCTGAGAAATATTTTTGTTGTTCTTTTTGGTCAGAATCTCTATATATTGGCTGTTCCAGGCTATCGACTAATAGCCTAAAATTGGTTAATACTTCCTGAACAAAAAGTAATTCGCTTTCATTATTTGAGACTTGCTCTAATAAACTTGAGGGTAAGATATCTCGCAGTATTGATATCCAATAATGAAAAGTATCGTTGGCTTCTGTCTTAGATACCCCAAATAACATTCCTAATACTTGAAACGTTGGCATTTGTCTTAGATAAAATAGGCATAAATATACTTGTTCTTCGGTTGATAATAATTCTTTGCGTCCACCACCAGCCGCATTAATTCTTATTTTTCGGCTTTGGAGTTTTGTTTGAATTTCTTGGTGACGTTTTATCGCGCAATTCAAAAGTGATTGCATCTGTTCGTAACTAATCCCTAAAATTTGTTTTGTCCGGTGGGGATATTTCTGGATATAATCAAAAACCATAACTAATATCGAAAAATGGTAGACGCTTAATTTAACATTTTACCATTTTTCTTTTTCTAAGTTAATATTTCGGACAAGTCTATTGGCGGGACTACAAAGCCGTTCGCTTACAGGGTATTTATTATGGTACATTTTTCCAAGACAACTTGTTTTTGATTGACTGGGTTAATAGTCAACGTCTTCTTTCTCCCCTTGTTTGTTTGGGTGATGGTCATGATGGAGTATGGAATCTGTTTAAAGAAATTGGCAGCACTGCTATTAGACAGGAAATTTTAGACTGGTATCATCTCAAAGAGAATCTGTACAAGGTTGGTGGTTCACTCAAACGTCTTAAAGCCGCAGAAACATTTCTTTGGCAAGGTCAGCTAGATTTAGCGATGGCACTATTTGTTGATTTGAAAAAAAAGCCTGCACAAAATTTTATCAGCTATCTTAAAAAGCATTCAGGACGAATCGTTAACTACGAGTATTTTTCTACTGAAGGTTTATGTTCTATTGGTTCTGGCGCTGTGGAATCAGCTGTAAAACAGATTGGTAAACGTTTAAAAATTTCCGGCGCTCAGTGGAAATTGGAAAACGTACCTCGGATGCTACAACTTCGATCTACCTATCTCAATGGTCAGCTTACTACCTGATATTTTTGCAAAGGTGAGATGCTCCCTAATGGATGTTACCGAGAGTCCAATAGAAAAGCCTCAGAAAGACCAGAAAAGGTATTTTAGTGGAAAACAAGGGGAACATACTTTAAAAACACAGGTAGTAATCCGCCAAAAAAGTACTGCTATCATCTGTTTAGAGCATGGTTTGGGGAAAGTTCATGATTTTAGGCTATTTAAAAACAGTGGAGTGAAATTTAGAGAATTACTCAAAGTGATAGCAGATAAAGGCTATCAAGGAATTGCTAAGATTCATCAATTAAGTGAAACACCAATTAAGAAACCATTCATAAAAAAGGTTGACGAAAGAACAGAAAAAATACAATCGGGAACTCAATCGCTTAAGAATTGTTGTTGAACACGTAAATCGTCGTCTAAAGATATTTAAAATTTTGTCTGATAGATATCGAAATCGTCATCGACCTTTTGGGTTAAGGTCGAATTTAATTGCGGGAATTTATAATCACGAATTAGCCATATAAATCGATTAAAAATAAAATTAATCAAAAAATTTCAGTAATTAATAAATAACTGAAACAACGTTTGCTGCCTTTTTTGAGTTAGCAATTGCCTGCCGCGGGCGGAGCCATATCCTGATAATACTTGCTCAAAAAATCTTATAAACTTTTACTATTTGAATTGCCAAAAACTGAAATTAGAATAACCTCTAATGATACCACAAAATATTTATGCAAGAGTTCTACTGCCTATTTATTGACAGTAGTGCAAGCTTGTCGTCGTCAAGGTCGGTCTGTGATTGATTTTTTTGCACAAGCACTGCTGGCTAATTCTAATAGCTATCTGTCTCGCCCATCACTGCTTCCTAAATATTAGACCTGAATCTTTACTCGGTTGGTTCAATCACTGTGGTCTATTTACCTGAAAATTGCTGTAAGTCTCTCCATTTCTAATTGAAGTTGAATGTGGCATAAGACCCTTGCCCAGCAAGCATTACAGCTTATCAGCCTGCGATTTTCTCCCAATTAGTTGATCGCAACAATAGATATCTGGCTTTGGCACAATCGGCTGTAATCTGTGCTTTGAGGGTTTCTGAGGAGGAGAACTTTTGCTCTGGCCGTAAAAATTCTTCTAATTGTACTGTTAATGTCTTATCATACAAATCGCCTAACCAGTCCAATAGGTGTACTTCTACAGATGGATAGGTATCATTGACTATTAAATGATGAGCAACATTCATAACTCCTATACCTATAGGCAAAAGGTAGTTAGATAAAGATGAAGCATCTACAGTCTCATTTACAATGAATACTCGCACCGCATATACACCATGCCGAGGTAGCAATTTGTTAGCTGTAAGTTGAATATTCGCAGGGGAAAAGCCGATGGTTCTATCCAACTGCTGTGCTTTAACAACTTTTCCTGTCAAATTATAAGGATAGTTTAATAGTACCTTAGCATGGTGGATGTCACCTTTAGCTAAGGCTTGGCGAATAGAGGAACTGCTAATACGCTCGTCTTGAAAAGAGTAATTAGGAACAATGACAACAGGAATATTAAATTTAGCTGCGATATCCTGTAAATCACTAGTAGTTCCGCTACGGTGCTTTCCAAAGCGAAAGTCCTCTCCTACACTGATCATTTGAGCTTTTAGCTGTTGCACCAAAATCTTTTCTACAAAATCTTGCGGACTTAAAGCAGTTAATTCTTTGTCAAAAGGTAATAATACTAGTTGTTCTATACCACAATTTTGTAGCTGTTGCACTTTCTCTTGTAAGGGTGTCAGTAATGGCCAAGGTTTTCCCGTAAAAAACTCTTGTGGATGCGGATTAAAAGTGACAACTGTAGGGTAAATATGTTCTTTAGCAAGCGATCGCATTTTGATGTGATTCAAAATAGGTTGAATGACTTGTTGATGACCACAATGCAGACCGTCAAACTTCCCAAGAGCAATAACAGTTGGTGTGAAAGCAGCAGAAGTAGAGGAAGTCACCCGTACATTATTAGTAAAATTTGCAATTTTGTTCATGATTACATATTATTTTTTCTGAATGTACTATAAAACTGATATTTGGTTTTTAAACTTTTAAGGGCGGGTTTACCAATATCATCATTAGCAATTAATCATATAGCAATCCTAAATGAGTCGTGAAAATATAGATAAGGAAACGAACTGCAAAGAACGCCAAGGACGCAAAGGGAAGAAAAAAGAAAGAGATATATAATTTTCACAAATGATTTAGAACTGCTATATTGACAGAGGGAAAATAAATTCTTTGCTTCTGCCTTTCGCCCTCTGCCTTTTTCTGGTCAAGAAAACTACACTGCCACCAATTGCTTTTGCGTCAAAGTATTAACAAGTTCTTGAATAGAAGCTTTTAATCTCTGCTCAATTTCGCTATCTAATTGGATTTCTTTCTGCTCATTGAACTGAATTTGTGAACTGACGACGTAAACTCCCTTGAGAATGTGAGTAGCTCCCATTGCTGAGAACAGAGGCTTAATCGCATAGTCAATTGACAGCAAGTGATTGATTGATCCACCTGTAACAATTGGCAGGATAGTTTTACCAGCAAAAGCATATTGAGGCATTAAATCTAGCAAAGCTTTTAATATTCCTGTGTAAGAGGAATTGTAAACAGGTGTAGAAATAATTACTGCCTCTGCTTGCCCAACAAGAAGCTGTAGTTTTTTCACCTCTGGACTTTCAAAGTTTCCGTAAATCAAATCCTCTGGGGGGAGATCGCGTACTGTAATAGAGGCTATTTCAATTTGATGTTTGGTACAAAGTTTTTGAGCATAGTTTAATATTGCAGCAGAGCGAGAAGTAAGAGAAGGATTACCGGAAATTGTAACGATTTTGTACATGGTTTAAATCTCCTGAGATGATTAGTACTTGTTCTATAAAATACATTGCATTTGATTCGAGCATCATAGATTTTCTGATGTCGATGGAACATCGAAAGAGGCTTTGTGAAATGACCGAGCATTTCACAGAGCAGCATGATTAACATGTAATGTTAGACCAGAAATAACTTAATACACTTAAGTCGTAACCAAAGAGCGAACTAAGTCATTTTCACTAAGATACTCAGACCGTTCTTGAGACTTGATCACGTAAGTTAAGTATTCATATTGAGATGGCAATGTAGCACTAAGGTAATCTGTTCTTTCCTTAATTGCATCAAATGTTGCTATGGCTTTTTGGTCTTCAATATGGTTCAAAACAGGTAAATTGTTTTCAGGTAGGTAATTTAGCCCTAACAACATTACAGAATAGGAATAAGACTCAAAACCGTGATAGTTCGGATTGATGCTCTTGTTGTTTGGTAGTCTACTCTTCCACAATCTCAATCTTTCTTGCAGTTCTTCAGAAATTACGATGTCGCGCTTGCTTGCCTTCCAGAACTCTGTGTCTGCTCTATTATTAGCGCAATAATGAAGCGTCAAGAAGTCTCGAACACCATCTATGCAATTAGCAACAGTTTTGTTGTAATTTTTAATTACATCCTCATTAAAGGAAGTGTCTGGTAAGTTGTTGACCAACTCTTCAATACCATGCTGAATAAAGAATATGCCGGTAGACTCTAATGGTTCAACAAAACCACTGGAAAGACCAATAGCTACACAGTTTTTTACCCATGAGTTCCTGTTTCTACCAATTCTCATCTTGATATGTGAAGCTCTGCAATCATTGGCCGCTTCTCCCAAGTGCTGTCTAAATTCAGTTTCCGCCTCTTCTTTAGAGATAAACGCACTTGAGTAAACATACCCTGTCCCAACTCTTCCATACAGAGGGATGTTCCAGACCCAACCAGATGAGAGCGCAGTTGCTGTTGTATAAGGATTGATTCCATTTTTCTTGATATCATTGGGTATTTGCATAGCGATCGCACTATCGCACAGTAGCGACTCCGAGAAGGAAATGAATGGTTCACCAAGAGCTTTATTGATTAATAAACCACGGAAGCCAGTACAATCTATAAACAAATCGCCTTTAATAGTCCCATGTTCTTTGGTTTTGACATAATCTATACTGCCATCTTGGGCTAAATTAACGTCTACTACGTCATCAACAATCTGTCTTACACCTCTCTGCTTCCCATAATCTTTTAAGAACCTTGCAAGTAAGTTGGCATCAAAATGATAGGCGTAAGGGTACTGAGCTTTTAAATCAGCCAAGACATTTTTCTGAGTGGTAATCTCTTGAGTAAACAAATCTTGAGCTTTATTGTCAAAAACTTCTCCGTTAAAATGTCTGGGAGAGCGCTTCAGATCGCATAACAAAGGAATCATAAAGCAGGAATAATCAAATGGTGCTTCGTGTCTCTTTGTTTTTAGCCACCATTCGGAGATATCAAAACCATCTACGGTTTCATATCTTTGAAAAGGATGGTAAAAGTATTGTCCTTGAGAGTTCCAGTTGACAAACTTAATTGCCATTTTATAAGTAGCATTACATTTTGGCATCCATTCGTGTTCTTGCAAACCGAGAAAATCAAAGAACAGCTTAATGGTGCTAAAGGTCGCTTCACCAACTCCAACTGTTGTAATGTTAGATGACTCAATTAAGGTAATCTGAACATTTTTGTCCAAAGCCTTACTCAAATATGATGCGGTCATCCAACCAGCAGAACCACCACCAACAATTACAATGTTCTTGATATTGTGTGCCATGAGAATATTGCTCCTAAAGGTTTCATGAAGTATTTTGTCAAACGAGAAAAAAGTCAAAGAAATCAACCAACATAAATCCAAACGCAGTGAATTTTACGTTTGTAAAGTATGTAGATACTTTTTGTACCTAATGCAGAATTCGGATTAACTGTTCTAACTTCATCCAGGCTTCTCCACTTTGTAGGATGTCTTTAGCAAGAGTCACCCCTTTTGCATAGAAGTTAATTTCATCTGTGGAAGCGATCGCCTCGCCAACCTGTAAAGCTAGCGCTGCGTTCAAAGCCACAACATCTTGCTGCGCCTGAGTGCCTTTTCCTTGAAGTACAGCTTTGAGAATTTCAGCATTTTCCTTGGCATTTCCACCTGCTAACTGAGCAGTTGCAGCAGGTTTTAATCCCAAACCTTGAGGATTCAAAGTTACCTGATGTAGTTGTTTGTCTGCCAACACAACCATGTCAGTCAAATCTGCTAGCCCTCCCTCATCCAGTTTTTCACGTCCATGAAGAACGATCGCTTGGCGAGCGCCTAATTGATTTAAAGCCTCAGCGATTGTGTTCATTAAGTTAGGATTATAAACTCCGATAACTTGCCCTGTAAGTGGTAAAGGATTAAGTAAGGGGCCCAATAGGTTAAAGACAGTACGGATTTTCAACGTTTTACGCAGAGGTGACACCATCTTGAAAGCAGGATGCCATCTTGGTGCAAATAAAAACGTTATCCCAACTTCGTCAAGTGCTGCGATTACCCGATCGCTGCTGGTATAGAGATTCAGACCCAGCGTTTCTAGGACATCGGCTGATCCAGCTTGACTAGATGCTGAACGATTGCCATGCTTGGCAACTTTGATTCCTGTGGCTGCAACCACGAAAGCTACAGCTGTAGAAATATTGAAAGTTGAGGCTCCATCTCCACCAGTCCCACAAGTGTCAATCAAAGGATAGGAGTTGATAGCATTACTAGTTCCTAATTGTAATGACTGCTGTCGCAAAACTTGCGATAAACCAACCAACTCTTCAGGAGCTACTCCCTTGGCTTGAAGTGCTGCCAAAATTGCTCCTGATTGTGCTACAGGGATGGCTTCTGTTAGCCAACCTTGCATCAGATTTTTGGCTTGGAGTACAGAAAGGGACTGACGGTCTAGCAATTGTTGCAGTAAGGTAGACCAATCTTCAGAATCAGAAGTTAATGCATTGTCTGCATTTACTGTGGGAATTGCGGCTATCATCTCAAATTTTCCCGAATTTTTACAACAGAGTTAATTTGAACGTGACCTAAATTAGATAGCATTCAAGAACTGAATAACGGTATGCACATCTTTGTCTCCCCGTCCAGAGCAACTGAGTATAATTCGTGGACTTCCTTTTATTTCAGGGTAAAGAGTTTCTAGATAAGCGATCGCATGGGCAGTTTCTAGAGCCGGAATTATTCCCTCTAACCGCGAAAGACGCTGGAATGCCTGTAAAGCCTCTTGATCGGTGATGCTGTGGTATTCAACACGACCAATGTCCTTCAAATAACTATGCTCAGGCCCCACACCAGGATAATCTAGCCCAGCGCTAATCGAATGTGCCTCGATTATCTGGCCATCGTCATCTTGTAGCAGATAGCTCATTGCACCATGCAAAACGCCAACTCGTCCACGAGTGAGAGTAGCAGCATGTTTTTGGGAGTTAACGCCTTCACCTGCTGCTTCTACTCCAATTAGTCGCACACTTGGTTCATCAACAAACTCGTGGAAAAGTCCGATCGCATTGGAACCACCTCCTACACAAGCCAGGAGAATATCTGGTAGTCCTTCCCATTTCTCCTGACACTGAGTGCGAGTTTCCTGTCCAATCACAGCCTGAAAATCACGCACCATCATCGGATAAGGATGAGGCCCAGCAACAGAACCGAGAATGTAATGAGTAGTTTCGACATTAGTTACCCAATCTCGGATTGCTTCGGAAGTAGCATCTTTTAAAGTTCCTGTTCCTGCTTCCACAGGACGAACTTCTGCCCCCATTAACTTCATCCGAAACACATTTAGAGCTTGCCGCTCCATATCATGGATACCCATATAGATTACGCAGTCTAAACCAAAGCGAGCGCAAACTGTGGCTGTAGCAACCCCGTGTTGACCTGCTCCTGTCTCTGCAATAATCCGTTTTTTGCCCATTCGCTTTGCTAATAACACCTGAGCTAGAGCGTTATTAATTTTGTGAGCGCCTGTATGGTTTAAATCTTCACGTTTGAGGTAGATTTGTGGCCCTGTGCCATCAGGCTTGGCATAATGAGCAGTCAAACGTTCAGCAAAATAAAGAGGGCTGGGTCGTCCTACATAGTCCTGCATGAGGTTTTGCAACTCACATTGAAAAGTAGGAACTGCACGATAGTGCTGGTAAGCTCTCTCTAGCTCACTGAGTGCTGGCATTAAAGTTTCAGGTACATATTTACCGCCAAATTGACCAAATCGACCAAGCTTATCAGGTTGTTGGCTTGTAGGTGGAGATAGAGTATGAATAAATTCTGTGCTGACCATGACGAGATGTTCTCTGTTTGTTGTTACTTAATCTAGTGGGCTGAATGATGGTAAATTCTAGACTTTCACAGCTTCGATAATATCTGTGGGCGACTGGGTATAGATAACGTTCGTGATCATAAAGCCAGCACCAGCCAAAAGCTCTCGGGTAGTGCTAAAGATGTAATGATGCGTTGTAGTAATGCACAAAATACCAAATAGCACCAATGTGATTCTCCAACGATTTGGAAAAAGACAAGGTTTTTCGGACTAGCCGAGATACCCGTTGCCT
>JAHHHS010000122.1 GCA_019359215.1 Nostoc indistinguendum CM1-VF10 | reverse complement strand
GTTTCAAAGAAAATATCGTCGGCTCGTTGTTCGATGGGAAAGAATTGCTGCTTGCTTCAATGGTTTTCTTTCTTTAGCCACGGTTCATATCTGGATTAGCAGAATTTTATTAGTGGGATAGATTCATGAGTTGGGTAATCAATTCATTTGTTGAGCGTACTGCTGTTGGTTTGTCAAAAAATGATTCACGTTTAATCACAGCAATCCTCGCAGCAGCTAAGGGCAACTTTGATGCTTTTCGCCCCTTGTCCCGCAAAGCCACACCTGAAGGTGTCCAATTTGATTTAAATTTATTTCAAAAAGTTCTCCCCTCAATTCGTGATGAGTACTGCCGCGCTCTTGTTCGCTGGATTAGAAATATTGCTGTCCTAGATGAAATTCTCATTTGTGGCGGGACTGCTGAGTATGTCAAAAAAGAATTAACTGACCACTTCCACAAAGAAGCTACTCCCATTGTTTGGAATGGCGGCGTACAATTCCCTGCTCCTCTTAATACTTTAGGTCTTGGTGAGCGCGTCGCTGATGTCTGGACGGCGCACATTACTTATATATTGATGTTAGACAATAACTTTGCTTACAACCGCAGACAAGATTTAGTCCCTGACCCTAATAAACCACGACCATCTGCCCCTACTTCTGGCCTTGCCCAACTCCGTGAATACGCCAAAAAACGTGAGGCTGAACAACCTTTGAACAGTTGAAAAATTTTGAAGTGCGATCGCTCACAGAGTAAGCCAACTTTCTGAGGGATCGCATAATTCAAGCTAACTATTTAACATCCCAGCCATCAAACAGATTCGGTTGCTCTACCCCATACTGCCGTTGCACCAGTCGGCGCAGTTCTGCTACTGAATTAGCTGACTTCATCAAAATCAGCACTGATGTGACGTGTGGGGATAATCTCTGTTTTGTTTCATAGGAAAGCATTTGATGAATTTTGTACTTCCTTCGTCCATTTTCAAGAACAGGATTAACAATGTCGAGCTTGGCTTTTTCCTCTGGTGTCATCCAGCTATAAATGAACTCCCAGTAGTACAAGCCATTCTTGATGTGCTTTTTATGCAGCTTACTAATTCGAGCCAAATTTTCTTCAAACTCAGTTTCAAACATTTTAGTCCACGGGCAAGGTGTAGACAGAATACGACAATCATCTATCCGGCGTTGCTCGACCGTGCGTTGCTCACCCCAGACTTGCTCAAATCTACTCGTAAGTGAGTCTTCAGCAAGTGCATCTATCAACCTTTGAGCTTGTAAGTTTCCTTTCGTGTCGAAATACCGCCAAATGATTCTAACATCATTTATTGATATCGTTTCAGCACGAGTTCCTACACCATTAACAGTATATTCCGCAGGGAGTGTAACATGATTTAAGCCTTGCTGTGTAAGCTTTTCATTGAGTTTAGGTGACTTCAAAGGTAACATGATTAACCAGTTAAGATTTATACCTATAATTGAAAGAATTTGATTTTGAGACATGCGGTACTCTTTCGTCTCAACAATTCTGATTGCGTCAAACCGATAGTTGCCGATGTACAACTCAACTGCATGGGCTGCGGCAAAATTTTTCTTAGCCATGATTAGCTGTGCGAGATTTTCATCAACTCTTCGCGCAGCGCTGAACTCAACTATTAAATTGCTCCATCACGACTCTAACAATATATGAATAACGACCAAAAACTTTACACCCAACAGCTAGCCCAATTTGCTGCGTCTCAAAGTTTTGATGAACGTTCAGTGGAGTTTTTCGATGACGTTTGGCAAGAAGCCGGAGTTAAAGACATCGCTAAAATGACTACTGCTGATGCTGAGTCTGTATTGCAAGTCTTGAGCGAGAGTGAAGCATCACCAGAATTTACTAAAGCTCTACTAGCGCAAGCCATAACAGCAGGAATGCCCAAACAAGTTGTGGGATATATCTTGGAGAGCGATACTGACGGGGACGGTCGCACACTTGCACAAGAAATCTTCAATGACGGGACAAGTCCGTTTCAACCAAATCAACCATCAGTGCTTGCCTCCCAACAAAACCAGTTTCAATCCTCTAGTCAAGAGAACGAAGACATGGAAATCCAAATTTAGCCAAAAGTACGATTTTTTTGTAGACTCCTGGTTATTGATTTTTTAGGAGTAGAAGACCTAAACTTTGGCTTATTCGTTAGCGTTTCACATGCTCTAAAGGTGTAGCTCTTATGAAGAAGGGTCAAAGGGAAAAGGGAAAGGGTCAGGGGGAAGAGGATGGAATTTTCCCTTTCCCTTTAACCTTTCCCCCTCTTCTAAATATTTGTTCTACACCTTTTTCCCACTTTGAACTAAAGCTATGACACTACAATTACCAAGCCACAACAACGGTACATACCCTCAAAAGTCAACAGACTCATTCACTATCCCTCAACAGAAAGAGCGACTAGAAAATCTGTTGTATCAGAAGGTTCAACAAGGGGAAGACATATCCCCTTGTATTGAAGCTCTCTATTATTTAGCTTCAAAGCAGACAACACAAGACCAACTGCAAGTGATGTGGGCTGAAGTAGTCAGAGAACGCTCGGCATTCAATTCACTGCAAAGAGTAATCATTACAGCCTTCGCCATCTTAGGAATGATTGCCTTTCTCAATGGGACATTTCGCTCTGTTAAACCATCTGCGGCTGTTGTCAACCCACCTGCTGTTCAACCCCATTAAAAGGATTTTACCAAAAAGCTGAAAGCTTTGTTTGATAATGCTTTCAGCTTATATTATCACTCGCTTTGTTTCGTTGAAACTAATACGCTGTGTCTTTGTCGAAAGGCAGACTGTCAACATCCTCAAAGTTACGCAAGTCTTGTTCCATCTGCTGCCGACGTTGAAGGTATGTTCTGCTAGCGCCAATCCGAGCATTCATTTTCTGCTCACCAAAGTTAATACCTTGTTCTGCGTAATCAGCAGACACAGCATCATAATTCTCGACTTCCATTTTCTTACGCCACTCAAGTTGTTCCAGGGCACTTTCACTGATACCAATTTTCTGAGCATATTCTAGATATTCAGGTCTGAGAGAACCATCTGGGTTAAATTGCTTTTTTTCTTGTTCAGTGAAGAAATCGTAAGCTGTGTAGATTAGCCACGGTTCTGGATCAGTCTCGTCCAGGTGCTTCCACTCGTCGTATTCTTCTTTTAATCTACGAGCATAGTCATCCACTGCTTCTGGATGTGCGCCAAGAGATAACTTTTGTTGTCTTACTTCATCTTTTAAATTTCCATCTGCATTGAACTCTTTTTTATTCATGCTTATCCAACGCTTAATTCTTGACATAAAAACCTCCCAAAATATTACCCAAGTTTCATCAATTTATTAAAATAATGACTGTGGAACTAAAACATTTTGATCCCAGGCTCAATCAATGGATTTATACAGATGAACGCAAAACTATTTTAACCGAAAAGCTCAGTAATACTTTACTAGAATTTTACTTTTCTGATAAAAATTTCTCATTTGGACATTCAGATGAATACAGTACACACGAAGATTTGAAGAATCATCCAGATGGACAAATCTTGTTATTATCTTCAAAAACTCGCTTACTTTATGGAGAAAAAGAATGTTTAGAAACGATTCAAAAAATTTGTCCAGATAGTAAAGACCGAGGGGCTTATGGTTCAATATTTCTCGGAGCTTGTAAAAATGCAATTTCGGAACGGCTAAATATTCTAGTAGTAGATGATTCTACTGATAACAGGGGTGAAAATGGAGGAATATTATCAAATGATTTAGCACATAAATTAGTTGGGGACTGTTATGGGCAGATTTCAACCCAACTTTATGATAAGCTCACTTCAAGAGAATCACAGCCAGATAAAAGCTACCGTGTTATCCAGCATCGGTTCGGTTGGGTAGAAGGAGACGGAGCAGACACTACTAAATATCGTTTTGGCAAAGGAACCCTCCGACCATACAAACTAGACAAAATAGAATATGCAGATCCAAATAACAAACCAAAAATAGACATAATTCTCCCCGTAAGCAGTTTTAAGGGAACAGACAAGGATAGACCCAAAGGGGCCACTAAACCGCAGATTAAGCCAGGATTATATCAGCAAAATATTTGGTTAGCTGAAAAAGGGCAATCTCAACAAGGACAGATGTCTATCTCTCAACTGCTGGCATCTTTCCCCCAAGGAATTAAAGATTTTGCCGAAGAGCTAGAGGTACAAGCTCAAAGATTAGCCTCTATTGAAGATGACCCAAGAAGAGTTGCTACTTACTATTGTGAAAGATACGAAAAACGTAAAGAATCATTAATCCAAAATAAATTAAAAACATCAGACATTATCAATCAAGAAACAGATGTTAAAAACTTAGGGACAAATGATGACTTAGATGCAGATCAGGAATTGGATGATGATCCCGGCAAAGATGACTTGTTCATGTACAAACTCATTAAAGCTGATTTACTTGGTCATCAACAGCTTTTAGAAACAGAGAAGGTAAAGCAGGAGCTAAGTCGTTTTGTACAAAGTGAGTGGCGAGATATTGCTATTGGGAAAACGCTCACTTTTGACCGAGCAATGATTATTCCTTCCAAAGAACTCAAAAATGGTGAAATTTGTGTCCCTTGGCTGAAGCTTGGAGAAAAAGTTCTTAACTTTCGCTCTCCTTTTCTGAATTCTAATGGATTGTGTGTGTCTACCAACAAGCACGTTGAAGATCAAATCGGGCCAGATGGAAAGGTTTTAGAAGGCGTAATTGTAGTCAATGACGAAGACCACAAGCGCATACAAGCCAGAATTACAGAGTTAGAAGCACTCTTGGTTGATGTTGATTTTATCGACCCAGCAGAAACCGAATCAGAACGCCAAGCACGAGACTACGATGGTGATTGCATTGGTGTGGCGAGAGCTAGCTTATACCCCAATTTAACAGCAGAGGCAGAGCGAAGAAATCTTCCCCAAAACGCCTATTCGCCCACGGTTAAGCTCAAAAAACAATCATTCTATGATCCCACTGATGGAAGCCAGCGCCCATTTGAAAAAATCGCTATTCACATGAGCGATAGCATCAGCGTGGGCATAATCAACAATCAAGTGACAGCACTGGAGGCATTAGAATCAGAAATTGAGGTACTAAAGACTTACGGTACTTTTGAGCAGAAATCAAATTATCTAGACCAAGTTTCTAACCATTACGAAACCCTGTTTGAGCAAGAACAGCAGAAAGAGCCAAAGTTAATTCGAGAAGAATACAAGCCGTATATGCAAGGGGTTGTCGAACTTGCTCATTCTCAAAGAACTCCCGAAATTATCCAGCAAGCAATGGACATTAACCGTCAAATGTACCGGAGCATGATTGAAGAAGGATGTTATCAAAACCAAATAGCGGTTGATTTATTCAAAAGTGCTAAAAAACCTGAGATGGATAAAATCAGGGAAAACAGTCGCTACTTATATCGTGATGTTAACTATATTAAAGATAAAAAGTCGCGTTCAGTTTATTTAAACACGGGGATAACACCAAAGGGCTACTCACCAGTAGAATTATTGATTAGCCAAACCAATAAATATTTCCAAGAATCACAGTTAGAATCGCGCCCCATCGTCCAGTTTAAAGACTTATTCAAAGGAGTGGAATTTACACCACAGCAGAAATTTGCAGCGATCGCCGCGAAGTACGAGTTCGATCTGAAATTCAACGCTGCGGTTCGGATGTCCCAACGGCGTGAAACTGAGAAAGGGCCATCCGCAATTGTCCAAACTCCACAGGGAGCAAAACTCGAAATTACCAATCTAACTCGTTACGGGCATCCCCTAATCTGGAAAGCCCAGACGTTGAATATTCGCCTAGATGAAATTAAATTTACAAGTAGCGAACGCCCCCACAAATTACTAGCAGTCGCCCAGATTAATGGAGAAATCGATAAAGATGGAAAACCCGCTTACCGCAACCTGGGGACAGTTAGCCAACAATCTGTAACTGACCATAACCTCAAGGCGGGGATAACCACGCAAGGAGCTAAACTCTTAGAACTAAAACCAGAACTTACCAGAAGCCAAACTAAACTACTCTTTGCCTTGGCAAATGATGCAGCAGAAGCATTTTGCGCTTCAATACCAGAGTCAGAAAAACTTGCATCCGCAGCAGCCGCTTGGAACATCTGTGCATCCCGCCAGGATGAACTTGAAGTTGCAAGAAAAGAAAACGCGAACCCCCAAGCGATCGCTAAAAAAGTTTCCAATTTCGCTTTTGCTGCTTTCCCTAATGAGATTATTTCTCGCTTAGATAAATTGCAATTTACCGAACCGAAGTTAGTCACATTAAATAATGAAGCGAATCAATTTTTGGGTCGAGACTGGAATCCTACCGAAAAACACGCCATAGAAATCAGAGCTTCTCACCACCCAGTTGGGCATGAGCGCCATGTTTCCAGGCTAATGTTTGTCCAGGATAGTGACGGCGAATATAAGGAATTCGCCATGCTCGAAACCAGAACTGCACAGGTTCCCATTGGTACAAGAGCGCTCTCTTGTATGGTTGGGATAGAACCTGCTACCGCCAAAGCAACTATTGGACTGCCTAGAAACGAGTCGGTTGAAATTACTATCCGTGAACTCAAGAGCTTCTCTTATGCAGGACTCGTTTTTAATGCCGAACCGGTCAACTTGGAATTTGGCACTGTGCCGGTGACTGACAAAACAGTGAAAATCAAACTTGATGGCAAAACTCTGGGTGAGTTAGACAGTGATTCTGTTCAACAGTTAAAACAAATTGATTACCTGAAAAATGGTAATCCCCTAAAATTAAAGCTCACGTCAATCTCTGAGACAGGAGATCAAGCTTTTGTCCTGGGTGAATCTCCCAATGGCAATTTACTTAAAATTAATAAAATTAACTTTTATGATTTTTCTGGTCAGTCATTTTCGGATCGAGATTACCGAAAACTGACTATCGATTTGCCACCCTTAAAAACCAGAGATGCCGTGTTTTTGAATGGTGAACCCTTGGGGGTATTACATTTCAAAAAAGACAAGAACGCACTCAGACAGCTTGGACTACTCAAAACTGGACAACTTCTGGACAACTTACACCCGCTCCCGCGATCATTGAAAGTAATTTCTCTGTGATTTGCGCTCAAATTGACCCTAATACCGTTGAATATCCCCAGAAGTGGACGAAGGAATTTCAGGCTTTTGGGACTCAATCAGTTAATTCTGAACAACAGCAGATGATTGATAGTAGTGAGCCAATTCTCCATCATATTAAAGAGCGTCCTACTTTCTTATTTTCGACAGAATCAAACAAAAAACTTGGAGTCATGGGCTTGGCTGTTGACAACCAGAAAGCTGAGACTGTGACTAAATGGTTAACTGCTCAAAAAGTTGAATGTCAGCAAGTACCAACAGAAGATGTTATCAGGGAAACTAAAAAAGGTCTAGCAGTATTTAACTTAGTCAGTAGTTCAATTCCCCCCAAAACTTTGGAGAGCATGACCAAGAAATTCGGGGCTGTGATTGAATCAAATAGTGGCTATCAACAAAGAGTTAATTCCCTCGCCACACGACCGCAGTTTTTGAAACCACCAGAACAAACAGCGCAATCTCCGCCTCAACAAAGCGCTCAATTCCACCCAAACCAAGAGGTTCAAAATATCGCTCCTCCTGTCATCAAAGGCAAACCGATTCCGATGAACTACCCGATTTTGATGCATGGTGACACCAATCCAATACCAGTAAACACTTGTATTGATGCGATGAGAGGATATGGTCGAACTCACACTACTAGAGCTTATGAGCCTTACAAACAGTATGGATTTAAGGAGGGCGATATTGCTCTGGCGACAGGCATTGGTAAGCAAGTCGCCTTTCGAGTCGGTAAGCAGTATCAAATCACACCTGATATGATTGCTGACCCCGTTTATCAACAGCAATGGGCTGACATGGAAAAGCACTCACCCAAAGCATTACCAGAACTGTTCACAGGCTTTGGGCAGGTCTGGGGACTACATCTTGAACCCTTGGGGGATTATGTGGACGGGAAAATAGTCCCGTTTCCTGAACCACAAGACAGAGCCGTACCCAACCAAGAAGTCAAACCTCAATCAGTTACTATTGATGACTTGAGAAATTGGTACAATGCCGCCGATAAGTTAGGGAAGTCGGAGAATTACAAAAAACGCATTGTAGAAGTGGCAAATGGGTTTAAAGCTGGTGAGCAATTATCAACCGAAGCGTTGACAGTAATGAATAAAGATAAATTTGAGCTTGAAGCCATCAGTCGGCTGACTCAAATTGCTCAAAGAATTGGCATGGTCTGGGGTAAGTTTGATGAAAATGGTACTCAAGTTCAAGGTAAAATTTATGACTTGGCTTTCAATACCCAGCAGAAAGATTTAACTATTTTGCAGAAAAATGGGGAGGTAATTTTAAACTTACAATCTGGCAAGGTGCAGACTAATAAACTAACTCCACAAATATTGCAAACTTTTGAGGACGCGAATAGTCAGATAGATAAAATATTAGCTAAATCTCAAACACAACAAATAGACTTACAAAGATAGATTTATCCTAAAATAGCCTTTTGAAGCGTTTAATTATTGTAGCAATACAGTAATGTACAGTATTTGGCTTTTGATTATAAATCTGTTATTTATCTATAAAATTAAACACAAGTAAGAAAGTCAATTAAGAAAAATTTGATTACTTAGCTCTTAAGCTTTACTTATAGAACTTACGCATTGACAGAAAATTGATACTATGCAACCAAGCTCAACTTCTGTGTTAGGTGTTCTAAAATAAAGTCACGAGCTACTTGAAGAGATAAATTTCTTTGCACTTCATACCAGTTTTCAATTAAATCCTCAGAGCGCATTAATTCCAATTGAGTAAAAGCTCGAATTGCGCTAAAAAACTGAGTTTTAATTGCCTCTGATGTTCTCACCATGAATCGTCCAATGCCACAGACTTGCTTGATAGCTCTGTGGTAGCACTCAATCCCCCAATGTATTGAATGCAATTCCTTAAATTCGGTTATAGAAATTGCAGAAAGTGCATCTTTTTCAGCAGTGTACATAATGTAATATCTGGAAGTTTCGTTTTTGAAATTTCTAAGAAATACTTTCACTTGACCAAAATTTTTTAGATACACTATTAAGCCCGATTCAGGAATTTCTAAATTTTGAACTTGAGTAAAATTTTTCCCATCAACTGAACATGAGCGATTTTTTGCTATTCCCGTTAAAAACCTTAACCCCTTGTCTTTAAAGAACTTCAGGTTTTTTTGGCTCGAATACCAAGTATCAGTAGTTACTGTTTTTGGACTTAAACCCCAATTCAGAACCTCGGCAATCATTTCTTGTAAATAATCATTCTTCGTCTTCCCCTCCTGTTTATTATAAATGCGATAATTGACAGGCACAGATTTACCCGCTAAGTCCGTGTAATACAAGGTAATTAATTGAATACCTTTGACTGCTCGGTGATGTCTTCCTGAGTAATAGTAACCAATTAATTCTGTTATTTTCTGGTTACTATGAGGCTTATCAATTACCGTATCATCTCCACTTAAAGTACCTCCAACTAAATTGATATTGGGTTTGATTTCTTCAAATAAGTCCTTGGGTTCGTACTGTTCACGTAGCAAAAATCTATTGACGCTATCATGAGATAAATTTTCCATTATCTCTGCCAGACGTGTGCAACCTGGATACTTCGATTCTGCCAGTAGAAACAGAGTATAAGTGTTCAAGTCACATTTAGCGGTTGATGGTTTAGTAATTGCTCTGATTGTCCGAACCCTAAACACAGCCAAGTAAATTATCTGTTTTTCACGCCTCTGGCAACTAGCGATCGCTAGTTTTTTTCTAAATTCTTCTCATACACTTTTTGTCTTGCTTGTCAATGCGTAAGTTCTAACTTATAAGAATTTGACCAGCCAGTGCTGTTTAACTTCCTTGCGCTGTATTGTTATTGAGCCGATATCCGAGTAATTTCCTGCAAGTTGATCTGAAAAACCCTTGTCCTATTTCCAAGATTGGGGAAGGAGGGGAAATTTACACGAAAATTGCTGAATAATGGTGTAAACAAGCAGTAAAATTATGCAGTATCAAAATTGGCAATCACCGCAATATACTCAACTCAACGGTCAATTTGTCACACTCAAGCCCCTCGTTCCAGAAAGAGATGTAGATGCACTCTATTTAGAGTCGCATGGCACTCCTTCCAAGGAAGGGGTGTGGAACTATATGTTCTATGGCCCGTTTGATAGTCGCTCTGCCATGCAAGACTGGATGGAAACAGACATGATCCGTAAATCAGATCCCCTTACCTGGACAGTCTTTGAAAACTCAACAAATTCTCAGGTGGGAATTGTAGCATTACTAGCGATTGTCCCAAATCATGGTCGAGCAGAAATCGGTCATGTGTGGTTTAGTCCTGCCGTTCATAAAACGAAAGTCAATACAGAATCACAGTTTCTATTACTTCAGCATCTTTTTGATCACCTTTATACCGTAGAGTTGAGTGGAAATGCGATGCACTTAACCATGCCAGCCGAACTACAGCCACGAGAATGGGATTCCGCTATGAAGGGCGTTTCCGACAGCATATGGTCATTCGCGGCAGAAATAGGGATACTGATTGGTTTGCAATGACGGACAAAGAATGGGGATACTGTAAGACGAATTTCGAGAAGTGGCTTTACAGTAGCGAAAAACTTTCATTGATGGAACTAAACAACGGCTAATTTACACCTATGCCAATTTCCAAATTCCTAGCCCAACAATTGCGTAGATGAGCGGGAGATTGCATATCGATTAGACCCTAAGTTTTGGGGTAGGGGATTAGCAACTGAGGCGACATCAATAGTCATTCAATACGGATTTAAGCAACTCAGATTTCCATATATCCTGGGTATTGTTGAACGGGAAAATGTGGCATCAGTCAGAGTTCTTGAAAAATTAGGCATGAAATATAAAAGGAAAACGGTGTTCCACGGCGTTGAGATGGATATTTATCAAATAGGTATTGAGCCTAAGATAATTTTGAAGAGATCGGTAAAAGTTGAAAATTGAAGTCCAAGTTACAGTTTGGTAAGGTTGAGATGAATCAAGCTGAACAATTGCAAGATCAGTATATCAAAGTCGGCTCTGTAAATACCCGATATTGGCAAGCGGGAGATTCAGGCAGCAGGGTCATTTTGCTTCATGGTGGTGGCGGTTACATTGAGTTGTGGAAGTACAATATCCAAGAATTAGCCAAACATCATCGCGTTTATGCGTTTGATATGGTGGGTGCAGGTCGATCCGATAAACCCGATGCTGCTCATTACACCTTTGACTTCATGGCTCAGTTCACGCGAGATTTCATGAAGGTTTTAGAGATACCCAAGGCAAATTTGATTGGAACTTCTGCCGGCGGTGGAGTAGCACTCACTTTAACGTTGAACTTCCCACAATTAGTTGATCGACTAATTCTGGTTGGCAGTGCGGGTCTAGGGAAAGAACTTAATTTTCTGCTTCGAGTTACCACAATTCCTGGTTTAGCTAAGTTGTTTAGTTCACCAAGCAAATCAGGTGTAGCGATGTTGTGTAAACAGGCAGTGTACGACTCAAAACTAATCACTGATGAAATTGTCGAAGAGTTTTATCAAATGGCAACGCTTCCTGGAGCAGCAGAAGCAACATTAAATCTAGGTCGTTCAAACTTTAATATCTGGGGGCAATTCTATCAGTCAATTGCTGACAAATTGCATACTATCGAGGTTCCGACCCTAATTATTTGGGGCAGACAAGATCCGATGGTTCCTGTAACCCATGCTCAGAATGCCGTTAAGATTATTTCTAATGCTCAGTTGGAGATTATTGAAGAGTGCGGTCATTGGAGTCCGATTGAGCATCCACAAAAATTTAATCAGCTAGTTCTAGAGTTTCTATCGTGATTTTTGAATTGGTTAACGGTTGCCAGCCAGCTAACAAGTCGATAGTTTCTTAATCAGAGCAGATTTTGAGTCGTGGAGTGTCAAAGTTCTTTGATGCTGAGTTCGAGGTTATTGACAGCCTGCTCAACAGAATCGTTATACACGAATGGCATTGTGTGGATGAGATAAAACTGACTCATACTTTTCTATTGATCTAGCTGCGACCGAGCAAGATGATTGCTCAGTCGAGGTTTGGGAAGTGCGATCGCAAATTCTAGCCTTTACCTCGCAATAGAGATGCGAGATAGTGGCTCTCAAAAGTAGGTTGAAGTGATCGCGCAAGTTGGCTTGATATGAAATCTGCACGGGAAGCTATTTGCTATGGGTTAAGCATCAGTAAAAGTTTCAAGTCTTTTCCAGCTAAATGTACCGGCGTTGCTTGCAGATAACTTTGCCGTTACAAACCATTAAGCAGAGGTGCAATAAGTTCTTGGGTTTGTTTACTACTAACTACCGGAATAATTTCAAAAGTCACTCCTGAGCCACGCCACTTCAAAATTCATTCTTGAAGTAAGCATAAGTTATCGCACTCCATCACCTGAAAACACTAAAATTCGGTTCTACCCAGCTATCGATATATTTAAGACCTTCGGGAAACATTCTGCCTTCATCCCGAATACGTTGATAAATTGGCAGCATATCATTGTCTTCAAATCGCTCAATGATCATAAATAGCATTTTTATTATCTCCCAAAATTCACCTAAAATCAGGATAACCTTTGATTTAGAAGTACAAGCGACACTTCCTTGCTCAGTTGGAGTTAAAAAAGGTCAAACGGTAAATGAGTTCGTCGGAAAGTTTACCCTGAACGAACTCTGTGTTCTTATTAACTTTGTACAGATCGAACCCAAGCTTCAATAGCACCTTACGGCAGGCATAGTTTTGCTCGTTCACCGAAGCGTATAGAGCAGGAAAGTCGAATCGCTCTTGGGCAAGAGCGATTGCTTTTGAGCAGTAAGCAGGTGCATACCCCTGTTTCTGGAAGTTCGCAAAAGTCATGAAGCCGATTTCTGCGTATGCATCATCGAAAATACCTATCTCGACAACTCCAATAAACTGGCCTTGGGGAAGTATCGCCACCCACTTGAGCCAAGTCATAGTGTCGTTGTCTGGTGATTTTTCCAGTGCAGCGAACTTAAACTTTTGCTTAAGCTCGGTGAGAGTCGGTATCTCATCTTCTAAATACTCGTATAAAATAGGGTCGCTGAGGTGTAAATACAGTGTCTCGGCTTGGTCTTCCGTCACTTTTTCTAGATGTAAGCTAATCGAGGCTGTATCCATGTTTTATCCTGCTCATAAGAGGTTTACTTATGAAATGAACCGTAAATAAGGCACCTACAGGGAATAAAAAGCCCAGCCTTATCAAATATATTCACAATATCGAGCCGAAAAATTATTTGGCAGATGAAACAGATTATCCGGCTGTGTTTCCTTTATTTGATAATGGAAAAATAAAGGATAGTGTGGTGACAATTAATAGATGATTGAAATTGTTGAAGCAGACCTTAGTATCCCTGCTCATGCGGAGGCTATGGTTAAATTAATGGATGAGTATGCGCTCGACCCGATGGGTGGTGGTAAAGGTCTGTCTGACTACGTTAAAGCAAATCTAAGAGCAGAGCTTGCAAAAAGAAAGATTTGCGGCTCATGTTATTCTTGTCTTTGTCGATGCCGAACCCGCAGGGCTTGTTGTCTGCTTGGAAGGATTCTCTACCTTCGCGTGCAAGCCATTACTTAATATTCACGATGTCATTGTTGCTTTACCCTACCGTGGTAGAGGTTTGTCCAAACTGCTGTTACAAAAAGCGGAGGAGATCGCGTTGGATTTGGGCTGCTGCAAACTCACGCTAGAGGTACTGGAAGGAAACCATGTTGCTCAGTCAGCATACAAGGCGTGCGGATTCAGTGGCTATGAGCTAAATCCCCAGATGGGCAAGGCATTATTCTGGGAGAAGAAACTACCAGAGGTGACTGATGAAGAGAAAAGTTCTTAAAGCAGATTGATATGATTACTTGCTATTTGCGCTACGTTATCGACCCTAACAAAATTTCGGATTTTGAAGCATACGGACTGATGTGGATACCCTTGGTGGAAAAATTTGGTGGAAAGCATCATGGGTACTTTCTTCCACATGAAGGAGCTAATAATATTGCCGTAGCTCTGTTTAGTTTCCCTAGCCTTGCAGCATACGAGCAATACCGGATAGATTCGCAGCAAGATCCAGCTTGTCAGTCAGCATATAACTTTGCACGCCAAACAAACTGCATTATCAGTTATGAGCGATCATTTATGCGTCCAGTTTTAGGGGATGTTAATAATTCTAAATAGAACAGCAGCCCCATCTCTAAATAAACAAGACATCTTGCAAAAGTAACAAATGCCAAGATATTGGGGAAAGGTCAAAGGTTAAAGGGAAAGGGGAAATTCCATCCCTTTCCCCTTTCCCCGACAAATACCAAGAAGTTTACAATATTGATTGACGCATCAACAGTTATCTTTAATTGTAATGGTACAGGTAAACCAACTCACTTATGAGCCGAATCATCGCAGTTTTTAACCAGGCGGGAGGTGTTGCCAACTTTCTTTAACGGTTACAAATCAAAATCAAGGCTGAATGTTTCCTCTGAAAAATCTTCTTCTTTCTCCTCTGCAAATGGAGTTTGAGTCCAAGACGTGAGTTGGTTTGACTCAGTATTAATCGGAGTGTTTGCCATTTGTTGTGCAGGTAATCCAGCCTTAATGAAAACAAAATAGCAATCAACTATAAAGTAAATCGTGTCCAGGTAACTTTTATCTAGTTTTTGCGATTCTGCAAATATGCGCTCTCGGTAATTATCTTTGAGGCGAACTTTTTCCGGTGCTAAGTCTTTTTTATCTGCCATTGTTATAACTTTACTTTCCAGATGTGCCCGTTAGATTTTTGCTGGTGATGGTTTTTGCCATCTCTAAAAGCCCAGAGACATTGGCTTCTACCGGATTGTCCAGGATTTTGAAGCCGTTTTTCTCCAACAGCTTCTTAAATCCTGGTAAGAGGCAGCCTCCACCAATCGCCCAGATTTCATCCCCCTGGTGCTTGGCATCTAGCGTCAGATTCACCACTTTCTTCAAGTATTTTTCATACCAATCTTTCAAACAACTACTGTATACATCTTTGATATCGATGTCACGGCTGTACCTGGTATGCCCCATTTCCAGACAAAATCGGATCTTGGAAGCATCCCCAATTTTTCCTCCATTTAGATGTTTCATTTTTTGGGAGATATCATCGATAAGAACTTCTACACCGATGGGGTAGGCAGTGTGAACTTCTCGCTGACCCCGGTTATAACGAGAATACAAAGTCGTACCATTGCCAAAGTCTAAAATGGTTAATTTTTTGGGTAGTGGATGCCCAAACAATGCACCCATACCCTCTAGTACAACTTTCAGCACTTCTACTTTTACTTCTGATTGTTTGCCAGCAAGTATTGGCTGATATTCTCCATTGAGTACTTTTTGTAGTTCTGATGCCAGACCAACATCATGTAAACTGACGACTAATTTTAAGTGCCAAGCCTTACGGTGTGGCAGATGTGCCAATGCACCCAATAAAGTCAACAACGCATTATTGACTTTATTTTCATTATTGTCTGTGTTGCGGTCAAAATAATTGCCTGTACGGTAAGCGGACTCTCCAACTGTATAAGCAGTACCGTTAAAAACTACACGCCCTGGCACATCTTCCATTTCTGCATTAGTTATATAGCTGGGGACACGAACTACTTCAAACCCTTCGACTAAAAGTTTGAGACTTCCATAACCGTTATCGAAACCCGCAGGAAAAATTTTTTGTAAGGTGTGAATGTTTGACATAGGCTTCAAGTAATAAACTTTAATTTGTGAAAATTATCTGTTCCAGTGATCTTCAAGAGCAAGAGAAAGAAGAATAAAATAACTTCACCCTTATTTTCCCAACTCAAGAGCTTATCATAACCCCTTGGGGGCTAAGTGGGGTACAAAATGTTAACCAGTCAAATATACCCCATTTGGCACCTATATATATTCTATATAGGGGTCAAAATCTCACCAAAGTCCTGAACTATTGCTGGGGGCTATATATCCTCCATATAGCCCCCAATAAGAATTTTTGAAATCTTTTTTATCAACGCAGCAGAAATTAAATTAGATCATTATTGACCCTTTGATTTATACTTTAATGTCAATCTTTTTTTGAAAAGCAATTCAGTCTTGATCATTAACTTCTTGCTGACTACGTAACGAGTGGGTTACTACTTGCTTACAGGTTCAGCTTTCTCTACTGAATTATCATTCACACCCAAAGTCAATTCCAAAGGAGTTTTTTGGGCGTAAGCTTTCACGACCTGTCGATAAACTTCATAGTTAGTAGGTAGCGTATTCTGTGCATTACCCACTCCATAGGTCATTTCCAATTGTTGGGTCATCTTGGTCAACAACTGCTCCTAGTGGTTTCAATACATTCCGATTCACCACTGAAGTATTCGTTCATGTTTCAATGCGTGGCTGTGGTTGACTAGTTAGATCATTGGCATACTTGACTTGCCAGGAGTAACTGGTGAGTGCTGTAGCTTCATACTGTTCAGCAATAGTAGTGCTGCAACTAATTAGTGTCAGTGCCGTTAGTGCAGTCATTATTGAGGGTAAAAATCTTAGCTTTTGCATTATCAGTTGTAAATATCTTTCACCAATCACTCTTGAAGAGGGAGTGTGCCATCATTGCTGCCAAGGTGAAGGAATCGCTGTTGTTGAAACCACCTGACCCGTTGTTAATCTAATCGCCGTCTGCTCACAATTAGGACATTGGACTTTCACCTGAATTAGTGAAGGATGACCTTTGTATTCCCCCATTACTGGTTCCCCAGTAAACTCGCTAATTATTCCCTGCTGACAGTGCCAACACTCGAATACCACGCGCCCCATTTGTTTATCGCAGTCCAAAAACTGGATATGTTGACAGCGTTCTGGCGCTAACTCTTCTTCATCGCTCTTTGTCAATTGACCCTGTTGCTTGGATTGACCCTGTTGCTTGGGCTGTTGCGGTAATTTAGATTTTCTCTTGTCAGCAGAGGTACGTTTGGCTTTACTTTTCTCTAAATGTTGCGGTTTTTCAGCAGCGTTTGTCTTTGACCTTACAAGAGGTATCACCTCTGCTTGGGCTGGCTGCTCAACTGACGGCAGATCAACACTGGGAGTAATGTCAGGCTGAGAGGTTGGCTGCTGTTTCTCTACTGGTCTATAAGCAACAAGGTCAAGCTTTGGGCTTTGATCGTTGGATTCGGCTTGTGGTAATGTTCTTTTTGACGGACGTTGAGTAGATTTCATGGACATCTTGATTTCAGTGGACTTGCCGAACTAGTAGTTCCCAATTTTCTGTTAATCCGCTAACAATGATTCTAGTTGTTCTAAAAGACTTGCAATTTTCTTAGCTTTTTTGGGATCTGACCACTGTGAAGACTTTAATATTTTCTGAGATATGTCTTGAAATTCTCTCTTCAAAGAAGGAGGCTCCTGATCCTTCGTCTCTTTGATCCAATCACGAATATCTGCTAAAGACAATTTCTCAGCAATCGCTTTTTTCAACAAACTAGCTCTCTTAGCTTTGTCTTTCAGTGTAGCGATCGCTCTAGCTTTAGTGTATTCTATTTGCCCAGAACGTAGTACTTCTATTACGTCAATTGGCATATTCAGCAGAGGTAGCCGACTGACGCGAAAGCTTTCTGGTGATAGCTTACCTACCGTCATAAAGACACTCTCTACAATCTCCCACTGCTTGCGGAAAACGTTTTCCGTGTTTTCATCTGACCACTCAACTTTCTTTTTATCTAAATGTGCTTTCCTGTTCAATAAAGCAATTACTTCTTTGACAGTACAATCCATTTGCCAGGAAAGTAAATTTAGTATTCCTTCTGTTTCCTCTATTGGATTTAAATCTTCTCGTTGTAAATTTTCCAATAAGGATAGCTTTAGAGCCGAAGCGTCATCAACGTTTAATATCAGAGCAGGAACTTCCATTAAGCCTGCATTTCGTGCCGCACGATAGCGACGCTCACCCGCAATCAATAAATACTTCCCATCCTGCTCAGGACGCAACCACAATGGTGATTGCACTCCCACTTCTTTGATAGAAGCAGTTAACGTTGCAAGTTTATCTATATCGAAATAACGGCGTACTTGTTCTGGATTGCAAACAATTTTATCAATTGGTACAGCGAATTTAGCAGTATTATCGTCAATGCTCTCACTTCTTGCTAGTGCTTGTAATTGAGCATTTAGTGATTCTAGTTCAGCAATACGCTGTTGCGATTGAAGTAATTGTTCTTCAAATTCTGCTACTTGTGCATTAGCAGAGAAATAGTCATAACTCTTATTTTGTCCTTTGGTTGTCACCCTTATCCTCCTGCAATATAGCTGATAATTCTTGGCAGATAGGATGAAGATCCTTGATAGCTTTATGTGTTGAGCGATGCAAATGCAAAGGGATGCCTTTTCCAGAAGCATTACTGAATTCGCAAGAGTAGCGGACGTGCGGATAACATTTTATCTTCAAAGGCGAAAGCATTTCTGGTAACTGACCGAGCAAATCCCTTTGCGCTGCTTCGCCACTGTCATACTTAGTAGGTACAAATCCTAGTATCTGGGGCTGGGGATTTAAGCGCAACTTTTTACAAGCCCCTCGGTACCAAGACAGCAAAACATTTGCCCCTGTTAATGATTTGGGACTAAGTTCAACAAGAATTAACATATGCGTAGCTACTGCCAGTGCGACATCATTGAGATTACCCAATGTAGCAGGACAGTCCAGAATCACCAGTTGGTGTGGCAAAGGAAAATCTTCAAACCTGTCTGCCAAAACATATTCCCGGCGATTACGAACTGCCAAATCTGACCCAACTTGAATCATTACTGGCCCACCCAAGCATATTTGTAATTTACCCTTCGGCTTTCCCCATTCTGGCATCAGTAAAGGCCAGTTACCATCAAAATCCTCGCTGAATACTGCGGCGATTGTTTGCTCTAATGGTGGGTCTTTGTCTAATCCACAAAACTGACTCATGGAAACGTTAGTATCTAAGTCGAGTAGCACAACGTCAAAGCCGCGCTTTGCCATTTCATAGCCAATATGAACAGCTAGTGTAGTTTTGGAAACTCCTCCGGCATTGGCTCCAATCCAGAGAACAACTTGTTTCATCTATTTGCAATTTCGTATGCTTGCGTTTTGTTATACTCTATCTTTCAAACGAAATCAAGTTCAACGCTCGTTATTCAGGCTCAAAAAGCAACTTGGAACTATACGGAAAACGTTTTCCGTCCCCAATAAATTTCATGTCGGGGTAAATATAGCGTAGCTGACACTAGGGGCAAGATAGGTGAAAAGCATTAGTGTATATGCTTTTTAACTATTATTTTTAGATAAATCGTCCAAGTTATGTTTGCTTCTTGTTAGACAAACCTGTAACAACAGAATAAGAGCTTTCATTTTATCATTGGCATACTAAAAACCTCGGTTTTAGGGAAATTTGTACTATTTTGCCCCTGGTGTCAGCTACGCTATATCTGCCCCGTGTTGGAGGAGTTGCTAGAATGATTGACCATGACAGGCTTTTCAAAGAATTAATATCTACATTTTTTATTGAGTTTCTCGATTTATTCCTGCCTCAAGTAGCCAGCCAAATAGACCGCGATTCTATCCAGTTTTTACCCCAAGATGTATTTACTGATGTCACATCTGGCGAAAAGAAAGAAATTGATTTACTGGTGCAGGTGCGTTATCAGCAACAAAAAACTTATTTTTTAATTCACGTTGAAAATCAGTCTTATACTGAGTCAGAATTTGCCAAACGGATGTTTAAGTATTTTGCACGCTTGCATGAAAAATATGATTTACCAATTTATCCAGTTGTGATTTTCTCCTTCGACGAACCAAAACGTGCTGAATCTCAAAATTATCGTGTCACGTTTCCTGATTTAAAGGTGCTGGAATTTCAGTTTGCAGCAATTCAATTAAATCGTCTGAGTTGGCGGGATTTTTTAACGCAACACAATCCAGTGGCGGCAGCGTTGATGGCGAAGATGAATATTGCAGTGTCAGAACGTCCGCAGGTGAAGGCGGAATGTTTGCGGTTACTGACAACTTTAAAGTTAGATCCAGCAAGAATGCAATTAATTTCGGGGTTTGTTGATACTTATTTGCGGCTTGATGATACTGAGAAGCAGGTTTTTCAAGCGGTGATTAGTACAATGGGATTAGATGAACGGGAGGAAGTTATGCAGATTGTAACAAGTTGGCAACAAGAAGGTGTGGAAATCGAAAGAAAGGAAACAATTTCGACGCTTTTAAAAGTACGTTTTGGAAATTTAGATAGTGAGTTAGAGGCAATTATTCCTCAGTTAATGCAGTTATCTAGGGAAGAATATCTTGGCTTACTTTTACAGGCTGACCGTAAAGAATTATTATTGCGGTTTCAAAGAAAATCGTAATTTAATAAAAGCGGGTGTGCTATTTAGTATATTTACAGAATCTTTTTTGCTACTTCAGTTCAACTCAATATTATGACTGCTAATATGGTGTCCATTATGTATGTGATGGCTCATGTTTCCTGTGAAGTAATCGCTCCCTCTCTAAAATCATAACTTCTAGCTCACTGGCACGTTCTTCTGAAAGTGGAAATATCTCCTCCCCCGTCTTTAGATTACCTCGACAAATCGTCCGCTTACCTTCATTTCGGACAATAAAATCACACTCGTGTTTGAGCGAAAAAGTAAGCTGATGTATCTAATGAATACATCAGCTTTTGACTTATCCCAAGATTTCAATCACAGCCGCTAGAATAGCTGGCGCTTTGTCTGAAACCGGAATGAATAGGCGCTTTTGCCAGTTGATGATCTCGGTGAAACATCCAACAGCTAAGAGTCGCTCTGCCAGTGAGATAGCATTGACTAGTTCTATGCGAGGTTCTGCGGCAATGTAAGAACGCCGTAAAGTTACGCCACCCGGTAACTGCTGGGAATAGCCTTCGTTCAGTACCAGCTTCACAAGTTCTTCTGGAGAAAGCACCTGATTTCTTAGTCCGAGTTGTTCGCGCACGGTTTGAATGTCGTGAGCATTCACCACCCGACCGAGAATCTTTTGTCCATCGCTGGTTTGCAACCGGAATACTCGACTATTCTGGTGTGGTAGTATTTTCCAGATAGGCAATAGAATACCAGTCACTAAATGCAGGTAATCGGTAGTGAACTTGGGCAGTGCGTCTACTTCAGTAGAACTCTTGCATAAATATTTTGTGGTATGATTAATGGTTATTTTAATTTCAGTCCTTGGCAATTAAAATAGTCAGAATTTATCAATTTCTTCGATTAAGTATTATCTAGCGAACGCTAA
>JAHHHS010000121.1 GCA_019359215.1 Nostoc indistinguendum CM1-VF10 | reverse complement strand
ATGCACTGCAATTTGGAAATCGAGGATTTTTTAGCGCTACTGATCAAAATATCCCTTCACCGTTGTTGAGTGTTAATCCTTCAGCATTACTGTTTAATCAGATTAATAAAAACGGAGGGATTCAAAACAACTCAGTAGCACCCGCAGGAACAGACCTAGCAGGTTTTGATGCATTTGGTTTACGAGTACCAAATGGTAAGAGTTTACTGCTGGTGGGTGGTAATATCAGTATGGATGGGGGACGATTAAATGCTAATGGTGGACGAGTTGAGTTAGGAGGATTGGGCGAACCTGGTAGTGTAGCACTGGGTGTAAATGGTGAGAATCTCAGCTTAATATTTCCTGAGAATGTCGGGCGAGCTTTGGTATCCCTCACCAATCGAGCAGGTATATATGCAACTGGGGCTGGTGGGGGTAATATTACAGTTAATGCCAGGAATCTAGAGATTTTAAGAGAAAGTGTCCTATCTGCTGGTATTGGGCAAGGTTTGGGGACACCTGAAACTGTTGCAGGAGATATTACTGTTGTCAAGTAGATTTTGGCGAAAAGTCCAGCGCAGAGTGAAACAGTTGCAGACAATAGTGCAACGCAATTGATTCGGTATCTAATGGGATGAATTATTGTCATCTTGTGATCGCCCCTTTTAAGAACTAATTTTCCATTGGATCGTCCCGCCCGATACCAAGCGATCGCAATTTAGCTTTGACATCTTGCCAGTCTTGACCACAGTAGTAATATTTCTTGTCACGAATATTAGCCAAATACAAGCCATGTTTGCCGCCGTTTATGCGGAACAGTTCAACCAAAACTTTGATTTTGGTCAACCCGTTTCTTTCAAGTACCGATTCAAAATCGGTAGAAATGCCATGAGGGTTATAAAAAATATCGCCGCCGTGGAAAAACCACTTTGTTCCCTCGCGCTCGTAAATTTGAAGGTGGATGGGTGCGTTAATCTTAACCATAGCGGGAGCATATATCAGTTATTCCTGTGAAACCACCAAGTATGTCGGCGCTCAGATTGTCCGGTAGTTGAATCATCGCTTGTTGTCATCTGTTTAAATTAAAGTTTAAAAAAAATATACCAGCGATTGCAGCAGACTACCTGGGAAAATGCTCCGGCAGTGCGAGATCGTAATGAACTACCCCTAGCTATCCCAAAGTTAGTGCTAAAAATCAGCAATCAAGTTGGCACTACTTGGAGTAACCCCCAAACCTTGTACAGACTGGTGTATAGAGAGATATAGATTTTGCTATGAGAGTAAAAAATCTAATTACGGTTTATAAGAATTCGTGTGCAGATTTTTGTAATAAATTTAAATTCCTGCGAAAAATTTGAGTTTTGGGCTGATATCAAAATGTAAGCAGTTCAAAAGATAAATATGGCAACCTTATCTAATCCCACACTGTCAATCGATCTCCTTACTGGTTCAGAGCCTAATGTCAGTGTAACGGTCAATGTTGAACTCACTCCGTTTGAGACTTTTCTTCTTGGTAATGGGCTTGGTTTACAACTCGCATCTAAACTAGTTGGAGATGATGGTGGCTTAAACGGAAGAGATAATGACTTATTCTTTTTTCCAACTCAAAACATTACCAGTGCAGGGATTTACACCTTTCAATCAACAGTTACTCGTGGAACACTGAATGAAGATAGTGGCTTATTCAACGGGGGTGATGAGATATTCGCCAATATTAGCCTCACAAGCACAGAACGAATTTTTCCAGTGAATACATCGATTAGTAGCCCTACTATTACGGGGGAGTTTGGTTAACTGACAAAACTCTCCGATCCCAACGATCAAGCCAGAAAACATACGTCGCTTATGCGAGTTGATGAATAATTCTGAGGATGAGGAGTAGCGAATTATCCCCACACAGCGCCAAAAATCGCCAATTACGGCGGGCACGAATGGAGTTAGTTACAAGAATATCGAACGATTAAATATCACAGGTACAGTCTACGATGACTTGATTGTGGGGAGCAATGGCAACGATACGCTCTCTGGGGGTCAAGGTGGCAATGATAGCCTAATTGGAGGAGCTGGTACTGACACCTTTGCTTTCAATAGTTTCGATGAAGGTGCTGATTATCTTGATGACTTCAACGCCACTAATGAACTGATTCAGGTATCGGCTGATCGTTTTTATGGTGCGTTATCACCAGGTACACTCTTTGCAAGTCAGTTTACTATCGGAGCTTCTGCAACCACTACCGAAGAGCGTTTTATCTATGACTTTGCTACAGGTGGATTGTTCTTTGACCAAGATGGCAGTGCGTCTGAGTTAACTCAGGTAAAATTTGCACAATTATCTGTTGGAGTAACCCTAACCAAAAATAATTTTGTGATTGTCTAATCTTTATTAGCGCTTTGCCATCATCCTAAGTATGGCTTACAAGGTGCTATTTTTAGCATCTCGCAAACGATAGTGCCAAACGCTCAGGGAGAAGTTTAGCTCTGAGGAATTAATGGTGGTAAGACCAGGAAATCGATTATTGGTGCTTCCCATACTTGAAGTAGTGGCGAAGATTATTCTGGCGATGAAAACCTAATCTCTTGAATCGAGGATGATGATTTTTAAAGGCGAGGAATATAATTTATCTGTCACCTGAAGGATTAATGCAAGTGAGAATTTCTGAGCTTATCTTCTCACTACAACTTTCCCAAGATTGGGAATGATTCACCAAGCATCTGGGGAATTCTGGAGGTAGAAATAGAAAATCAAATTAATACCAATTTTATATGAAGGTGCATATAATAGAGAAAACAAACTCGATAAATTAAAATAACCATGAGCCGCCCTTTTAAGATTGAAATCGCAGAGAGCGAAGAAGAACTTAAAAAACGTCTACAAACAGCTAACTTGGGAAACCAAAAAGAAAAGCTTATGATGCTGTGGTGGATAAAAAGTGGGCAGGTTAAGGAGCAGCAAGAAATCGGAAAACGCTTGGCAAAAGATACTTCAACGGTCACGAGATGGTTACAGAAGTACAGAACTGATGGGATATCAGGCTTGTTAGAAATCAAAAAAGCACTAGGAGCAAAACGGAAAATCGATGATGCTGCGATGCCTACGGCGGTAAACTACGCAGCACTTGAGGAGGAGTTAAAGACAGAAAAAGGCTTTAGTAGCTATGGTGCAATAGTCGAGTGGTTTAAACAAGAACATGGACAAGACATAGAGTATGCAACGGTTTATGCGTGGGTGCGATATCGATTGGGTGCAAAATTGAAAGTACCTCGTCCTCAAAGCCACAAACAAGACGAGAAATTGGTTTGTGAGTTTAAAAAAAACTCGGCATCATTCTCAACTGCTTAGAAGAACATCTAGCACCCGGCAAATGTGTTCGCTACCTTTGTCAGGATGAAACAAGGGTTGGACTAAAAACTCTCACAGGCAAAGTGATTACAGCTTCAGGTGTTAAACCCACGGTTGATGTGAAATGGCCGAGGGACAAATGCGTGGATTTATGGTGCAATTGAACCATTGACTGGAGATCATTTTCTCTATGAGTACCCAAAACTCAATGGTGAGTGTTTTCAACAGTTCATGGTAGAGTCGAGAGGGGATATTATTCCCCGTCCCTCTCTGTTAGATCCGTGCGTGCAGCTTTCACTGCACACGGCTCCCGATATTCTTAGCTTTCGCTTTTACCCATGTGCATATAATCATGGCAACTCTCATGAATTGCCATTAGGTTTTGCTTCTTCCAATTGGCGTGGTTTCCATCTACATGATGGAGATGAACCCGTTCGTTGGGTAAAAGTTTCAACCCACAATATACGCATGTATGGTTTTGCCTTTTTAAGGTTCTAGAGGTTTCGCCGTCATAGAGTTTGCTATTGCGCTCACTCCAGTAGACTAAATCTCCGTCAAAGGGCGATTTTTCTCCCTTGACGTTGACGTGTTTATTTTCGGAGTAGGGAACCGATGGGAACGCTTTATCTATCAATATTCTGCTAGATTCGCGGTCGTTTTTGGCTTCCTTATTGAATACCTTAAATGTTCTGCTATGAGTGTGCCACAGTGAGAATCGTGACCCATCCATTTTGCAGAAACGGTGGTAATTCCTCCAGCCTCTAACCACTGGGGCTAACTTCTCAGCCTTCATTGTGGAACCATAATTCGAGTTGTTGACGATGGCTTTTACTTTCTTACGAAAAGCTTTGAAATTGTCCACTGAAGGGACGCATCGAAACTTTCCGTTGCTTTGCACTTTCAAGTGCCAGCCGAGGAAATCAAAGCCATCTGTCGTTGCGGTTAGCTTAGTCTTTTTATCGCTTACCTTCATTCCTCTTTCTGCGAGGAACTGGCTAATTTTGTCGAGTATTAATTCTGCGTTATCATTGGGTTTGAGAAGAAAAACCATGTCATCAGCGTATCTAACTGATTGGTGGATTTCCTCTATACCGTTGAGCGCAATGTTGGCTAATAGAGGACTTACCACCCCCCCTTGTGGGGTTCCTTGTTCGGGAAACTCTGGATTGACTCCTGATTTAAGACAACGGAATATTCCTGTCTTTAAGCTCTTGGGAGCAATGAGTTTATCCATTATTGTGGTGTGGTTTATCCTGTCGAAGCATTTTTCGATGTCGAGTTCTATGACCCGCTTATCTATTCCATGATGATTGGATTGCAGGTTAATGAAGAGGAACTTTTGTGCGTCATGCGTACTTCGCCCTGGTCTGAACCCGTAGCTCCTAGCATGGAAGGTTGCAACGCGCAAGCTGGTTCTAGGGCATACTTTGCGAGGCACTGCCACGCTCTGTCGCCTAGAGTAGGAATTTTCAGGATGCGAATCGTTCCGTTCTTTTTGGGAATGGGAACTTCGCGCAACCCTTGGTGATGCCAGTTGTTACCGTGGCGTTCGAGTTCTTCGCTCAGTTCAAACCTCTCTTCAAAAGTGAGGTCTTTCTTGCCATCGATTCCTGCTGTCTTTTTCCCAGCGTTTAGCTGACTTACTTGACGGACTGCCAGTAACCTCGCTGCGGTGGATTTCAGAATAAGCTTCTGAATTGACTTTGCCTTATGCATGTCGCCAACCTGAACGGCTTTATACACTCGTTTTTGCAGGCGGAATAGGTTACGCCGAAATTGCTTCCAGGGTAAATTCTTCCAGGATTCGCTAGCATTATTGCTGCGTCTAATCATGCTCTCCTTCCAATTTGTGTATTCTGAACACCTCGCAACAATTACGTTGCGTCCTACCCGAATCAGGGGGATTCCGTCGCTCGTCTGACCTACTTAGGGGTTCGACCCTCCCTTAGACCCTTGATTCGTTTTTATTCGTTTCCCCGGTTAGATTGTTAGTTCCGTTAGGTGTAGCCGATTCAACCACTGGATTCCCTAGACTCTTACCGCTATCCAGTCCAAAATGCGGCGGGAATTAAGCTCCAGTGAGGTCGAGCTTTTTTTAAGTTGCGCCTCGCCCGATAGTAGGTTGCTTTTTCAGGCTCTGTTTCACCATAGGAACCCCCCTTTAGCGCCAGTGTCAGCCCGCAGTAGCCGTCTGATTGCGCCCTGTCCCCAGCTTCATCCTCCAGAGATCGAGTCTGGTCAATGTGGGCAGATAGGGAGTCACATCTGAGTCTAATGGACGGGGCTTTCACCCGTATCTGACCAGGAATTTAACCCTTAATGACAGCAGATTACTGTAAGGGTTAGTGAGGTTATGTACGGACTGAGTACCGTGATTCACTCACAACGAATCGCACAGACTGGCTATCTGTGCAATTAAGCTCGGATTATGCAATTTTACAGATTGATCAAGCACCTGCTCATACCAGTTCAAAGATCCGTTGGCCGGAGAATATTATTCCTCTGTTTCAACCACCATCAGCCCCTGAACTCAATCCCATTGAGAGACTTTGGCAATTCCTGAAAAAACCCCTCAAAAATCAACTTTTCTCTTCTTTACACGCTTTACGCGATCACATCCAAGAATTATTCGACCAACTTACTTTTGAGCAGGTGATTTCTGTCTCTTCTTATAATTTTATCCTAGAAGCTCTTTTCTATGCAGCTTCACATTAAATTGGTATAAACCCTCTTCTAAGAAACAGAAATGTTTCTTTACATCCATTGGGAATGTGATCGCTTTCCTTGGACGCTTTTGTCACTCTGGGGAAATAAAAATTGGGGCTAAATGATGAAACCCAGATTTAGTGGGAAGATTAGCGATCGCAAGCTAATAGAAACCTTCAAACAAAGCTCTACAGTTAAAATCTTATCTGGGCATGGGTTACAGCTTATTCTCTGCCGAAAGTGACAAAAGAGGGATAAAACTTCTTCATTTTTTTGAATTATTCATTAATTTTTGCAATCTCTGAATATTCTCTGGTATGACATTAAAAACTTTTGTGTCATTTCTGCTACTTGTAAGCGGTTGTTTACCTATTCAAGTATGCTGTTGATTAGCGGTTGCAAGCAACTTTTTAACATATATCAATCATGAGACAAAATGCACTAGCACTTCCCAAAAGTTGGTCATCATCCATGATTGCAAAAGAATTGCCAGAAGAGGAAATGGAAATTTGAGAAGGTGTCACAAAAGAATAAAAAGCGTAGCTTGCTGCCAACTCTTGGAGACGCACTCGTGTTCGGCATTGCACTGGCACATGATTTTTTTTAAATATTTTTTAGTCTTGGTGTTTTTATTCTTTTTTTATCCATTCTCCATAAATATTAATTATTGTTTCTTTCTCCCATTCCTCCAATTCCTCTGATAGTAAGCTTTCTGGCTTTCGTTTGCCGTCGAACTCACATTAAATTAACTTAATTCTGCACTGAACCATAGTTTGAGAAGGAGTGATGGACATGGCATCTATTAACGGTACTTTTGGTAACGACAATCTGAATGGAACTCCAGAAACTGATTCTATTTTCGGCGATTTAGGTGATGACATTCTCAATGGTGGTGGTGGTAGTGATGAGTTTGTCTTCAACAATGTAATTGATGTCCTCGTTCTTAGTCCTAGCGTGTACGTCTATAGTACTGATGGTTTTGACATCATTGAAGGCTTCTATCAAGATGAAAATACAAATGATAGTGTTATCAGCATTGACCCTGTAAATCACAACTATAACCATGTAAATATAAAGACAAATGGTGTTGCCCCTGCTATAGAGAGTGGTGGATCAGGAAAAACCGTATTCATATACGGCACCACAGATTCTGACACAATCCAAGGAACCTCGGCAGACGAGAATATTTATGGTTTGGAAGGCAATGATATATTGTATGGCAACGATGGCAACGATATTTTATATGGTGATCTGGGCAATGACAGCCTTTACGGTGGTGGAGATAGTGACAAACTGTACGGTGGTTTGGGCAATGATTATTTGAATGACGGAGAATTCGCTGGCGTACTGTATGGCGAGGAAGGCGATGACATCCTTATCCTTGATAGCATTAACCAGGGTGATGCTCTAATTGGTGGAACTGGCAACGACACTTATATTACTTTTGTATCCGGGTCTGAGGACAATGTAATCACCGATCAGTTTACCGATAAGATTGTAAATTATAGTATTAGAGAATACTTGAATGAAGGAAACGATACGGTTGAGTCTTCGTTCGACTACAGATTGAATGACAACGTAGAGAACTTGGTTCTCAGAGGTAGCAGCGATATTAATGGCATAGGCAACGCCCTGGACAATCTAATTGAGGGGAATGCCGGTCATAACTTTTTGGTTGGCGGCGATGGCAATGACGAGTTGTTTGGCTACGGAGACTACGACATTTTGGTTGGTGCGGCTGGTAACGACACACTCCTTGGTGGTGATGGTAACGACTTCTTAAATGGAGGTTCTGGTAACGACTCCTTAAATGGCGGTGCTGGTAACAACTCACTCACAGGCGATGCTGGTGCTGATACATTTGTCTTCAACTTCAGGTCTGAAGACATTGACATCATCAAAGACTTCAGCAACTTGCACAGCGACAAAATTCGGATTTCCACAATTGGGTTTGACGCTACTTCCACTAACGAGTTCAGTTACAACCGCAACACTGGTGCTTTGTCCTTCCAAGGAACCCAATTTGCCACTCTTGAGAACAAGCCTAGTTTCATACCCAGTCTCGATATTGAGCTTGTCTCTGAGGCTCCAATCTCTTCAGTTAGGTTTGTGTTGTAGTGCCTAACCAACCTAAATTTTAGACACTACAGCCACTCCAAAAACAATGACCCCATTTAGAGAATTTCTAGGCGGGGTATTAATTGAGTATGGCTACTACTTTTCTTTGCTGTCGAAAATTTCCTCAGTTTCATCAATAATTATCAAGTAACTTGATAAAAACTTTACAAATATCTTTTAAGGAGAATTTTCTAGTGTTCTCTCAAAGCCTATTTTATCAGTGGTGGCAGTTGAGGTTGGCAAGCTTATTAACTTTAGTGGCAGCGATCGCAGGAGCCAGCGAGTGTGCCCTAGCCCAGATAGTACCCGATAACACATTAGGTCAGGAAAGTTCTGTTGTTATACCTTTAGCTCCTAACTTTGACCAGATAAACGGTGGAACACCTCGCGGTGCCAATCTATTCCACAGTTTTGAGCAGTTCAACGTTAAAGAAGGAGGACGAGTCATTTTCACCAATCCGAATGGTATTGAGAATATTATTAGTCGGGTGACAGGGGGTAAGCGCTCCGAAATTTTCGGCAGGCTCGGTGTTTTAGGTACTGCTAACCTGTTTCTGATTAATCCGTCGGGGATTATCTTTGGGCCGAATGCCCAACTTACTATAAGAGGTTCGTTTGTAGCAACAACAGCAAATGCCATCGGGTTTGGTGAGCAAGGCTTGTTCAATGCCTCGGCTCCTAATTCTCCCGCACTCCTAACGGTCAATCCTTCAGCTTTGCTATTCAATCAAATTGCCGAATCGATTACCAATCAATCTACAACAGGTTTGCAACTTCCTGCCAATCAAAGTTTGTTATTGGTAGGTGGTGATGTGAACTTAGAAGGGGGTAAATTGTCTGTTCTCAATGGTCGAGTGGAATTGGGAGGATTAGCAGGAGAAGGAACGGTAGGGCTAAATATAGATGACAAAAATCTGCGTTTGAGTTTTCCTGATAATGTAGCGCGAGCAGACGTATCCCTCACCAAAGGAGCTACAGTCCAAACCAGTTTTGAACGAGGTGTCGGTTCTCAACTAGGCACTGGCGATATCCTCTTACAAGGTAGACGTGTCACAATCGCTGATGGTTCACAGATTGTAGCTAATAACACAGGAGCCGAACGGGGAGGGACACTTATCGTCCGCGCCTCCGAGTTGGTGGAAGTCCTTGGAGCAAGCCGCCTGTTAGCTGAAACTTTTGGTGTCGAAACTGGTGGAGATTTGACGATTGACACTGGGAAGCTGATTATCCGGGATGGGTCAGAGATAGCAGCTGGTACTTTTAACTCCGGACAGGGAGGGACTGTGACTCTAAGAGCCTCTGATTCGGTGGAACTGAGTGGAACATCGGCTGATGGTGCGAATTTTAGCAGGATCATAACTCAGACTAATGGTGTCGGAAATGCCGCAGCACCGATTGTCGAGGCTACTGCGTGGGGAACTAATACTAAAGGTGAGATAGTACTTACAGCCAATGCATCTACTGGCACTCCTCACAAAAACTGGCAGCAGTCACCGGTTACTTGTAGTTCTGCAAAATCTGCTTCCAATTAATTTGGTAAATAAATATTTTGTCAAGTAGATTTTGGCGAAAAGTCCATGTCTCATAGAGACGATACCTGTTCTGCCGCCCCTGTGCCAAATCCTGAAAAATGGTCGTATGAGGCGATTGTAGCTTTTGTCAAATGTGCAACCAGAGCGTATGCAGAAATTGAAAGTTGCGGCGAATTCGGGGCAGAATCACGGGTTTGATTTCTTGCAGGAGTGTTCGGATGATGATCCGGTGTTGGTGATAGTGATCAAGAAATTGCTGGTGAAGTTTCCGCAGTGGGGGATTGCGATTGTGGATGGGATGCTGGTGAAGTGGGAAGATTAGCGCGATCACCATTTCAATCACTGACATATTGCAGCGCTCCTTCTCATGTCCAACGCCTGCTGTCTCTACCAATATTTCTTTACGATTAAACGATATAAAATTATGCAACTATAATTTACATCAAAGGTGAATGTATTATCTGGTTGTTTACTTGATTATAGATTTTATTTTAATTTCTCCCTCCAAGGTAAATTATTTATGAATCAAACACATCATCCAGTAAAAGACAGTATTAAAAGTATTTTTTTATACCTAATATCCACTGTATTTAGCTTTGCCTTGCCAGCCCAGGGACAAATCACACCCGATAACAGTCTGGGTCAAGAAGCTTCTCGACTCAATCAAAACCAGATAATTAATGGCGCACCAGGTGACGAAATTAACGGTGGTGCAACACGCGGTAGCAATCTTTTTCATAGTTTCAGCGAGTTTAATATCAATGAAGGGCAACGTGTGTATTTTGCCAACTCCACAGGGGTAGAAAATATCTTGACGCGGGTAACAGGTGGGAATGCGTCAAATATTTTCGGTACTTTGGGAGTAGCAGGTGCAGCAAATTTGTTTTTGATGAATCCTGCGGGAATTGTATTTGGGCAGAATGCACAGTTAGATGTGCAAGGAAGTTTTGTTGGGACAACAGCCAATGGAGTCCAGTTTGACAATCAACAATTGTTTAGTGCTACAAACCCGCAAACACCTTCATTGCTGACGGTGGGTGTGCCTGTAGGGTTGCAATATGGGGGCAATCCGGGGGCAATTCAAGTGCAGGGAGCGAGTTTAAAAGTGCCCAATGGTCAAAGTCTAACCTTGGCAAGCGGTGCAGTAAATATTGATGGTGGAAAGTTGTTCGCACCGGGAGGACGGGTTGAGTTAGGCGGTGTTTCAGCAGCCGGAACGATTGGGTTAAATGGTGATGGCAGTTTGAGTTTCCCTGATAATGTAGCCAGAGCAAATGTATCACTGCTGAACAGAACTTCTCTGGATACTAGTGCTGATAATGGGGGTAGTATTGCTATCCATGCTCAGAATATTGATATTCTTCAAGAAAGTAGATTATCAGCAGGGATAGCGTCAGGGCTTGGTGATGTTAACAGTCAAGCGGGAGATATCACACTCAGTGCCACAGGAGCAATTAGAGTTGAACAAAGAAGCCGAATTGAAAATAGTGTAAATCGGAATGCTACTGGCAATACTGGCAACATCACCCTTTTGGCTGAGGGACATATCATCTTAAACTCAGAGGCTTCCATGTTCTCTAGGAGTTCATTGGGGGGTAACATAAACCTTAAAAGTAATGCTGAAATTTCTCTTACAGACAGCTCAATACAAAGCTCCAACTTTGTCACTATACCGACTACGACTGACAAAGCTGGAAATATTAATGTGAATGCAACTGATTCAATAAAATTTACAAATAGCTTTATTAGCACTGTGTTGATATCAGGAGAAAAAGGCAAGGCAGGAGAAATCAATCTCAATACTACTCGATCGCTTTTTCTCAAGGATGGCTCTCAACTTAGTTCCATTTCCATTGTTGATGGACAGGGGGATGCGGGTAGTGTAAACATAAATGCCCGCGATCTTGTTTCCTTTGATGGGGTAAGTAATGACGGATTTTTTAACAGTGGGATCCACGCTTTTGTACCCAATGGATCTGTGGGTAACGGAGGTGACGTCAACATCACTACTGGGTCGCTTTCTCTTACAAATGGCGGACGAATCAATCTGAGCACCTTTGGCAAAGGAAATGGGGGTAATGTGACAATTACCGCCCGCAACACCGTCTCCCTTGATAGTCTAGACGTTAAAAATGGTAGATTAAGTGCCATAATCACTGCTGCTAGGAAAACAGATGAAAGAGTAGAGGGCAAGGGAGGTGACATCAACATCACCGCTAGGTCGTTCTCTCTTACCAACGGTGGTCAACTGGATGCTAGCACGAGTAGTAAAGTAAATGCAGGCAATATTAACATTCAAGCTACTGATAATGTTTCTTTAAATGGAGTAAATAGTATTGGATATAGCAGTGCTATTTTTTCTGATGTGTTCTTGGGCTCTGAGGGCAAGGGAGGTGACATCAACATCACGACTGGCTCTCTTTCTCTTAAGAATGGGGCTCAACTACTTACCAGTACTGCCGGACAGGGAAATGCGGGCAATGTAAATATAAATGCCCGTAATACAGTCTCCCTTGATGGACTGGGGAAAAATGTAATATTAAGTGCCATATTCAGCGATGTATCGGGATCTGAAGCAATAGGCAACGGTGGCAACATTAACATCACAACTGGATCGCTGTTGATGACAAATGACGCTTCATTAAATAGCAGTACGTCTGGAAAAGGAAATGCAGGTAGTGTAAACATTAATGCGAATACTGTCTCCTTTGATAAGAGGAGCATCGTTAGAAGTGCAGTGGAAGCAAAAGTAGCAGAGGGCAATGCTGGAGATATATCGATCACCACAAACTCCTTACAGGTTAACAATGGTGCCCAAGTTTCTGTCAATACCTTAAGCAGTGGAAAAGCCGGAAACATTAATTTGAAAGTGAATGACAATATTACCCTGACAGGTAGCGGAACTGGAATATTTGCCAATACAACTGAAGGTTCTACTGGCAACGGTGGCAATATCATCATCGACCCCAGAACTGTAATAATTCGAGATGGAGCAACTATCTCTGCTGCTAGCGAGGGAGAAGGGATTGGCGGTGATATCGAACTTACCGCTGGCTCCCTCACCCTGGATCAGGGGACAATTTCCACCGAAACCCGCAGCAATACTGGTGGTAATATTACCCTGAATTTGCAAGACTTACTATTACTACGTAATAGCAGTAAAATTTCCACAAATGCTGGAACTGCTAGTGCTAGTGGTAATGGCGGCAACATTAACATTGATGGCAAGTTCATTGTGGCGATTCCCAACGAGGATAGCGACATTAGCGCCAATGCCTTTTCTGGAACTGGTGGAAACATCCAAATCAACTCGCAAGGTATTTTCGGTATCGAGTCCCGTCCAGAACCGACCCAGAAAAGTGATATTACTGCAAGTTCCGAATTAGGCGTTTCAGGTGTAATAAATATCAATACACCCGATAACAGTTCTATTCAAAACAGCTTTACCCAATTATCACCAAACGTAATTGACACAAACGCACTTATTGCCAATAGCTGCATTGCACGCGGCACCAAGCGACAAGAAAACTCTTTTACCATCACAGGTTCTGGTGCTTTACGTAATAGTCCGGGCGATGTATTAATGTCTGCCTATACAACTGGTGATGTACGTAATGTTGAACCCACATCGCGCCCTTGGAAAAAAGGCGACCCCATCATTGAAGCACAAGGATTGTATCGATTAGCTGATGGGCAATTAATGTTGAGTCGGGAATGTGGTTAAAGGTCATATTGCATATATAGCAAAAGTAGCAAATACAGTTTTCTGCATAAAAGAATACACCATCATGTAATTGTAAGGTAAAAATCATGCAACCTACTGTGCATGAAAGATGAATGCATTACCTGGTCTTTTTCCTTAATCTATATCTGTAAGTAAGTCGGTAAGAACAAATCAAACCAGATTAAGTAATGTAAAAAATATTGAGATTAGTTTGTAGTGAGTGGCTCCAGGGATTATTTGAGAACTTTAGTCCTCTCTACCAGACGCTGCGCGTAGCTGGCTTTTGAGCAGGGGTATACTACAAACCTCTTCATTATTCACGCTGCTCTACTTAGAAGCTCAATACTAATCTAAATTTAGAGGATTTTGATTATGCCCAAATTTACAGTTCCACCCGATTTCACAGGCACTGCTGGTGACGACACAATAGTAGGGGAAGATTTAAATAAATTTCCAGCAATTGGGATTGATATTTTAACTGGAGGTTTCATTTCTACAGGCTCAGGAAAGGACACCTTTAAAGGCAACGGCACTGGCGGCAATGGCGATATCGATGGCGAGGGTCAAGGCAGTGGTGGTAATGGTGGTACTGGAACAGGCATCAGTAACAGTGGCAAACTGAATGCAGGGTTGGGCGATGACACGATCGCTGGCACTGGTGAGGGCGGCATTGGCGGCGACGGTCGCGTCGGCGGCAACGGCGAATTTGGGATAGGTATCAGCAACACTGGGCAACTGGATACCGGAGACGGAAATGACACGATCACGGGCATCGGTATCGGCGGCATTGGCGGCAACGGATTAGTATCCGGTCCTGACGGTGCAGGGGCTGGCATCAGCAATAATGGCAGTCTCAGCACTGGGGACGGAAATGACACTATCACTGGCACGGGTACTGGCGGTAACGGTTATTTCGGCGCTAGTGGAACTGGCATCAGCAACACTGGGGAACTGGATACCGGAGGCGGAGAAGACACAATCATAGGCACTGGCACTATTGTCGGCGCATTCGTTGATGGATCTGGCATCCAGAACGTCAAAGGTGCCACTATCACCACAGGGCTGGGCAACGACGCAATTACTGGTTCTGGCAACGCTTTAGAAGGCGAGAACCTCATCGTCATAGGCATCTCCAATGACGGAGTAATTGATACTGGAAATGGTTATGACATTCTTACCGGACAAGCTACAGGAAAATTTGATGATGGTACTGTCTATGGTATTTATGGAGAAGGAACTATCAAGACTGGGGATGGCAATGATAAAATTACAGCCACCAGTACCCTTAATGAAGTTCAACAAAAAGTTACTATTGGTGGCGGTATCAACATTGAGCTAGGCACTGGAAATGACTACTTTAAAGGGTTTGGTACTGCGACTGTAGATGGTGAAGAAGGTTTTGATACCTTAGACCTCAGTGCTTTCAATCGCTCTGAACTCACTTTTTCTGGTATAATTTCGGGCAATGCCCTAAACCCAGCTAACATCAGCTTCAATAACAATGGAAATGTTATTACACTGACCACAACAGGCTTTGAGAATTTTATCTTTGCAGATGGCTCTTTTTCCTACAGCACTTTGGTCTAAACTAAGGGCGTTGCTATTCCGTGTATGAAAATGATTTTGCATAATACCAAAATCCTTGTAGAGACGTAGCAGTGCTATGTCTCTATATGCGGATTCATACTTCAATTCAGCAACGTCAAACTAAGAATTACAAAAAAAGGCAGAGAGGACAGGGCGAACGCACGGCATTTCTGAAACCTCTGCTGGATAAGGATCTTGACGAAAAAATAGGCTAAATTAAAAAATGCCGAAACCCATGCTATTAAAGGATTCTTATACTTTAGATGCGTTTGCCCTGGCAGAGAGGAGAAGGCAGCAATGCCTACGGTAAATGCTTGCCTCCACACTCACAATTTTTCCTCTCTACGAGACGCTACTCGCGTTGGCTTGAAGTTTTAAAGAGGGTAGTTTACCGCCGCAGGCATCGCCCCTGCCATTGGTCTTTTTCTATCCAGTTTTGCAATTAGTGTTAGTCCTGCATCCCATGTTACCTATAACTGGAAATGATTTTACTTGTCCAAACATGAACGCTTCCAGTATACAATCGTTTTTCTTGGAGGCTATATTTCAAACTCCTGGAATTGTTTTGTAATACACATTTTGGCAGTTTTTGACCCCTATTTCTTCAAGCTTTGTGAGAAATCCGGGGTTGGTATCTTGATGGATTAGAAGTGTATTATGACTAGCTTTATTCAACCCAAACCCCAACACGATCTACTCTACCCCGTCCGTCAGTTGATAGCTGCTATAGAAGCAGTTTGTGGCTGACCAAGCCCCGTTGGGGCGGGGTGTAGGGTGTGGGGGATATGTAGCCTTAACTGTCATCGTGGGATGCAAGCCCCGTCTTTTAAGACGATTCATTGGTCTGGGTTTCAGAGCTATGGTCAATGCTGTCTTCCCTACGCCCTTCTTGTTGACTACAACCTAGCCAGAAAAAATCAATTTCTGACGACTGCTGACTATAAAAATTGAACAATATAATCTTTCATAATCTATGGAAAAAAAACTCAAGCTATTTGTTATAAGCGGATTGGTAGGATTAATGTCTGGCACTTCGGTTTTGTATAAATCCTTTGCCAAAAATCAAGGCTTACAGGCAAGCGCCAATCAACCACAAACATTAGTAGCTCAAGCAAACAGTACCACACCACCACAGTCAGCAATGACAGGATGGTTAGGTTTTGCAACTACAACAAACAAAAACGGCACATTTTTACGTTTACTGCCTGTGAATGCGGATGCCCAGGTTGCACTTTTCTCAGATGCATGGGATCAAGTTAAACCCGGTACATCTTTAGTTGGTCTGGCTGGAGGAATCAAACAACAGGTAAAATTTCGTCGCTCTCAAGAAGAACCTTTTGGTTGTAAAAATAATAAAACGAAAATGGCAACGTTTACCGCAGCTAAACGTTTTGCAGAGGGGCCTGTTTGGCTTTTACCCGCGGACCTAGCCAAAGAAGCAAAATCGTTGACTTTCCAAGGGTTGAATTTATCTGAAGTTCCTACGAGCGTATTACCTGTAAACAAACGCAAACCATCAGTTGCACGCGCTTGGAAGGCTGGAGGAGCAACTGTTGTGATGCAGAAACAAAGTAAAGACCAAGTGCGCTTAAGTATATTAATCAATTCTCGCATAGCTTCTCGCATAGCTTACAATGCAGTGAAGGAAAAGTTATATTTTGAAGGTGACAACCCTGAGCCTGTTAAATTTCCTAATTTTGACGGTACACCAGGAATACCTTTCCCAATTGGCGCTTTTCAGGCTAACCCTAAATCGGCACCCATGATTGTATTTTGGCAACCTGGTTATGAAGGTCAAGCTTACAGCGTCCTTGCATCAGTGAAGGGCAAAATGCAAGAAGTAGATGGAAGCACAATCTATTTCTGCGGTTTCTAGGAAAATATCTGTAGATTACGCCCTGTGCGACTTTCTCTCAAACGACATTTATATAATTTAAAGATAAAAATCGTTGGATTTTCTTCCTTCTACTTTCAAAAAATATTGGTATAGGTAAAGCAGTTGCTAGTGCTTCTATGCTGACACTTTTTATCGATTGTAATAGATTTATCAGGATTTTTAGTAATAAATATTCTGCACGTCCCAATTCTCGCTTGAGGTTTGTTTCGTAGAATTCTGGTAATATTATCATTAAATAGAGCTTGTTGCGAATTAATGCTCTTTTTCTTTTACCACAAATTGCTACACTCTTTGCAATATAAGCATTCTAAACCATTTTGTCCCCCCGCAAGAGAAATACTACGCTACATTCCGTAAAACCGCACACCCTAGATATATTGCTAATAAAGCAAAAATTTCTACCCTACTAAAATTATTGAAAGCAAATTTGAGATACTCTATCAGTATTCAACAGAGGAAACAAAGATGAGAGTTAAGCAAGTCATATTTGGATTATTTCTCGTGCTTGTACTTGTAGTTGGAATTAGACAAATTTCATTAGCGCAAACTTCTGCAAAGCAGTTCACACCAGCACCAACTACTGCTCTCAATGTTAAGACTAGTGACATCCCCAAGGTTTCACTCTTAGAAAGCGAAATTCTTACAGCAACTCTAGCACCAGGAGAAGTAAGTGTTTGGCATACACATGCATCGCCTGTGTTTGCTTATACGGTTAGTGGTTCCTATGCGGTGGACTTTCAATCTGGAGAGTCTTCAATTACAGTTCCTGCTGGCAAAGCAATTATGGAACCAATTAATGCTGTTGTTCGCGCTAGAAATCTTAGTACCGAGGAGCCAGCGTCACTGGTCTTGTTTCAGGTTAGAAAACCAGGAACAGCTTTCTTAGACCCAGTTAAGAATTGAACAAGGCAGCTTTGCTGGAGACAGAGTGGGGTATCAACTAAATAAATATAACAATAAGCTGGTGTACATCAATACATCAGCTTATTTATTTTGAGACTGTAAATAATTAGTGATCGCATTTACTTGCCCAGTTCATGTCGTAGTCGATTCGGCTGGAGTCAAAGTGTATGGGGAAGTTCGCGGTGGACGTGGCAAAAGTTGCATTTGAGATTGATCAAAAGCAGGAGAGATTTTGGCGGCGGTGGTCACCCCAGACTGTCTAATTAGTATTTTTTAGGTTTTGGGTGAAAGTTGATTAATTCTGAGATTGGATGTTCTCATGTGTCATTCATGTTTTGATTGCTCAACAGCTTGACCAATAGATTATCGGTTTTTGCGTTGGTTCTATGGTAAAGCACTAAAACCACAGTTTTATAGAAAGGCTCAAAAACTTAAAACCCAGCCCTGCCCAAACCTTTGATGCCGTAAGACGTTGATCACCACTGCTAAATCTGGAGATTAAAACGGCGTTGTTGCGTGAATAGGCAAAATGGTAAATTTTACCTATCGCCTATATTCGCTCGCTGTCTAGCTCAAAAATGAAGACGAAAGCTCAGTACAAAGTTAAAAATTGGAACGCTTATGATGCGGCACTCAAGCAACGAGGAAGCATAACTTTCGCTTGTGAACGAAGAAGTCATCGAGCAGTGGCGCAACCAACAGAAAACAGGGAGAAAGGGAGCATCGAATTATTACTCAGATACGGCGATGCCTTCGGCAACCCGAAGCGGGAACACCACAATGGGAACGATTCAGTCGGTGTTTCATCTACCAGGGCGGCAAGCAGAGGGGTTTTTAGAGTCGTTATTCACGCTCATGGGAATTAAGCTACAAGTACCAGATCACTCTACGTTGTCACGTCGATTAAGTAAGTTGTCAGTACAACTGCCAGTAATTCCCAAGGACAAAGCTGTTCATGTAGTTGTAGATTCGACAGGCGTGAAAGTATATGGTGAAGGTGAATGGAAAGTCCGCACACATGGGGTAGGTAAGCGACGCACATGGCGGAAATTGCATTTAGGAGTCGATGAGGGAAGTGGAGAAATTTTGGCTGCGGTAGTAACTACTAATGATTTAGCCGATTGTGAGGTGCTGCCCGATTTATTGGAGCAGATTGATCAGCCGATAGAACAAGTGTCTGGAGATGGTGGCTATGACACAAAAGGTTGTTACGACACTATTTCACAACTTGGGGCCAAAGCAATAATTCCACCACGCAGCAACGCCAAAATGCAACAACCACATCCTCATTCCCCGCCGCATCCCAGAGATGAAAATCTGCGACGGCCGTAGTTGCAGCTTGAAACATTAACATTCTGACAGACCAATGTCCTAATAACCAGCCATATACTTCTTGTACAACTTCTCGTGGTTTTTGGGAACGGACATGGGTTTTTCGCCCCAAAAGATGGATTTTCAATTCATCAATCGTATTTTCAACTTCCCAACGCTGGTGGTATTGTCTAGCCAGCAATTCGGCCGGAAATTGCTGAATGTCTAACAGGCTAGTAATCAAGCGATATATCACTTTTTCTTCTGGGTTATCAGGATGTTCAATTGTGTATTCGATCACTCGTACTGTTATTGGCTGACAACCCTTTTTTCGTAGCTTTCCAGATGGGTAAATCGATGACAGATAAGAACCATCTGGCAACGATTTTTCTGTAATGAATTTAACATTGGCAGGAATTCTCCCTAAATAGCCACACCCCTGAGACACTGTTGCGTGTACCATTGCATACGAATGCAATCCCCTATCTCACATCAACAACATCCCTGATGTGACAGAGCGTAATAATTTTAATGCCCGCACTCGTTCTCCGATGCGGTATGGACACATTAAAGCATCAAATATTATGTGCGTTCCTGCTTCTACCAATATGACTAATCTGACTTTAGGAAAAGCTGCTTGTGTGCCTGAACGACTACCGGGGCGACCAAAAACTCTCACATTTTCATCGCTATCTGGAAGGTCAAAACAAGTACCATCAATCACCACAATTCGCAGTCCATTTAGAAATGCTCCTATCGTCTCACCAGTCGCCATTGGTCGTACTAACTGGTGAAATAATTGGCTCATTACCCCTGCCCCTAATCGCTGCCGAGCTTGAGTAATTGCTGATTTACAAGGTACCCGCCAATATTTCCCAACTTTTACCCATCCCACAGAAAGACCATCGACTAAGTTTTTAAGTACATCTCGCATCGAATCTCTTGACCACAAGCTCATTACTATCACCAGTCCAACTACCAAATGTGCTGGCAAAGAACGATTTCTTTGTTCACTGGCCTTGCTGGTCGCGGTAAGCGAAGCCATGCCGCAGGCTTATCGCTTGCTCAATAGCAGTTGCAGGTATAGCTGTCTCTATCGCTTTTAGCAGTTCACTGCTTTGTATTATTGGAGACAACAGCGCGAAGTCTTTGAGATGCACTACAGTTTATTTCTAGTCTTGATTACAATCCTTAATTTACACAACTTTGAGCCTTAACTGAACCGTATTGTCATATACAGTGGCGCAGATGACAGAGAAATTCGCTACGAATTAATGCAAAGCTGTACTTAGCATTATTACCTAAAAATAATTAATTATTGCTTCTATGAATACCTAAAGATAATTAATTATCAGTTCAATTTAAAAAAACTAGTATTGATATTAAGCAAGAGTAAAAGGATTTGCATACAAGCTTACTTTGTAAGCAGGAAAAACTAATTCTTTTCGACTGCTTATTTCCCGGTAAATCTTAATCAATAAAAAGGAAAAAATGAACAAAGATAACCAAAACCAAAAGCCAAAAGTGGTCGCAGCAGCAGACTCAATCACGACTCCGCAGCCTATGTTCTCTGAACTCTCAAACTTTGAGGAGGGCTGTATTGTAGGAGGTGAGTCTAAAGAACAGAACAAAGACCAAGAAAGATGGGAACGATACTGTCTTTCTGGGGCAGGAGGAGTTAGGAAGCAGTTGTGTTGAATAGCAGGTGTTGAATATAGCATCTGTTAACTGTGAGAAAATCTACGCTAGAAGAGTGGAGAACTGACCTTGAAAATTCAGGCAGCCGTCGGCTGCCTCTAACTCTCCCCTCTTAATGATTATAATTTTCACACTCAGTGAGATTTAATTTTCTCAAAGCCTTATGTAGTTTGAGTCTTGGTGTATTTCATCCTGATTCAGGCTCGTCAATATTTAGATGCGTTTGCCCTGCTATCCACCTAAGTTAGAGGTGTGAGACAGATAAGGACGAGCGGTTATTCTGGTTTTTATTGGCATGGTGATTTCATGTTGTTGTAAATATCTCCACTCATGCCATTACTGCTATTGCTATCGGTTATGGGTTTGCGCTGGCAATCTGTTGCCAGTACTCTGCTTCTAGTCGTCATTGTTTGGACGTACTGTACATGACCTACACCGCAACCAACCAATCGCACACCACAGACTTGCACCCGTGGGCAAAGTTAACCCAAACTTGCCACTGCCCCAGATATGCGTTCCAGTAAGGCTCCCCATCAGCAATTCCAACAGCCTCACCAAGCTGGGAAACCAGCTGTTGGTAGAACCGACCAGCGCTGTCGAGTCCAA
>JAHHHS010000119.1 GCA_019359215.1 Nostoc indistinguendum CM1-VF10 | reverse complement strand
ACTTTGCTTAGATGAACGCCCATATCAATTAGTAGAAGAAGTAAGACTCCCAATACCCCCAGAACCAAAACAGCCTGAGCGTTATGACTATGAATATAAACGCAACGGAGTCGTAAATTTATTTGCTTTTTTTGAACCAAAAGCCGGGTGGAGACATATTGAAGTCACACAGCGTCGTACAAAAATAGACTTTGCTAAACAGTTAAAAGATTTAGTAGATAGTTGATAATCTAAACATTCATACTCCAAGCGTTTTATATGAAGTTTTCTCTCCACAAGAAGCACGCCGCATTATTCAAAAGTTAGAGTTTCACTATACTCCTAAACACGCAAGTTGGCTGAATCAAGTAGAAATTGAATTATCTGTTTTATCTCGCCAATGTTTAGAACGGCGTATTCCTAATGCAGAAACATTAACTTCTGAGATTGCTGCTTGGGAAAAACAACGTAATCAACAAAAAGCCAGTGTCTATTGGGGTTTTAAAACCAAAGATGCTCGCCGAAAAATGCAGCGTTTGTATCCAAGTATAACCTAGCAAAATTGCCTTGGCAGAATACTAGTACTTTCACTCCAGTTAATTGGACAATATCTGGGCCAGGAACAACTAATACCCAACAAGTCAATCCAGATGAATATAATTTAAGTTATAATTTACCTGGGGAAGAAGGTTTTGATACAAAAACTTGGACAGTTTCGACAGTAGGGAATGCTGATGGTGATTATACTTTTGACTGGAACTATACAGGTTTCCATTCTTATTTCAATGTCATAGCCTTCCTCAATACTTTTAATCCAGATATAACTTTATACAGTGCTGGGCCGAGCAACTGCTGTAGTTCCCCATCTGCTGGATTTAATGAATCTGGTAGTTTTACATTTAGCAATATTTCTGCTGGTCAGACATTTGGTTTTACAATGGGTGGGAGTCATTTTGATTCTGCACTTAGACTTGAAGGAAATTTAAATTTAAAACAAATTGCCGATCCAGTTTCTGTTCCCGAAAATAACTCTATAGTTCCTCTGATTGCTTTGGGATTGTTTGCAGCTTATAGCACTTTCAGAAAAAAAGAGCTACAAACTAAATTAACTAGAGTTTAAAGGCTGTTTTAATAGTTTTTTGTGGCGGATCACAAACCCTTCCAGTCAATTTCTCTATTGCTAGTTGAATAAGATTGCTGATTTTTCTTTTCCTAAAGTAATAAAGAGGGATAACTATCTTTATGCTTCATTATAAAATTTGAACTGGTTTAGAATAAAAGCACCAGTCGCCAGAGTTTAGAATTTAACTCTGTGCGACTGGTGGACTTCGGCCTGAGCGCTCAGTCGAATAGCGCTAGACGAGGACGTTACTACCAACTACCAGATTTGTTGCAGCCAAATTATTCAAAGTCGCCAAGGTGAAAGTGGAAGAACCAATACCAGAGCTAGAGTACTTAACTTCTGTAGAAGTACCAGATTGTACAAACTGTAGGTAGCCATCAGCGATGGGATTGCTGCCACTGTAGCCAAGATTCTTAAACGCTTCAGTAAGGACTAACTTATCCTGGCTCTGATTAAAGTCAGTGATGGTATCAGTAGAAGAACTCAAGGTTTGGTAAATGAACTGATCATAACCGCTACCGCCAGTTAGGGTATCGTTACCTTCACCACCAATAAGGATGTCATTACCTGCACCGCCGCGCAGCAGGTCGTTGCCACTCAAGCCGTTGATGCGGTCATCGCCTCCTTGACCATTAATCACATCATCTGAGTTGTCAAAACCTGCGATGTTATTGTTTAAGTCATTGAGGAAGGTGACAGTGTTTTTGTTAAAAATGCTAGTTTGAGTAGAGTTAGCATTAATTACATCAAAGCTGTCGGTGATGCTGGTTTGTCCATCAAACAAGATATTGCCCAGTGCAAATCTTGAATCAATTTCTGGCAGGTTATCCAGGTTTTCTAAGAGGAAGTTTTGCAGAGTTACTTTGCTAGATGCCACATTTTCAAAGGTGACTTCTAAGTTGTTGCCTTTTTGAGTTAGTTGAAGATTTTCGGCAGTCAATCCCGAACCAATAAATTGCAGCTTATCAACATTAGCAATCACTGCCTGAGATGGGTTTGAGCCTTCACCAACGCCACCAAAATCGGTGATGGTGTCATTGCCATCGCTCAGGATGGTGTCATTGCCATCGCTCAGGATGGTGTCATTGCCATCGCCCAGATCGAGCAGCTCGTTGCGCGCCGTCTCGGCGAGGATCGAGTGACCGAGCGCGGTCGGGTGGAAGAACGGGTCGAGGAACAGCGTCGCATGCTGCACCGCCGGGTCCTGCCCGATGATCGCCGGGTTGTAGGCTGGCTGCTCGCCGGTCACCGGCGTCTGGCTGATCAAAACCGGCTCGTCCACGTTGACGAAGCCGTACGCCCCTGGTTCCGCCGCGATTGCATCGAACAGCGCGTTGATGTCCAAGATGTTGATGTTCACGCCCGATTCCACCTCGTAGGCATCCAGCGCGGCCGTCAAACCCTGGTTGTAGCCCTCGATCACCGAGTCGAAAAAGCCCGACTCAACGCCGAGGAGGTCCTGGAACTCCGGGTTACTGAAGATCGGTGCCAGCTCGACCGGCGGGACGAGCCCGACCAGGAAGTTCTTGGCACCCAACGCTTGCAAGCTTGCGATGCCGTCGACGGTCGCTTTGATCGATTGCTGCGCGGCCTCCTCCGGCGCGATGCCCTCCCCCGGCGGCAGGGTCAGATCGTTGCCGCCGAAGTTAACGACCACCAGGTCGTCCTCGCCGAACGTTTCGTAGGTCTCCTCGAAGGCGTCGATCTGGCCCGCGAAGGTGTTCAACTCGGTCGCCGCGCCGAACGGGTCAAACGGGTTGACCAACTCGCGCGCCGTGGCGTCGAGGTAGCTGAAGTTGGTGTCCTGCTCGGCGTATTCCTCGACTCCCAGGATGCGCCCGAGGTACGTGGTCCAGTTCAAGCCGTCGGTGAAGTTGCCGAGCGACGAGTATGGCGCGACGTCGTAGGGCGGGTTCGCGCCCGCGCTCTCCGCCACAGCGTTCTTGCCGAACTCGCCGCCGTTCTCGGTCAGGCGATCGCCGAACACGAACAGGTTGTCGACCGTGTAGCCGCCGTTCTCGCCGTCCGGCAGCACCGGCTCGTCGCCCCGCGTCGGCAAATACACGCCGAAAAACGGGTCGAAGTAGTCGGCAAACGGGTTGCTCTTCGTAATCACGGGCGCGAGTGGATCAACCGCGCCAGGGATCAGCACGTTTGGTTCGACGCCCGGCGGCAAGGTTGGGTTGAGCGGGTCGAAGTCGTTCGCGGTCAACCCATCCGGCGGCTGCGCCTCGCTGTCAACGCCGGAGAAATCGCCCGGCACACCGGCTTCGCCCAAAACGCCGCCGATCGTGGCGTCTTCGCCGCGCAGAGGCGGTTCGCCGTTGCCGCCCTCGGTCGGGGCGATCACGCCGTTCGCTAGCGCTTGCTGCCGGCCCGGCGTGTCGGGCAGGTCGTTCTCGCCCTTGAAGGTACGCTCGATGATCTCGACGCGGTAGTCAGCGCTCGGATCGCCGCCCGCCTTTACGATCAAGCCGTATTGCGGTGGGGTGAGCACCGGCGGATTCTTTTGCAGCACGGTGACGCTTTCGACCTCTTCACCGTCCGGGCTGAGGCCGTACATCACGTTGCGCGCCGCGTCGACGGCGTAAAGTTTACCGTCCGAGCCGATCTTGATGTCGTTCAGGTTGCTCTGCGTGTTGAACAGCGTGGTCGCGCCGTCCGGGCCGTTATCGAGGGCGTATTGCACCGAGTCGAACGCCGGGGTCCAGGTCGCCTGCGAGGGATCCTCACCGAACAGACCTTCAAGACGCAGCACGCCGCGCAAGCCCTCGCCGAACTCGCCTAACGCCTCGGCGGTTTGAACCGAGAGGCCGCCGCCGGAGGCGATCCACGCCGTGCCGTCGTCGCCGATTGCAAGGCCGTTCGGACCGATGGAAAGGATGCGGTCCTCGCCGGTGTTCGGGTTATATTCGATGGTCGAGGGCAAACCCTCGTAAATCCGCTCCTGGTAACCGTTCTCAAGGTCGATCCGGCTGATCGCGCCGGTGTAGCCAGCGCGCTGACTGACCAAACCCGGAATGAATTGGATGCTCAACGCGTCCTCAGCGTTCGGGTCATCCGCTGGCGTGCCCTTGCCCGTTTCGAGAACGTAGAGGTTGCCATCGGGACCGATGTCCATGCCGCGCGGGTTGTTAAGGTTCTCCGCTACGACCTCGTATGACCACTCGCCGGTCTCGGCGTCTTGGTCGTAGGCAAGCACTTGGCCCTCGCCGATGTCGCCGTTGCCGATTGCGGCGTACACCTTGCCCTCGTGCGCGAACACGTAGTTGCCGAAGCGCAGCTCCTCGCCCGATATCTGCTTACGCGTGCCGTCCGGGTCCACCCGGATTAAGCGGCTCGGCGGCAGGCCTTCGACCGGGAGCGTCGGATCGTAAAGGGTGGTGGCGTTGACGTATTCGAGGGCGTAAAGCGCCCCGTCCTCGTCGAACGTCAGACCGTTGAGTTGCTGAAAGCCGCTAGCGTATATCTGGCCGGTGCCGCCCGGGGTGCGCCCGTCGTAGCTGGCGACGCCCTCCGGATCGCTAACGCGCAGCACCTGGGCGTAGCCTTCGGGGTAGGGCAACGCGCTTAACTCAGAGGCGTAGAGTGCGCCGTCAGGGCCAACCGTGACGGCGGTCGGCACGGACTCATTTTGGCGGTTAAAAAAGCCGGCGTTGCCGCTGGAGTATTGCGCCGGAAGGGCGAGGACCACGTCCTCGTCGCCGGGCGCCGCGTTCATTGGGGGAGTCTGTTCGTCCATGGTGTCAACTATTAAGCATTATGTAATTAACAAAACGTACTAATATTGCACTTTAAATGACTAATTATTTGACGAGAACGACAGATTGTTTGTTGTCAATTCAAACCCTTCTGCATTACTTGTTCAAGCAATTTTTACAACTTTATGTCAGAAACCGTAAAAATTAGATGCTCTTCCAGTGAAGCTTGTAGGCATGAAAAGCTTGACTTTTAATTTGTTGTTGCGGTCAAATAATTCTTCACTCTATAGCAAGTTTGTAGAATTTGAAGCAAAAACTCGACGCTGTCCTGGTTCACCCTCAAGAGTAGTTTCCGTCGTTTGAATTCCATAGTTATCTACTATGGTTGCATCTGTACATCTTGAGCCACATGGGCTACCAGAGGTTTGCTTAGTCCGACGCTCAAAAGAAGACTAGCACCAAATATAACAGCGGAAAGTTTTTTCATGAGTTCTATCAAACCTCGCAATTTAGATTAAGAATTGGATGGTTATAGTCTTTGCAGTCCTAGCCTTGTAACTCATAAATCGGGATTTTCATAAGCATAGTAACATCCCAAAAAAGCTCAAAATGACTTGCCGCATTTGAATCTACTGAAGTATTTTCTTCAGTAATTTCTTAGATATGAAATGAACTTTTATCTTGATATAAGTAACAACATAATTAGGTTACCATGTTTAGAAACAAACAACTTTGCTTATCTTTCGATCTAATTGACTTTTTTTTTGATCTAAACCTCATCCATCTTGAAAACTGGAGAAATAATAGTTATTAGTGCAGATGGAAAGGGCGTGGTTCTAAGCACAGAAAATTTGCGTCCTCAAACCCAGAAAAGAGCGCTCTTAAATCACAAGAAACTCGATAAAAGGTTAACTAAGGGAGAAAAACGTAACTCGAAACGGATGGCAACAGTAGCATCTGTTTATACAATCGCCTCATTTATCCGCACACCAGAACAAATTATTGACCCAGAAAAATTTTGTGTTGATAAACGTCCGAAGCCCGAAAATAAACGAGTTTGGGCCAGCTTAGTTAAAAAGTCAGAATTAGTTATTAGTGATGCATTTGACGAAGCATTAGATCGAGACCCAAACAAACAAAAACATTGGGTTGCCTTAGTTGATGGGAATAAAACACAACTGAACCTACTAAAAAATTTTTCACATCAACATCATATAAACCTGACTATTGTTCTTGATATTATCCATATAATTGAGTATCTATGGAAAATAATTGAGTATCTATGGAAAGCTGCATTTGTCTTTTATCTGGAGTTTAGACTAAGCCATGCAAAACGACTCAGCAGGGCAGAGTTAATTAGAGACGTAGTGAAATTATGAATAATCTTGAATATTAAACAGCAATTGATGGTTATTCAAGTGGTGATGTTACTGTTTTTTAACAATGGGGCATCGGTTTTTACGGTGACGCTTTTTTCCTGGTTCCCAACCAGGGGACTTTCCGCGAGGTTTAGGTGCTCTTGTTAGAGTGCCAATCACCGCGAAAACTCCACCCATAGATTGAGCAACTCTTCCAGGAGTGAATTTATCAACAGACTTCTGCCTTGGCGCTAGCTTCTCCCAAAGGGAGAAGCTAGAGGATTGTCGATGACGAAATCACGAGCTAACCACAATTCCCAAGTTATGAAGGGCATTAAGTCACTCCATTTTTCACATTGCTTGGGCGTGCTTAGAGGCCATCTCTTTTTTAGTACATAAGTACTGCATAAATATACTATCCTTGTAGCTGAACATGAGGATGCATTTACTTAACTGAAAAGGAAACCATTACACCAATTAGAAGGTTTTGGAGCAAAATGATAATTATCTATCGCGCCAAATCGCCACAGCAGTAGCCGTGCATTGTTAATTTTCGTATGCCGCTTGATTGTTAGTCCTTTTCCCCCTTTCGTGACAAGAGGAAGTAATGGTAAAGTAAATTTCTTTTACTTGCATACTTCAGGGTGATTTATGAACAAAGGCGAACTAGTGGATGCTGTAGCAGCGAAGGCCAACATCACAAAAAAGCAAGCTGATGAAGTGATCAGTGCTTTTTTGTCAGTTGTGACCGAGGCTGTAGCGAACGGGGAGAAGGTAACGCTCGTTGGGTTTGGGTCATTCGAGCGGCGGGAACGCTCCGAGCGCGAGGGGCGTAATCCCAAAACCAATGAGCCGATGATAATTCCAGAGTTGGCTGAAAAGTACTTGCGATTCCTTCTTCATCTAAATTCTAAAGTTTTTTTTCCAGTTAATGGATCAATAGTGTTTTTAGGCATGGTTGTAGTTTGATTTCACAAATAGTTGGATAAGATAATGATTTGCACAAAACTATGGATTTAGGGGAAGATAATGCCCCAAAAAGCGTACTTAAAAACTTTTGAAACCATAAATATTTCTGTCAAATATTGAACATTATAATTTAACAACGAGGAAAACTAAAAAATATTAATTTTTTCTCCTTTGTTTTCATGTACATTTTATTTTTTAACTCAATATTTATTCTTGGAAATATTGCTTTAAAGAAAACAATACATTTTCTTGCTAAATAACGCAATACCTTTTTCAAAATTTTGGACTATATCAAAAAATTTTTATATATTATATATATTTTTATTTAGAATGAATTATTTATTGGAATATTTGAACTTTTTAAACTAATTTTGATTTAAAAAATTTATTTAAGCAGCAACGTGCAAATAAACAGCAAATAAACATAGGTGTATAGGTGTGCCAATAAAGATGAACTTGGCATTACGTGGTTCTTATGATAAAAATACTGACTCTTGTGCAATACAGATGGTCAGTGCTTGGGCAACTACAAATAAATTAGTTTTAGGACAAGTAAAAGTAGACCCGGAATCGAATGAAATCACGGCAATTCCAGAATTATTAAAGGTATTAGACCTATCTGGATGCAGCGATACTGGTAGGGGGATCTCTGGTGACTTTCTGCCTTATGTATTTGACTACTTCCGTCAAGCCGATGGTACAACAACTCGACAATTTGGGGGGTTAGGCTTAGGGTTAGCGATCGTGCGTTATTTGGTTGAACTGCATGGGGGAACTGTTCAGGCAGCGAGTCCCGGAGAAGGTCAAGGAGCAACGTTTACAGTCAAGCTGCCACTCATCCCTACGGCAAAATTGAATCACAATGATATTGTGCCTGATAATTTCTCAGACTTTAATTTTCATGGATTGCAAGCATTGCTAGTAGACGATGACACAGATTCACGAGAGTTGATCGCCTTCTTGTTACAAGAGCATGGCTTTCAAGTGACTCAAGCTCAATCAGCACATGATGCTCTGAGCATTTTGGAGCAAACAAAATTTGATTTGCTAATCAGTGATATTGGTATGCCCAATATGGATGGCTACACACTAATTCGTCAAATTAGAAAGCTCCCACCTTCAAGAGGCAGAGAAATTCCGGCGATTGCCCTCACAGCTTATGCTGGAGAGATTAATCAACAACTTGCAATAACCGCTGGATTTCAACAGCATATTTCTAAACCAATTGAGCCAGAGATACTTGTGCAAACTATTGTAGCTTTAATCTCTTGTACATAGCTGAGGATCAAACAGGATGGGGGGAGCAACGCGATTTTGTAAAGTCGGATCAAAAATCAGCGATCGCTAAAACTGAGATTTAAGTAGAAAGTAATTTTATTTGCAATTTATATACGTACTTAAACGAAAAATCATCTTGATGAGATATCTCAAAAAGATTGCTAACAAGCCATTTGACGATTATTTTCAAACGTCTCTGCAACAAATCTTTGATACTTGGTATCACTGGACTTTGGACTAAAAGGCTAGAGAAAAGGAGTCAGCAGTAACACTGACTGCCGTAAAGTCAATGAAAGTAATTGATAAATCATCGATCACAGAATGATCGCAAAACTTTTCAGTCTGCTGACCGTAATTGTACTAGTAGCTTTCTGTCCTCTATTGATAAATTCAGTAAAAACACGGTTGCAATAATTAGAGCTTGTGAACCATGATATTTTACCTTTATATAATTTAAATGATTTAAAGCTCACTGAAAATGGTTGTTTCTAAATTGGCAGGTGTGGAACGTATTCTTGCTGTCATAGTATTGGTGAGAGTTTGAGAAAAGTGTCAAAATATCAAACCAGAGAAGAGTAGATTTACTGTATAGCAAAATATAGCTACAGAAAATCAGATTACATAAAACGAGAAAATATGCCTGCTTTCAGCAGACATCCATTAAAAGCCTATCTCAAAGTTAGAGGTTGCACCAAAGTCCGTGAACAAATCCACATTGAAAAATACCTTTGCAGGCATTGGTGCAACGGTTATCGCAGTAAGTATTGGATACTTTGGAATTCAATATGTTGGCAGATACACTATGGTTGCTATCGGTGGAGGTATGATTGGCTTAAGTGCAGTGGCGTATCTAACGGAGGAATGGTTGTCTTCCCAACAATCATTATCAAAAACGCCACTTGTAAATGAGCTTCAACCAAAATCTATATATCAAAGAAAAAAGGTAAAAAATGGGGATTATACCCCAAAAAATCAAAACGACGCTACAGTGAACACTCACCCTATTGTAGTAGATTCGAGATTATTTAAGACTGGAGTAAATCTCACAAAAGCGACAAGCATATCTAAACCTTATGGCTACTGTCGTAGATGCCTTGTAATATGCCACACAGCTAGAGTAAAGAGTTCCACAAAAACTTCTCCAACAAGCTAGTACAGCACGGCGTAAATAAACCGAGTATTAAACAGCCAAAACTTTGCCCTTATATGTCCACTTGAAAGGTTTAGCCAGAATTTGGTCTGCCAAACACAAATCTTTATGGTTGATTTGGGTGGGACTGTCCATGTCTGCTTTATCTTCAATTTGGCAGTTTTACTGCCGTCGATTTGCCATTGATCATTAGTATTGTTTTGGTATCGTATTGTCTTTTAATAATTATTTTATTAATTCTCTCTGAGTAGCAGAGTCCAATATCTGTATTTATTCTATTTTGGACTTGGCTGAGTTCTTGACACTGTTGTACAATCAAATTTTTAGATATATTATATTTTATTAGCGCTTCTTGTTCGGTTTTCTCCTGCTGTTGTAAAAGGTCTTCGTAAAGCGATATAGCTTGCTCGATAACTCGATTTGCTGATTCAACTTTACTATCAAAAATTGCGTCAAAATTTCCACATAATTTTTGATAAACTACGTCAATGGATTCCTCAAACTTTTCCAGACCTATTTCTAAAACTTTCATTTTGATTGGATTATAGAATTCCTCATTATCCACACTGTCTAATCTAAAGTTACTAGCAATCATAGCAGTAACCTTAGCAATGAAGCCTGCTATAAAACCAAAACCAATTCCTATAGATTGTCCTAACTCTACTACTAGAGCGTTCTTAATACTAATACTAGTAAAGTCCATAAACTCACGAGTAATATCACGACTGAAAAGTTCGATTTCTTTACTAAATGAAGTATCTATTTTTATGTCTAATTGCTGAATATTTGCTTGTATTATATTTAATTCATGTTGAATATTTGTTTCTAGAATTTGTAAGCTTTCTCGGAGTATTATATCATTAAGTTTATTATTATTCCATTCATTAATCTCATCTACTAAGTCTTTTATAAAGCACTGACTATACTCTAAAATTAATTTTTGTTGGCTCCCAATTTGACTATGTTTAAAATCCCAACTCTCGCTTCTTAATATCATCCGTTCAGTCAAATCTTCGCACCACTCATCCCAAAAAGTATTTGCTTTTTTAAGTGCTTGATCCATAAGTTCAACTGCTAAAATACATATTTTTACATCATGTCCACTGGCTTCTCCAATTTGCTCTAAAATTTTCTGTTTTTCAGTTTGATTAGTCTCTATATTTCTTTTCAGCGTGTAGTCAGTTTTCTCCAGTGTATTGATAATTTTTTCAATTAATCTATTAGCTTCATTCACTGCTCGTTCAATTTTTAATGCTCCGCGTTCAAACACTAAAAAGTTTTCTATTGATTTAGTAAAACTATCAAAACTTTTGCGATACTCATCCTCGTATCCGTTTAAAATCGCATCAAGTGCAGCTTGCCCCGAAATAAAATGAACACGGTTTTTATCTGTAATTATCGGATTATCACCTTGAACAAAATTAAAAATTCTCTGTTTAACTTGTTCGCGACCTTTTTGTGTACGTACTAAATCCATAAAATTTCCCACAATAAATAAGTTATTTGCAGGTTTGTCATCTTTACCATCGTTTAGTTTGATTTTCAATTCATATAACAAGTCGCGCTCACCTTGCGTTAGTGAACGTGAGGCATTAGTAATAAAAATAGCGGCATCAATATCTTGGAGTAACTTTTGAGTAATATCTGTGAGTTCGGGACGTTCGTTCAATCCAGGTGAATCAATAATCTCTACACCGCTACTGCATAATTCTAAATCTGGGTGTTCAAAAATAACTTCTTCAATCTCAGAGTGTATCAGCTCATCACTTAGACAATCAATTGCCGCATCTTCAGAAATGCTTGTTTTTTGTTGGTAATCGTCAAATTGAATTTCTTCTTCACTTCCATCTTTATAACGACAGACTATCCGTTTTTGCATCCCGTATTTTAAAATTGTTACTGTAGCAGTACAGGGAATTTCTCGTGTCGGTTGAATTTCTTCACCAAGTAGAGCATTGAGCAGAGTAGATTTTCCTTGACTAAACTCGCCTATAACCGCTAATCGAAACTGCTTTAATTGAAGGCTTTTTCTGAATGTACTAACTTCATCAATTAAATCTTTAGGTAGAAAATTACTTTTATAACAGGCTTGAACTATTTGGAAAATCTGCTGGTAATAATTATCTAATTGCTTACTAAGCTTCTGAAATTTTTTTAACCCTTCGTAGGATACAGACACACCCGGCTCAGTTATTCTAGTTTTAGCAGGTAGAATCGGTACTTTATCAGGAAAAGCAGAAGGGAATTCTGACTCCTGCACTCTGCCCGTGACCAAACGAGTCTTAGGTTTAAGACCCCCACTAAACTTTTGTTTAGTATCTCCAAGACAGAAAAGATTTGAATCTCCTTCTGTCTCATTTCTTCTGCCCTCTGCCTTCTGCCTTCTGCCTTCTTGAACGCTAGGCTCTTTAACAAACCCAGTATTTTGTCCTTGGAAAAGTTCCGGATCTAGTAGCATATATACCTCATTTAAAACTGCTTGCTCAAAATATTTTTCAGGTTTAAATGCAGCTGCTAAAACTAGTAAATGTTGCGGTTTAACATCTAAATACTTGGCTAAAACTTCCAAATACTCTTGCTCATGGCAGTTAACATTACCGCTAGCTGCCGACATTTCATAACCAAAGCCAATCAATAATAGTCGTTCTGATTGTGTAAGTGGATTTATCAAAGTTAGTACTTCATTAAAATTTGAATAAAGCTGACTCTGTTTAATTCCTTTAATCATTAAATGTGTTAGTTGGCGTACATCACTTTTTGGGGTACTAAAGCGATACAACATTGTTAGCAGCCTTTGTTTCTCTTCCTCTGTAACTATGCCATCAGCAAAGATTACTCCCAGTAATACTGTAATCAAATTAGCTAAGAATATTATTGGCGGCGTAGTATCCCCTTGAGTGAGCTTTTGTCCCGTAATACGTGATAATAAGTCAACTAGGCGATCCGCAATTAGTAATGTGTTCATAATGATTTAATGCTTATTTGTTTATTAGAGTTTCAGAACTTAGTTAGCCAAAAACTATTTATATATTGAGTGTAAAAGCTAATTTACAATATTGCTTGAATTGGTGAACAATAATCTTACTATATTTGATAATTGGCATTTTTATAATTAGCAAAATTCCAACATAAGAAGTTATTATTTTTTGATTTTCCTTCAAAACCTAATGAACCTATGTAACTAAAACTTGCTTTCTCAATTTATTTTCTGAATACAAATAAGCATATTGCTTTATTTAGCTTACCGATGTAACAGTGTTATTACGGGACTTATTGATTGGGTACTATAAATTATCAGTATCAATACCCAAATCAAACCTATTCCAATACAGTTCTCCAAAGCGATGTCTACGAGGAACTACGCCTACCCCCTAACTATCTAATTGGTATACAAAACAGGTAAGGTGATATTACACCTAGCAGCAGTAAAAAATTAGTGATAGCAAAGTTACCACGTCATCGCCCACAACGAAAATTCAGCAATGCCAAACGAATAATTTTAGAATGTTCGCTCATTGAATGTGTGCATTGTGGTAAAGAGCTAGTTCTACGTAGACCAAGGCACATGCGTAAAACTATTCAAACAATGGATGGTGCAGTGTTTGTGGCAGGTAAAAGTAAAGAATGTACTAATCCCAGTTGCACACATTTTGGTAAACATTACTATGCTAGTGGGGTGCTAAAATACAGCCTGCCTTACAGTCAGTAGACCGAAAACTTTTGCGATCGCTCTGTGATGAATACCTACCTAAGTGAATTTTTATCTAAAACTAGTAATTTTAGATACTATTTTTTCACGAATGATCTGACGTAGTAACATAAGTAAAGCTAATAAATCAGCCAAGAGTAAGAGTAAATCTCGCACCAGAATATGGTCATGCTGTTGTTGCAGAGAATTTTGTCAAAGAGTTGCGTGAAAATTGAGCTAGAGGAATATCTGGTTTGATTATGACTGCAACTACTACTCCAGTTTTAACTAATAATAAAACCTTGAACGAAGTAGTTAATTGTTTAACAGAAAACATTCCAATAAAGTCCCAAGGTAAGTGTGAACAAAAGAATATCTTTGAAATTTTAATTCGGGCAGCCACTCAGAGAGATAGTATTGAAAACACTACTAAAGTATTAAAAAATGTTCCGACCAGTAATGATATCCGTTACCATTTAGAGAAATATTCAGACCTCGGTTCTCTAGAAGAGGATTTAAATAAAGCACTTCAAAGTCGCTTACCATCTGGCATAAAACAAGGACAACAGAAAATTGCTATCGACTTTAACTTAATTCCATATTATGGTGAGCCATCGTCATTAGAAGCACCATATATTTATAGAAGTCAGGCAAAAAATGGTACTTGTTCTTTCTATGCTTATGCTACTGTCTATGTAATTAAAAAGAATAAACGAGTAACCTTAGCTATCAAAGCTGTTCAGCAACAAAATACTTTGGTTGCAATTATTACATATCTTTTGGCAATAATTGAGCCTTTAAACCTGAGAATTGAACGATTGTATTTGGATAGGGAGTTCTTTTGTGTCCCAGTGATTCGCTGGTTACAGGCTTTGGATATGCCATTTGAAATGCCAGCTATTATTCGAGGTAAACATGGAGGGACTAAACAATTAATTAGAGGTAGACGTAGCTACAAAACTAGTTACACTTTAAACAGCGATAAATATGGTTCAGTAACTTTTAGTGTGTGGATAGTTTGCACATATAAAAATGGTAAAAGACGAGAGCATGGGCGGGAATTTTTTGTTTACGCTGTTTATAAAGTTAAGTTAACTTTGCAGCTTATACATGATGACTATCGTCTGCGTTTCGGGATTGAGAGTAGTTATCGTATGAAAAACCAGTGCCGCATCAAAACTACTATCAAAAATCCCACAATTCGGCTTTTATTTGTAGCTTTGGCACTCTTAATTATTAATGTTTGGATTTATCTAGTATGGCATTATATTAGCCGTTTAAAAAGAAGCACTAGACAAGTTTTTTCCCATCTATTTACTCTCAAACAGATGCTTGAATTTTTACGCCAAGTAATAGACCGTAACTATGGAGTAGCCTGCGAAATTTATTTACCGTCCGGCTGATTGTGGTCGTTTCGCCACTATTTTTATAAGTTCAAATTATAGTTGCTCTCTTGAAATCGGCTGTTGTACATTCCTGAATAAACGGTATCACAGACTACTATTTTTAGCGATGGCTACGCCCGCCGCAGGCATCGCAAAAGTTTTCGGTCTACTGAATGTATTTGGAGTATGAATATTCAGATTATCAACTACTAAACGAATTACCTCAGCATCGCGTTAATGAACATCTACCAGATATTTCAGTTGTTTAGCAAAGTCAATTTTGGCACGACATTGTGTAACTTCAATATGCCTCCATCCAGCTAAAAGTTCAAAAAGGGCAAATAAATTTACTACGCCGTTACATTTATACTCATAATCATAACGTTCAGCTTGTTTTGGTTCTACGTGTATTGGTTTTTTAACTTCTTCTACTAAATTTTAATGGGAAGCCAACCCCTAAATGGAGTTGGCAAAGCTAATAATATTTTTGTTGTCATAATTTTTAAAAACCGCATTTTTGATGTACTCAAAAGTATGCAGTTATCGTACTAAGCTAGCTCATCATTATCAGATGGGTACTTTCTCGTTTCTATCGGGGCTGGGCTATCTTCTTGATCGAATGGGAACTTCAGAGTTTGGACAAGTTCATCATCCTTCTTCTTGGTTACACCACAAGTTCCACCGCTAATCGCTTCTGATTCTTGATCGGATAAGTCTTCAAAACTTTGCCCTTCCAAAAATCGGGCAAAAAACGGTACTGCTTGTGAATTTAGTTCTTCTGGTTTATTTTCAGACATAATTTTTTCTTCCAGTAAAGTAAAGATAAATTTACACCTTCTGCATGGTATTACATAGGGTATAATATTTCAAGTATTAATTTAGTCTTAAATAAAATTTAATGTTTAAGCAAAAATCTCTTAAAATCAAGTAACACTTTTATTAAGAAGATATTTTAAAAGTATTGGGCGAATATATAATTCGCTACTAGACAAACTCTCGTCTACGCCGATATAATATTTGCTTTAACTTTATTTTCCCAACGATTGTAAACTATCAAACAGCATACTAAGAGGCAAAAATAAAATCAATATATTGTCATCTGCTAATTTTTTCATCTATAAAACGAACCCATTTGGTATCTTTTAGGCGACCAAGTAGAATCAACAGAAATAGGTGGATTCAAGCAGTGAGGGTTGAAAATGGGGTATTCAAGCGACGTGACAGACAAAGAGTGGGAAATTATTGAGCCATTATTGCAGACTTTGAAAAAAACTAGACCCCCTTTGTGGACAAAGCGGCAAATTCTTAACGGTGTATTTTATTAACTCAAGAATGGTTGCAATTGGGCTGACTTACCTAAAGATTTGCCGCCCTACTCTACTTACTGTATTCTGGCATTATAAGCATTGGTGGTGCGAGGGTATCCTTGACAATATTATGACCAATTTGCATAGCAGGGTGCGCGAACAAGTAAAAAAAACCGCAGTGGACAACCCTAATAATAATTGATAGTCCAACTGTATTGCTAATGGAGCGAGGCAGTGAAGGATTTTTTGTTGTGAATAAAGGGGAGAATAAATTTAATATCCCAGTACTGGATTTAACCTTAACGAATTTGGATGGATGTTATCGGGAACTCCGTAATAACTTTACCGTTGCTATTGAACATCGAGAGCAGGAGAAAAAATTTATAACTCGTTGGGTTAGTTGGAATAGAGGCGGTATGGAAGTTCAAAAACGCGATGCACTCTATTTTATTCGAGAACCTTTTAATCAATGTCAAATGTAGAGGCTTCCTCCATCTTTAAGAGGATGTTTGAAAAGCTCAAGACAGGTATAATTAGGCATTTTGAGCGTCACAAAATAAAAGGAAGAATCCTAATTTTTCGTTGCTCTGGGTTGGCTACGTTACTGTTGATACAAAACATACTTTTCAAACGCCCTCAAAGAGAGTAGAGAATTTCATGCAATACCGAATAGCAATGATGACATTAGATATTGCTCTGATTAAGGCTGACCAAGAAAGTCTTGTTTACTAAGTTCTACGCCGCAGTGCCTGAGAATGTCATAGGCTGTTGTGACATGGAAATAAAGGTTTGGTAAAACAAAGTACAAGAGATATGGCATTCCTTGAAATGATGCAGTATTGTCACGCATTTGTAAGGTAATTTCTTTTTCTTCTGAACCATCAATTTGGTCAGGTTTAAATGTATTTAATTGAGAGATAGTTTTGTGAGTGCGGTCAATAAGCTGACCAAATGTAGTTTCATTGTCCTCAAACTTGGGTGCTTCTACCCCTGCTAGCCGTGCAGCACCTCTGTTCACTATATCAGAGGCAATTTGTACTTGTTTTGATAATGGAAGCATATCGGGGGATAGGCGACTATTGATCAATACCGAAGGATCTATTTTTTTAGTTTCAGCATAAGCAGCACCTTTTTCAAGAATGTTTATAAGGTTATTCAGTGCGCGAATAGACACGGGTATTGAAGCTTGGTACATTGAAATGGTCATTGAGATTTCTCCAGAAAAAGTTCAAACGACTTTGAGCCGCCCCATCTAATATTAGGGGGTATTGACTGTAATATTGTGTCAAAGAATATGGAACCGAATTTAGAGGGTGTTTGAAAAGTTTTGAGAAGTCAAATATTATGCCAAACGCCTCAGCATAATACGGATCATAGCAAGGTAAATAAATGTCTCGGATGTCTCTGGCAATAGTTCATAATCTCTGACCAATCGCCGACATCCCATAACCCAGCCAAAGGTACGTTCTACAACGAAGGCGTTTTTTGAGTAACACGAAGCCCTTGGTTTGTTCTGGCCGCAGGACCACTTGAACAATCCAACGGCAAAAGTCCATGACCCACATCATGAAGAGCGCACCGTCAAAGCCACCATCAACCCAGATCGTCGTTAAACGTGACACCCCTTCACCCATACGTTTGACCCGTTTGAGTACCTGTTTACCTCCTTCCCGTTCTCCAACACTGGCAGCAGTAACGAACACCCGCAAGACTAACCCCAAAAGACCTATCCGAAAACTCGCAAGCCAATATTTACAAGGCTTTGAGACCAGTCCTTGCAGATTCTGTTTCAATGAAGAAATCAGTGTTTGATATAGTTACTGATAGTTTAGAGCAGAAAAATACATAATCTTGCCCGACGCAAACACAATTTTTAATTAAAATTAATTTATTTCGGTATTCGGTAAGACAAAAGTTCCAATTCGCAGTCTTACTAGACCACAAGCTAACAAAACAATTTCATTGTAAACATCAGCATTTAATCTAAATCTTTGTGATGCGACTTGGAAAATTTTTACAACACGTATTAAATGCTTAACAAATATACGCTTACTTGATAGAGCTTTATTTTCTGATTTTTGTTGTTTATTTAATTGTTGTTTTCTTTTTTTCTTATGAGGGGTAGTAATATTATAGCGGTTCTCAGTTGGGTGCAATATAGTAACAGCAGTGAGTGAACCATCCAATAATGTCTTTTTTAGTTACTGCATTCAGAGCATTTGTAATGGCCTGGTCTAACTCAAGATAAGTTCTAGCAGCTTGCGATGGCGTACCCGCCCGCCGTAGGCGATCGCAAAAACTCTTTTACCTTCGACCAACAGTTTTCAATGGGTGAAAAATCAGGAGAATAAGGAGATAAGTAGACCAGCCTTGCCCCAACGGCTTCAATGGCTTCCTTGATACCTGTGACTTTGTGAGAACTGAAATTATCCATAACTACACAAGCGCCTGGCCAAAGATTCGGAACCAAAACCTGAGTGACATAAGTTTCAAATGCTGAGGCATTAGTACCTCCGGTAAAAGTCATGGCGGCAATAATGCCTTCTGTTGACATTGCTCCAATCATGGTCACATTTTTTCCTCGCCCGTCAGGACAATTACCATAAGCACGACTACCTTGAGGTGAACGAGCAAAGCGTCTAGTCATGGCTATGTTAACTCCGGCCTCATCGATAAATATCAAGTCCTCTAAGTTTACCGAGCCAATGGTTGTCCAATACTCTGCTCTTAGTTTTTGTACTCGTTCTGTATATTTTTCGCTTGCGTGCAATGTTTTTTTTTACGCGTCAAATTCAGCTTTTGGGTGACTCTGCCCATTGTGGAGCGACTTATTTTTACCTGAGTCTTTTGTTCTAATTGCTCGCACAATTCTACTAAAGTAGCATCATTATCTGATTCTACTAATAACTCTACCAATTTCAGTTGCTCATCCCAACAGCTTCGGTTTTTGACCTCCACCGTGAGGCTTCGCCTCAACTGTTCCATTGCTACGGTATCGTCTCAGTAAACTTTGAACAAAACTCAAGCTGACGCTAAATCTTTTTGCCAGTTGTCTTTGAGAGCCTTCTTTATTGTTATGTGCATTCATCACTATAAGAGCGCAGATCACAGGAGTAAGGTTTCATTCCACAGACACTTAGACTTTAATATACTCAATTATCCCATACTGTATTGCACTCAAGCAGGAACCGCTATATTCCCACCTTGATACGCTTTATCTCCCTCAAATTCTTGTTTTTCATCAAATTTTGTTTGTTGCTCTCGAAATAATTTTATGTCTGCCGTTGGTCCAGGATAACCTACTTTAATATCAATTATATCTTTCCCTCCTGGTAAGGAAACTATCTGGTTTTTTACAGTATGCTGTTTTTTCTTCCCAGAAAAAAACTTTTTTTGCTCTTCGTTGTCAGATGGTCTATCAATTGGCTGTTCTAGACTATCGACTAGTAACTTAAAACTCGTTAATATTTCTTGTACAATCATTAAATCTCCTTCTTTCTCTTCAACTTGTTCTATTAAACTAGAAGGTATAATATTACGTAATATTTTTCTCCAGTAATGAAAAGTATCATTAGATAAAGTTTTTGATATACCGAACATTATTCCTAAAACTTCAAATGTGGGTATTTTTCTCAGATAAAACAAGCACAAACATACTTGTTCTGGGATGGATAATAATTCTTTGCGTCCACCTCCACGACGATGTATTCTAACTTTCCTCTGTTCAAATTTAATTTGTTCTTCTTCATGACTTTTTTTAACATAGTTTACAAGGTCAGTAAATTGGTCATAACTAATCCCCAAAAGTTGCTTTGCACGCGAGGGGTACTTTTGTATATAATCAAAGATACTAATCATTTAATTAGATGTTGGTAGAGGATCAATTTTACTTTCTACCATTTTTTTGTACCCAAATCATATTCCGGACGTGTCTAGTAGATATTTTGACCAAGAAAGTAAACTCCGGCTAGCAGTAATGTTAAACCGAGTAACTTGCAGGGTTAATTTGACAAAACAGCAAATAATTAGATTTCTTGCCGAAGATGATGCAAATAGCGGTGAAGTGTCTATACAGAATCTGACCGAATTTACTAACTCCTCTTCATTGCGATCACTAAAAGCAACGGCTCGAATTAGACTTGTCCGAAATATTAACTTAGGAAAAGAAAAATGGTAAAACGTTAAATTGAGCGTCTACCATTTTTCAGAATTAGTTATGGTTTTCGATTATATCGAGAAATATCCACACCGGACAAAACAAATTTTAGGAATTAGTTACGAACAACTGCAATCACTGTTAAGATGTGCCGAAAAGCGACACCAAGAAATCAAAGTGAAACAGGAGAGCCAAAAAATTAGAATCAATGCGTCTGGAGGAGGTCGCCCAACCAAGTTGTCAATAAGTGAGCAAGTCTGTTTATGCTTATTTTATCTAAGACAGATGCCAACATTTCAAGTATTAGGAATATTGTTTGGTGTTTCCAAAACTGAAGCTAACGATACATTCCATGAATGGATACCTATTCTTCGAGACATTTTACCCTCCAGTTTATTAGAACCCTGCTCAAATAATGAGAGCGCTTTACTGTTTGTTCAAGAACTACTAACTACTTTTAGGCTGTTAGTCGATAGCCTAGAACAGCCAATATATAGAGATTCCGACCAAAAAGAGCAACAGAAATATTTTTCTGGAAAAAAGAGACAACATACATTAAAAACTCTGATGATTGGGATACCAGAAGCAAAGGATATTGTGGAGGTAGAAGTGGGCGCTCCTGGCCCAACAGCAGATATAAATTTGTTTCGTAAATCTCAGAAAAAGTTTGATAAGTCTCAACCATTTTCAGGTGACAAGGCTTTCCAAGGAGGTGAAAACATCACTACTCCTCATAAAAAGAAACCGAAGCAACAATTAACCGAACAACAAAAAGCTGAAAATAAAGTCTTGTCCAGTAATCGGATATTTATTGAGCATTTAATCGGTCTGCTGAAAATATTTCGGATTGCCTCACAAAGATTTCGCTTAAAGCTTGAGACTTACGAGCAGATTATTTTAACAGTTTGTGGATTGGTCAGGCTGAGAATTGGTAGCTTAATTCTGCCAAATTAGCTACTACGAATAGTGAGGAAACTTTCAAAAATAGGAATTAATTTTTATGCCTCTAAACTAACAGTAACTATCTCAAAGCCTGATCACTACGTTTTTACGAAGATATCAAAGTTTTGCCCCAAAGCTTTGAACAGTCTGGCTTTGGAATTTCCGGACAAGTCTATTGTAACTGCCTTCCCAATTACTCATTGGCACTTCTCGACTTTTGAATCGCGTCTTGGATTGTTTCCGTTCCGTCGATTTCGTAAAGACTTATCAAGCCGTTTTCGATGGTGTAAATTTGCCGCACCGTCATATCCGCGAGCAGTTTGCCGTCCAAATCTTTGACGACTTCGTGAACGGTGACGATGTGCCGATTGTTTTCGTCGGTTTCGTATTTCAAAATCTCAAGTTCCGGTTGAATAACCTTTAATTGATTCGTCCAATATTCGCGCACCGCGTCGCGTCCGTCAACGAAGCCGCCTTCAAACCCGTTTGCCCATTTCACGTCAGGCTGCATCGCCGAAATAATTGTTTCAATCTCGCGTTTGTTAAAGGCATCGTATAAATTTTGCAGAAACTGTTGATTTGAACTCATG
>JAHHHS010000118.1 GCA_019359215.1 Nostoc indistinguendum CM1-VF10 | reverse complement strand
GCTTGTTGAACATTATTAATTCTCTCGAATTCCGGTGTTGATGTACAGTTCCCCTTTTATTCGCGAGTTACAATCGCGAATATTCTTGTCTTCTTCCCATCTTTTTGCCAAATTGGGATGCTCCCCAAAAACATTACGCGATTTGAAGAAAGCAGACAGGTTATCTGGTTATTCAGAGCCAGAGTTAATTGATGGGTTAGCTGAATTAGTTAAGACTGATCAGGTAAATTCTGACGGTAATGATAGCTACTCCCTGCCTGATTGGTGAAGGTAATGCCGTGATGCCGTGGTCATAAAAAGGGATGTTTTACAGGCTTTTATGGCTGTCTACGGCATACGGCAACAATCACGGCAATCGTTGCCCTGTATAGGTCGTAGCCTACGGCAGCTTCACGGCAAGACGGACAGTCACGGCACAGACACCAATAATAAATAACCGAAGAAACAGCCATTTATTATTAGAGGATTAATAAAATAATGCTGAAAATAGTAATTGTTGAACCAGAAACATTCACTCTCTTAGGCATCAAAGGTGCTATTGAACAATCTCCTGATATAGAAGTTACAGCATCAGCCACTTCTGGAAAGATAGGTTTTCAGTTAATTGAACAGATGAACCCTGATGTTGTGTTAGTTGATTTATTATTGCCCGATATGAGTGGTTTAGAACTGACTCGCTCAATCAAAAGGGAAACTAATAGTAAAGTGGTAATTTTTACTAATCAGACTCATTCAGACTTTATTAACTCAGCTTTCCGTCATGGTGCTGATTCTTATATGCTCAAAAGTGCTGATGTAGAATTGATTGAACTAGCCATCAAGAGAGCTTACTTTAATGAATGTCTACTTGACCCTAAGCTGGCTAAAAAACTGTTAGAAAGCCTTTATCACAACAGATATATTGACCCTAGTTTTGTTGACAAAAACTTGTTTGAACCTCCCACTGAGCGACAAATACAAGTCCTGCGATTACTGGCTCAGGGTTTAGTTTTTGAAATTATTGCCAAAGAAATGTTTCTCTCTGTTAGTACAGTCAAAAATTATGCCAGTGATTTGTATAGCAAATGGCACGTCAAAAACCGTTATGAGGCTATAAAAAGAGGGGCGATGCTTGGTTATATTGACTATAACTTGATTGTGAATGAATGATGTATTGGTGAGGAGAGGGAAGGCATTAAGCCGGGGAGTGGTGGGGTTTATTTTTGTACAAAATCTCTATATCCCTAACACCATTTGCCCAATCATTACTGCAATACCGAAGAGCGCACCGTCAGAACATCGGCAGTCATTATTGAGATACAGCCAAACTTTAAGGTAAAGGGTCAACGGTTCAGTTCAGATGAATTGAAGCGACTGTTTAACGAGTTGGTGGAAAACAGTCTGGCCGTCTGGCTGGATGCCTCGACCATCGAAATCAGCGATTTTCAGACAGACCTCTAGGACAGACAGAATTAGACAGAATCCTTGGACAGCAATAGACAGAGGCGACAGAGGAGTAGACAGACTCTCTTTGAGCAGACAGAAAACCCTAGCTCACCGGTGGCAGGGTTTTCTTTTTGAGGCTGAATTTTCGTTTTTGTGCGGCTCTCGGCGAGATGCCTACTTCATCCGCTCTCTCAAGAGTGAAAGGGACATCCAGAAGCGGTTAATTTGTTGAGAAAAGTACTGTTATCAAAGAAATGTTCTACCGATTCAATCTTCAGTTCTTCCGTAACACAAGCAACACTTAATCCAATTATTTCTATGGTTTCACCTGTAGGAGCAAAGTCTTTAAAGTTCCCCTTAAATTGCCCCCAATGTCTCCACTTAAAGACAACATTAGGAGGAGGCGATAACACTTCGATTAGTTCCCAATGAAATCCTTCAGGAAAAGCTGTATGAAAGAGGTTATAGGAGGAATCAAAGGTTTCCTCTCTTGAACGATAATGTTCTGTGTCACCTAAAAAGAGATTGTAAGTCCCGGCATCAATTACATCTTGTGCTGTATATTGTTTGCCGCCATTGGTACTCATGCGAAATTTTTCAGTAACAACAGAAAGCCATTGCTGTGGATTGATTTTATGGGTGGCTTCCATCTCAAAAGTTCGCACAAGATTATGAGCGATCGCATTGAGAGAACCTTCGGCATGGTTGCACTGGCGCTCTGGTTCGCGGAATTGATTAGTATGGGAATAATCAGGTCTTCCCTCTCGCCATTCTACCGTTGCATCCACCGCAATCACTTCTTCCCGGTCTTGTACCCAAAGGGGTAATTCTACTGGTTGTGTGTTACTCATAAAGATTTTTTTTGATGTGGCTGTGGTTATCTCATCATTGCGATTATCTCATCATGGTGGTATCTGTTTGCACTAACTGAGGGGAGTTTGTGGTGTCACTTAATACGGGTTTGACGTTGGCACTTGGTAACAGCAACTCTTGCATTACGCATAGTTAATTAGTCAACTAAAATACCTTACCTGAGTAAGTTCCTATTGCTGAAACCGGGACAGGGAGCGAGTGTTATCTAGTTTTTGGTTGGGGGTAGCGCAGCAGACGCACTGCCAAAGCAGCGATCGCTTTTAAAAGGAGATGGTTGATATTATTAATGCAGCAATTTAGGACAGAAATCATGTCTAATGTCACGATTAACCTGCCAGAAGAAGTGTTTAGCGCCCGTCGCCTGAGTCCAGAAGAATTTGTGCGCGATATGCGCCTCGCTGCTGCTATCTACTGGTATCAGAAGCAGGAAATCTCGATGGAGAAAGCAGCCTCGGTTGCTGGGCTAAACCGCCGAGACTTTCTAGCCGTCCTAGCCCGTGAACAAGTGGATGTCTTCGCTGTTGACGAGGATGATTTGCAGAGCGAGTTGAACCGTGGCTGAACTGCCTGCTATCAACACATCACCACTAATTTTTTTGACTAAAGGCGGGTTTCTCGATTTATTACAGGTCATTAGTTCATCGGTTATTGTTCCTAATGCTGTGGCCACAGAAATTCAGGCGTATGGGTCAGCAGACGTAACAGCAGTGGCGCTCAACAATACTGATTGGTTGGTTGTACAAGAAACACCACCAGTCCCGAATGTGATTCAAACCTGGGATTTGGGTCTAGGTGAGTCAGCCGTACTAACCTGGGGCTATGTAAATCCTGGAACTGAAGTAATTCTAGATGATTTAGCAGCCCGTCGCTGTGCTGCCACTTTGGGAATTCCGGTACGGGGGACATTGGGTATTGTGATTACTGCTAAACAACGAGGGGTAATTCCTGCTGCACGTCCAGTTTTAGAACAATTGCGCCAGTGTGGGATGTATTTATCTGACCGCGTGATCAATCACGCATTAGCATTGGTAGGGGAATAGATTGACTACCAAGCCTAGAGCGGATCATACCTGATGATGGTTAACGTGCTGCAATCATAAGCAGATATGATGACTCACACGGAATCATAGGGTTTTCAGGCTGTGCTGATTCCGAGTGATTGATAAGCTGCGGTTCAGTCGGGTAATGGTCAACGAAAGAATGGGGATCGTAGCGGTGTAAACTGTCAGTAATTCGTCCCTTTTACAGACAGTTAGGGTGTTGGTGGGGAATGGTGGAGCGAAAGAAGAATGAAGAGTATCGGAGCCGGGAGTATCTAACCATAGAGGAGGTGAAGGTACTAATAGAGGCAGCAGGTTCAAGGGGGCGGCACAAACAGCGCGATTACTGTTTGCTACTGTTGATGTTTCGCCACGGGTTGAGGGCAGGGGAAGCTTGCCGGCTCAAGTGGGATGCGATCATGTTTTCAAGGCGCATCATTTATATTAACCGTCTCAAGGGCAGTATGAGCGGCAATCATCCGTTACAAAGTGATGAGATATCAGCACTGGAGCTTTTAAGGGAGCGGTATAAAGAGCAGGGGAGTTACTACGTGTTTGTAAATGAGCGGGGTAAATCTTTGACTGTGGCAGCGATTCAGAAGATTATTTCTCGTGCCGGAGATGCTGCACAGTTGCCGATCAAGGTACATCCGCACATGATGCGCCACAGTTGCGGCTATTACTTGGCTGACCAACAACGCCCAACCAGGGATATTCAAGCGTATCTGGGGCATACAAATATTCAACATACAGTCCGCTACACTGCTCAGAACCCCAAAAGGTTTGAGTCTTTTGATTGGGACTGGTGAGCCAATAAAGTCAAAATTTTATTTGCTATTCGCGATTTGCGAATATAGAATGAAATTAGATTCGCTATTCGCGAATAGGAGTAGTGTTGCCATGTTAAAGTCTCAAGATATTGTTGTTTTACTTAAGGTACACAACTTGCGTAATTCAGAGTGGACTTACAGCAAGCTTGCCAATAGCCTGCACATGAGTCCATCTGAAGTCCACGCTGCACTAAAAAGATGTTCAGCCAGCGGTTTGTATGATTCTTCTTCTAGAAAAATCAGGAATAACTCTTTGCTCGAATTTCTTATTCATGGGCTTAAATACGTATTTCCTGGGCAGCCTGGCCCTCTAAGCAGGGGAATCCCAACTGCACATTCCGCTGAACCTTTAAAAGACTTGCTTGTCGTCGATTCTGCTGATACTTACGTATGGCCAACTCCAGACGGAACTACTAAGGGACAAACTATTACTCCTTTATATAAATCTGTTCCAGAAGCTGCTAAAAGCGATTCAGAGCTATATCAGCTGCTTAGTTTGGTTGATGCAATCCGGGTTGGTCGTGTACGAGAACAACGTATTGCGAGTCGAGAGCTTGAACAAAGACTAGCAGTACAGTAAACTACCCACCACTAATTGCTAAGAGCAATATAGTGGGGGCTTTAAAAGTCCAGAGTTTACCCGACTAAGTACTTTGAGTACTACGATTTTTAGGTCATCTTACCTACAAATACGCAGCCAGTTTGTAGCTCTAAGGTTAACAGTTAAACAGAATCATTGGGGAGGCAGTGCGTTGGACGGGTACCCCGGCTTGAAGCACCTGCCGTTTTGAGTCAGTGCTGTTAGCGTAAAAAGCCTTTTAATCATTGTCCAGGCTAACTTTACCCGCAAGGAGGGACTTCGTGTCCAAAATATTTGTTATTGACCAAAACAAATGTCCATTAGATCCAATTCATCCAGCACAGGCACGACAGTTATTAAGAAACAAAAAGGCAGCAATTTATAGACAGTTTCCATTCACTCTAATCCTTACTGAATCTCGCCCAGATTTACAAGTGTCACTTCTCAGGTTGAAGATTGACCCAGGTGCAAAGCATACAGGAATTGCATTAGTCAACGATACAACTGGAGAGGTTGTATTTGCGGCTGAATTAAAGCATAGAGGATTTGCGATTAGAGACGCAATAAATTCTAGAAGACAACTAAGACGTAGTAGGAGAAACCGCAAAACTAGATACCGTAAGCCAAGGTTTTTGAATAGAACCCGTCCCCCAGGTTGGCTACCACCGAGCTTACAAAGTCGCATTGACAATATCAAAACTTGGGTTGAAAAGCTACGCCGATTTGCACCAATTACGGCTATTAGTCAAGAGCTAGTATGCTTTGATATGCAGTTAATACGCAATCCTGATATACAAGGAAAAGAATATCAACAAGGTACACTTGCAGGTTATGAAACACGGCAATATCTCCTTGAAAAGTGGAATAGACAGTGTTCCTACTGTGGAACCAAAGATGTTGCTTTGCAAATAGAACATATTTATCCAAGATCGAAAGGAGGGTCTAACTCAATCACAAATCTCACCTTAAGTTGTGAAAAATGTAACACCAAAAAAGGAGCTAAAGATATTAGAAATTTCCTTAAAGAAGACCCATTAAAGTTAGAAAAAATACTTAAACAAGCTAAAAAACCTCTGGCAGATGCAGCCGCAGTGAACACAACTAGATTTGCATTGCTGGAAGCTTTAAAAGCAACTGGGCTACCAGTAGAAACAGGTTCAGGAGGATTAACAAAGTTTAATCGCAGTCAACAAAAACTAGAAAAGACTCACTGGTTAGATGCAGCTTGTGTTGGCAAGTCAACACCAATTCTTAACACTCAAGGTGTTAAACCATTGTTAATTACAGCTAATGGGCATGGTTCTAGACAGTCATGTAGAACTGATAAATTCGGTTTTCCAAATCGACACGTACCTAGAGAGAAAATACATTTTAGCTTTCAAACTGGCGACATTATTAGGGCAGTTGTTACCACTGGTAAAAAGATCGGTAATTACGTTGGTAAAGTGGCTATTCGTTCATCAGGTAGTTTTAATGTTTCTGCTAAAAAAGGATTAGTTCAAGGAATATCTTACAAGTTTTGTCTTCGCATTCACGCAAAGGATGGTTACTCGTATGCATATTAAACCCAAGAAATTAGGAATTACTCAACTGTTCCTCTCATTGTTTTCGCATTCGCTCAAATGCATTCAAGGAACGTTTCGTAATTCCCCCTCCATTCCTCCCGCCACTAATCGGAGTACTTATATAGTGGGGGTCTCCTGGAGGTTTTAGATGAATCAGCAAATACAAATGCTGGAAAAGGCTGGCTCCTTACTGTCAGCTTTAAGTGAACGCATAGTCTTTACAGGTGGTGCGACAATATCGCTTTATCTTGATGAGGTTTCTGCGGCTGATGCTCGCCCTACAAAGGATGTTGATTGTGTTGTAGAAATTACCTCTACTGCTGAATATTATCGGCTTTCAGATAAACTTCGTAGAATTGGGCTTGAAGAAGATACAGAAAGCGGAGTGATCTGTCGCTGGCGTTATCAAGACCTAATAATAGATATCATGCCGACCAACCCGTCTGTACTTGGTTTTTCCAATTCTTGGTACATACCAGGAATTACTAAATCAATTCTGTTTGAACTTCCAAGTGGACAACATATTTCGATTTTTACAGTATCTTATCTTCTGGCATCAAAGATTGAGGCGTTTAACGATAGAGGAAAACACGAGCCATACATGAGTACTGATTTGGAAGATATTGTGTTACTGCTGGACGGATGCCCAAATCTCGAAGAGAATTTTCAGCAGGCAGACACAGAAGTAATAACATTTGTGAAGGGATGGTTTAAGTCTGAACTCAATCTACTTAGAGAAATTGCCCCCGCCCAGCTTTCATTTGTAGCTAAACAGTCCGGTCGCGAGCAGTTGCTTTTATCTCGAATTGAAAGATTAGCTCAATAATCGTAACTAAAAAATCTGTGAAGTAAGCGTACCGAAGGCGTTCACTGTTTGGCGGGAAATATAATTTAAGCGACATCCAGAAAGAAGGGTGCTTAAGCAACATGATAACCAGGGAGATATCACTCCCTGGCTTGCTAAATATTGTTATTTATTAAAATATCTCCTTACTATCTCAGTAATAGAGTTCCCCCACACTATAAATAGTTCAGGAGCAAAAATTGAGTACTTATACTTCGTGAACGAGCCATGAACGTAATAAATTCTGAAGTTTTAGTAGCCTATTCTTTATGTTCTCGCAAAGCATATTTATTAATGTGTACAAAAGAACGAGGTGAACTACATGAATATGAACAATTGCTGAAAGAAAATGAACTTATAAATCAGCAGAATTTTTTAGCAATTCTTAAACATAACCATTCTGATCTATACCCTTACACTATTGCAAATGTCAAAGATGGACATGAATTTTTAATTGATGCCCAACTGGTTGCTGACAATAAATTACAGGCTAATTGTCCAATATTGACTAGAGTTAAAAATCGGAATTATGAGCCGACAATTTTCATAGGAACACACACTATAACTAGTAAAGATAAACTTGTCTTAATGTTCATTGGTCATGTACTCACAAAAAATCAGGGAAATCCACCTGAGATGGGATGTATTGTCAATTTGGATGGGAAGTCACATCGGTTCAAAACTGCTAATTTATAACAAAGAAGATTGTCTTGCTCTCAAGTTGTTGGTTGATGAGCTTACTAAAATCCAACATTCGGCAGATACACTATCAGAGATTGATTTCGCTGATAAGCGCAAACATAATTCTACAGAAACCAGTCAAGATATTCACAGCAAATTTGAAGCAATTATTAAATTCTCACATTTTGATTATGACCAAAATAAAATCAGTTTTCAACATAATCTAAGAAAACATGAATCGGATCAACACAAGAGGGAAAGACAAAAACGCGCTGCTCACAAATCGAACCAAAAACGTGAAAGAGCGAGAAATAAAGTCAGAAAAGTAGTTCATGTTTCAAGAGGAGAAGTATGTCCTAAGTGCGGACATGAACCACTTAGACCAATAGAAAAAGTAGCCAAAAGAACAATTATTGACTTGGTATTAACAAAAAACGGTATAAAGAAAACTCTAGTTCAATATGTTGGAACCCAAGGTTACTGTATAAAGTGTTCGCAAATTTCATCACCCCCAGATATAAGTAAATATGCAAAGAGTCAGTTATATGGAAATGGTTTTAAGGCTTGGGTTATTTATCAACGAATAGCCATGCGCTTACCATATAACGCAATTGCACAATCAACAGAAGCATATTTTGGTGAGAAGATTAGCTGTGGCCGTCTTGCCGAACTTATAAAGGAAATGGGTCAACACTATGCTGAAACTGAGAGATTAATAGTACAGCACTTATTAAAAAGCCCTTTTATTCATGCTGATGAGACAGAAATCAGCATTGTGGGAATTAATCAATATGTTTGGGTATTTACAGATGGGAAATATGTTTTTTTTAAACTAACGGAGACTAGAGAGGCAAATATCGTACACGAGTTCTTAGCTGAATATAAAGGTATCTTGATTTCAGATTTTTATCCAGGCTATGACTCTGTACAGTGTAGACAACAAAAATGTTGGGTTCACCTGCTCCATGATCTTAATGATGATCTCCGGGAAAATCCATTTAACCAAGAGTTGGAAACCTTTGTTTTAGCAGTCAAGGATTTAATTATACCTATTATGGAGACTATACAGAAGTATGGCTTAAAAAAGCGCTATCTCAGCAAATTCAGTAAAGAGGTTGAGAAATTTTACCAAAAAATGATAACGGATAAAAACTACAAATCTGATCTAACTGTCAAATATCAAAAACGGTTTATACGGTATCGAGAGAGTCTATTTACTTTTCTTGAGCAAGATGGAATAGCTTGGCACAACAACACGGCTGAGAGAGCCATTAGACCTGTAACTAAACAGAGGGCAATATCAGGAAGTTTTTATGCATCTGTTATGAGCGGGTACTTAGTGCTACTTGGTATCAGGCAAGCTTGTCGCTTTCAAGATAAATCTTTTTTTAAGTTCCTCTTTTCAGGAGAAACGGATCTCGATCAGTTTGAGCTTAGAAAGCGCAAACGCTAAAAGATGCAAACCTGCCTGCTGCATCAAGAGAAAGCAAATCTAACAGACGCGAATATATTGGGAATAAATCTCACTGGGGCAGATTTAGAAGACGTTTTTAGCCGTGACTTGCGTCAATTTCGAGAGAAACGGGGAGCCGTGGCAACCTGAGCTTACTCAACATTTGTCAGCGTCTCCAGTTGTGCCAGCAGTTTCTCTATTTGCTTGCGCTTCTTCGGGTCTGACCAAATACGGGACTTTCTTAGTTTGGTAGTCGCAGCAGTAAAGCGCTCTTTGTACTCGTTAGACTCGGTGTTTGGGGTAGAGTCTGGGCTTTTCTTCTCAGTAATGCGTTGTTTGATTTCGCTTAAAGACCAGTTTTGAACAAGAGCTTGTTCTAAGGAAGAGTAGGCTACAAATATACGTGACTGCTGTACATTCATAAGTATGATTTAGTCCAAACCAGAAAACCAGATAACCAAATAACCTACTTTATGGTTTACCAGAAATATGTCAAGTCAAAAGAAAATCATAACTATCACTGGCTACAAGGGAGGGGTGGGGAAAAGCACTACAGCCGTGCATCTTGCAACTTTCTTTAGTGAACTTGGTAAAACAGTTCTTGTAGATGGCGACCAGAACCGTACAGCTTTAGCTTGGTCAAAACGCGGGTCATTCCCTTTCCCTGCTGTGGACGAACGCCAAGCCTTAAAGGTAATTGCCGATGCTCAATTTGTGGTCATCGACACCCCAGCAAGACCTGACTCCGATGATCTAAAGGAATTAGCTAAAGGCTGTGACCTTCTAATCTTGCCTACAAAGCCCGACATTGTAAGCCTTGAGCCAATGCTCTTAATGGTGAAAGATTTGGGTGAGGCAAACTATCGCTGCTTGCTGACTATTGTTCCTCCCTATCCCAGCAAGGAAGGTGAAACACTGCGTCAGGATTTGTTGAATGGAGGCATCCCCGTATTTCAGGCAATGATCCGGCGTACTGTCGGCTTTGAAAAAGCAGCAATGGCTGGTGTCCCCATTCGTGATGTTGAGGACTCGCGTTTAAAAACAGCTTGGGCGGATTACCTTGCGCTAGGTAAAGAAGTTATGGAGATTTTGAAATGAGCAAGTACGGTGATTTGATTAAAAAAGCCAGAGAGACTGAACCAGAAAACCAGAAAGCCATAAAGACAGAAGACCAGAAGACTGGTTTACCAGAACCGGAGCCAGAGCTTGAACAGATGGTCAATCTCTGCGTCAAAGTCCCTATATCCCAACGTCGCTACTGGATGTCTAAAGCCAAGGAGCAAGGGATTACTGTAACCTCAGTTATTGTTGAGGCGCTAACCCAAAAGTTTGGAGAACCAGAAAACCAGAAAGCAAGAAAACCATAACAATGAGGGAGAGGGGCGACAGGATACACATGATCAGGAATTTAGGAGAAACGTTTTTCCTAACCCAATTTTTTGAGAAATTTCTAACCTACTCTAAAACTTCAGCGGGTTTTGGAGTGTATGTCGGCGAGAATCAAGTTTTACCTCACCAGGGAGTTAGTTCCGGCATAGCTCCAAAACCTGCAACCATTCACAGAGCGCATCTACCAGCTAGTAGTGCCGATTGCCGATAAGCTACTACTGACTATTGCAGAGGCACAAGCGCTAACTGGGTTGTCCAGAGAATTCCTGCGAGACGCAATTAACAAAGGCTCGTTAAAAGCCAAAGTAATTGGCAAGGGTTGGCGAGTTAAACGCAGTGACCTACAAGAGTACGTTGACAAGGGCGTCACCGTGCCAAAACGGGAAAATCGTACGCTAAGGGTGAAAGCCTTGTCCAGCAAGTATCTTAGCCCCTCGCTGTTCTACAGCACCCGTGAGCAGCTGTTTACCCTCAATTGGGGAGAAAGTCTCGCTACTTTTACCCCTATTAGTGGGATGGGTTCATGAATTCGCAAATCTCGTCTTATGTTTTCTTCCATTACCAATGTAAACAATGTGGGGGGTGTTAAAAATTTTAGAGGAAATGGCATACCTCTATTTATCACTTTTGGCTCGAATTAGTCTTTCCAGATGGTGCAGAGTAGTACCAATACTCTGCACCAACAAAAAAATTAACACCTCAAATTTAGACAGACAAAGACGTTCAGCCTTAGCGTACAATTTTCCCGTTTTGGCACGGTGATACCACAAGCTGTGAAAGATTCTCGCCAAACTGCGACTGTCGTTATCTCGCCAGTAGCAATTAGCATATTACGGTATTTGAAATAGTGGCGAGATTTGACGTGATTGCATGGGAGTGCAGTCTTGAAAGCGATATAACAATATTTAGGGAATACCGCTCAGAGTTTGATACTCAACAAAGATTTAAAGGAGATAAAGCATATATTGGAGAAGATTTAATTACAACTCCCATTAAAAAACCAAGAAATCGAGAACTAACAACTGAACAAAAACAAGAGAATAAAGTATTTTCAGCTAAAAGAATCTTTGTTGAACATCGAATTCGATCAGTCAAAATATTTCGAGTTGGTAAAGATTGGTTTAGGTTAAATCCCCAAAAGTATCAACAAGTAATTTTGACAATTTGTGGATTAGTAAGATTCCGAATTGGGGCACTTGTATTACCAGCAGAAATACACGCGATCGCCCAATCTAAAATCAACACATATAACTAGATATTTTTGCCTAATTATCAACAGTAAATATCTCAAAGCCTTATTTTATCGTATAGACTAGCTAATTTAGGATGATTACATTTACGGACTGTAGCCTAGCCATATAAAGGCTTTGATCGTTTTCGGAGATGTCTATTTATTCCCTTTAATGAACTACGGTTATAGGGGTTCCTATTTGCACTATTTCATACAATTTTCGCACGTCTTCATTATACATACGAACACAACCATGAGAGGCCGCTTTCCCTACGGAATCTCGCTTGTAAGTACCATGAAATCCGATTTGGTTTTTTCCATCAGTCCAAAATCCAATCCAACGTTCTCCTAAAGGGTTCTCTAAACCTGGAGGTACAACTTGTCTATTAGCAACAAAAGGGTTTTCCCAAGCTGGATTTTCAACCATATTAATAACTTTAAATTTGCCTGTTGGCGTTTCCCACTTTAGTTTACCAACCGCCACTGGGTAGCTGGCTTGTAAAATATCTCCCCGATAAACGTAAAGTCTCCGTTGCTTAAGAATGAGCAGTAGATGAATATTTTGCTCAGTAGTCTGAGGAAGACTTGGCTTAAGAGGTAGCTTGATCCTCATCAGTAACCTCCTCATACGCTCAGATGTACTAGGAAGGGCTGGTTGCACTTGAGGAGAATCTAGAGTTGGGGTAGAGTTTGGCTGATCAGGCTGACCAATATTTATTTGGTTGTTTGCTCCTTGTTCGACTGTCATTTGGGCACTAGCAGGTAATTGAAGCCATAAAAGCAGTCCGATTGTAGCCAAACCAAACTTGACAGCACTGAGGTAATAAACGCTACTACTCATAATTTTTGTGCTAATTACGTAAGTATATAACAAAGCTATTTAAGTTATAAGATTTGCCTTATCGAAAATAAATAATTCAGGATTCAGATATCAATGAGCTTGAAGTCTGATCTCTGAATTTTTAATCACTAGATTGCGACGTTTCACGAATTAAACAAGTTTTACCCTAGTCCTGGAATTGGCGTTGGCGTTGGCGTTGATGTAGGCGTTGGCGTTGATGTAGGCGTTGGCGTTGGTGTTGGTCTTGGCGTTGGTGTTGGTCTTGGCGTTGGTGTTGGCGTTGGCGTTGGTGTTGGTCTTGGCGTTGGCGTTGGCGTTGGCGTTGGTGTTGGTCTTGGCGTTGGCGTTGGCGTTGGCGTTGGCGTTGGCGTTGGCGTTGGCGTTGGCGTTGGCGTTGGCGTTGGCGTTGGCGTTGGCGTTGGTGTTGGCGTTGATGTTGGCGTTGGTGTTGGTGTTGGTGTTGGCGTTGATGTTGGCGTTGGTGTTGGCGTTGGTGTTGGCGTTGGTGTTGGCGTTGATGTTGGCGTTGGTGTTGGCGTTGGTGTTGGCGTTGATGTTGGCGTTGGTGTTGGCGTTGGTGTTGGCGTTGGTGTTGGCGTTGATGTTGGCGTTGGTGTTGGCGTTGGTGTTGGCGTTGATGTTGGCGTTGGTGTTGGTGTTGGTGTTGGCGTTGATGTTGGCGTTGGTGTTGGTGTTGTTGGTGGTGGTTGTACTTGTCCCACAGCTATTTCTCGGAGAATAGCAACGCTGAAATATGGAGTGAAAAACAGTAAAGAAGCTACAGTAAAGATAAATTTAAGTTTATTAGAAGGTTTTTGATTCATTTTTTTGGGAAATACTGATTTGTTACAACTATTAACTTTTACCACAATTAATCATGAATATAAATACAATATTTACTATCGGTTGCACGATATATTACTGTCTAACAAATCTCCTTTTTTCCACACTCCACTCTTAGAAGTGCCATTAGCAAGTTTAAATGTTCCTTCTCCCTCACATCTCCCATTTCTGAACTGACCTCTATATTCACTACCATCTTTCCATTTGATTTTTCCTAAACCATCAAAACTATCATTTACAAAATTGCCTATATAGTATTCATACGAACTGGTATCTGGAGGGTATAAAAATTTTCCACAACCATAACGCTTACCATTTTTGAATTCTCCATCATACCTACTATCGTCTTGAAAGATCATAGTTCCTTTGCCGCTTGGATTATCTTTATCTAAAGATCCATAATATTTCCTATTTTGGTAAGTTTTGTCTGGTTTTCGGTTTAGTAATTTACTAGAAGAGAATGAAGCTAGTTCAGCATCGCAAGGTAGTTGACTAAATTTTTCGCTCGTTCTGATAGGTAACAGAATAAAAAGAGCTAACACAAGCATTACAAATATTCCTGCTCCTACTCCAGCTGCAACTAAAAGTTTTCTGCGGAATGGCAATTTCCACAAAGTTGTTGGCTTTGATAGTGCTGGAGATATAGAACTCAGTGCTTGCAAAGCCTCACTTGCTGTTTGGTATCGTCGGCTAAAGTTGTAAAGCACCATTTTGCTTAAAACATCAGCCAATCTATCGCTTACATTTGCTTGATTTCGCCAAATTATTTCTCCAGTAGTGGGGTCTTCTTGAAAATCTTTAGGTAATTTGCCTGTCAAAGCTTGAATACCAATGACTCCCACTGCATAGATATCACTACATAGTTTTGGTCTAGAATTAGCTTGTTCATTTGGCATATAACCATTGGAGCCAATAACAATAGTTGAAGTAACTTGACCTTCAATATTCGTAGCTAAACCTTTAATTTGTTTAACAGCCCCAAAGTCAATCAGCACAATCTTGCTATCATCACGACGACGCATCAAGTTTTGGGGCTTGATATCACGGTGGATGATATTCTCCTGATGAACCACAGTCAAAACTTGTAGAATTTCTTGCAAAAGTTTGACGACCTCACCTTCACTCCATTGGCTACCAGGTATTATTTCTGCGGTCAAGTTATACCCGTCTACAAATTCTTGCACTAGATAAAATTCGCCATTTTCCTCAAAATGAGCAAAGAGTTTAGGGATTTGGTTGCTAAGGTTACCTAAATAATATAAAACTTTTGCTTCACTCTCAAATAGCCGTTTAGCAATCATCAAAACTTCTGGTTCAAAAGTTTTACATCTAAGCTGTTTTACGACACATTTGGGATTGTTAGGCAAATCTAAATCTTCAGCTAGGTAGGTGTCGCCAAATGCACCGCTTCCCAAGCTTCCTAATATTTTGTAGCGTTTACGGAGAACTATGTCTATGGACATTTATGTGATACCGTAGGATGTTATTTACCGGGTTGTATTATTTTTTTGACAAACTGGTATTGTCCTATCTTTATAATTATTAATTTAACTTTAGACTGTCTTCATCACAAGTAAAGGTTTTAGTAGTAATATCATCGCCTTTATCAGATTTCACTTCATAAAACTTACTCAGTTCCCGTTGTTCCGTATTTGGATAAAAAAGAGTAAGATCATCAGCAATATAATTAAAATGTCCCTTTATGGGCGTGTATTTTTCACGATAACCTCCTCCTTGCCATTGATACTTATTGTCACTGGTACGAGCATGTACGAATATACTTTTATATTTTGTAATTTTACCAATAGTTATACTATCATTATTAGGAATGATCAACCAACCTCGAGTTTCCTCTACATCATTTAAAGCATTGTAACTAATTGCAATTTTTATAATTCCATCACATTTATTTTTAATAGAAATTCGCTCATAATTATCTTTATTTTTTTGCTCTAAGTCTAAAATTTCAGCTTTATGCTTGTAAAATCTATCTTCAGCTTTTTCTTGTTTTTTTGCCAATGTTTCTATCTGTGATTTTTCTATTTCAGTCTGAGTTTGCAATTTTGCCTTTTTTTCTTCTGTTTCCTGTGTCTTTTGATTTGTATAATAAGTAACTAAAGCAGTTACACCTGTTGCTAATATCGTCGCTGTTGCAGCTAGTATTGCAGCTATTATAGTTTTATCTTGCCAAGTTTGTTCTGTTTTGCTATTCGTATTGGTACTTGAATTAGTCTGATTTGGATTTATGATGGGTGAAAGGAGAACGGCTTGACCTGAATTTTGACTAGGGCTGACTTGCCCTAGATTGGGAATGGGGTTGACTTGATGTAAATTTGAACTCTGACCGACTTGATTTGAATTAGTATTTGAATGAAATATCCCTGAAAAAGCTGTTGATTCTAGCTGGTAAATCTGAATATCAATAACTTTGATCCTCTGCGTTCCTAAAACAATACTACTATTATTTTGTAATGGCAATTCTTTACCAAGCTCAAGGTTTTCTCCATCTACATTAGAAACATTTTGCGGACTCAAACTTTGTATAAAAAATTTTTGCTGCTGTTCGTGAAAATAAATTTTAACATGTTGAGAAGATACGCTTCTATCATTCAACACTAGGTCGCAGACTTTAGGGTTAGGGTCTCGACCAATGATTATTACTCCATTATGGTTATTACTTTTTATTTGTTGTTTAGAAATTTGCTGAGTTTTTAAGTTCCCAGTTTCGCTCCATTGGAAGGTAATTACCCACTGTAGAGTAAGTTGATTCATGGTTATAGACCTGTAACTTTTGCTGATTAATACAACTGATCATAGGAGAATTCCAGAAAATTCATACAAGATGAAAAATATTTTACAGATGAATAACCTAGCTGCTCCATCGCTTGGAATAATATTTTATTGGTGCAATGATTATCTTTTTTATTATTTTTACAGATAATAATCTGTAATCTTTGTATTTAGGAAGTTGCTGTTTTTCTACAGATGATAATTGATATTTAACTTGTTGTGATGCAGATTTAGCTTTAGCAATAATTACAGTTGACTTTACCCCTGACCGCTATTTAGAACAAGTTAGAAATAAGTGACTTTTGTCAATATGTCTAAGAGTATAAATTCAGATTTTTGGCATGATATTTTGTTTAAGCTTTGAATAGCTTATCGACTTTCATTGTTGTCCCATCCAGCACTAACTTAAGCAACTCTTAACAAATAGGCAGCGTAGCGAAGTGTCTGCCGATGCCTGCACCGTTTTGGGTAGCTCAACGGATTTGTGGCAGTAGCAGACACCGCTCTTGATTGAGCTTGCTAGGTTTTGAGGTGCATCATCACCTAGAGGGAAAGTCCTTTATTTTGTCTAAGTTGTTGTCGCTGTTCTGATTCTATTATTTGTTGCAATACACGCTCTGCTTTTTCCCAAAGCTGAATATCTTCTATTTCTACTGACCCGATATTAATCGGTGAATACTCAAGCTCACCTGACTGGTTTCGGTTAACTGACACCCGGAAAATCTCACCTCGTTCATCATGGTTAAACACCAATTCTCTACCCTGTTTCTCCAGAGTGGCACGTTTGAATCTAAGGCTATTTGAGCCACTTTCTCTTAATTGCCAATTGATTAATTCAACAGCAATAGGCACAGCAATAGCTAATAATTCCTGCTCAATACGCTGCTTTTGGTCGAGTGACTGTTCTAGTTCTGATTGTACTGACGGGTCTACTCCAAAAATCGCATTCAATTCTTGTGATTAAACCTGACCTGGAAATTATCTTCAGTACACTGTTGTCTGCCTAGACACAATAAGAATATTTGATACAAAAATGAGTATTGCGGGTAGCAATAGGGAGTATTTTGGTGGAGAATTTCTGTAGGGCTGACAACTGACGCTCACGCTTTTTGGATCAAAAATGAGTATTTGCGCGTAATCTGAAACCAAATCATTGCTATTAAACAACTCTTGAGCAAAACTCTATCTTTTTATATTACTTTATACTACATTTGTAACCTAAAACCTGGACTCCACTTTTGAATTACACCAAAGCTATGCTGTAAACACCACTTATTAGATAGGTTTTATGTAGTTTGCCAGTATTGAAATAGTAGTTCTAAATACCTTGCTCAACTGGTAGCTGTTGGGTAGCTCAACTGGTGACACCCCGCTACCAGTTGAGTAGTAAAAAAGCGAGTTGTTGAAAATTTGATGATTCCCCAACTGGTAGCTATACAGTAGCCCTACTGCTACCAGTTGAGCATAAGAATTTTCAAGAAAGTTTCGGGCGTAATGCTGACTGACAATGACTTACAGCAAATTTTGAGCGCTGGATTCATTCTCAATAACTTCAAAATTATTGAGAATTAATAATACACTTATGTTGCAATTGTGCTTCAATAATTCTTTCATTAACTTAAGCCAGCCCACTTAACATCCGATTTTTTTTCTTCATGCCTGAATAGAAATTGTTCATTTTACAATCTCCACGCTTGTTAATAGAGTTCAAACTTGTTTTAAGTAGTGAAATTGTCTGATTAATCACAGTTACAAATAGCAGACATTTTGCACCTAAAACCCCGATTCTTATGCAAAATGTCTGCTATTCTGCACAGCTTATACACGCCTTTAACTGTTATAGCTGTCAGGGAACTTTGACTATTCACTACAAAATGTCTGCTATTTAGAACATCGCTTTGACCAAAAAATTGGTGTCTAATACATACACAAACTAGCTTTTAGCCATTTTTATCAAACTGCCTCATTCTCAATAACTCTAAAATTATTGAGAAGATATAATACTTTTGTGTTGCAACTGTACTTCAAAAATCCCGCTCAATCGATCAACTTCTTCAGTAAGTGAATCTGAAATTTCCACTGTGAGTTCAGGAGTCATTCTATATATTTAGCGTTAACTGAAACAGAAACTCGTCTAACGCAATAACTACACTAAACACTTATAACCCCGTGAACTTGGTGTAGTTTAACCGTACTAAATCAGTCTCATCCGACACTAATATTTTTGGCCGTCCAAAACATCAAAAACAGTGGTTTTTTGTCCTTTTGGCCGTCCAATGAGCGCCAACCTTACTCAATTGTCATGCTCTGCTGACAAATGCCCACCTGTCAACGGCCGTCCAAAACATCAAAAACAGTGGTTTCTTGTCCTTTTGGCCGTCCACTGTTTTTGAAAAAAATCTTCTGTAACTTATATCCAGTCTAAATTACAGCCACTTTTTTGCGCTATTTTTATTGTCAATAATCTGGGTCTTATTGACAAAGCGTAATCATGATATGTTGCAATTGTGTTTCAAAAATTCTTTCTTGAACTTAACCCACGAGTCAGGTGTACGCTCCGCGTGGCTCACAGGCTAAAACCACGATCCTGCTGTCTGAGCTTTTGTTGCTCCTCCCTGAGATGAGCTTCTAGTTCTTGGCTCCAATCAGGATTATGGGTTTTGAGCCTTTTACCAATTGGCAACAATTCTAATACTGCACTAGCTGTTTTATTACCAAGATCATCATTATTGAATGCTACGACCACCCTATTGAAACTCTTGAGAAATTCCATAGGTAGGTTATTCGGGTCATCAGCTACTATCAACATAGTTCTAGTTGGTGGTAGCCCCTTGCAACTTGAGATCAGGTAGGTGGCTGCTGACATCGCATCAATTGGTGTAGAACACAAAAAGACGTTTTCTACCTTGTCCGTTGGTTGCCCTCCTAATCTCAGATAAAACCAACCATTTGGTGTAGAGGTGTTTTGGTCGTACTCCACAGTGCGATGATTTTCTCTAGGCTTTGACCAAATTAATGCGCCAGTTTTTTCACCATCTAAATCACGCTTGATAAACAAAATATTTCGTTGCTCATCCATATAAAGCAACTGATTACCATGTAATCCTTGCACAATATAATCTGGTATATAGCGTTTCTCGCTTAAGTACTTGTGCAATACTTGCCAAACAACTTTATCCTCTGGTGGTGGAGTGAACTGGGGCTGTTGCTGTTTGCGTTCAATTTCTTGAAAGAGTTTTTCTAACTGCTCAACTGGGAGTGGTTTAACAGGTTTGAGCAGCAATTCATGAATAGGTTCATCATCTCGTTCTGGTTGGTAGTCAACGCCAAGATGTTTTTGCAGTCCAGGGAAAGTGTAAGCTGCACCTAACTGTGTACCACTAAAAGCTTGCCCATCTTTCTCATAAGAAATGCCTTTAGACTTACCATTCCTAGTAAATCCTGTTCTCACACTAATGCCAGCTTGCTGCAACCGCATAATCAGCATTGGCATTTGGGGAGAATCAACTCTGGCCCTATCAATTGTCTGCTGAAGTTCCTCTTTGATGGTGCGTTGTGGAGGAGAGTCACGTTGTCCCTGTGAAAATTCTTCTTGTTCTCGTCTAATGCGTCTAATTTGTCCGGTGCTGGGTGTGCGATTCAGTTTTTCTCTACTGCCCTGTACTTGCACTAAATTATAGTCAATTTCAATTTGTCGCAGCACACGACAAGAATACATCATCAAATCCTACTACTGAAAACCAGCCAGCAGTTCAAGCCAGTAGTGAGGCATCAGCATCACCAGTAAAAGGTACAAAGGGCAAGAGCAAAAATCAACAGCCAGCAGCACAGGAGCAATCGGATAAATCAGAACCACAAAGCCAACCAAACAGGTTGGCTTTTGTGCCCACACTTTACAAGGACGAAGATTTATAAGCTGGTTTATGAGTAAAACCACTACTCATCATGAAAAAAGCAGCACTCAATAAAACAATAGTGCTGCATACTAGAGGAAAGAGAGGCACAGGTAAATTTTCTTGGTTCAACTGCTGCAACCAATGAGAAAATTTTTTCTTTCTCTTAAGCACAAACTTTAATGCTGGCAACTAGCCTTTTAGTCACCGTTTCAATTCAATGACGCAGCATAGAAAAAATCAACTCTTGCTAGGTCAAAGAGTATTATGGAAAGAGCAAGTCTAAATTAACAACTCCTTCAGAAATTACTAGCAGCTAACTTTTTCTTGGATAGAAAAGCACCGAGTCCTACTAGAGCTAAAGCGGCTACTGTACCAGGTTCAGGAACAGATTTTGGACTTAGTTGATGAATTTCAATATTGTATTGACCACCGTTATCATTAAAAATTCCATCAGAAACTCCGAAACTAACCAGTCCGAAATTAGATGGTAGATTAACAACAAATTTATATATATGGCTAGGGTTATAGGCAGGAGTTGTTCCAGGGGCTACAGCACCTACTCCATCAATAAAGGTGATGAAGTTATTGATGTTTCTAGACTCGCCAGCTAATGGAAACAGAGGTTGCCCCTGCGAACCAATATTGAGTTGATAATACTGGGAATCGTATGGAACTCCAGAGGGAACACCATAAAAAGCATCATTGATGGCTGATCCTGCACTAAACCCAGTACCGGAAACTAAAACTTCCAGAAGTCCAGCATAAGTATTAACACTAGATAAGGAGGGTGTGCTAAAAGGTACTACAATAGATTCCCCTACACCTGTACGCTCATAATTATCGGTAATTAAGTTGCTGGCGGCAGCAGGATTAATGTTTGCACCTACGGACACTACGGCTGCACTAGTAATAACAAGTGCAACTTTAACGAGTAAATTTTGAGTCATTTTTCTTTTGAGGAGAGTGTTTGTGGTGCTAACTTGGATTGGTTGTAGCTTAAATTACTTGAATCTTCTCAAATATATTTAGTCAAGATTAGTAGTGTCAATAAAATTACAGCCGCTTTACTGAAGTTTAATAAATCATGCCTGATTGTGGCGAACTGGGGTAGAGGTAGGCATCACCGTGGTCGGGTAGCAGGACTATATTGAATTCTAGTGTGATTAATTACTAGAGAAAATGGAGAGAAATTAACCACGCTAAAACTAGACTGCTTTTTGAAGACCGCAGTGCAAATATGATTTTAAAATTAGTCAAGTCTATGTCAGTCCCTATTTACTGGTGTAAGTTCAGTGAACGGCAATAAAACCACTGTATTGTTGGTTAAGTTCTGACATCTGGCTCTACTGTCTAATGTTTTGCTCTGTACTAAGAACTGGTCATCATCTCCTGTGACGGTACATACAAGTCCAATCAATGTTTCTATAAGGGATTTCGGGTGATGTTGATTTGGATCTCCTAGATTATTTTGAGTATTAAAAGACATAGCTGATCCATCAGACTCTCCAAGATTTTTCAGGCGTTCGCGTCGTGCGGCACGTTTAGCTAATATGGACATCAGGTTAGACCAGTTTTGTGCATCCAGTCGGTAGACTTTAATTTTTTGCCTCTCAAAGCCCGGCTCAAACCTCGACCAGCGAAAAGCCGCTTTAATTCCCAACTGCGATAACATTTGATGCACAACCTGAACATCACTCATTTTGTCGCTAATGGTGAGGTTGAGATGGTGGAATATTTCTGAGGCATAGAGACGAATCTTGTCGGCGTAGGGTTTGAGGTCAGCTTTAGTCCATTCTTTAAAAGGATCTAAAAAGTCGTTTAATCCAAATGCTTCTCGCATCTGTCGCCGCAGTGCTGTACCAGAAATATCCCACGGGCAAACAGCTTGATTCCAATTAGCTTGTTTCTCTAATGATTTGGCTGTTCTGTCAACTCCTAATTCCGGGTATAGTTGCGCTTCTAAGTTGAGCAGTTCCCCACGTCGTCGGCCTTCTTTGTCCCAAAGTACATGTTCTAAAGTTAGCTCGTCTACGCAGTAGAAATCTTTCAGGTAATATTTTCTAATTGCTAATGCATCTTCTGGTGAGACAGATTCTTGGGATTCTAGCAGGGCAATTTCTGGATAAGTTAAATCTGCGGCGGCTACTATGTCTTTGGCTTCAATTTGTTTGATTTCGTCTTTGGCTGACTTTAATAACAGTTTGACAGCTTTATCCGATTCTCGATTATCAATTGTAATCTGGTGCCCTTCATGTCTTAGTCGAATTAGCAGTGCATCAGAAAGATTCATCATCGAATAATTCTGCTCGGCACTAATTCGGGCATACAGATTGACATGAGGGTTTGATTGCCAATCGAAATTAGCAATACCTTCAACAATATCTGGTCTAAGGTTGGAGCGGACTAAACTAACAGTGGCATCTGTTCTCTGTTGTAATTGGGCTTTAATTTCTAGATAATTACTGGAGCGAGAAACTTTACAGTAATTTGTCCCACGTTTGGCACACCAAACTATGCGGTCTACGTTGTCTCGCACACGAATTAAGGATTGGGACATATCAGCGTCGGTGGATGATGCGCCGGTGAAAATTCCATAGACTTTCTCGACTTTATCTGGAATTTCTATGCTGACTCCGGTGGC
>JAHHHS010000117.1 GCA_019359215.1 Nostoc indistinguendum CM1-VF10 | reverse complement strand
TATCTTTTGATGGGACTGTTTAACCCGCTTGAGAACTTGTTTTCCTCCTTCTCTTTCACCGACATTAGCTGCTGTCACTAAAACCCTCAACACTAATCCCAAGGTATCGACGGTCATAAATCGCTTACGTCCTTTCAGCTTTTTACCTGCATCAAAACCAACTGACTGACTCACCATTGCTGCGCTTTTAACGCTTTGACTGTCAATGATTGCCTCGGATGGACTTGGGTGACGTTCTATTTCAATCCGAGTCCAATCTCTGAGTTGATCATGAATCATGAGCCAAGTCCCATCAATGCGCCAATTGCGAAAATATGTGTAGACTGTCTGCCAGGGAGGAAAATCTCCTTCTTCGCGATCGCCATCTCACTCCTTCTATCAAAATGTAGAAAATTGCGTTCAGGACTGACCACATATCAACTTCACGCTTTCGACCACCCGGTTTCGCTTCCGGGATTAAGTCACTAATCAATTGATATTGAACAAGGCTCAGGTTGCTAGGGTAAGCTTTACTCATACCACTCTCTCGGTGCTGTTTACTATCTATTCACAGCCTATACTGAGAGAGCTTTTTTACAACATCCCCGACTTTTCAAACAACCTCTTAAACCATAACTTTCAGATAATATAATTCCAGAATTAATGATATTTTCTGTGATTTCAACAATTTGATAGTCTTTCTGTGAATTACTTTTGAACTGATTCCGTGTTAATGTGGCATCTGTAATACTAATACTTCCACTGTGCGATCGCCTGGTAATTGCCGCTATAATTTCCACACCAGTTATTGCAGCAATAAATGCCTCATTGTTGAGAGCCGGATCAAATAGCCCCAAAACCCAAACTGATCCAGTTTCGCTAATATAACGCTTAACTAATGCGCTACTGTCTAGAAAATAAACTGCCATCTAACGGCGTTCCTCAATGATACTTTCAGAAATAGGCTTTCCCTCAGCATGAATTAGTCGTCGCTCAGTTATTGGCTCGTAAGTTGGATGCTTGATCTGTTTTACTAACCCAGAATTGATCAGGGCTTGATAAAACGCTGCTTGCTTAACAGTTTCTTCTTTATCAGAAAGATACTTTTGAATTGTCTGATTAAGCTGCTGAAGCTCTTTTATATCAAGTGTTTCAAGCTGCTTAAGTATTTGGTTCAAAGTTTCTATTGTCATACTTTTTTAATGTTCCTCAAAGGGAACTTGTTCTGGACGTTCAAGCGGATCACCTTCCCAACTACCTATTACTTCTTCAACAAACTTACGAGAGTATCCTAGTTCTTATGGCGTTTTGGTTGGAGACTGTGAAGATTTTGGTATAACAGGTTGAAAGACAATCATTACATCTAACTCTTGGTTGGTAATTTCCGGCGGAAGCTGGATTTGCAGAATTCCATCATCACCAATATATGTTCTAATCTTAATGCTTTCCATAACTGACCTCCAAGTTTATTATATTATCAGTATTTGGGCAAGTTTAACTTTGTTTATAAACCATTTCCATTCTCAGCTTTTCAATCTCCAATCTCAACTTGTCATTCTCCATCCTCAACTTAGCATTCTCCTCCCTAATCAACTCAACTTCATTTCTCTTACTCAAAGCCTGATTAATTGCCAACTTCCGCATATCTAGCGAGAACCAACGCTGATAAGTTTGCGTATGAACTTGTACACTATGCCCCAAATTATCCGCCGCCGCTTTAATTGGTATTCCCAAAATATGCGCCCGAATTGCCCAAGCATGACGTAAATCATAAGGTTTAAAATCCAATCCTATCTTACGAAACCACCAACTAACTCGCTGTGTTAACGCCGTTATCTCTGCATGATTTGTGTTATCTTTTTTAGCGATCGCACCCCTTAACATCTCTAAATATTTAGGATTTCTCAAATCAAAATCCTCAATCCATTGTCGATATAATGGTAATGCTTCTCTCTCACCAGTTTTACAATCTTTATGAACTTTCCATGTCAAATCTGTATTTTCTTTACTCAACCACCAATCAACATCAGGATTAATAAAAAGTTCCCGTGGACGTAAACCAAAGACCGCTAACATTCCATAAGTCCACCGCCAAAGCTGCCAACTATCTTGAACATTTTGATTAACTTGATTACCTCTATTATGTTGGTAATTTTCAAACTTGATAATTCCCTCAGATATTTCTGCATCGGTCGGTATATTCCGGGAATTATTCTCAGGCATTTTGGAATATTTAGATAAATCAATTTCGATATTGAATGTCACACAAAATGCAGCGATCGCTTTAGCTGCATTATACTTAGCCCATTCTTTATCAATTTGTTCAATTGAACTTATCAGATTTTCCGCAGTTGCCAAATCTTGAGGATTGGTAAATCTCTTGGTACGGGAAAAGTAATAAAAAAAAGTATGTTCGCTTTTAGTTGCGCGTTTGTGAGTTTTAAAATACTCCTCTTCAAATTTTTCAAGTAATTTCCCTATAGTTTGAAAATCTTTTTTAATTGCCTCATTTCCTAAATATTTATCATTCCATTCAAAAGTTTTACGAGCGATTAACTTTCCTAATTCATAAGCTTCTTCCTCAGCCGTCTTGAGTCCATCCAAGTTAGCGGGAATATTCAAGCTGAGATTGTATTGCTTTCTCCCAGTACCATTGCTATCTTTGTCTCCCGGTTTAATTGGTAACGTCGCCCGTAATTGCAGACTTCCATTCGATTCTCTAATTGTTACCTTTGCCTTTGCAGACTTCAAACGCAGATTAACTTTCTCTAATTCCAGTAGTACTTTCGTTCTCATGTGTTCTTTTTGCTGCTGTGCTTGCAGAGATGAGCAAAAAAACAGGCGATTTTTTAATCGCCTTGGTTCAGGACAACATTTAGATGATGCGTAAGTCTTGAACCTAGTTATGCTGTGTTTTTAGCCTATATTTAGCCTAAAAATAAATGTGTTATCAGCGAACAATGCTTATCGCTGACACTGTTTACTGCAAACATTAGGCTGTTGAAAAAAATTAAACCACAAAAAGGATTACTCCGGCCCTTATCACGGTTATGACGGCTTCGCCATCTTCGCACGCGATATGGACTTGGCACTCAACAGCCCAACCTGGGGATTAATTGGCGCTCCTTGGAATGAAAAAGCTCAGGCTAAGAAGGCTGAAGCTAAAGCTAAGGCTGCCGTTTAGGGAAATGGGAGACTGAGATAAGTAAGGATAACCTGGGGCTAAAACCCCAGGGGGGAGTTGGGAATACAAAATTCAAAATTGAAAGATTAAAAATTTATTTTGATTTTTGCATTTTGAATTTTGAATCATATTCCCACCTCTCACTCCCGCCTCAAATCCTCATTCCTCGCTCAGTAAAGAATTCAGTAACCTTGGAGATCCAGAAATGCCTCAGAATCCAGAAAAAATTCAAGATCACGTCGAGTTATTCCACCAGCCTGAGTACCAACAGCTATTTGAAAACAAAAAGCAGTTTGAAAACGGTCACGAACCCGAAGAAGTACAACGGGTTGCAGAGTGGACAAAGGGTTGGGATTATCGTGAAAAGAACTTCGCTCGTGAAGCTTTAACCGTTAACCCTGCTAAAGGCTGCCAACCACTAGGAGCAATCTTTGCTGCTGTTGGTTTTGAAGGTACTCTACCTTTCGTTCAAGGTTCTCAAGGTTGCGTTGCTTACTTCCGCACCCACTTAACCCGTCACTACAAAGAACCATTCTCTGGTGTATCTTCTTCAATGACTGAAGATGCAGCCGTGTTTGGTGGTCTGCAAAACATGATCGACGGGTTGGCGAACTCTTACCAACTCTACAAGCCCAAGATGATCGCTGTCTGCACCACCTGTATGGCAGAAGTAATTGGTGATGACTTACAAGCCTTCATCAACAACTCTAAGCAAGCTGGTTCAGTTCCTCAAGATTTCCCAGTACCTTACGCTCACACCCCTAGCTTTGTCGGTTCCCACATCACTGGTTACGACAACATGATGAAGGGAATTCTTTCTAACTTGACCGCAGGTCATAAGAAAGAAACCAGCAATGGTAAAATCAACTTCATCCCAGGTTTTGACACCTACGTAGGCAACAACCGCGAAATCAAGCGGATTGCTTCTTTGTTCGGCTTTGACTACACAATTCTAGCCGACAACAGCGACTACCTAGATTCACCAAACACAGGTGAGTTTGATATGTACCCAGGTGGTACAAAGTTAGAAGATGCAGCAGATTCAATTAATGCGAAAGCTACGATCGCTCTGCAAGCACACTCTACACCCAAAACCCGCGAGTACATCGAAAAAGAATGGAAGCAACCAACCTCAGTTTCCCGTCCTTGGGGCATTAAGGGTACTGATGAATTCTTGATGAAACTCAGCGAATTGAGTGGTATCCCCATTCCTCAAGAATTGGAAATCGAACGCGGTCGTGCAGTTGATGCCATGACTGACTCTCACTCATGGATTCACGGCAAGCGCTTCGCTATCTACGGCGAACCAGATTTAGTATACAGCGTAGTTGGCTTTATGCTAGAAATGGGTGCTGAACCTGTGCATATCTTGGTTCACAACAGCAACGAAGTATTTGAAGTAGAAATCAAAGAATTGCTTGCTTCTAGCCCCTTCGGTCAACATGCAACTGTTTGGCCTGGTAAGGACTTGTGGCACATGCGTTCATTGTTGTTCACCGAACCAGTAGACTTCCTGGTTGGTAACACCTACGGTAAGTACCTGTGGCGCGACACCAAGATTCCCCTCGTGAGAATCGGCTACCCCATCATGGATCGCCACCACTTACACCGCTACGCCACCATTGGTTATCAAGGTGTGATCAACCTCCTCAACTGGACTGTAAATACCCTGTTTGAAGAAATTGATCGCAACACCAACATTCCTTCTAAGACAGATATTTCCTACGACTTGATTCGTTAGAAATTGCGTAGAAACACAACGTGTTAATTAAAGGGTGAAGAAGGGGAGTCGGGAGTAGGGAATAGGGAATAGGGAAATATCCAAACCCAATTCCCCATGCCCAATCCCCAATCCCCAATTCCCCTTTTTCTTGATAGCATTTACCCAAGGTATCTATAAATGGAAACCATCAATCACACTCACGAACATACTCACACTCATCCTCATCCTAATTACCATCCACCTAACCAGAAAGAACCAGGATGGTTCCACAATCTTTTTAATCCGTTACGCCATGTGGTGGATGAAATTCAGGTTAAAAATAATCGCATCGCTCATCTAATTTGCCAAACAATTCCTTGTTGTTGTCCCTTTGAGCGACAAATTAAATTATTTGGGAAGTCTATTGATATTCCACCACTATGTAAGCTCAATCCTTTATATGACGAATTTGTAGGATTGCGTTTCCGCGCTCTATCTTACCTCGCCGATGTATGTGGAGAGGATGTCACAAAATACATTTGCTAATTATTGGGCATGGGGCATTGGTCATTAGTCATTGGTCATTAGTCATTAGTTGTTAGTTATTCAAAGGACAAATGACAAATGACAAAGGACAATTAACAATTAAGAGAAGAGAGATGAAAAGCACCCAAGGCAAAATCAACGAGCTGCTGACTGAGACAGGATGTGAACATAATCAGCACAAACAAGCGGAAAAGAAAAACAAATCATGCGCTCAACAGGCACAACCTGGCGCGGCTCAAGGGGGCTGTGCCTTTGATGGTGCAATGATTGCTCTAGTGCCGATCGCAGATGCTGCTCATTTAGTCCACGGGCCGATCGCCTGTGCTGGTAATTCCTGGGGCAGTCGTGGTAGTCTGTCGTCTGGCCCTCAACTCTACAAAATGGGCTTTACCACTGACTTGGGTGAAAATGATGTCATCTTCGGTGGCGAAAAGAAACTCTACAAAGCAATTTTGGAACTTCACGAGCGCTACCAACCAGCAGCAGTATTCGTCTATGCCACTTGCGTTACAGCCCTAATTGGCGATGATATGGATGCTGTCTGCAAAGCGGCGGCTGAGAAAATTGGTATTCCTGTTGTTCCCGTCATTGCCCCAGGATTCATTGGTAGTAAAAATCTGGGCAACCGTTTTGGTGGCGAAGCTTTATTAGAATATGTTGTCGGAACAGCAGAACCGGAACATACAACGCCCTATGATATTAACTTAATCGGCGAATACAATATCGCCGGTGAAATGTGGGGAGTAACACCACTGCTAGAAAAATTAGGCATCCGTATTTTGTCTAAAATTACGGGCGATGCTCGCTACGATGAAATTCGCTATGCCCACCGCGCCAAGCTCAACGTCATGATCTGCTCACGAGCGCTGCTCAATATGGCGAGAAAGATGGAGGAGCGTTACAACATCCCTTACATTGAAGAGTCTTTCTACGGCATCGATGATATGAATCGCTGTCTGCGAAACATCGCCGCTAAATTAGGCGGCGCTGATTTACAGGAGCGGACAGAAAAGCTAATTGCAGAAGAAACTGCTGCTTTAGATTTGGCATTGGCTCCTTATCGCGCTCGACTCAAAGGTAAGCGGGTTGTGTTATATACAGGTGGTGTCAAGAGTTGGTCGATTATTTCCGCTGCTAGAGACTTAGGAATTGAAGTTGTTGCTACCAGTACTCGGAAAAGTACTGAGGAAGATAAAGCCAAAATCAAGAAATTGATTGGCAACGATGGCATCATGCTGGAGAAAGGCAACGCTCAAGAATTGCTACAACTGGTTAAAGACACTCGCGCAGATATGCTGATTGCTGGTGGACGTAACCAATACACAGCTTTGAAAGCTCGGATTCCTTTCCTTGATATCAACCAAGAACGCCACCATCCTTATGCAGGTTATGTGGGAATGATTGAGATGGCGCGGGAACTGTACGAAGCTCTGTATAGCCCGATTTGGGAACAAATACGCAAACCCGCTCCTTGGGAAGAAGAGGAGGAAGTTTAATGGCGATCGTTACCGCTTCTAACAAAGCACTGACAGTTAATCCCCTCAAGCAAAGTCAAGCTTTGGGCGCAACCTTAGCCTTTTTGGGATTGAAAGGGACAATGCCCTTATTCCACGGTTCTCAAGGTTGTACTGCTTTCGCCAAAGTTGTGCTGGTGCGGCATTTCCGGGAAGCGATTCCCCTTGCTACGACAGCGATGACGGAAGTCACTACAATCTTGGGTGGTGAAGAGAATGTGGAGCAAGCAATTCTGACTCTGGTGGAAAAGGCTAATCCAGAAATTATTGGTTTATGTAGTACTGGGTTAACAGAAACTAGAGGAGATGATATTGAGGGTTTTCTTAAGGAAATCCGCGATCGCCATCCCGAATTGAATGATTTAGCGATCGTTTTTGCACCTACTCCAGATTTTAAAGGTGCGTTGCAAGATGGTTTTGCCGTTGCTGTCGAAAGCATAGTTAAGGAAATTCCTCGCGCGGGTGGACTCAGAACTGAACAAGTCACAATTTTGGCGGGTTCTGCCTTCACACCTGGGGATGTACAGGAAATTAAAGAGATAATCACGTCCTTTGGATTAGTGCCGATCTTTGTACCTGACCTTGGCGCTTCTCTAGATGGTCACTTAGAGGATAATTATAGTGCGGTTACAGTCAGTGGGACTACCTTAAAACAGCTACGAGAAGTAGGTAGTTCTGCTTTTACCCTGGCATTAGGTGAAAGTATGCGGGGGGCTGCCAAGATTCTGGAAGAACGCTTTGGCACACCTTATGAAGTGTTTGGCGAACTGACGGGATTAGAACCAGTAGATGAGTTTATCCAAGCATTGGCGATTCTGAGCGGTAATAGCGTACCCGAAAAATACCGCCGCCAACGTCGTCAGTTGCAAGATGCGATGCTGGACACCCACTTTTACTTCGGTGCAAAACGAGTTTCCTTAGCACTGGAACCAGATTTGTTGTGGTCAACCGTGCATTTCCTGCAATCGATGGGAGCGCAGATTCATGCAGTGGTGACAACGACGCGATCGCACCTCTTGGAAAAACTTCCGGTTAAAAGCATCACCATCGGCGACTTAGAAGACTTTGAGAGTCTAGCGGGTGGTTCTGATTTGCTAATTGGTAACTCGAATGTGGGTGCGATCGCTAAACGGCTCTCGATTCCTCTTTATCGTTTAGGATTGCCCATTTATGACCGTTTAGGTAATGGCCAATTTACTAAAGTTGGCTATCGAGGCACGATGGAACTTTTGTTTGGCATAGGCAACCTGTTTTTAGAGGCAGAAGAAGCGAGAGTTAAGCAGTTCCAAGAGTTCGGAACTGTGAGCGCAGAGTTTTGAATTCACACTTGAAATTCAAAACAGTTCAGTTAAGAGTTGATCCTCCCTAACCCTCCTTAAAAAGGAGGGAATAGAGCAAGTCTTAAATTAGCCCCCCTTTTTAAGGGGGGTTGGGGGGATCTTCCGAGGCTAAATATCACCAACTGAACCGTATTGCTTCAAAATTCAAAACTTTAGAGAGGAGAATTACAATGAAAATAGCCTTCACGACGAGTGACCGAGTTCATATTAATGCTCACTTCGGATGGGCAAAAATGATTGATGTTTATGAAATTACCGATGAGGGATATCACTTCGTAGAAACCCTCAATTTTGAAGGCGAACTCAAAGAAGATGGGAATGAAGATAAAATCAACCCAAAACTTGAGGCAATAGGCGACTGTACGATTGTTTACGTAACAGCAATTGGTGGTAGTGCCGCCGCTCGGTTAATCAAGAAAGGTGTCACCCCAGTGAAGGCGCGATCGGAAGAAGAAGAAATTAGTGAAGTGCTAAACAAGTTAGTGAAAACCCTCAAAGGTAATCCTCCACCTTGGTTGCGTAAAGCTTTACAACCAAAAACAACAAACTTTGCTGATGAAATCGAAGACGAAGCAACAGTATGACCGCAAATAATAGTGTTAACGGAACCGCTACAACTGAAGTCTTGAACTCCCCTTTTCTTAAGGTATTAATCAAACAAATCCGTGGTCAAGACAGTTATGGAGTTTATCGTACTTGGTCGGATGAGTTAATTCTCAAACCCTTTATTGTTACCAAACAAAAGAAACGGGAAATCTCCGTTGAGGGCGAAGTTGATGCGGTAACTCAAGCCCGGATTATGGCATTTTTTCGAGCTGTAGCGGCTGGGATTGAACAAGAAACGGGTTTGATATCCCAGGTTGTAGTTGATTTGAGCCATGAAGGATTTGGCTGGGCGCTAGTTTTTTCTGGTCGTCTTTTGTTAACTGTGAAAACCCTGCGAGATGCTCATCGCTTTGGCTTTGACTCGCTAGATAAATTAGCAGAAGAGGGAGAAAACTACGTCAAAAAAGGTCTTGATTTGGCGAAGCGCTTTCCTGAAGTTGGCAAAATTTAATTAGTCATTAGTCATTGGTCATTGGTCATTAGTAAAAGACAAATGACTAATGACATAGACGCGCCAGCGGCTTCCCGCAGGGTAGGATGAAGGACGAAGGACAAATGACTATTGAGGAACTACAAGGACAAATCAGACGGCTGAACAGCAAAGCAGGTCAAATGAAAATGGATCTGCATGATTTAGCTGAAGGGCTACCAACAGATTACAACCAACTTATGGATGTTGCCGCCGCAACTTATGAAATCTATCGCCAGTTAGATGAACTTAAGCAACATCTGAAACAATTGGAAAATGCTAAATAACCTAAAAGGAAAAAGATACAAGCCCCTAACAATCATGGGGATTGTTAATTTTGACTTTTGACTTTTGACTTTTGAATTCGGAGCGAAGCGACGTGACTGGAACTATTGATGAATTCAAGAAGCTCGTAGATGCAGAAGAATTTTTCCAATTCTTTAACATGTCCTACGACTTAGAAGTTGTAAATGTACATCGTCTACATATTCTGAAAAAGTTTTCTCAATATATGCAGGAAATTGATGATAATTCTCCTGACTTGAGCGAAGAAGAGAGACTAAATCAATATTCTTTGGCTTTACAAAAAGCTTATCAGGTATTTATCGAATCGACAGCTTATGAACAAAAGCTGTTCAAAGTGTTTAACGATAAGCCGAAAAATGTAGTCACACTGACAGAAATCACTTCTGATTAGGAGGTATAAATTGGTTAACCTAACGCCTACCGAATTAGAACGCTATCGTCGCCAAATGATGCTTCCAAATTTTGGCGAAACAGCACAGAAACGCCTGAAGTCAGCGACAGTTTTGGTTACAGGTGTGGGGGGATTAGGCGGTACGGCGGCGCTTTACCTAGCAGTAGCGGGCGTTGGGCGGCTAATCCTAGTCCGGGGTGGTGACTTGCGGCAAGATGATATGAATCGTCAAGTTCTCATGACTGATGATTGGGTAGGTAAGCCAAGGGTATTCAAAGCTAAAGAAACTCTGGATGCGATTAATCCTGATGTCCAAGTGGAAGCTGTTCATGATTACATCACCCCGGAAAATGTAGATTCGTTAGTGCAGTCGGCTGATATGGCTCTTGATTGCGCCCACAATTTTACAGAGCGCAATTTGTTAAATGAAGCCTGTGTGCGATCGCGTAAGCCAATGGTGGAAGCTGCAATGAATGGGATGGAGGCTTACCTGACGACGATTATTCCTGGTGTGACTCCTTGCTTATCTTGTCTGTTTCCAGAAAAGCCTGAGTGGGATCAGCGTGGCTTTTCAGTTCTAGGCGCTGTTTCTGGAACACTAGCTTGTTTAACAGCACTGGAAGCTATCAAACTGATCACTGGGTTTAGTCAGCCTCTATTGTCACAATTGCTGACAATCGACCTAAATCGGATGGAATTTGCTAAACGCCGTTCTCACCGCGATCGCTCTTGTCCAGTATGCGGTAATAGTGCGCCCTGGAGACACGCGCAATCCAATTCGATGGAACCCACAGCCACAGGTATTGCACAAAATAGTTAATTTTCGTCCCCACCTGAAATCAGAATAACTAATCGCTACAAATCAGGAGACTTAATGGCCGTTATTTTATCAGAAAAAGCAGAATTTCATCTGCGGGCATTCCTCAAAGGTTCCGCACCCGATGCTGATGGCGCAACGAAAGGTGTCCGCATCTCTGTAAAAGATGGTGGTTGCAGTGGCTACGAATATGCGATAGACATCACCAGCAAGCCTCAACCAGATGATTTGGTAAGTCAGCAAGGCAAAGTGCTGGTTTACGTTGATGCCAAAAGTGCGCCGTTATTAGACGGAGTTATCGTTGACTTCGTTGAGGGAGTGATGGAAAGCGGTTTTAAATTCATCAACCCCAATGCAACTGATACTTGCGGTTGTGGAAAGTCCTTCAAAACAGACGACGGTACGCCTACTGGTGTACCTTGCAGCTAACATCATTCCGTTAGCGCTAGGTCAGTTATAGAGGCTTCTCATAGACGCGTTCCGTAGAGTTTCAATGCTCTTGAGATAGCTTCTAGTTCGCATTGCATCTCTTATCCCTATAGAGAAGCCAACTAAGCGTAGCATCTCTATAAGAAGAAGGGAAGCAAGAAGTAGGATAGGTTGCTCAAAAAATTCGTAAATTAGACCAACTTTATAACGTTTGAGGAGAATCTGAAAATGGCTACCTACCAAGTTAGATTAATCAACAAAAAAGAAGACCTCGACACTACAATTGAAGTTGACGAAGATACTTACATTTTAGACGCAGCACACGAAAACGATATTGACTTGCCAGCTTCTTGTCAAGCAGGTTCTTGCTCTAGTTGTGTAGGCAAAGTTGTTGAAGGTGAAATTAATCAAGACGATCAAAACTTCCTGGATGACGAGCAGATGTCTAAAGGATTCGCTCTACTTTGTGTCACTTATCCTCGTTCTAATTGCACAATTAAGACACATCAAGAACCTTATCTCGTTTAAACTATTAGTTTGGTTGCTGCCTTTGACGACCAAATGAAATATGAAGGATGAAGGATGAAAAATACTTCCTTCTTCCTTTCACAATTTTTCATTTATAATTCAATGTTTACCCACTTCAGTGTAACTGGCTGTTCATTAGAATTATTGAGAACAGGAGAACGAGGAATCGTCACTTTCTGTAAAAATAAAGATGAAACAATCTTGCAAAAGCTGATATCAATGGGCGTAGCACCAGGGGCTACTGTAACTTTAGAACAAAATTTTCCTTCGTTTATTATTAAACTAGGAAATACATCTTTAGCACCAGATATAGAAAGTATCCGCGCTATTTATATCCGCATTATTAATAATTAAATTATAGCAGATTACAACTTGGTGAGGTACAGATGATTTTAAGGGCACAGCACTGCTGTGCCTCTACCTGTGTACTTAATTTACCGGAAAAATGCTGTATTTAACATCTACATAAGATTGTCTTAAAAATAATTTTCACTTCGTAATTAAAAGATTACAGAGCAAGCATTCATTGTAAATACGAATTACGAATTACATTGACCCCACTCCTGTCCTAATTGACTCCAGGAGTGAGGTCACTCAATTTATGATTATGAATGCAATTTGGTATTAGAGATAAAACCGCTTGCAAGAAAAGTTGTCCATATTTTAATCAACAGCAACTATCACATCTGATGATTTAATCACAGCATAAGCCTCCTTACCTTCTGTAAGCCCCAGCTTTTCCGCTGATGATTTTGTAATTATTGATACTAACTCTACTCCTGGTGCAATTTCTAAGGTTACTTCAGTATTAACTGTGCCAGGTACAATTTTTTTTACAGTACCTTTGATAGAATTACGAGCGCTAATTTCCATTTTTCGTTTGTGTTTTACTTATTTTTACTTAAATAAACTAGCAAGTTTTGGTTGAAAAAGTAAAACTTTTGAGATTTCTTAATAAGTTTAAGCATGACAAAGTAAATATCAGCGTAATATCTCTGCTTTATTAAACACAAGATTCAATGGAAACATGATATCAAATTTGAGCTTTAACAATGAGCTGAAAACCATTGTTAAAGCTAGGAAAACTCCTGCCACAGTATATTAATCACTATGTATACAAAATTTTATCCGCTATTATTCTAGATTATGAATTTACATTGTAAAAAATACTGCATTTTAATTGCTTTTAAATATTATTTCTTAGATATATGCGGGGATCTTTATAAATGATTCATAATTCAAACTTATCAAGGTGCAACTGTTTTAATGTATGCAGCATCAACCGGAAAAACAGAAGTAGTCAAGTTACTTTTACAGCATCAGCCTAATTTGTATTTGAAAAATCTAGATGATTATAAAGCGATAGATTTTGCTAGCAACGTAGAAGTTTTAAGGATTCTGAAAAATGCCACAAAGTCAGATATCGGGCAAAACTTATCATGACCCTACCAAGCATTCTTACTTATCGGTACAACTTGATCCAAATTATGTAGATGCTTCAACACAGCCATCTCCATTTAAAGTTTATCCAAAGTTTTATCGGAGAGTGAAATTAAATCTCAATAATCCGGTTCATTCTTTTATCTCTTTAACCAGTGCGATAACTTTGGAAAAGGTGTATAAAGATGGCCCTTATAAACTGCGGGTAAATCCATCAGCAGGCGCTCTGTATCCCACAGAAGTTTACGTACAGGTTCGTGGCGTGGAGGGAATAGTAGATGGGATATATCATCTAGAAGTTGAGAATAATTGTCTAACTCTTATCTATGAATTAATTGATGATGGGTTAGAAAATTATATTATACCGGGTAAAAGTATCAACGGATTCATTTTTTTAATTAGTTGTGTTTATTATAGGTCTAGCTGGAAATATCAAAACAGGAGCATAAGATATTGCTTCTTAGATAGCGGACACCATTTAGGTGCGTTCGCCTCTGGCGTGGCGAAGCCTCTCGCAGCTTCAGCTTTTCTCCACAACCGAGATATACAACTAATTTTTGACTTTGATAAACTTGCTCTCAATTCAGATTTGGGTTTTGAGAATAAGGAGTTTATTACTGCTTGTGCGGTGTCAGGAGAAATACAAGATAAGAAAATCAGACACTTAAGACTGAAAGTTCCTTTTGTCTCTGGTACTGATTATTTTGAATCCAATCAATTTATTGAAGATGCCTATCAAGCAACTACTCTGCAAAAGAGTCGTCAGCAGAAATTAGAGTATCCTCAATTTAATTTTGATCGGGATAAATTTTATCAAACAGTTTGGGCTAAACGTTCTATTAGACGTTTCCGGAAAGAGTTTATTTCTCAAGAAGATTATTTATATGTAGTGCAACAACTTCAGCAGTCAATACCGACAGAGAACTATGAGGAGATAGAAATTTACTCAGTGGTGCATCGAGTAAAAGGAATGACACCTGGGTTATATAAAGGTACGTATCTGGTTAAAGCGGGTAACTTTAGTGAAAAGACAGGTTACTTATGTATTAATCAAGCTATTGCTAAAGATGGCGCTGTAACTTTATTTTTTGTGTCAGATTATTTAAACTATCAAACTGCTATGCAAATAGCTGGTTTTTTTGGACAGAGGCTTTATTTAACTAGTAATTATTTGGGGATTCAGTGTAGTGGTATTGGTGCTTATTATGATGATGAAACCCAAGAATTATTAGAAACAAATAAAGATGTACTTTATGGAATGGTGATTGGAATATAAGCAGGAAGCTAAAGAAATATGGTTAGAAATATGCATTACTTTAATAGTGATGACTCACATCCTATGCAACCGACATCGGCAGATATTATACTGCGGCAGCAACTAGAGTATTCTATTAGTAGATACTTTTATGAAGCTTGCGACCGCACCATTCAAAATCTTCTATCTAATTGTCGGTGGTATGTCACAACTCATGCCAATGCTCTAACATTGGTAATTGAATGTCCCGATCAAGTTACTAATTGGCGAATTCTGCAAAAAATTGTGCCAATGGGGACATTACTATATGGAATTGTTAGCAGTGCTAAAATCCGTGTTTGTCCGCCAGAGAGTCAAGGTGTACCTTTTGAAATGAGGGTAGATGAACTCTCTGTTTATCGGGATTGGGCATAATTCAATTTTGGATTTTGGATTAGTTAATATTCTGGCTAATGAGTGCAGCTACCTCTTCAAAGACTAAATCAGCAGAATGCTTAATAGCAGGACTTAACTCCAGTCCCAAATCAAGATTTGCCGCTTCAATTAAATAAACTGTTATATCTTCAGGAAAGTCATTTTGAAAGATTTTCCGTCCGGCGGCTAAAGCATTATCCCAACGAAAATCATGCAAGTTATAACTAGGTTCTGGCAAAGCTTCCAGTTCTTTTCCTGGAACTTTAAACACAGCACCCGGTTCAGAACCAGTTGAACTTGCATCAATAATAATTAATTGTTTACTACCTCTAGCTTGAAACATTACTTCCATCCCTGCGGTGCCACAGTCATAAACACGCACATTAGGATGAGGGTTTTCAGCTAGATATTTTTGTAAGCGTTGGGCAATGATTACGCCTACTGCGTCGTCACTGCGATTTAGATTACCGCAACCGATAATAGTTAGCATGGAATGAAATTTAATTGTTTAAGCTTTTACAAAGATACTTTTCTAAACCTATGTCCATCTGGTTGTACAACTACAAATGCGCCTACTAATTCGATTTCTGAGTAAGTTTCTATAACTCGTACCAGTTCGTTATGAACTTTATTCACAGTTGTAGGTAGGATTCGGAGATAGATTACTCCAGATCCCATTGCTCTAACAAAAACAAGATTTCCGTAGTCTCTATCTCGCGTGATGAGAATACGGTTTTGTTCCTGCGCTGTTCTAAGTATTTCTTCATCACTTGCTTGCGAAAGACCAATCTGAGCAACAAGAACTACATCATGTCCGGTATCAACTAGAAACCTTGCTGTCACAGCATACACATCTTGATCTAGTAATAATCTCATGCTCAAATAGATACTAAGCGAATGTCTTCAGCGGCCACTAAAGCAATTGCGTATCCTAAGCAGGCACGAATATCTTCAATTTGTAGGTCTGGATAGTAGTCTCGGATAATTTCTTCAAATGAAAGTCCGTCATTAAGTAGTTCAAGAATGCTTTGTACAGTGATGCGTGTTCCTGCGATGCAAGGTTTACCGAAATGAATGTGAGAGTTAACTACGATTCTGTCCATTTAACTATAAACTAATAATATGTTTCCTAAATTATAAAATAAGAGGTTGCACTGTATGTATAAATGCAGCGAAGCATAGTTTAAAGCTTAAGATCATAGTAAAGGTATAAGACTAAGAACAACTCATCATCAAGCTTCTGCTGAAACTGATTATTTCGAGTTTTTGCCATAATCTGTAAAATATGAGGCTCTGACTGGTAGGACAGACAAAGCCTCTGAAAAATAATTTCTCAGTCGGAAACTATAAATCTACACCATGTTTCTTGGCAATTTCAGTAAGTTTCTCACACTGATCTTGTGACACTTTAGTTAATATCTCTTCAGCCTGTTCTTTAGTACTTCCTTCTTTAGGAATTAAATACTTGACATAAAGAGATACAAAATCAGCAGCGATCGCTAAACCGGATAAAGCGTGTTTATCAGCTTCCTTGCCAGCGATCGCAGCTACCAATCCGGCTTTAATTGGGTCTGGTTTAACTTTCATGAACTGCTCGACAAGTTTAGGAATGTAATCTGCTGGTGGCAAATTATCTAACTTACTTCTATCGGGAGTAAAGTTACATTCTGCGGCTTGAGCCTGCTCTAAAACACACCATTCTATGTATTCTTGCAATGCTGCATCGGGAACGCGAGGGAGATAATTATGTAGCGCTAAATCAGACACAAGCTTACCGTGTAAATTGCTGTTTTATGCAAATGCATTAAGGCAAGCCTAACGCATCGTTTCTATAAGTTTTGGTGTGTTACGCTACGACTGTTGAATAAATAGTTAGATTATTAGATATCTCAAGCAAAAATCATCCTAAAGTAAAGCGATAATGCCCATCATAGTGAAATAATTGTCGATTAACAGTAAAACCACAATTACGAGGATATATTTTAAAGAATATTTACAGATGTATTAAAGTTGTATTTCTCATGGGAATCTTAAGAATATTATCACCCGTTTTGATTAATTAGTTTAAGGAAGGCAAAGTTAGCTATGGGAAAAGATTATGTTTTATTTCTGCATGGCGTAAATGTACGGGAATGTCATTGTCTAGGTCAATCCGTTGTTTGGGGATGAACGCAATAAGTAGCAGCGATCGCTGAAGTAGCAAATATCCCCATTTCCCAAATGCTGGCAACTGAGAGCCACAATTCATTTGTTTCATCGGCAATATGGGCGATTGCTGCTTCATTCAAAAGCTCTGGTTGGGTAAACCACCATAACCAGCACTGCGTATCTAGTAAAAGTTTCACTCCTCACCGCCCTCAAATGCTGCCAAAATTTCTTCTGGCAAAGGGGCATTGAAATGATCTGGCATTACAAAACGCCCTTTATCTTGCCCTAAACTATTGAGTCGATTTGATGAATTGCGAAACGGAACCAACTTGGCAACAGGAATACCTCGGTTGGAAATAATGATTTCTTCTCCAAGTTCTACGCGCGACAACAGCTTTGAGAGATTCGTTTTAGCTTGATGAATATTTACAGTTTCCATAAGATTAAACTAAGTTTAGTCTGGTTGCCACAGTGAAACAAGGGCGATGTCTACGACGGGCTACGCCTACGCTCAGTTAGATGAGCGATCCAGTAAGGTGTAAGTGAACGTTGTCCATGATTATGATATGAAAACTTTTACTGCGATCGTTGAAAGAGACCCTGATACTAAGTTCTATGTTGGCTATGTCCCTGGCTTTCCTGGAGCGCATTCTCAAGGTGAAACCTTGAATGAATTGCAGGAAAATTTACGTGAAGTTATTGAAATGCTTCTAGAGGACAAGGATCTAGTGTTCGAGACAGAGTTTGTAGGTATACAAAAGATTGTAGTTCAGTAGACTATGAGTAATGTTCCTGTTCTAAAACAGCGATTGCCTGTGGTGGATTATTTATTTTGTGCGATCGTTTCTAACAGACGCTACTTGAGGAATATGAGTACAACAAGCAGCCTTTACGCAGAAATTTGGAGAAATAATCAATGGGAGCCAATCCCTGAAGCAAAGTGGTCAAAAGGCAAAAGAGTACCAGTGTGTTACCTGAGACTCGGTACACCATACGAACTATACGCTGCTCTTGTCGGTTATTATCATAACTCTCTTAGCTACTATCACTGGCATACAGAGAAAATAGTTCCAGTTTTAGAACCGCGTGGATTACCTGAAGACATGAATGTTATTTATAAGGATTATTTTAAAAACGATCGTATCGGAATAGAACACCACTTTACTTGGTTTATGGTTCAAGAGATTATTGACTATGATTGGGATAGAAAATTTCCGCCATGTAAGGGTTATGTAAATCATCAGTATGCCTCTTTGTTCTCTAGTTTGGCTCCTTTTCCAGATGATTTACCAGACGATGAACCTATTTATATGACGAAAAAAGACAATACAACTGAAGTTTCATGGGTAGAGAGTTATCGAGAATACGTGGGTTGTGTAGACTACTTTATTCAAGAATTGCTTAAGTTAGGAAATCCCAGAGAAATTAGAATTCTTTTTTGGCTCCATTAAACAGTTAATAACTGTATGACATCACGAAATAGGAACCGTGCAACGTGACGTATTTCTAGACTTGAAGAATTGTGAAAGTGTTTTGATGTTTAAAGATATGTAAAAGAGTATACCAACTATTTATATTTACATCATACGTCTAGTGTGATTATTACCGCTTTATGGCGGTTCTAAAGTATGAGATTATGCTGTTAGAGTTTCAGCAAATGCAATAGTGATGAGCTAATGACTAACCAAATAATAATCAGCCATTAGCTATTACATTCTCTAAGCAGTCCGAAAACGCGCTAACTCCTCACCAGTCTTAGCATCATGGGCGTGAACTGTACACACCAAACATGAATCAAACGATCGCGCCACATGACCAACTTCCACTGGATCGCTAGAATCGTAAATAGGTGTCCCAATTAAAGCTTCTTCAATGGGGCCGCGGATTCCTTCACCATCACGAGGGCCGATATTCCAAGTACCAGGGGCAATCACTTGGTAATTCTTAATTTTACCGCCCTCCACTTCTACCCAGTGAGATAAAGAACCGCGTGCTGCTTCCGTTGCACCCCAACCACGTCCATCTTTTTCTGTGGGTTTGATATACCAGGGGTCGTTTAATTTGAATTCGCGTAAACAGTGTTCAGCTTGCCGATATAACTTGACAAGTTCATGAACTCGTGCAAGTTGACGCACATGAATACTAGCACCACCCATTCGTTTAAAGACATCTAGAATAAAGCCGTCGTAGTGTTGCCAAGATTCGCCATGTTTACCACCAGCTACTAATTGACGCGCTAAGGGGCCAGTTTCCAAACGTCCGAAGTCTTTGTGAAGGACTGCACTCGACCAAGAGTAGGCGTTATCGAAGTCTTTGGTATTGATTGCAGTGGGTTTAGTAGTGCGATCGCTAGGGTGAATATCTTCTGTCCCTTCATCGTACCAAGAGTGAGTTGTATTCTCGCGGATAAATGACTGATCCATTAAGGTGTGAGTGTCTGCAAAGCTGTCGTACACTCCACTTTTCATGATCATTGCCGCATTTCGTCCTTCAATAGTCGGCTTTTGGTATTTATCTTCATGGGCTAAATATCCCCAAGTCACATATTTACCCACACCAGCGCCATATCTATCTAAACCGATATCTAAACCCATGCGCCAATAAAAGCCTAAGTCGGAATCTCGATGATTTCGGTCTTCATCCAACCAATCTCTGAAGTCATCATAAGTTTGGATTTGTTCGTAGCGTTCTAAAGAACAACCCAGCCACACTGGTTCTAACCAATTGGTGCGGAAGTATTCAAGAATCGCCCAAGCGCGGGTAATGTCTGTTAAAGTGGGGGCGCACATCACGCCACCGGGAACCATGTAACTAGAATGGGGCCATTGTCCGCCCAATAGTGCATAAATTTCTACGGGTTTAGCGGAAATTGTTATGCCTAGTTCGTAAGATTTGCCTGTGAAAGCGGCAAAGCGTCTAACAGCTTCGTCATAATAGCGACTATTGCGGTATTTTTTATTAGTTAAATCAATAGCAAATAATCCATAAAAATAGCGAGGGATGCTTTGAATTGTCTCGACAATTTGTCCAAGATTTCTAGCTAAAATCGCATTGCGGGGAACTTCTGTTTCCCAAGCTGTATCTAATGCCCAAGATGCACAAGTCAAGTGAGAACCGCCACAAATTCCGCAAATGCGAGGTGTGACAATTAATCCGGCTTGGGGGTCTTTACCACGTAGGATAACCTCAAATCCTCGGAAAAGTTCGGCGTGTGTCCAAGCGTTGACTACTCTTCCATGTTCAATATCAACTCGGACATCTAAATCGCCTTCAACTCTACCGACGGGCGATATATCTAATGATTGAATTGTCATTTGTCATTTGTCCTTTGTCATTTGTTACTTGTCATTTATCGTTGGTCATTTATCATTGGTAATTATTCACTCGCCCCCCTGCAAAATGGTCGAAATACTTGATTTCTCGTTGAGAGTTAGAGGGTAGCGTGAAAGGTTACGATCATTGGTCAAATCACAAAGGACAAATGACTAATGACTAATGACCAATGACCAATGACTAAACTGTAAAAAAGTCTTCTTCTGCCCAAGGTGGTGCGGCGTCTTTGGCAACCATTGTAAGTAAGGCGTAGTCTTTTTTGTTGACTCCTGGCGGTAATTCTTTGGGAACTCCCATCACTGTTTGGGTTTTAAATACGGTTCCTGGTTTGAGATCAAAGAAGGGAAATTCTGGTTCTGTGCAACCTAAACAAGGCATTCCGGCGCGAGTTTTGGATGAGACGCGGTTCCATAAGATGCGGTTGCAGGAAGAATGAGTCATGGGGCCGCGGCAACCTAAGTCATAAAATAGACAGCCTTTGCGTTGGCCAAATTCGGCGGTTGAGGCTTTGTAAGCAAAGTGGACGTTGCGGGTACAACCTGTTTGGGTATAGGTGTTGAAGAAGGTTTGAGGACGATTAAGTTCGTCGAAAGCAATGTCTGCTATGCGTCCAGTAGCGATCGCAACTAATATCTGCGTAATCCAGTCGGGATGGGCGGGACATCCAGGTATATTAATTACAGGTAATCCAGCTTGTGAGAGAAAATCTTTCCCTAAAAAGCCGCCTTCTTGACGTTTGAGGAATTGTAAACCTTCCGATTCGCTAGGATTAGGTGACATGGCAGGAATTCCTCCCCATGTGGCACAGTCTCCCACCGCTACAATAAATTGAGCAACTTTGGCGAGGTCTGCTAACCAATCTTTCATGGCGCGATCGGCAAAGCGATTCCATTCCCCAGTACAGTTGGGGGCATTAACAACGCTGCCTTCAAATACCAAGATATCCAAAGGAATTGCGCCAGAAATGCAATCCCGCAGCAGTGTTTGTAAGTTGTCGCCTAGTTCCAGTCCCAAGGAGGGATGCCAAAGTACCTTGATGCCAAAGTCGGCAATTAAATCGCAGACTGTCGGTTCTTCAGCGTTGAGAAATGACATACTATAGTCACTATAGAATAAAAATTTGTCAAGATGACCGAAAAATGGTTTTATGGTCGGGTTTCGACGATCGAGCAACAAGAAGATCGCAACGCTCTTAAAAAGCAACTAGAAAGGGGTAAAAATGTTGGATGCGATCGCTTTTACTGGGATATTCAAAGTCGTACAACCGAAGTGCGTAATGGATTGCAGCAATTAATTGATGATTTAAAAATATCACCAAAGGGTACTGTCACTGATTTAATTGTTACCAGGATTGACCGCATTGGGTCATCATCAAAACTATTTTACTCGCTATTGGAAGTATTACGGAGTAAGGGTATTAGGCTAGTAGCACTAGATCAAACAATTGATACAGAAAGTTTGGGTGGCGAGTTGACGATTGATATTTTGCTGGCAGCCAGTAAATTTGAAATAAAAATGTTGTCCAGTCGTGTATCTGCTGAACGTAAGCACCGTATGGTTCAGAAGAAAAGTCATCGGTTTGCGCCGTTTGGGTGGAAGATTGTTGATGATTCCTACGTCAAAGATGAAAGTTGGTGTGTTTCGCTACTAGAAGACAAGCGTAATTTTAGGGTTTGGGAACTAGCTTTATTTATATTTGAAATATTTAATAGTTATGGTAGTGCCAGAAAAACTTGCAATATATTAAATGAGATGTTTGGGGTATGTGGGAAAGTAGATGCAAAAAGCACAAAATCAAAAGGGAATCATCGGATAATGCCTGATGATATCGAGCAATTGGATTTATTTCAAAATCATAAAAAAACTTATCAACGATACCCTTGGACGGGCTTACAGTGGTCACCGACTGGACTAAAAAACTTCTTAGTAAATCCAGTTCATGCAGGCGGAACACCATTTAACGTCACTGCATCTAGTCCGTCAGGCAAACAAATTAAGCATTTTGATCAGTGGGATTGCAACTGGGATACCCATGAGGGGATAATTACCCGCGAACAACACGAACAAATAAAACGCACTATTCGCCAAAATCGCAATAATAAGTGGGCTGCAAGAAAAGAAGATATTAACCCATTTGCTAATTTATTGAAGTGTGGTAGATGTGAAGGCGCACTAACCCGGATGTCGTCCCGACGCGATCGCAATGGGCAATATACAGCCTACTATCAATGTACCTACTACTCCCTCGGCCGTTGCGATGCCAAGGAGATGCTTAGTAGTCGAAGTTTAGATTCACAAGTGGCTGATTTGCTAGTAAGCGAAGCTACTAGGCTAGCTGGCATGGTAAATTTTGAAGAAGATAAGCATCTTGAACCTACAGAAGTTAAAGAACTGCGGGAAACCATAGCAGGGCTGGAAAAGTTGCCTACTAATCCTTTTGTAGAAAAAGCCAAAGATGGTATCCGTGATCAAATCGCTAGTATCTTAAGCCTGCATGAAAACATCACAAAACGTAGCCTGTTGGTTCGAGAAGAGTTGGTGCAGATGTTTTGCGATCGTGAATACTGGGACAGTCGAACATCTGAGGATAAAAAACGAATACTAAATAAACTTGTCCGTCGTATTGTTGTTGACGGACGGGTTGTTTTGGGCATTGAGTTTTTTTAGTTTTCTTTGGCGGACAATTTCTCGGTATTCGTCTAATTGGCGTAACCAAAATTCTTTCTCTGATTCAATTCTCATTTGTAGCGTTCTCCATTAATAAATTTAGATTAGCTTTGAGTTGCAAATTTTCTGTTCTCTACGAACAACGTTCATTCGTTGCACCAACTTCGCAGCTGCTTTTAATTTTTTAATTGAGTGTTAGCGTACACCTAAGTTTAAGCAACCTATACACGCTGAACGGCTACGGAAATTCACCCCTTTTCCAAATTAAATTACGTCGAATAAATGTGCTTTTTGGACATTATTCAAGTCAGCATATTTATTCGTAGGTATTTTTATGGTGTGAATTTACAGCAAAAATTTCAGATAAATTAAGGACAGCACTATCACATAAAAACTTGTGAATAATACCATTTTACTTTAATAATGATGGTTCTTCAGTACTTACTATGCTAAATTATTAGTTAAAAACTGAAAACGATATTAAAATTGTATTAAAAGATTACTAAAAGCATTGCAATCATTGACATAGAATAAATATTTGTTGTTAACTGTA
>JAHHHS010000116.1 GCA_019359215.1 Nostoc indistinguendum CM1-VF10 | reverse complement strand
TGCTTGTTGAACATTATTAATTCTCTCGAATTCCGGTGTTGATGTACAGTTCCCCTTTTATTCGCGAGTTACAATCGCGAATATTCTTGTCTTCTTCCCATCTTTTTGCCAAATTGGGATGCTCCCCCTTCAATGATCCGCAAAGAAATTCATATTTATTTACTGGCTTACAATTTACTTCGGAGCTTAATGTGGTCGGCTGGGACTACTTACAATACTCCTCCAAACCGTTTATCACTTCAAGGTACTCGACATCATTTACTGAATTTTATTCCTAAATTAGAAACTACTCACTCTAAAAAACGCATCACACTTTATCGTAGTTTGCTAAAAATTATTGTTCACAAGGTTGTCCCCGACCGTCCTGCACGCAGCGAACCACGAGTCACCAAACGCCGCCCCAAAGCTTACCCCAGATTGACCCAACCCCGGCAAGAATTACGTAAACAATTGCAAACTGCTTAAACCACAAGCGTTTCGGCTTTTCTTAGTGCCATTCGACCCTAACACCTGCCTGATAAAACTGCGTCAGTTTGGTGAACTCCTAGCGCAACTGATAGCCGCTAATGTGGGGGTGTACGACCATGAAGCACGGCAAATCGATTTAATGCGTCGCCTGCGTGATAAAGGAATCCTTAAAGGTAAAATATTTGACTTTTTTGACCAATTATGTCTAGCTGGCAATGATGCCACACACGCATTTGCAGATGACCAAAGAACTGCCCTCAGCAATTTGAAATATGCACGCCAACTAGGGGTTCAGCCGGGATACGCGCAAAACAAGACACGTTGTAAATTTTTGTTGCAGAGCGTGTTTTATTGATTTACCAACTTGCCCATAAATGATATTGGGACAATCAAAATTTTGCACGGTAAAATCAACTCTTCATCCCGATAGTCCCTCAAACTTGCCCATAAACAATCATTTTTGGGAATGTTTCAACTGAATGAGTCAAGTAAAGTTTGGTATTGAAACAACCGTATATCAAGGGTTTCGCTTTCTATGCGTTACAAAACTTTACAACGTGTCCCATTTTGCAGGTATCCCGGCTGAACCCCATATAAACGCTCGGTCGCTTCCATCTGTTTCTCTATCTATGTTTAGCCACCAGCTAGAGTACGGCGAAATTACTCGTTATGGAAGTCTGCGCCTCCTTTTTTCTCTGCTTCAATTTCTTGTACTCAGACTTTTGTCAGTCAATCAGGCTTAAACCTTAGGAAAAAGCGATGACAGTCTTAGCTATACTGCCGTGACTGCCGTAGATACCGTGGATGCCGCGACTGCCGTGGATGCAGTTTTAATATCAGTACTAATACTTAAAACGAAGTGCGGAATGTGGACTATAAAGAGTTTGTCATCTAAAGTCAATTCAGACTGTTTCAAGTTTCTAAGTATTTACCCTATTAATCTCAATATCTGTAGCGAACTATAAATATCCCCACTATCTCATTTTGTCAATGCCTAAGCCCTAAAATTGTCTAAAATCATCGAATTGATTTTATTTTGATGAATTGTCCCTTTTCTAACACCAACAGTACTTATATTCTCAATAAAATGTAGTCAGCGAAGAGTATAACTTACCTTTTATTTAGAGCCTAAGTTCGTTTTATCCTGTATTTATTATGAAACCCACTCAAGTCTTTAACCAGTTTTTCTTAACAATTTTTGTAAGATTGCATTCTCTTCAGTACAACGTACAAGAGTGGATTAGTAAAGAAATTGTTGATGATGACCCCTACGACCAAGAAACGTTCTTTCCTAAAAACCAAAAGGTGTCACAGCCAGCGTTGACTGCACCAGTTGTAGCGGTCAATGCCCCAAGCTACAAGAGTAATGCTTTAGAGTCGCCTGAGCTTGAGGGGGAAGCGGCTGATTCAATCAGACCTGCTTCAATAGTTCAAGGTCAGGCTTCGTCTCAATAATTAGATGCGATTTTTGGAGGAGATTGAGCGAAGAATATTTGAACAATAGCCGCCGCAGTTGTAGCTGTTAACTGTTAGGCGGCTTTTGTCGTGCTTATGTAGTTATTCCGTAGTCTTTTTTGATGGCTCTTACTAGTCAAATTAATCAACTAGTGCCAAAACTGTAATATTTATTGATAAATGTGTCAATAATCACGGTTTGGGCGGTTCATCTTGAGAGTACTTATCAATTAGATAGACAAAAAAAGGGTCAAAAACAGGGGTAAATTTTTTTGTGGATTTTGTTTTTTAATGTTGAGTCTTGGTTCTCGTTCAAGCCGAATGCCCAACGTTCAATTTGTTTGTGATCAACTACGATAGTCAAGCGATCGCGCATCTTGTGGTCAACCTAATCCAAGATAAAATCAGGAACGGGAAAAATGAAATTGATGATGAGCCAGGGGTAAGCGATGGAAGTCAAAAGCGAAGTGACAATTAAATTTAGCGGCTCACTGCCAACAGCCACACCTCTTCAGAATAAAAAAGTTGCAATCGAGTTGACTGATCAGAACGGCATAGTCTTCACTGCTCAAGTTAATGCCAAAAGTTGGCGTAAGGCTGAAACTAGCGCCTCAGAATTTGCAGACTGGGCTGGGGCTGTATCGGGCAAGCTTGGTCAACGAACTGAGAACGGGTTTGAGATCGTTGACGCAGGAATCCAACTTTTTGAAAAGAAGGCGAAGGAAGTCAAAGTAGATGTAGGGGCTACTATATCTGAAGCTGGCGTTTCTTCATGACCACATACAACAAAACCCTACTCCTTCACTGGGATTGTGTTTGGTGTGGGGCTGTTGGGGGCTGAACAGGCTTAGTTTGAGTTTTGGGTTGAGCTTTCTTGACTGGTTTAGTTTGAGGTTGGGGTTTGGGTTTATTGCCCTTTGACGCGGCTATATTCGCTTTTTTCTCTTTAAATGCGGCAAGCTTATCATCTTTTGATGCCTTTAGGAACTTTGGCGGTTTATCTTGCGGCAACCCTAATAAGCTCTCAAATGCGAAAACATTTCTATGTGGCAAAAATTTCGCTTTAATTTCAACAAAACTAGGCTTGCCACGCTCCTCTTTTGGTAGCAAAGGATTGAATCTAAAGGGAGGAACGATTGCATCTTTCCACAATAAAGGTATGTGGCTAGCCTTCATGAACCGCACTTTTCTAGAAGTCTCGGTCTGCTTAATATAATCCAATCTTTCGGCTGTAAAATTCCGAAACACTGATATACAAGGTGTCTGGCAAGCTGGGATGAATTGCCATAACCCTGTAAATCTAAACTCAAAATCCTGATAATCTGCAAACAAACCCGATTTGGAGCCATTATCAAACCCCAAAACCTGAAAGCCAATTACATGAGGTTTATCTCGCGGTGGAAAATGTATCACCCTTGGATAAACCATCAGCCGTACATAATCACTACCACTGTTACGAATCTGTTTTTTTAAAAAATCAAATATCAGTTTTTTTTGAGGAGCATGATATAAACCATAGTCCCGATTTTCAATCGATATAGTCGGATGAGGTTTAGCTTTGAGATCCACAGTGCCAGCAATCACCCCAATCGCCTGAAATATAGAGGAGTTTTCTGGAAGAGAAATGCTATCACTCTTCACTGATTCTGGCTGTGTGTCTGGTATAGATTTAATGAGTCGTCCACTAGGAATGATCGTAATGATTTTCTTCGGCTTGGCTGGCTCGTTGCTGGGGTTAATCATTATTGGGACTCTTCGCACCTACACAAACCATTGTAGAATTTTTATCAAGAGGTATGAAGTTTACCGCTTCTACAAAAGTGCGATTCATGAATTCTCTGTAAAGAACATGATTTTTTTTCGGAACTTGCTACCATGTAAGCTGTATATCCAACAATACCGAACCACATATACAGTAACCGGGGCATTGAATCTATGAAGCCCCATATAAATTTCTAGCTAATGCTGCTACTGCTCTCTTGTAAAAACTTGAGAGCAGTTTTGTATTCTCAATCAGTAACAGCGAAGCGCGATCGCTTTGGACTTTGCAGCATTGGCTAGTATTCTAGTTAGACACTCATGGTAGTAGCAGGGGATGAAGTATGGGAGAAGCTAAACGCAGAAAACAGCTTTTGGGCGATGTCTACGGTTCACGGGTTAATTTAGAAGAATGCCCCATACCTTCAGAAATTAGCCTTGGATATGTGAGTGATGAAGCATTGGCAACCACAAAAGCCCAACTGCATAGGATGCCTGATGATTTTAAATCCACCTTTTTCATCGCCTTAACAAAAGCTAAAACTATAGTTGAGCCAGGAATTGTTTTCTCTGAAGCTCTAAAGTTTTCCGGTGGGGTCGGTGTCGAAGTTACATTCCGCTCCGACATTGAAACTTTTATCAAATCCCGGTGTAATACTCCAGTTCTGGGCTTACGACTAATACAAAAGCTCAAAAGTATAGACTACAATACTCATCGAGTAATAGCTTTCCTTGCTGGCTCTGATACTCCCATGCTCCCAATTAACGTCTATTCTGTTCAGCAAATTGAAACTCTGCTTAAGTACCTCAATGAAGACAGATAAACACAACTTTAGTGGCAAGAAATAGAAAAACTGCCTTCTTCAGATGAAAAATCGTTGACAGATGCTCAAACACACAGGGGCGGCGCGAGCAATATAATTTCTACTTCTGCCATGAGGTATTGGTAGAGATAGAAGCACTTTCAATTGCCGATTCCACTAATTTAGTCATTCGTGGAATCCCTTACTGTGGTGAGGTGGTTGAGAAGTCTCTTAGCACTAGAGCTTTATATTTAATTATGTCGAGCTAATTAACTCAATGAATAAGAACAATAATGTTATGAAAAAAAAGATACAAACTTTACTACGGAAAGCATTGCTGCAAGATGCCAAGATGGAATATGAACTTTTTGAATACGAATTAAAAGAACATATTAACTACTGGTACAAAGGTCTAAAAGCAGACCAGGAAGAGCTTGTATTTGCAGTTACAGAAAATTCAGGATATGTGGCAATGGTACTGATAACCAAAGAGAAAATTATTTATGTAAATGAAGATGCGAGAGAGAAACTAGCCCAATTATGGCAAGACTCGTACAAAAAGAATATAGAACGTCTGCTTCCAATGATGGCAGACAATTTAGCGAATAATATTATCTCAGTTAATGGAGTTAAGATTTCATCTGGCACCCAAAAACCGTTTTTCTTAGAGCAAAAATTGCTCCCATAATAGATTTTCAACAATACCAAGTTAGCTGATGCTCATAATTGTGTAAGTCTAAGGCAGTAAATAACGGGTCATTATATATTAGACATTTCCGAAATCTATTGAAATTGTTAATGACATTCGGTACTTTATTCATTACTTTGCCTAAGAGTGACACTTGGAATAACAGTACCGCTTACTCTAAGTTAAAAAGTAGGATCATTGTTCTTTAAGCTAAGTCAAATATGAATCATGAAGAAGACAATTCCCTTTGGGGGCAAAAGGGAGCTACTCTGAGCGATAAAACAGCCCAAAAAGAATTTAACCTGAAGCAAGCATAAATTCTTGAGGCTATCAAATCAGGAAAATTGCAATATCGGCACAACACTTTATATGGAAATCCCTGCTTCAAACTCTTAAGGAATGAGGTAGAAGATTTTGTCATTGAAAAATATGGGTCAGATTATCTAAAAAATCAAAAGCACAAAGCTGAATTATCGAAAATCAATACAGAAATCCGAAGTTTGAACCGGAAAATCTCTGAATTAGAAAAAAGAAAAGAAGAACTTTTAGCAACGCTTAATTCTTGACTGTGGTTGATTTAACTGAGGTTTTGCTTCAGCTAAGAAAAGAAGGTTTTTTCTGGAACCGAGAGGATTTAACGGCTTTAAGTCCTTATTTTACTAGTCATATCAAGCGTTTTGGTGATTATCTGATTGATCTCGATACGATTCCACAAGCACTAGACGAGACGGTGAATTTAGGCGCGATCGCGGTTTGCTGACTGACCCGCAAGAGAAAACCACTTGACACGCTATGAAAGGCTGTACCAAATAGCGTAAAAGTTTGTTTCGTTCATTTCGCTCATTGCGTTCATTTTGAATAAAAGCTATTGTGAGGGGAATGATAATTGCAATCCATATTTTCGTATTGATAAGTGGAGTGCAATTCGATATTAGACAGAGAGAGGCTGATATCTATGACACTCAGTACATACCAATCTAGCAGGACTGCTGTACCTACGGAAGAAGATGCTACGCTAGCTAAAAAAAGTAGTCAAACTTTAGCATCCTATGTACGGGATAATGATGCCTACCGTACTATCAAAGTTGTGCAAGATAACGCTATAAGCGAAACGATTACCATACCAGCATCGGCTTTTCATCTGCTTGTTGAAATTTTGACACAAATGGCTAAAGGTAATGCTGTTACTCTTATACCCGTACACGCAGAACTCACGACACAAGAAGCAGCTGATATCTTAAATGTTTCTCGTCCTTATTTAGTAGGGTTATTGGAATCTGGAGAGATGCCATACCGTAAAGTAGGCACACGACGACGGGTGCGTTATCAGGATGTACTCAATTACAAAAATCAAATTGATACTTTACGAATGCAAGGTCTTGATGAGCTTACTGTTCAAGCTCAAGAACTAAATATGGGGTACGAATAAGAATTGCTCCCCATAACAGTTTCGCAGATTAGCCAGATACTTTGCTAAATAAACTCTGGGAATAGGGGTAGGGGTATATGAAGCCAGCAGATAACAAGCCTGGATATTGGGGGACTGTTCCATGACGGGTAATATTGGTGATAAACAACTGTCAAGAATAGTTTTGAAAGGTTTCAAGTCTATCGCCAAGTGTGACCTTGAACTTTCCAAACTGAATGTTTTGATTGGCGCTAATGGGGGGGGAAAATCCAATTTCATTGGCTTTTTTCGCCTGGTGCAGCAGTTGCTCGATCTGAACCTGCAAGTGTTTGTCAGCCGTCAGGGTAGTCCCGATGCCCTGTTGCACTTTGGGCGGAAAACCACGGAACAATTGGAGTTTCAGTTATACTTCGGCAATAATGGGTACTTCGCCACCTTAGAACCAACCCAGGACAATCGCCTGATGTTCGCCAGGGAATCCTTCTGGTGGAACATGGGTGGTGAGCGTGAAATAGGGAAGGGGCATTTTGAGACGCTGGCTCTAAGCGCTACTGCGACAAAAATTGATAGTGACGTGGTGCCTGTCATGAAACAATGGCGGGTTTATCATTTTCATGACACGAGCGATAGCGCGTATGTCAAGCAGCAGCACGGTATCAATGACAATGCTTACCTGCGTCCCGATGCACGGAATCTTGGGGCTTTCCTGTATCTGTTGCGTAACAGTTACCCAGCATCCTATCAGAAAATAGTCAAAACCATCCGGCTTGTTGCCCCGTTCTTTGGGGATTTTTACCTGCGTCCTTCCCCGCAAAACAAGGAATTTATCGAACTGGAATGGTTCGAGCAGGGGCAGGATGTTCCCTTTAAGGCGCATGTGCTTTCGGATGGCACGCTACGTTTTATGTGTCTAGCAACGGTTTTTTTGCAACCCGAAGAGCTTCAGCCGGAGACAATTTTGGTTGATGAGCCGGAATTGGGTCTTCATCCCTATGCCATTACTGTCCTGGCATCATTGATACGTACTACTGCCAAACAGGTAATTGTTTCAACCCAGTCCGTGGAATTGCTTAACGAATTTGATGCTGCGGATGTCATTGTTGTTGACCGCTTGGAGGGGCGATCGTCGCTTCGCAGATTGAATGGGCAGGATTTGGAGGCATGGCTTGAGGACTATAGCTTGGGTGAGTTGTGGAAGAAGAACGTCTTGGGCGGGAGACCTTCACGATGATTCGAGTCAATATTTTCGTAGAGGGGCAAACCGAGGAAACATTTGTCAGGGAATTGCTGTACGGGTATTTCCAGGAGAAAAACATCTACCTCAACCCGATTCTGGTAAAAACCAGCACAACGGGGAAGGGTGGTGTGGTGAGTTATGCGAAAATCAAACCGCAATTACATCGCAAGTGCCTTGAAGATAAAACGGCATTTGTCACCACAATGTTTGATATGTACGCTTTGCCCAATGATTTTCCAGGAAGCGGTTCAGGTCTAAAAACCAGCGACCCATTTCAGAAGGCTGAACATCTGGAACAAGAAATGGGTAAGGATATCGGTCACGATAATTTTATCCCGAATTTGCTGGTTCACGAGTTTGAGGGGTTATTGTACAGCAATCCACAAGCGTTTGCTGCATGGTTCGATGAAAGTGTCGTGAGTATTTTGCAAGACGAGCGCAATGCTTTTCCTTCACCTGAACATATTAACGATAATCCCCTAACCGCACCATCAAAACGCATTCGCAATTGTTGCAATGGATACGATAAACCACTACATGGTTCCCTGCTTGCGATCGATATTGGGCTGGATACCATACGTCAGGAGTGTCAGCATTTTAACCGATGGTTGTTGCGGCTTGAAAGCATAATTCCAGTCCTTTAAGGCTTTTAATCGATTAGCCAATATTCGATGAAGGCAAGCTTCTGCAAATAAAGCGTCGCTGTTTGTACGTCGTTTAGCCATTTAACACCCACTCCGCGATCGCTGTCTCTGTATTTCAATATACGTGCATTTTGACCATCTCCTTACAGCCTGGTGCGATCGCTTTAACATCCGGTTTCTTCTAGTTGAGTCAACTAAAATCCGTTGTTCTAGAAATATAAACCGGATTTTGGGGATTAGTGAATCGGTGTTCTAGGGTAAATCATTTGTCTTCGAGAGCAGAAATTTAAGAATATCAATATTCCGGTATTCGCATGTCTGCACCACACTCAGCATCACCAAATAGTCTTTAAGGGATTTTTCAGTCAATCGTCCATCAGCAAACCTTCTGTACCTGGCGAAGCTCTTAATCGCATTTTCTGCATTGTTGTTGTTCCAGGGTACGCCATCATAATCTAGAAATGTAAACAGCCTATCACCATACTTTTCAATTCGCTTCTGGTATTTCTTTGAAATATCGGATGAGAAAACTGTAGCCGTAGCGTATTGAACAAACTTGCTCACTGAATCTTTATACTTATTCAAGTGTCTATGCTTCAATCCATACCTGTCAACCGTCTTGACGATATCACGCAGCAGGTTAGCAAACTGCTGGCTCAAATCCTTGAACTCTTCGTTAAACGGGTTATTCAACAAGTCCTCATTCATGTCTCGAATTAAGTGAATGAGACATTTCTGCTGTGGACAGCTAAGAGAGTCGTAACCGGAGAAGAAGTCGGAAATTAAGACCCCTCGAAAATCGCTGAGTAAATCTTTTAAAAACTGTGCTTCTCGCGATTCCCGGTACATAAAATAGACGCTATCCATGCTCGCAAAAACCCATACATAACCCTTGCCTCCTATCAGATTAACTTCCGTCTCGTCAATATGAAGAATTGATTTTTGAAGAATACTTGCTAGAATCTTTTCAGCTAATGGGGCGAGGTCTTCAGCGACATATGCTTTAAAGCGGTAAATGGATGGTTGCGGAATATCGAGATTGAAAACGTCGGACAAAACCCGAAGTACTCTGAGTACATTTTGCCCACCAATCATGTTGTTATATACACACCAACACATCAATCCATGACCATATTTCGTTCTACCGTCTGGAATACCATCTGGTACAAAGGTCTTTTTGCACTTTGCACATTGGTATTGCCATGATAAAAACTCAGTGACCCACTTTTCAACTCCACCCTTGAAAAATCGCAGATCGATAACCTGTCTTTGAATTTCATGTTGTTGTGTAATTTTCTTACTTTTGCAAAACTGACAAATATTGGCACTTATTTCAATTAGCTTGTTGGGTTTTATATTGTGATGTTTAAGTGTCTTTGCTCTCCGATTAATCTGTTTCAAATCTCTGTTTGTACGTACAAAGACTTTTTCCCGCTGATAATCAAAATAGGCACACTTATTGACGAAATTCAATTCGGGAAAGACGAATTCAATTTTGCCAAACTTAGGTGTTTGTCCAGTTGGAGATTGCATTTGGGTTGTGTGAACAATCTTTGTTCCAGCCTCATCATTACCTTGTAGGGATGCTTCTGTTGACAAAGCTGAGGCAATAAAGTCGGCCACTCGCTTAAGGGCCAAACAGTCGTCATAGTTGTACTGAATCAATCGCTGCTTTAACTCAAGAGAGTGAGTACTGTCCCAGTTTTCGCGCCATACAATGCTTTGAAGTCCACCAGCCTCCCTGTCGCTCCACTCGAATCCCAAAAACTTGGCGATTTCTTTGAGACTATTTGACCAAGTAGGGAAATAGATGTGTGAATGGATGCTTGACAGCAGATTGAATGTTCGTTTCCGAATCTCGTCGAGTCCACTTTGGTATTCGTCAGGCATCTGAGACTGCATCTGTTTTAAGGCCGCATTCTCATAGCTACCAAAATGAAAGACTACATAATTGTGGCAATGTTGCAATGCTTTGATGAATTGAGCATATATTTGTTGCTGTTGTTCTTTGCTGTCCGCCCAGAAGTAGTGATACTGTTGTGATCCATTCTCATCAATAAGCAACCCAATCAAGTAATAAAAGTCTTTTTCAGGTACACCCTCAATATCGAAATATATGCGCGTTTTCGCACTGGGTATCTCAGGGTTGCCGTGGATATATAAATTTTTTTCACGCAAAGCCAACGCTTGGAGAGGATAACTATGCGGCAGTGTGGCTGGTTTAGCTCTTTTGGGTCGCCGCCTGGCGCGAAAGGTGTATGAAAGCTGCGTAACGGTAAAAATACCTTTGCGATTATTTCGGGCAATTTCATTTTCACTGATTCCGCGCAGCAAACTGAGGTGATCACTCGCTAGAGCTTCCTCTCTACAGCGTTTTTTGAATTGGCAAACATCGCAATGGCGGTTAAGGTAAAGAGATGGTTTGGTCTGGTTGCTCACCTGACTAAGTAAGGAGTCTATTAAAAACGAAACGTCTTTAAAGTAAGGTTCTAGACGAATTTTAGACTCGGTGAACTTAGTACCAAATATAATTGTTCCGTTATCAGGCATCTTACCTTGTGCCTTTCCTAACACAAAGGCTCTATATGCAAGGCACAGCTTATGCCTCTTGTTAATGTGAGCATTCCGACTAAACAAAATTGGTTCGTAGTGGAATAAACCAAGTGCTGAATCACCGAGAACCTTTTTTACGCCGTCGATTTGTGATTGGAGATTGTCGTTAGTAACAAAGATGCCGAAGAAAAACTTTTGACCTGTACGTAAATCCAACACAGATGGACTCTGGCAGTCTTGATCGGGGGCATTCTTCTGGGTTGTGATCAGCCTGTGTTTTGCCTCAATACGGAACTCCTCATCCAGTCTTGATTCAAGATCCGCATACTCAGTAGTTTGGCTATCAACATCGCTCAAAAGAAGATAAGACTTATATGTGCAAAAAAGAAAGGCATCGAAGAGTTGGTTTGTGACATACGATTTAGAAGTATGCTCCTGATTTGTTTGAAAAAGTATCATTAGTCCTGAAGCAGTTTCAAAAGTATTTTCAACTTAATAGCAGTTCATTTCCGACTCTTAGCTGCAACTTTTGCCTCATTGATACTATTCTTTACAGTTTTTAGGAAAGTGGGAATAGCTTTAGATAAAGACTGCTCTGCACGTGTAGGTTGCTCTGACTCTAGTAGTGCTACCAAATCTTGTGTAGCAGCCTCAATTCTCTTAAGTAGCTTGAGCTTCTGAAAAATAGGATCTGAGTTCCTATTTTCTTCGCCAGCTTCTTCTTGTCGCTGCTGACTTAGTATCTTGCGTACATAACGAGTAGATACCCCAATTGCTACTGCTAAAGCCGGGCCTAATGCTTTCTCTCCTTCTCGTGGACGACCCCGAATCTCCCTGTAATTCAAGGTTCGTAAGCGTTCAGCAAGTCGTTCAATCTGGTCACGGGTATAGTTAACCCGTTTCTCGTTTTCTGCCAGTTCCACCTGTAGCGCCCGTTCAGGTTCGTTCTCAGCATCAAATGCCATCATATTAACCTGAACCAGATCATCAGGAAACTGTTGAGCATAGGCTTCTTCCTTAGCTTCCTTAAGTAACTGAATTGCTGCTAGTCGGTGCGCTCCAGCCAGCAATACTCCTTTACAATCAACCACAAGGGGTTCAATCAGCCCCAATGCTGCAATAGAATCTGCCAAATCAGCAACATGCTCAGGTCGAATTGGCCTGGTATCTGCCTCTCTGGGATGAATTTGAGCCAGAGGGATTTTGGTTCTTTGGGCACGCTCCTGTTCGACTTTAGCTGCTGCTGCCTGATCAAGCTCATGAATCGCATCAGCTGTCGCGGTGGCTTCTGCAAATAAAGCTTCACTGCTTGTCCGTCGTTTAGCCATTTAACACCCACTCCGCGATCGCTTGTAAATCTTTTGCCCCCTTGCAGTTTGCATCGTACTGCATAAGGGGAACTCGTTCAGCAGCAGCCCACGCTAAAGATGAGTCTTGATGCACAATTAAGCGCTTAATAGATGGGTAAGCATTAGAGAGTTGTTGGTCAAGCGCCTGATCCATTGACCGACGCAGGTCAATCCGGCTCAGTGCCACCGCCCAGCGTTTTGCCCCTCTGCGTCCTTTTTGCTGTCGCAGCTTCAACTCGTTGAGGACTCGACCGGCTCCCATTACCGCCAGAGGGTGAGCATCAGTGCAGACTAATGCAACATCAGCAGCAACCAATGCTAGTCGCTCTAGAGATTCAACACCTGGTGGGCAGTCGAAGATAAAAACATCGTAAGCCATTGATGCTACTATATCTGCCAAATCTTCAGGATCTAGCAACTGAATATTATGTCCTGCCAAATCCGGCCCACCTGGTAAGACGTGAAGTCTAGGAGCAGCCTCTAGAGGATCAGGTGAACCACCAACAAGAAGTTCAGCAGTTCCGGCTGCTGTTGGATTTGTGCCTAACACGTAGGCTGCATTTGACTGTGGGTCAAGGTCGATAACTAAAACTTTTCGTCCCTGACTGGCTAGAACAGAAGCAAGGCCACAGGCAATTGTCGTTTTGCCTACGCCTCCTTTACGAGCTGCAACTGCAATGCATGTGTGAGTCATAGCCAAAATCGTAACACGCTCCAATTAAGGCGAATCAGAATTGCGTTGAAGCCTGGTCGCTACGGTAGCACCATAAAATTCAAGAATAGAATTATAGCTTTTCGTGTGGCTCTCGCGGATTGCGTTCTACAAAATAAATTACGGGTGCTGTATCGAGAAATAAGCTAGAAACTCCAGCTAACGCATCACTAATCCTCATTCCTCTCCTTGCAACAACCGTTCTCGATGCTCATCTCCTTCCCGTCGAGTCCGCGAAACCCATTCAGCCGCATCTTCACCCAATAGCGGATAGGGTGCTATACCCTTTAAATCGCTCCACTTGCGTTTTGGTTGCGCTTGAGTGATGTGTTTCTTTACACGCTCCACCAAATGCCCCATCACCGTCAATTGCTCCTCTGGAGTTAATTGCTCAATCTCGCTTAAAATTTTTTCAAGTGACGGACTCATCAAGCTAACCCTTATCAACTGCTGTAAATTTTAGCGTCTTTACTCTTGGATATATCCCATCAAGGGTTGCAAGCACATAACTCTTTTCAGACTGACTCAAAATAGGTCAGCAAGCGTATCAGTGATGGTAGCTTGAAACTCCTGTGTTTTGCGGTTATCGTCGTACTTCAGAACAGTATTAATATTGGCGTGCCTGCTAAACTTTTGCACCTTTTGGTAATCACCATCAAACACCTCTGTGGCTTTGGTAATAGCACTGTGCCGAATGCGGTGCGGCGACATCTTCTTAGGAATACCAGCCTGTTGTGCCAAAGTATCCACCAACTTGCGAATAAATTCCCCAGTCAGACGCTTTCCCTTAAAATGTTCAACCAGCGCCACAAACAGAGGCTCATTTGATTTAGCTTTAGTGCGTCTGCTGGCAATCAACCAGTCAGCGATCGCCTCTATGGTTTTGCGGCTGAGTTTGATAGTTTCCTTTTGCGTCCCCCGACCCTTGCCCAAGATAGAGATAGTGCCACCGCTGGCGTTAAAATCGCCGATATTCAGTTGACATATTTCATTCCGCCGTAGGGCATTGTCCCACAACAGCCGCATGATCGCATAGTCGCGCTTGCCGATGACGGTGCTAGTATCAATCAGCTTCATCATACTGCCGATCGCCTCCGGTGCTACACCACTGGTATCTCGATAAGCCTTGACTTTTTCACCACCGATATCATCCAGCACAAAATTACACACCCCTAACACCCGCCCTACCTGCACCAAAGACTTGATTGCAGACAACCTCCGATTAACAGTCGCCTCCGAAAGTCCTTTATTCATCAGGCTTTCTTTATACTGACTGACAACATTAATCGCCTGACCTTGCTCCAATTTAAGAAACTGTGTTACTAAAGAAGGAGTGGGTGGCTTCTTGGCAACATAATCAAAAAAATCTTGCAAATCTCTGGCATAGGCTCTCTGAGTATTAGGAGAGCGCTTCCCCAACAACAACCGCGCCATCACGTCCGGTGCTGTGGATAACGTCGCCGAGTCCAGCGGTACTAGCGTATTATCAGCCGCCAGTATTTCCCCTCCAGTGGTGATAGTTGTATCCATAGTCTCCTTCAGCTAGGTACAGTTGCCCAAAGCACCATTATCGCAACTTTGCTAATCTTACCTGATGCCATGTCAAGGGAACTTCATTAAAGTTGGATTCTGCTTTACTTGGCTTGTGACATCAGAATTGATAGAAATTTAACTCTAGTTAGCGCGTTTCATAAACTTCGCTGGAGAAATATTATAATCTTGGTATGCGAATCATTGCCCGCACCACTTTACGGCAATTTTGGGAAACACATCCTTCTTCCGAGCAGCCACTTAAAGCTTGGTATGAGGAAGCGTCTCGTGCAGAATGGAATAGTCCGACAGATATCAAAAGTACTTATCGTAACGCCAGTATTATTGCTAATAATCGTGTCGTTTTTAATATCAAAGGGAATGATTACCGCTTAATTGTTCACGTTCGTTATGACATTAAAATTATTTTTATCCGCTTTGTAGGAACGCACTCTGAATACGATAACGTAGACGCGACAACAATTTGAGGTAACGTATATGCTCAAACCCCGTCCCATCCGAACCGAAGCTGATTATCGTGCTGCACTTGATGAAATTGAAAGATTATTTGATGCAGAACCTAATACACCAGAGTGCGATCTCTTAGAAGTTTTAACGACGCTGGTAGAAGCATACGAACAACAGCATCACCCTATTGTTGCACCAGAGCCGATTGATGCTATTTTATATTATCTCGAATCCCGTGGTTTGTCCGTTAATGATTTGGAACCTATTATTGGGAGTCTGGGACAGGTTACAGACATTTTAAATCGCCAGCAACCACTTACACTGGAGATGATTCGGCGTTTGCATTCCTCATTGGGGATTCCGGCGGAGGTGTTGATTCAACCATACTCTTTAATGAAAAATTCAGCTTAATAAAAGTGTGGGCTTGCCAGAATCATGGCGAAATGCAATCCTAATGCTTGAGAGACTTGAACTTTTTAATATCTGTCTCTTCTGAAAATAGAAATTTGAAAAATGATTTGCCCTGAAAACGGCAAGTTTGCTGAATACTAAGTAGTACTAAATAATTACGAGTAGATGACTCGTGAAAAGATGATGATATATCTCGTTGTATTGCCAGATGCCTAATAGCTCTTTCAGCTACATTATTGTGCCAGAGAATTTCATCTTCATCTAGAAATGTAAATAGGCTATCTCGATATCTTTTAAATCGTTTTTGATATTTGATAACTAAATCAGACCTATACCATTGCACAGGTCTGGAGTATCGCTAAAGGTAATCCAGAAAATTTCCGGTCATAGAACCTTATCTGCGTTGCAAAAATACTTAGAGGTGCTGGATGAAGATTTGGAATCGGCTGTCTCAACGCTCAGATTTTAGCACAGTTGTCACTGTCTCTTGAATAAGCCCAGCAGGGCTGAGAGCGGATTCTTTTTTTCTTTTTTCACAAAGGTCGCTTCTTGAGGAATGTACTGCTTGACAAAATTGAGATATCCTTGTCGTCCTCCCTTTTTCGTCCACAACTTGATCGACGATTTAATCCGCTTGAGACAGGCGACGATCTCGGATGGGGTCTTACTCTCTATATCTAACTCAACTCTCTTTCCTTTTTCATCGGTCGCTGGCAACTTTTCTCGTCCCAACCGCCAGTCACATACCACTTTGACCGCCTCCGCGACCAGGGCTGAGTTTCCTTTTGGCTTTCGGTAAGAGCTGGTCTTTCCCTGAGCTTCGGCACTGTAGGACTTGCTCAACCACTCAAGTGCTGCCTCAACCTCAGCGTCAATCAAATCTGGATGTTCTCGATAATACATGACGATAGCACTTTCGATATTGTGCAGCACATCTTGATATTCTTCTTCAAAACTCATTGTCCCTGACCTGATCGTGTTTCTATTTCCTCCCGATTTTATCCCTTTGTCTGACTTTTAATGAACTACCCCAATCTCTTTAAGAGTAACTTCTGTCCGCTCCCTGTCAAAATCAATTTATAATGACAACCGGAATAAATACCTGTGGGAGATGTCGGAATTGTTGACGGGAATGTTGAAGGATTCCGAGTGATAAAAATTAATAAATTGACTAATTATATTAGATTAATCTTATTCTTGAACTGGTAGTTAAATCGCTACGCATTTTTAGAATCAGAAAATGCCTTCTAAATCCCAGCAACGTTATCCAGAAAACTGGTCAGATATCGCTCTGGAAGTCAAACAATCTGTGGACTGGCGATGTTCTAAATGTCAGTTGCAATGTATTCGTCCCGGTGATGATACGTCCGAACTTTCCCGTTCTCTTAGAATGGCATTAACATTAACAGTGCATCATAAAAATTTCCTGCCAGAAGATAATCGTCGAGAAAACTTATATGCCTTATGCACAGCTTGCCACCTGAGTTTTCATACCCGACGCAGGGGGAATGTATCGCCAGGACAATTGTCTTTATTTTGAGCCAGCTTCTTATTGAACTAAGGTACTGCAAAAGCGCCACCGCAGTCGGGAGTAAACACCTTCATCTGTGAGAAAAACTCAACCAACGGCAGCAAGCCATCTATGTTCCACAGCTCCCGTCCTTGAGAACAGGGTGGGGTATTATTCGCAATTGACGACAGAGGATTGAGTCATGTCGTAAATTACAACATTCGATTGATTCATGTCGTCAATTACGACAGAGGATTGATTCATGTCGTTAACTTTTCCTTCTCAAAGAGGCTGGAGTGCTTCTATTGGTAGAACCTCGTCTGTTATTTCATATAGACAACTCTTTTGACTACTTGATCCAGCATTTCATCCGAGTATTTTCATGACTTTTGTCACTTTTAAATTTTACTAAAGTATGTAATATATCTTTCTCTAGATTAAAACAAGTAACTTTTTTGGCTGCTTGAGCTAACATTTCATCCGAGTATTTTCATGACTTTTTTCACTGTTGGATTTTGCGAAAGTATGTAATATATCTTTCTCTAAATTAAAAGTGTTTAATAAACATAGTTAGCGAATATCTAGTGTAGGCAGAAACATGAAAGGTTTCAAGAAGCTATCCTCAATAGTGGTATTGCTATTTGCTTTCGTCTATCCACCCTTATTAGCTGAAGCGAAGGCTAGTTCTTTAAGTAACGCTCCTAATGAACAGAATGTTGCGACAGAAGCAAACTTAGTTGAAGGTGAAACCGGAGAGCTTTTGATTGCTCAACGGCGATATGAAAGACGGCAGTTTCGTCGAGGACAACGGTATAGACGACAACAGTTTCGACGACAGCAGTATCTACGACAACGGTATAGACGACAGCAGTTTCGACGACAAGGGTATAGACAACGGTATAGACAACGCGGCTACTATGGACGACCAGTGTCTAGGCCAGGAATCTATATACGACTGTAGTAGACAACCTTAAAAGCATTAACCAATTCATTAGTGGTTATTGGTTGTTCTACTAACCCTCTGGGTGAGGCTCGTGCCGCCGTTCGTTCGCCTTTAGCGTCGCCCTTGGGCAAGTACTCGCTAACGCTAACGCAGAGCTAGAGTCACACCCAAAACTACTTTTTATCAATCAAAAAATACATTGGGGGTTTTGGAACTATGCCGTCACAAAGCCACTCATGAAAAGACAGGATCATCGCCCGGCATACACTTCAAAACCTCCTCTTTCATTAGGACTAGCTCCGACCGAGCAGTATTGAGTGTGCAACATCAGCGCCTAAAACGCTTGCAAACAAGCACTCTTAACTTTACAGCGTCTACATCTGTAGACATGAGAGATTCGGGTGCGATTCAAAGGTAAGAATCTATTTGTTTCCCCTCAGCTGACCATTTTTCATCTAGAAGACGACAAGCGACATAAACAACATTTTGAGGATTGCGCTTATGTCTAAAACTTTGATATCTTCGTAAAAACGGAGCCAGAAAGGTTTGAGATAGTTATTGATAGTTTAGAGGCATAGAAATTAACTCATTATTTCTGAGAATTTATGATTATTGCTAATAGCTAATTTGGGGGTAAACACCTAATTCAACGTTTTACCATTTTTCTTTCCCTAAGTTAATATTTCGGACAAATCTAGTATGAGTAGAAAGAAACTTACCTAATTTTTTTATGAGTAGACCATCGGTTTGTATAGCTAGTGAATCACCGTGACACTCAAAAACATTAGTATTTTTATATAAACTTGACTTAGTTACTTCACCAGACAAACTTTTTGGCTGTTTATCATTGAAAGATTGAGTATTCAGAAAGTCAAGTTCTTGCTGCCAAACAGGAAAGTCATTACCAATTTGTTTTCCATAAATTATTACTTTCTTTATAGAAGGTGCTTTTAACTTATTCATGGCAGTGTAAATATAATTAGCAATTACTGCCTGCGACGGTACTTTCTCTGCCTCAAAAATGATTTGTAGACAACCTTTTGTAGCATTAGCCTTTGCAAAAATACCTCTAGGCTGAAGTTGGTGATTTATAAGTGTAGCAATTGCTTGTGGTTCACCTTGTTTCGCTAATTCTAGTAATCCCGGTTGATTCATGGTAGATAAGTGTTACTGTTCTATGGGTATGAAAGATGGCGAATAAGTTGCCTTCTTTTAGGATTCCCATAATAATTAGCAGATTTACAGCTATACTCATCCCCTTTTTGTCCTGCGGACAAATTTGGTAATAGGCAAGACTCCTCATTACCCGCTATTCCTCCCCACCCGTGACTTCGAGTTGAGGGTGGGGACTCCCGCGACTCGTTGAATTTCTCCAAACTAAACCGTTGACCTTTTACCTTAAAGTTAGGCTGTATTTCCTGTATAACTGCCGATGTTTTTCCGATGCGCTCTTCGGTATTGCAGCAGTGATTGGGTAGGGTTAGAGTCTGGTGAGGGTATCCAATAGCCGACAGAAGCACCCAAAACTGCTTTTTATCAATCAACACCCTACATTGCGGCTTTTGGAGCTATGCCGGAACTTCGTCACTGAGCAGGCAGACAGGATCATCGCCCGGCATACACTCCAAAACCCCTCAAAACCTGTAGACATGATAGATAAGTATGCTCGTCAAAGTTAAGAATCCACAAGTTTCCCTTGAGTTGACCATTTTTCATCTAGAAGTTTGCAAGCGACATAAACAACATTTTGAGGATTGCGCTTGCGTCCTGGTTGAGTCGATGAGGGATATTATTCCCTGCACCTCTCAGTTAGATCCGTGCGTACCCGTTTCCGTGTACACGGCTCCCGATGTTCTTAGCTTTCGCTTTTGCTCATGTGTTTGTAATCGTGACAACTCTCATGAATTGCTTCAAGATTATTTTTCTTCCAGTTGGCGTGATTTCCGTCGATGTGATGCAGGTGTACCCGTTCCTCATCGATAAATTTCAGACCACAGGAAGCACATCTATGGTTTTGCTTCTTAAGAGCAATAGAGGTTTCGCCGTCGTAGAGTTTGCTTTTACGTTCGCTCCAGTAGGCTGTATCTCCGTCATAGGGGGATTTTGTACCTTTGACCATGACGTGACTACCTTCGGAGTGAGGAACCGTTGGGAATGCTTTCTTTATGAGTTCTGCACTCGAATAGCGATTCTGCTTTGTTTCCTTGTTAAATACCGTGTAGGCTCTGTGGTGCATGAACCAAAGCGAATGCTTTGTGCCGTCCATCTTACAGAACTTGTGGTAATTTCTCCAGCCTCTAACTATCGGAGCTAATTTCTCAGCCTTCACGATAGAACCATAATTCGAGTTGTTGACGACGTGTTTTACTTTCTTACGGAACGCTTTAAAGTTATCCATTGAGGGAGTACTTCTAAACTTTCCGTTGCTCTGAACTTTGAAGTTCCAGCCGAGGAAATCAAACCCGTCTGTCGCGGCGGTGACTTTGGTCTTCTTTTGGCTTACATTCATTCCGCGAACGCGGAGGAATTCGGTGATTCTTTCAAGTATCTCTATCGCATCATCTTCGGGACGGAGTATAATAACCATGTCATCCGCGTAACGGATTGATGGCTCACGGTGGTTGTACCACTTGTCTTTATATCTGTGGATACTTTCGATCCCGTTGAGTGCAATGTTTGCTAATAGGGGGCTAACTACTCCTCCTTGTGGGGTTCCCTGTTCTGGGAATTGTGGGTTAACTCCTGCCTTGAGGCATCGGAATATACCGAGTTTTAAGCCAAAAGGGGCAATGAGTTCATCCATAATTGTTGAGTGGTTAATCCTGTCGAAGCACTTTTCGATATCGAGTTCTATTACTCGTTTCTCTATTCCCTTAGCACCAGAGTTTAGGTTAATAAAGATGTATTTTTGTGCATCATGGGCAGAGCGCCCAGGTCTAAACCCGTAACTCCTAGCGTGGAAGGTTGCTTCGTGGGCGGCTTCCAGGGCATATTTTGCAAGGCATTGCCAAGCTCTGTCCGCTATGGTTGGTATCTTAAGCATCCTGATTGTCCCGTCCTTTTTAGGGATGGGGATTTCTCGTAAGCCTTGATGCTTCCAATCTCCGCTATTAACTCTTAACCATTCTTCTAAATAGAAGCGTTCGCTAAAAGTAAGGGATTTTTTGCCATCAATACCAGCCGTCTTTTTACCAGCATAAAGCTTGTGATACTTGTCTTATTGCAAGAAATCGAGCCGAGGTTGATTTTAGAATGAGCTTTTGGAGTGACCTAGCTTTTCGCTTGTCTCCAACTTGAACCGCTTTGTACACGCGATGAGTGAAGGCGGAAAAGGTTCCTGCGGTATTTCTTCCACGGGAGGGCTTTCCAAGATTCACTAGTTTTAACACTGTGCCTAATCATTTTTCTCTTCTCATGTTTGTGTATTCTGAACACCTCAGACCAATTACGGTCTGTCCTACCCGACTTGTGAGAGTTCGTCCGCTCGTCTGGCTTACCTGGGGTTCGACTTCCCCAAGACTCACAATTCGTTTTTATTCGTTCCCTCGGTTTGATTGATTGTTCCTTTAGATGTAGCCAATTCAACTGCTGGACTCCCTGGACTCTTACCGTTAATGAATGGATTTTCGGCGGGGGTTGGCTCCAGTGAAGTCAGGGGATTTGGTTGTTACGCCCTGCTTGAATATGAGTTGCTTTTCTAGGCTCTGTTTCATCATGGGAACTCCCTATTATCGCCAGTGTCAACCCGCAACGGCTGTCTGATTGCGCCCAGTTAAGAGCTTCACCCTGTAGAAACCGAGTCTACTCAGTGTGGGCAGGTAAGGAGTCAATTCTGAGTCTGAATGGTAGGACTTTCACCTACATCAAACCGAGAGTTCAACCTTGTGTGACAGTAATCTGCTGTCAGGTTGGCTCAGTTATGTACGGACTGGATACCGTGATTCACTGAGCAACGAATCGCACCCATTCCTATTCCAGGAACGAACCGTGTAATCACCTTGATAACCTAAAACTTGTGCTAGCTCGTCGTAAGTTAATTGCCACTTTTTCTTCAATTCAATTGGGTGCATGGTATTCAGATAGGTAAAATATTTTTTGTGTTTAATAGGTGTCTAGCAGAGACGCGGCTGTAAATCATGAAAGATAAGAATCTACAAGTTTCCCCTCAGCTGACCATTTTTCATCTAGAAGGCGACAAACGACATAAACAACTTTTTGAGGATTGCGCTTGTGGACTCCACTTATCCCCCAGCAGCGGACAGTAAAATCACTTTCATAACCTAAAACAAGTGCTAAATCGTTGTAAGTTAATTTCCACTTCTTCTTAAATTCTATTGGGTGCATAAATATAAATCCCTCACTATTTTCACTTTGCAACTTGGTATAAACTCCGAGAAATCTTTCTCTAAGCAGCGCTAATAAATTTTTGCAAGCTATCAGGATAAAACCAGCCGGGAACTGTGACACGCTTGGATTCAATTAGATTTCCGTCGTCATCATAAAGACCACTAATTTCAGCATGGTTTAGAGGTACGCGACCGTTCTTTGACTTGCGCTTGATTTGGATAGTTTCGGTTTGTCTTAAATCATTAAAACCCTCAGCATTACCAGAAGCTGCATTAGTAAAAGCATGAGCAATGCAAACTAGATATTCGGCTGCCTTGCGAACGTCAGTAAGTGAATGTCTCACAAATTTTTTGACTGATTCTTTGCATTGTGGCTGCATAGAAAGCTGTGTCAATTCATCCCAAAGTGTTTGAATAGGGGTGTCGTTTTCTGTACGGTCGCTCCAACGTTGAACAGCTTCATCCATTACCTCACCAATTGCTAAATAATCGTTGCGTTCGCCGATTAATTCCGGCTCCAAAGGTATCAACAACTTCCAAGCTTTCGCTCTGTTCTTATGTCCATGAGCGTCAACGATTAATGTAATATTCCAATCAAAAATCGCCTTCCTACACATAATAATTGATGCAGCAAAACTGCTTTTACCACTACCTTGACCCCCTAGCACCCAAACTGGTTTTGTAGACTCGATGACATCCCATAGCCAGCCGCCCTCATGATTTTTTAAAAGTTGAACTAATTCTTGGGCGCTTGTACCTTGTGAAGCCTGAGATTTTTCACTACTGGGATTGATGTTTTCTGCGTCCGCCTTGCGCTTGTCTCGCAGATTCTCAGCAATAGATTTATCAGCTACAGAATCAGCGACCGCGAACTGTTTTTTAGTGTTATCAAACTGTAAATCCTCAAGCTCTGACTGACGCTGATACTGTTGTTGCAATTCATCTAATGAGATGTAGCCTGACTGGACTAACAGATTATCAGCGCGTCTATCAATGTCCTTTTTATGCTTGTCTGAAATCCGTGTTGATTCATGTGACTGCAAATCGCGCTCAGTCCTAGTAACTAAGCCTTGGCGCTTAATAGCTGTCTTAAAATATTCGAGACGTTGAAAACTTGACTCGTTATCAATCTCATCTTTTGCAGCCCAGCAGTAATAACCCATCCAGACGAAAGCAGGCGCGACTAATAACCACAAACTTGGATTCTCCGATAGAGCCAAATCGTTAGTAATGAAAGCACCGTCAGGGAGAGACACAACATCGTTAAACTGTCGTGACTTCCATACTTCTGTTAGCAATCTGTACTTGAAACGACAGTATTTGTTATCAAGCGCCGATTGTGATTGTGTGGGTTTGTTATAGTACTTCCCAAATGTCCGTTTATTCGCGGTAGTAGGACAAAATCGCACTTCAGTAAATTGATAAGGGTGAGGTGTCTGCCCATAGTAATAAGCGCTTGCTAGCCCCAGAAGTAAAGCGGTGACAGCACCAATTTTTAGTAGGAATTGAGCCTTCAT
>JAHHHS010000115.1 GCA_019359215.1 Nostoc indistinguendum CM1-VF10 | reverse complement strand
TATTCGTCCTCAAATCCCAAAACGAGTTTGGAAAACCAAGAAAAACAGAGGAAGACCAATCAAAATCTCTGTTCCTAGATTTCAGCAAGAGCGCTGTTTTGCTTGGTATCAGCGAAAATACCGCCGTCTTGTTGTCAGATGGGAACGTCAAAAAGTTTACTTTGACGCATTCCTTGACCTTGCTACAATCCACATCTGGATTAACAAAATATTATTAGTGGGATAGGTTCTCGTTGGCAACCCATCAGCAGTAGCCAAAAAGCTAGTTGAAGTTACTCAAGAAAGCATGATGCGGGGAATTGCTGAAATTAAGCCTGGTGCAAGAATTGGTGATATTGGAACAGAAACAGGAGTGGAAATTTTGACTCTTTCATAAATTGGAGGCGCAAACGCCAACATCTCTTCGTCCCACCGATGCTAGCCTGTTGGATCAACATGAATGCGCTAGCTAAACATTTCTGCCTGCTGACGATTGGCGGCAGGTATTGCTGTCTGGAGTGTACAACTGTATTCTTTAACATAACTGACTACGCCCCAATAACCCGCTTTACCTCTTAAGTCTGGGTTATCTTTTGGCAAGAGAATGCATATTTCACCAATATGGTAAGGATTGGGGATTTTAGTCCTTTGGCGTATCCTATCCACAACATCTTTCACTATGCGATCGCTAGGGAATGTTATTGCCATCTAATCAATAATTCCTAATGTTGTTGCTCCTATAATTGCAGGGCTTAAGGCTTGCAAATCAAAGTTACCGCTTGCTGGGTTAACAAATAAAGGGTCTTTCCCAATGATGTTACCGCTTCCGCTTCCAGTATTTTTGAAACTGCCGTTGTAAACAAGGTTATCTTCAAAAGAGAAACCTGTAGAATTGGAGATCGGGTTAATGGCTTGTCCACCTTTGCCGAAAAAGATACTGTTCTCTACATCTACATCATTAGCTTTGTTAATGAATATTTCACCTGTTGTCAAAACTTGAGAGTTTTTGTAGGTCGTGTTGTGCAAGACATCTATGGGATTATCCGCTCTGAAAAGCTGGATACCTGAACCACCATTTTTGTAGATTAGATTATCGCTGATTAGGATTTTTCCTTTATAGGAATCACTACCAATATAGGCACGGTCAACCATTACGCCGTGTCCTTCTGTGATTTTTCCCACAGCGTAGTAGGGAACCTTGCAACCAAACCGGGATCTCAGCCATAATCCTTTGTTTCAGGTTAGTTTTGTATATCTGCAACCGCTGAAGCGATTTGGCAAGATTTTAGATTTGTTCCTGCCTGAAGAAATAGATGTGGAAATTGATTGTCACGATTTGAAGCTGAAACCTTTTGTGATTCCCCAAGAAGAAGGGAATTTTGATTTAACCCTAAAAGTGGTAGAAGGAAGCAAATCTTTGTTTGCTGACTTTAAGTACAACACTGACCTTTTTGATGCTAGAAGCTGGATGGCAAAATTTCCATAAATTAAAAATACTTTGTGGGGGTGAAGCTTTACCCAAGAAGTTAGCTAATAGAGCTATCCTTAATATAATGTTTCTGGGATAATCAAATAATAATTAAGCAATATTTGTATTGAATAATGACAAGCCCTCTAGCAAGAATTGAATCACATCCGCAAGAAGCAAAGCGACTAATTAGTATTGATTATGAGCAATTTTTAGCATTGGTAAATTTGGCGGAAAAACGCCATTTAGAAAAACGCGCAGAAATTGAAAGGAATAAAACTCGTATTATTGCTCCTGGTGGTGGACGGAAACCGGAGATGTCTTCAAAAGAAGGGGTCTGCTTATGCCTAGTTTACCTTCGGCAAAAACCAATTTTTGAAATACTAGGCTTACTCTTTGATGTCTCCAAAACAAAAGCTAATGATGCATTTAATTATTGGGTAGAAATTTTAAGAGACATCTTACCGGCATCTCAAATAGAAGAAGTAGAAGGAGATAGCCAAAAATATCAAGATTTGCGCCGAATCCTTGGGGAGTACGAATTAATTTTAGATAGCGCATAACAAGCTGTAGAAAGGCCTGTAGACTATCAAAAGCAGAAACAACACTATTCGGGAAAGAAAAAAATGCACACTCTAAAAAACCAGTTTATTGTGTTACCAAATGGTGAAGATATTGTTGATGTATGTGTTGGTAAATTAGGTAAAACAAGCGATATAAGTTCATTTCGAGAGACACGGCATAAATTAAATGCCGAACAAAAATTTATTGGCGACAAAGCTTATATTGGAGATAATGCAATTACTACACCACATAAAAAACCAAAAAAATCAGAGATTTCACAACTACAAAGACAAGAGAATAAACAATTATCTTCACGGAGAATCGGTGTTGAACACATGATATGTCGAGTGAAAATATTCCGAGTAGCGAGTGAGAAATTTCGTTTGTCTCGTCATCGCTATAATCAGGTAATAATGGCAGTATGTGGACTTGTAAGATTGCGACTTAATTGCTCATGGTTTTTATCTGGTAATACTTGAGTTTGTCTGGAAAGAAATAAATTTTTATTCTTTCTATCTTTACCTTGTTAACTGATGATTTAGCTCGACTTATTACCCAAAGTCCTTATTGTTACGTCCTTTAAGCGCTTACGATCGCAATCTGTTAAAATCGCTAAAATCATTGTATAGTAAGCCTTTCGTCTTTACGGATAAGTCTAATCAATTACAAGCCAGGAGTATTTCACTTTGGAATGTTTATGGTCCAACAGAAACCACTATCTGGTCACTAATTTCTCAAGTCGAGTCTGAGGAAGGATTAATTTCTATCGGTCGTCCTATTGCCAACACTGAAGTTTCCGCCATTTGCAACCAGTTCCAATAGGCGTACCTTGTGTTGGTTTCCTTATCCTATTGGCATAGCGAGTGCAGAGGGGATGAATCGCCAAGCAACGATCGCAATTTGGTTTCGGTTCTCAAAGCGATGTCTAGGATGGGCTACGTCTACGCAACTGCGGCATATTGTGCGCTCGCTATAGCGTGTTAATTACCAGGTAGTTCACGGTAAAATAATCTTTCTTTGGCGATCGCTCAGGAAAGTGATAATAATCAATGTCTAACCTCAACCTCATTTCCGAATGTAAAAGCTTTGGTGGCAAACTCGGCTTTTACAGTCATTCCTCCTCAACCTGTAACGGTGAAATGCGCTTTGCTGTCTATCAACCACCACAAGCAACTCAAAAACCTGTGCCGATTCTCTATTTCCTCTCTGGGTTAAGTTCCACGGAAGAGAATTTTATGGTTAAGGCGGGAGTGCAGCGCTTTGCGGCTGAGTACGGTTTGATATTGGTTGCACCAGATACTAGTCCGCGTAATAGTGGGATTGTAGGTGAGGATGATGATTGGGACTTTGGTACAGGTGCGGGCTTTTATGTTGATGCCACAGAGGAACCGTGGCGTAAAAACTACCAAATGTATAGTTACGTCGTTCAGGAATTACCTGCTTTAATTACCGCAAACTTCCCCACCCTACCAGATAAACAAGGTATTTTCGGTCATTCGATGGGGGGACATGGGGCGCTTGTGTGTGCAATGAAAAACCCAGAACTTTACAAATCAGTATCAGCTTTTGCACCTATCACTGCGCCTATGCGTTGTCCTTGGGGTCAAAAGGCTTTTAGTGGTTACCTTGGCAGCAATCAAGAAACTTGGCGTGCTTATGATGCTAGTGAATTAGTTAAGGAAGTAGGATATCACAGTCCAATTCTCATTGACCAAGGGACTGCTGATAAATTTTTAGCTGAACAATTACTACCAGAGGTGTTTGAGCAAGCTTGTGTAAATGTTAACCAGCCGCTAAACTTGCGTTACCAAGAAGGCTATGACCACAGTTATTATTTTATCGCCAGTTTTATTGAAGATCATATCCGCCATCATGCGTTAGCGTAGCTTACCGTAGGTATCGCTTTATTATCGGACTTACGCAAAATATCTCTCAAACTCTGATTTCTCCGTGCCGCGCCAGTTGCTACAAGTCGGAGAACCGCAAGAGCGCACTAGCTTCTCTGTGCCTCTACGGTAGCCTGCGGCAAGCCGCTTTGCGTCTACGTTATTCCGTAACTCATGTGTAAGTCCTATATTAATTACAGCAGTTTTCATCTATTTAAACCCCACATTATCTATAAAATTCCTATTTAACCCGGTTTGATGGGATTAGTATCAAATGGTGTACATGAATGATGAATTATTAGAAAGGTTAGAAAAATTTATCATGGGTTAGATGGCCATATTCTTGAAAATAAGTACAATTACATACTGAATGAAGCCGTCAAAATCTTTTTGTAATGGAGTGTCGAAATGACATTAGCTACAACTCCACAAACAAAGCCTTTAACAGATGAAGAATTACGTAATATCAACGCTTACTGGCGTGCAGCCAACTATCTTTCTGTTGGGCAAATATATCTACTCGACAATCCACTGCTGAGAGAACCGCTAAAACTGGAACACGTCAAACCCAGGCTCTTGGGTCACTGGGGAACAACACCAGGGCTGAACTTTATCTATGTTCACCTGAATCGCGTCATCAAAAAATATGACCTAAACACAATCTATATTGCTGGCCCTGGTCATGGAGGCCCTGGACTGGTAGCTAACACCTACCTAGAAGGCACTTACACCGACTATTATCACAACATCTCCCAGGATGCTGAGGGAATGAAGAAACTCTTCAAACAGTTCTCTTTCCCTGGTGGTATTCCCAGCCACGTTGCACCCGAAACCCCTGGTTCGATCCACGAAGGCGGGGAACTAGGTTATGCCCTCGTCCACGCTTTCGGTGCTGCCTTTGATAACCCTGACTTGATTGTTGCTGCTGTTGTGGGTGACGGCGAAGCTGAAACAGGCCCTTTAGCAACTAGCTGGCATTCCAATAAGTTTCTTAACCCCGTGCATGATGGGGCTGTACTTCCGATTCTCCACTTGAATGGGTATAAGATTGCTAATCCAACGATATTGTCACGGATCAGCCATGAGGAATTAGAAAGCTTATTTATAGGCTACGGCTACAAGCCATACTTTGTCGAAGGTGACGATCCCGCAGATGTCCACCAGCAAATGGCGGCGACTCTAGATATAGCGATCGCCCAAATTCAAAGCATTCAAAGAGAAGCCCGTGTACACGGTTTCACCGAACGTCCGCAGTGGCCAATGATTGTCATGAGAACCCCCAAAGGTTGGACAGGGCCCAAGGAAGTTGATGGCAAAAAAACCGAAGGTTATTGGCGATCGCACCAAGTTCCCTTGAGCAACATAGCCAAACAGCCAGAACACGTCAAACTCCTAGAAGATTGGATGAAGAGTTACCAACCAGAAGAACTCTTCGACGCTAACGGTACACTGATCCCAGAACTAGCAGAACTGGCTCCCAAAGGTCATCGACGCATGGGTGACAATCCCCACACCAACGGCGGCATTTTGCTGCGTGACCTGAAAATGCCCGACTTTCAAGACTATGCCGTAGATGTTCTCAAACCAGGGCAGGCGATCGCTGAAGCTACCCAAGTTGCAGGAATTTTTCTGCGGGATATCATGCAACTTAACCAAGAAAGCCGTAACTTCCGCATCCTCGGTCCCGACGAAACGGTATCAAATCGCTTAGGTGGTGTGTTAGAAGTCACAGACCGGAATTGGGCAGCCCAGATCCTCCCGGAAGATGACCACCTTTCCCCCGACGGTCGCGTGATGGAAATTCTCAGCGAAACTTGTTGTCAAGGATGGTTAGAAGGCTACCTCCTTACAGGACGTCACGGGTTTTTCTCTTGCTACGAGGCGTTCATTCACATCATTGACTCGATGTTCAATCAGCACGCCAAATGGTTGAAAACAACCAGAGATATTCCCTGGCGTAGACCAATTGCTTCCCTCAATTACCTACTCACCTCTCATGTTTGGCGACAAGACCATAACGGCTTTTCCCACCAAGACCCCGGTTTTATTGACCATGTAATCAATAAAAAAGCAGAAATCGTTCGCGTGTATTTGCCCCCCGATGCCAACACTTTGCTATCGGTAACTGACCATTGTTTAAGAAGCCGCAACTATATCAATGTCATCGTTGCTGGAAAGCAACCAGCATTGCAATACCTCGATATGGATTCTGCTATCAAGCACTGCACCAAAGGCATCGGTATTTGGGAATGGGCAAGCAACGACAAAGGCAGTGAACCAGATGTAGTGCTGGCTTGTGCTGGGGATATTCCCACCTTAGAAACTTTAGCGGCTGTGGACATTCTGCGCCAGCACTTTCCTGATTTAAAGGTGCGGGTAGTGAACGTAGTCGATTTGATGACACTACAGCCAAAAAGCGAACATCCTCACGGTTTGAGCGAAAAAGATTTTGACACGATTTTCACTACAGACAAACCGATTATTTTTGCCTTTCATGGCTATCCTTGGTTGATTCATCGCCTAACCTATCGCCACACCAACCACAATAATTTGCATGTGCGTGGCTACAAGGAAGAAGGAACCACCACCACTCCCTTTGATATGGTTGTGCTTAATGATCTTGATCGCTTTCACCTAGTAATGGACGTAATTGCTCGCGTGCCAAAACTAGGATATAAGGCAGCTTATGTCAAACAGGAGATGCAAGATAAGCTAATCGAACACAAGCACTACATTGAGAAGTACGGCGACGATATGCCGGAAATTCGTGATTGGAAGTGGCCGTATTAAGAGCAGATAAGAGGAAAGAGGCAGAGGGGAAACTATTCTCCCTGCTTCTCCCTTTTTTAGGATTCGTGAAAAAGCAGGGGAGCAGGGGAGAAAAAGTGAGGTACAAAATGCCGGACTCACGCATCAAATATAAAAAGTTTCGGCGTTGCATATTTACGGAATGATTTCGTAACTTCTAAAACTCCCCCCTGCTTGACATAATCTCTTCACTTTGCAGTGATAAGTATTTTAAGTTACTTAATGCATCAATCGCTACCCACTTTTCTGGTTGGCGCTAAGATAGCTATGTATTTTTTGGAAGTATAAATATGCCTCAGACTTTTTATGTAAATCCAGTATCAGGTAGCGATGCCAACCTTGGTAGCCAACAAGCCCCCTTCAAAACTATTACCAAAGCTCTTAAAGCATCTACAGATAACACTAAGATTCAACTAGCAGATGGTAATTATAATGCTGCTAGCGGTGAAGTTTTTCCAATAACGGTTCCATCTGGTGTGACAGTAGTAGGTAATGAAACCAATAAAGGCAATGGCATTTTGATTGAAGGGAGTGGTAGCTATCTAAGCCGTACTTTTGCTGGTCAGAATGTCACATTTGTGTTGCTGGATAAAGCCGAAGTTCGCGGAGTGAGTGTAACAAATTTGGCTAGTCGTGGTAGTGGTGTCTGGATTGAATCAACTGCTCCTACTGTTGCTAATAGCACCTTCAAAAACTGTAAGCGGGAGGGAGTTTTTGCTACAGGCGATGCTAACCCAGTTATTCTAGGTAATGTGTTCAGTGAGAATGCAGCCAATGGAATTGCGATCGCTAAAAATTCTAAAGGTCAAATTCAAGATAATACCTTCTCCAAAACAGGTTTTGGTATTGCCGTTAGTGATACTGCATCACCCCTACTTCGAGATAATAAAGTTTACGAAAACCGTTCTGGAATTGTTATCTCTGGCAGCGCTCGTCCTGTTTTGCGTAACAATGTCTGTGAAAATAACACTGACGATGGCATCACAGTAATTGGAACTGCCCTACCGGATATCGGCAGTACCAATAATCCAGGCGGCAATACTCTACAAAATAACGGTAAATTTGATTTGCAAAATGCCAGTTCCAACAAGCTGGTTTCTGTGGGAAATAAAATAAATGCGTCTAAAGTCACGGGAAACGTAGAGTTTGCAGATAGTTCGCTTCCGACACCTACGCCTACTCCCACTCCTACCCCTACTCCGACGCCTACGCCTACGCCCTCTCCTGTTCCGACACCTACGCCTACGCCTACGCCCAGTCCCACTCCGACACCAACACCCACTATCGAATTAACCGATATTACGAATCATTGGGCAGGTGGGTTTATTCGGGAATTAGTTAAATTGGGAATAGTTAATGGTTTTCCCGATCGCACATTTAAACCGGATGCTACAATGACGCGGGCGCAATACGCCGCATTACTGGTAAAAGCTTTCAACCCACCCTCAAACCGCCCCGTGGTCAAATTCAAAGATGTACCAGTAGGCTTCTGGGCATCGACAGTAATTCAGCAAGCATATCAAGGTTCATTTCTCTCTGGTTTTCCTGACAATACCTTTGCTCCTAACAAAAATATCCAGCGCGTGCAAGTGATTGTCTCCTTGGTGAATGGATTGGGGTTATCTGCTGATGGTACAGCATCCATCAAAACTTTCGATGACCAAGCAAAGATTCCTGATTATGCCAAGGATGAGGTAGTAAAAGCTATAAACAAGGGGATTATTGTCAATTACCCGAACCTTAAACAACTCAATCCTACCCGCGATGCTACACGTGCTGAGGTAGCGGTGATGGTATACCAAGCCCTGGTAGACGCTGGTCGTGTAGCGGCGATTAACTTGCGTTATATAGTGACTGCTTAATTGGTAAAATCAGATTATCTGAATTTTTACTAATTAAATACGGCGTTGCTGAATCATGGGATGATTTCGCCCAATTTAGAACGAATTACCAATAGTTTCACCCGCCAATTCATCCCGCATTTATGCAACGCCTTAAATACGCTCCCACACCAACTCGAAAACCTGCTCAACACCATCACTTAAAACTGGCGTTGTTAAGAGCGTCATTCGGCTCTCACTCAAAGTAAAAGTGCGAACTAACGTTGTACCGACCCGATTAGGAATTGATGCAATTTCGATCTGGTAATTCACTGTGTTGCCATTCAGTGTATAAGTTCCGGCATAAGCATTGAATGTCGTGAATGCTTGAGCAAGCTCTTCAACGGGTAGAGATTGCATCTGTGAATTTAGCGGCGATTGAACCTCTTGACTCAACGGTGAGCGTTAGCGAAGCTCTTCCGAAGGAAGCTCGCTCTTGGCAAACATCACCATCATGTGACCATCCAAAGTGTAAGTGATGTAGCCAACTGGATTTTTTCCATACACCTCTGGAGCCACCGTTCCGTCAGCGTGAATAGCAGTTGCAGAAATTAACTTCCAAATGCCAATGAGCGGGTTATTCTGAATCGATGGTGTAGACATAATGTTTAGCCGCGTTGCTTCATAGGTTTCTGCTAAAGTAACGGGTTTCAACACAAAATCAAACTCGGTCGTCTAAAACGGTTTACTTTGATTTTGCGTCTTGAGTTTGTGTCGAGAGTTGTCACTTACCTACTTATACCAATTCACAATTCGCAATGGGCTAACGCCCCGCTCCGCTAACGCAATGACGCTCTCTACGAGACGCTAAAAGCGTAGCTTGCTTCCCTGTAAGGGTACGCCGACTCGCTTTGCGCGTCGCTAACGCAATTAAAAAACTTAGATGCAGCAAAGCTTTCAGGGGTTACATCTGTATCAGATTTTTCGTGAAATGGTATTGTATTACTGCTGGAAATAATCACGCCAACTTTGGGGTAAAGCTTCAAGTTGAGCAGCACGGTGAAGTAATTCTGGATTATCTTCCGCACGCACATAAAGTTGAGTGATATCGGCAACAGTGACGTTGTTATCGTCCCGGCTTACCAACTCTAAAATGTCTCCGGCTCCAACTTCGCCCTCTTGCAAAACACGGAAGTAAAATCCGGTTCGACGACTGGCGAGAAATCGTTTAACCATATCAGGTCGTCCAAACCGAATCCCAAGTTTGTAGCAGGGTAGGCGAGGTTGTGTCACCATCAGTTTCACTGTGCCAATCTGAAAATGATCGCCAATGTTCACTTCCTCTTCTCTCAGCCCAGTGGTCGTAAAATTTTCACCAAAGATGCCTAACGGCAACTCTGTGTCAGGCAATTCACCTCGCCAGTAATCGTAATGCTCAAACGGATAGACATAAACTGCTTTGTCTGCTCCGCCATGAACGGTGAGATCAGCTTGCCCATCACCTTCTAAGTTAAGCGATCGTACCATCAAGCGATCACTAACTGGCTCCTTGAAAATTCCAGTGCTAACTGTTTTCCCTTTCCAGGTTACTTCACGTGGAAATCCTACGTTGACAGAGATAAGTTTCATCTTTAGCTCCAAAGTTTTGGACTGTATTCGATTAGTTTCCCGCAAAACCTGGAGGCGTTGTTCAAACCTCTGCCAGATTTTGCAGTCACGATTTGTTTGGCACTGTGGAGGCGACCCATGAGTAGAAAAGAAAAATGTTGCTGTGTGCCTTTGCGCTGTTGCTGGACATGGCGTCCTCTGTAAACACATTCAAATTTGTGCCATTGACAAAGCTACTATCATCCGAGGCAAGGAAAACAAGCGCCTTAGCGATTTCGTCTGGTCTACCCACCCGCCCAAGAGTGGTGGGATGAGTCAGGCGATGTCGGTGAAGTGTTTGTTGATTTAATTGATGAAGCTTTTAGAAATTATGCTCTTCGGGTTTGAGACTTTTAACTCCACCAGTTACAACGATTGGGTCAATCAATTCAAATCCAAGTTGCAATCATCTGTTGATCAATGGATTAACTTGGCAGGGGCAAAAGCCGGCCAGCTTTTACGTTCTTTGCGTGATAAAGCAAGCCAATGGTGGTATTTCCTTGACCATCCTGAAGTTCCTCCTGATAATAATCAGGCCGAACGAGAGTCCTTCGGACACGCTTCGCGAACGCTGCGTTTGGCTGTGACAAAACGTAAAGTTAGTGGTGGTTCCCGTTCGATGGAGCGGTTTCAACATACTGCTAATCTGTTGACGGTGGTGCAGACTTGTCGCCGTCAAGCTAGGCCTGTCATTGATTTTTTCGCACAAGCTCTACTTGCCGACTCTATTAATCATCAGTCTCGCCCTTCTTTACTTCCGCAATATTAGACCTGAATCCTTACTAGAATACTATCAAATGCTCTATCAAAGTCAACGCTGGCGATCGCTCAACGCCTTTCAACAATTGCTAGACACCATTAAACACAAGCGAATGCGCTGAATCTGGCTGCCTATCGCCTCAATTGTCAATTGCCCCTAACGCTTTCAAGGTAGTTCTTTGAGCTAGTGTCAACCCGGTTGCTCCTTGAATATTCATACCTTCATACAGGCGATTGACCGTCAACGTTTCGATACAGCATCCTGTTTGCACATTCCAAAGCTTGATTGTGCGATCATCACTACCACTGAATAGGATTTGACCGTTAGAGTTAAAGATCACTGACTGAACCCAACCGCTATGTTCATCTAAGATGTGGAGGCAATGCCCCGTTTGCAGATCCCATAGTCGAATGGTTTGATCGACACCGCCACTTGCCAGGGTATTACCTTGAGGACTTATGGCAACCGTCCAGACGGCTCCTGTATGCCCCTGCAAAACCTTCAGACATTCTCCAGTTTGCACATCCCATAATCGAATGGTTTGGTCGTGACTGCCACTTACCAGTCGATGACCACTCTTGTCAAATGCCAGTGCGAAAACGGCACCCGTATGTCCTTGCAATACCCTTGAACATTCTCCAGTTTGCACATCCCATAATCGAATGGTGAAATCAAAACTGCCACTTGCCAACCATTGACCGCTCTTGTCAAATGCGATCGCGCGAATAGCGCTTTGGTGTCCGCGTAACATATGCAAACAGTGATGCGTTTGCACATCCCAAAGTCGCACGGTGCAATCATAACTACTGCTTGCCAAAATTTGTCCCGTTGGGCTAAACAGAACTGTCCAGATGGATGCGCTGTGCGCTGACCATCGATTGAGGTGCCCACTTTGGATATTCCATAAAGCGATCGATTCATCATGTCGATTGATCGCCAGCGTTTGACCACCGGGACTAAAGCTGACGTTGCTGAATGATGAAATCCGACGGGTCGGGCTGGAAAAAGTTTTGTAGGGGTGAAGTCGTGGCAGATTGCTATCCAGCTGCAAACGCCACACCTGAATCGTTTCATTCTGACCACTACTTGCAAGCAGTTGACCATCTGCACTGAGACTCAGGGAGTGAACCCCACCCGTATATCCACGCAACGTTTTCAGGTTTCGTCCACTCTGTAAATACCATAGCCGCACCGTCTGGTCTTCTCCTGTGCTGATCAACAATTGATTGTCGGCACTAATAGCAAGCCCATAAACATCGTGGGTATGACCCTCAAGTACATGAATGGATTGCCCGTCTTGCACATCCCAAAGGCGCAGAGTGCCATCGCGACCACCGCTCACTAAGAGACGACTATCCGGGCTAAAGGCGATGCCCCAAACAAAATCGGCATGTCCATGCAGCAACTTGGCACTAGAATTTATGGAATGGGGGTTTAGATGTCGATCGTAGGACAGATAATTGCTCCACAATCGAATCGACCCATCCCGGCATCCGCTAGCAAGCAGTTGACCATCCGGGCTGTATCGCACACACCGAACCCCGCTGGTATGCCCCTGTAAGACACTCAGGCAGTTGCCATTGCTCACATCCCAGATCCGAATCGTTGTATCATTACTGCTACTGGCTAAGGTTTGCTGATCGGTCGCGAAGTGGACAGAATAAACACTCTGGGTGTGTCCTTTCAATACACGGAGACACTGCCCTTGCAAATTCCATAAGCGTACCGTTTTGTCATCGCTGCAACTCGCTAATTGCTGGCCATCGGCACTAAAACTCACTGACCAAACACAACCTTTATGTTCTGTTAGCACCTGCAAGCAGCTTCCACTCTGGATATCCCACAAGCGCACCGAACTATCACTACTGCTGCTGGCTAAAGTTCTGCCATCGGGACTAAAGGCAACCGACCAAACCCAGCCTTTGTGTCCTGAAAAGATGCCCAGAAGTTGGGCTGTGCTAATGTTCCAGAGATAGATGTTGCCATTAGAATCGCCAACGGCAATGGTTTGTCCGTCTAGACTCACGTCGACCGACCTCGCAACATTGAGTGTTTCTGAAAAGATGGATTTAGTTAAATCGGCATTCTGAAAATTGGCCCCGGCTAAATCGACCTGCCGTAAGTCGGCTTGCTGCACCACAAGACCGGAAAAATCCCAGCTGCGTAAGTCCACTTGAAGCTGCACCAGGAGGTTAATTAGGTTGCCTGCCACATATCCTGGTTTCTTTCCCTGTTGCGTTAATATGTGCCTTGCTTGTGCCTCAATCGCCGCTACACTGCCAAAGCGAGACAGCAACTGTTCCATCACAGGTTGCACAATTAAGCGCGTCTGAATCTCTCGAATGTAATCTTTTGCTTGTACTCGCACTAAGGGATGCGTTTGCCAAACGTTAAGTTGCTGCCTCTCAAATTCGATGCAAATTTGCTGCACGAATCGTCCTGTGACATATTCCATCACCACAGGTTGCAAGAAGAATAACCCATCGTTTTTTTCAATTAGCGTAGGCTTTGCCTTCTCGATTAGAGATCGCCTCAGTAGTGAGTTGATCAGATTGGGTAGACTTTGTTGGGCAGCAGGATCAACCACATTCTCTCGAATATCTGCGATCGAGACTGGCTCCCGATGAATTGCAAACCAGAATAGTGTTTTCTGTTCGGCTTCGGATAGGCGAGCGAACTGACGGTCTAGCAAATCGCGGATGTCTTCAAAAACTGCCAATCCTTGACTGAGATAGGGCAACACCTCGGTAATGCTGCCGTTAAATAAATCCCCAATTGCGGCTGCCAACAGTTTCAATGCCAGAGGATTGCCGCCGTAGTGATGGATCAAGGTCTGCCATTCGGCTTCTGAACCTGTAAACGCTCCTTTTTGCCGAAAGATGGCGCGTCCGTCATCAGGTGCCAGCCCGCTCAAGACCAGCGATCGCACCAGCACCTGTACACCTTCCATCAGTGCCATTTCCCGTGGCTTTTCTCGACTAGTGAGCAACAAACAACTTTGGTGAGACGTATCACCAATGGTTCTGAGCAACTGCCCGTAACCTTCGTAGTCCGAGAGCCATTGTCCCACTGGCTCTCGCTGCAAAATGGTCTCAGCATTATCGAGGATCAATAAACACCGACGCGACCGCAGATATTGCATCAGTTTAGATATCTGTTGATCGAGCGTGGTAGGAAGAATGGGATCTTCCCCAAAAAGCGGCATGAAAAACTTCAGCAGGCTCGACAGGAGTTCATTCAGTGGTGGTGCATTAGCCAGGGAGCGCCATACAACAATCTCAAATTCTGCTTGCATCTGCAGCGCGGCTTTGACCGCGATCGTACTTTTGCCAATGCCGCCAATGCCCAATACTCCAACCAGACGACACCGCTCAGATACAATCCACTGCCACAGTTGCGTCAGTTCTGCCTCACGCCCATAAAACGCTGAGGCATCGACCGCCGTATCCCAGTCTTGTTGGGGATTTGTCCAGTGGCTCTCTGTCTCTTGGGATGAGGCAGTGGATGTAAAGTCTGCCTGGGCCAATTCCAGCCCAAACGCCCGGAAGAGATACTCTAATGACTGACGATCTACCCCCAGTTCGCGCTTGAAAATGCGGGCAAGGGTATTTAGGGAGAGTCCGGTGCGATCGCTGATATCTTCCTGGGTGAAGCGCTTACCCCAGGTTTCGTCGGATTCCGCCTGCTGTTTTGCCGTCTGAAACTTTTGCCACCCTTGAGGCGATAGGATGACTCCTCGCACTCGAAAAGAAGTAGAGGAACCTCGTCTAGTTTTTGATGGGTTGGAATCCATAAGATCAGCCGATGGTGGAAAGGACAGAGCGAATCTTTTCTTAAGATATCGGGCGTTTCTTTAATCAATGACTCACGGGGAGTTTGAGCAACACAGATTGACAGACAAATGATTCCATTTTGGTTAGAGTATACCAGGTTTAATTGCTCCTAGCTTATTTTCTGCGGTCTTCCTCAACCACAGAACAATTAAATCGCGTTTTAACTCAAAGAACTTGAGTGGTCTAAATTGAGCGATCGCAGAAGAATAAAGTTAATCGAGGTGGGCAGCAAGCTCATAAATTTAAAGGAGAACAAGATGAGTAGCAATCACGTAAACACTCAAAACAGGAAACTGCAATTCCAGAAGTTTACCATCAGCATAACCTTGGCGACCCTTGCCGTATTTGCACAGCAGCACGCAGCTACTGCCAACCCGCCATCAGCATCTCACGCTTCAACTAAGTTATGAAGTTATCCTCCAACAGCTGGGATTACAAACAACCCAGTCTTCAAGCAATCCCGTCTTAAACTCCTGAATCTCAAACAACTCACGCATTAATCGGAGCAATCTCATGACCCAATCTTTCTGGCTTTTTGGTTCTCGCCTCAATATCATTGCCGATCGCACAACAACCGAAGGTAAATACGATCTGATCGAAGGCTACTTCCCACCTGGCTCACAAACTTCTCGTCATCGCCACACGCGTTACTCTGAACAACTCTATGTCTTAGAAGGGGAGTTCACGGTTTGGGCAGGTGAAAACAAGGCTATGCTGAAAGCTGGCGAAACTTTCCTGATTCCTCCTGGTACGGCCCATGCGATCGGCGTTTTGAGCGACAAGCCAGCTCGCGGGTTGATAGTTGCTTCTCCTAGTGCTTTTGCACGACTAATTGCAGAGGTGGGAACGCAGAACGAAAACGAAATACCAGATATGGGGTTATTGGCATCAAACGATTTGCTACAGGAGCAAGCCTGTCAGACAGGATGATTGTGCCTTAAGTGCTGATTCTAGACAGCCCGTAATTGCAGTTATTCCTAGCGATCGCCCCGGCATTCACTTTAATGAAGATTGGGACATTTCGATTCAGATATTTCTAAAAGCGTGTTTATAAATAAAAAATAAAGAGCACCATAGTAATTCCCCCAGGACAGGTATTTTAAAAGAGACAGTCATAGTATTTGAATAGGGTGAAATGGCTCGAAAAGCTTATCCTACAGACGTTTCTGATGTCGAATGGGATTTGATAAAATCAATGATTCCAGCAGAACGTCAGCGAAAGCGTGGAAAAAAGCGTGAAGTGGATATGCGGGAGGTAGTAAATGCAATCTTTTACATATTGCGTGCAGGTTGCTCGTGGCGAATGATGCCTCACGATTTACCTGCTTGTCTTACAGTATATTCATATTTCCGACGCTGGGAGCGTAAAGGAGTATGGCACAAAATTCATACAGTATTGCGATCGCAATTGCGTCAGATGGAAGGAAGAGATATAGAGCCATCTGCAGGAATTATCGACTCACAAACAGTTAAAACTACTGACAAAGGAGGGGTGAAGGGCTATGATGCCGGAAAAAAGATTAATGGTCGCAAACGCCATATCCTTGTTGATACGATGGGTTTAATTTTGATGGTTGTCGTACATACAGGTTCAATTCAAGACCGTGACGGCGCAAAGCTTGTATTCGACAAAATTGATCACTTATTCCCTAAACTACATTTGATTTGGGCGGATGCCGGATATGCTGGCTCATTAGTCGATTGGGTGAGATATTTCATTGGTTGTGGACTCGAAATTATCAAACGTTGCGATCGCACAGACGGGTTTAAAGTATTACCTCGCCGTTGGGTAGTAGAGCGTACACTCGCTTGGCTGGGTCGCTATCGTCGTCTCAGTAAGGATTACGAGTATTATCCTCAAACAAGTGAAACAATGATATATGCGGCTATGACAAATCTTATGTTACGTAGATTAGCCCGCAATCATCGTTGCTCTACTGCTTAATATTTATTTTATAAACACCCTCTTACATATTGGGACAGCTTGGCATATCATCTCCAACGAGTAGCCTTGCAAGACTGGGCAACGCCTCACCGTAAGTTGGGTGAATATGAACCGATTGTTCGAGTACTTGCCACGTTGCTTTAGCTTCCATCAGCGACAAAAAGACATGCACCAGTTCAGCCGCTTCGTATCCAACCAGGGTTGCTCCTAAAATCAAATTTGTGTGTGTGTCGATTACCATGCGGTAGAAGCCTAGATTATGCCCCCACTCAATGCTGCGAGCGATATGAGCCATCGGCAGGGTGACTTCGCAAGCAGAGATACCCTGTTTCCGAGCCTGCTCTAACGTCATACCCACTCGACCCACTTGTGGCTCTGTATAAACGGCATAGCCTAACACCCGATCGTTGCGCGTCCGCTGTTCGCCACACAGAATGGCTTTCAAGCGGCGGTAGTCTTCCCAAGAAATATGCGTAAAAGCAGGCTGTTTGGCAGCGTCCCCGATCGCATAAATTCCAGCGCAAGTCGTCTGAAACTGATCGTCGATTTTAATAAAACCCTGTGCATCTAATTCAACGCCTGTCACCGCAGAATTTAATGCCCCGGTATTTGGTTTGCGCCCGATCGCAATCAGCAATGCTTCCCCATCAAGTACTTCACCATTGTTCAACGTTAGGGTAAACACACCGTTAGTATAAGCAACCTGCTGAACAATCACATTGAAATGCAGTCTAATTCCATCTTGCTCAAAAGCATCAGCAAGCACAGCACTGACATCGGATTCTTCTTGAGCCAACAAGCGATCGCCCCGCACAATCAATTTGGTTTGGCTCCCTAAACGTGCCATTCCCTGCCCTAACTCTAGGGCAATATAGCCACCACCGACCACGAGCAACCGAGGCGGAATCTGCTGCAAATCAAAGAAATTTCGGTTGGTGAGATAAGGCGTTCCAGCTAAACCGGGAAAGTTAGGAATGGTGGAGGATGTCCCTGTATTGATGACGACGATCGGAGCCTGTACAGTCACACCTCCTCCGCTTACAGTTCGCTCTCCGGTGAAAGCAGCTTCAGCGCAGACGACTTTAACCCCTGCACTGTCTAGTCGCCGTTTGACACCCTGGTTAAACTGATTGCGAATGCTACGCACACGCTCCATTACTGTAGAAAAATCGACTTCAAGGTGCGCGTGTATGCCTAGCTTTGCGGCTTGTCGAGCGCGACCTGCGGCATGGGCAGCGGCTAGAAAGGCTTTAGAAGGAGTACAGCCATAGTTTACACAGCTGCCGCCTAACGCATCACGCTCAAATAGAACGACGTTTCGACCTGCTTTGGCAAAGTCAGCCGCGAGTGGAACTCCGCCTTGACCACTTCCAATCACAATTACATCTGCTGTTTCCATTATTACCTCTGTTGATAGCTGGTCATTTTGTCTGCTGTTTGTCGTGTGAATCGATTGATCTTGAACTAACGCAGTGACCTGAACGCCGCACGGATCTCCTCAGAGAAGAGCTGCGGCTGCTCCCACGCGGCGAAGTGGCCGCCCTTGTCGGCCTCATGGAAGTAGATCAGGTTGGGATAGGCGCGGCGGGCCCACGTCTCTGGAGCTTGATATACCTCCTCCGGAAATACCGTGATGGCCACCGGGAGCAAGATATCGGCGGTCTTCTGCGCGGTCGCGTTCAAAATGCTGTTGTTGTTCTCCCAGTACAGCCGAGCTGACGAACAGTGCCGTCTCGTCAGCCAGTACAGCGTGATGTTATCCAGCACTTCATCTTTCGTTGGGGACTTTTGAGAATCGCTGCTGCTGCTTGTCCACTGCGCGAAACCTGGATGTCCGAGCATCCAAGCTGCGAGTCCGGTCGGCGAGTCCGTCAGTCCATACCCGACCGTCTGCGGCCGCGTACCCATCACCACGGCGTAAGCCCGTTTGTTCTTATTTAACGTATCGAGTGAGTCGAACGCCGCGCGTTCCTTCTCGGAGAGTCTCGCCGGCGCGGACCCGCCGCTGGTGAGTACCGCAGCCACCTCAGGCGGTATCGTCGCCGGCAAGTTGATGTGGATGCCGAGTAATCCTGTCGGTGCCTGGCGCGCCATCGCGCTGGAGATGGGAGACCCCCAATCGCCGCCCTGGGCGACGTAGCGGGTGTACCTGAGGCGCTTCATCAGCTCCGCCCAGGCTCGCGCGATGCGGTCGGAGTCCCAATCGGTGTCCGTCGGCTTGTCGGAGAAGCCGTAGCCAGGAATTGACGGGATAACTAGGTCGAAGGGATCTTCTGGGTGCCCCTCGTAGGCCGTCGGGTCCGTCAGTGGGCCGATGATCTTTAGCTGTTCAAATACCGAGCCGGGCCATCCGTGCGTGACGAGCAACGGCAAAGCGTTAGGATTTTTGGAGCGGACGTGGATAAAGTGAATGTCCAATCCGTCGATGTTCGTTACAAACTGCGGTAAGGCATTCAGCTTCGCCTCGGCTTTGCGCCAGTCGTACTTCGTTCCCCAGTAACGGACAAATTCCTTCATTGTCGCCAGTTGCACGCCCTGCGACTGGTCGGCGACAGTCTCCTTGTCAGGCCAGCGGGTCGCCGCAATGCGCCGGCGGAGATCGACGATTGCCTCTTGCGGGACGTGGACGCGGAAGGGACGGATGGCGTTGTCTTCGGTCGCGATCGCCTTGCCCGCGACCTGGGTTTGTGCGCCGATCTGTCCGAATTGCTGTGCAAGCAGGCGAGCGGGCGGTGCTAGAAACACTGTTGCCGCCAAGAGCGCGACGAGGAGTCGCGACAAGACGAAGGTACCTGCGGTGCGGGCTTTGGTTTTGTAATGTACTTTTTTCAGTTTGGTCATGGTGTTTTTTCCTTGCTGCAAATTGTCCGTTTCACAACTCAGGCTAAACACGATCAGTAACCATCAACTTCGACGATGGCCTTGCAGCGCTCCGACCAGAGTGCTGCGATAATGTTGGCTGTTCGCGCCCCCCAATCATAACCAGCGAGGATCGCCTTCTCGATCATACGTCCTTGCGTGTCTATAAAATAAAGGGCTGGCCAATAATGGTTCCCGAAAGCACGCCACACCGCATAATCGTTATCTACGGCGATTGGATAGTCAATTTTCATTTCTGTTGAGGCTCGGCGGACATTATCGATATTCTTCTCGAATTCAAACTCCGGTGTATGTATACCAATTATTACTAGTCCCTGATCCTTATACTTCTCGGCCCACGCGCGAACATAAGGGAGTTGGCGCAGCCAATTGATGCAGGTAAGTCCAGAAGTTGATCAGCACGACTTTTCCACGCAGTTCGTCAACCGTTAATGGCTGTGAATTGAGCCACGCGATCGCGCCGACAAGAGAAGGCAGTTCGCCTTCAATCAGTAACTCAGCCGTTGCTGAGGTAACATGTTGTGTGGTGCAGCCGATTATGCCAAGCTGAGTGGCAGCAATAGTTTTAAGCATGGTTGTTAGGAAGTAGCGGCGATTATGATTGATTTTTCTGGACATGTGCTGACCTTCCTGTAGTTGCGTTCCGATAGGTACGGTAGCATTAGAGAACCTCGACGGTTCTCTCCTCATCAATGACCGCGCGCGAGACATCAGACTTGGGGTAGGCGATGCCCTCATGGACGGGCGACGTAGGTGTCCGATCGATCAGCAAACTGAGCAGTTCGGGGCGACTGTAATGACCGCGCGCGTCCATGACCCGCTTGCGGGCATCAATCTGGGCAAAGTCAAGCTCGGCAATCACTTCGCCTTCACCCGCTTTGAGCGGCTCACCGATGATCCGGCCGTCGGGACTCACGATGGCCGTGAAGCAGCCACCCGAAATCGGCTCGATCGCGCAACCCGTGTCCTTCACGATCTGAGTCTGCTGATCGGCATCCAGCCACGCGGTCGCACAGATGACAAAGCAGGCGGATTCAAGGGCGTGCTGGCGGACGTTAATTTCCGCTTGCTCCGCGAACAGCTGTCCGGCGAATGATCCGGGATACATCGCCGAGTGGATTTGCTCCGGCATCATCGTGGTCGAGAAGCCAGGCAGCTAGTCCGACGGGGAAATCTGCAATGCCGTACAAGGTTTGTGGGCGCGATGCCATGTACTTGGCGTAGGCGACTCTTTGCTTCAACGTTCTGTCCAGCTAGCTGCTTGCAGGCGCGTGTTTCCTCCTCCTTTTCGGGCCATTGCGTTGCTGTGATGCGGCGACGGAGGTTGACGAGTGCTTCTTTTGAAATGTTGACGCGGAAGGAGCGGATTGCGGTTCCGGGTTGAGTCGTGGTGGACTCCTTTGGTTGTGCTTTGCTCGATTGTGCGATCGCACAACCGAATCGGCTTAGGTGTGTAGTCGCAATCGTCATGGCCGCAATGCCCAAAAACCGACATCGTTGATGGTTGATTTTTTCAGACATTGATCTTTCTCCAATTGGATTTAACTGAGGTTACGTATAGTCTGTCTGCATGACTCAGTTGTGATGGTGGGGCGAGCGACAGGTTCGAGTTCCGTGCTCGCCCTATCGCTCAATTCAGCAAGAAAAAGGTTGTCCAGAACCCAACCTGGCGAGTGCCATTTTGACCGGTGTCATATGCACGTTGTGGTAGCCGCCTTCCGCAATGTCGAGGTCGAGCCGCCAGCCGAGATTTTCGTAGAATGCCTTCGCGCGGTTAACGTCGGAAACGCTGAACACCACAACTTCGAGTTTCATGTTTGGACTGTTTACGTGATTGCTACTCATTTTATTCTCCTTTAGATTCGTGAGTTGAATATCTACTTCGGTTACTTTCTATTCTTCTGCGATCGCCCAATTTACACCACTCAAGTTGTTTGAGTTAAACCGCAACTTAGATGGGTGTCTTCCTGGGTTTTTATCATTCAAATGAGTTTATCTTCGATGTACCAAAAGGTGGGATGAATCGAACTGTTACCTCTCATCCATCTGATTCCAATCTTTACCTAACAAGGTATTAACTTATTATTTGAGTTGTAAAGAAGCAGTTACGGCAAGAAATTCTTGTATAATTTTTTCGTTGCGGTACAGGTTTCATGCCAGAAACTCGTCGCAGCATCCCGAATAAAGCTTTCGAGTTCGGCCCCTTTCAAATTACCTGGCATCACTTCGCGCTTGACGAACGGACGAAGCAAAGCGGAGTTACCGACTTCGCGGCAGAGTTCTACGCAGGCGATCGCGGTTTTGTAGATCATCGGGGTCAGACAGCTTGCGCTGGTTGCTGCGGACACGCTCGGCGAAAATGTCGTGACCATCAAAGCCACGTTGATAGTTGTCACGTTCATCCTCAAAGGACTCGTTCTCAAAGTTCGTCTTCATTGTGCCTACCTCGCTTTGAAAATCGAATTAGCTCGGGTTGCTTCTTTCTGTCACATCTGCACGATAGGCAACGGCTTTCGGATCTTCTTCCAGTTTCATCATTATCTCCAAAGGAGATAATGTGTGAATTGCAGGTCAGGCGATGGTCGAAGCTGCTACGCGGTGGTCATGGTCAGTACTGGTAGCGACTGGCAGCCATGCTTCAATTTCTTGTGCCATTTTCGCGGCGTTGTTCTGGTACATTGCGATCGTGTCCTTCCCGACGGGCAAATGCAGTGGCGGGCGTTCTGTATTGGCGAGTTGAATAATCACAGCCGCAAACTTTTTCGGATCGCCAGGTTGGTGCCCGTGTAATGCATTGGCTCCGCTACGCATCGATCCTACCGTTTCCTGGTAATCAGCAATAATGGTTTTAGCGGCAACATAGGATTCAGCGCTCAGGAAGTCGGTACTAAAAAGACCGGGAGCTACTGCCGTAACCTGGATGCCGAGCGGTGCTAGTTCGAGGCCTAACCCTTTCGAGAGACCTTCGACCGCAAATTTAGTGGACCCATACAATCCCCAGCCCGGAACTGCATCGTAGCCGAATAGCGAGGTGATATTGATGACCCGCCCGGATTTTTGCTGGCGCAGGTACGGCAACACGGCACGAGTCACGTTCAGTAAACCAAACACGTTGGTATCATACTGTTTACGAACTTCGGCATCCGTGGCTTCTTCGATCGCAGTAACCATGCCAAACCCGGCATTATTGACTAGAACATCAACCCGGCCGAAACGGGTAATGCTTTGCTTGACAGCCGCTTGTACCTGGTCTTCCTGGGTGACATCCATTTGCACAACGTACAATTCCGGGTGGTTGTGCAAGGTAATGGCGAGTTGTGTGGGCTGAGAGCGAACCGTCGCTACTACCTGGTCGCCTGCTGCCAGGGCTGCTCTGGCAATTTCTAACCCAAAGCCCCTGGAGGCTCCGGTAATGAACCACACTTTCTGCGTTTTCATCTTGTTCTCCTTTAGGTTGGTGAAGCTCAATGCCCACCTTGATTAACTTCATTGTTCTGCGATCGCCAAATATACACCACTAAAGTTCTTTGAGTTAAAACGCGACTTAATCATTTGGATTGGAGGAAAGCAGCAGGAAGGGAGGTTGTTAAACCTGATATGCTTGGCTGTGAGCTGCGTGATGAAATAATTCTGGATTGTCCTGCTCACGAACATAACGTTGAGTAATATTGGCAAGGGTGATGTTGTTATCATCCAAACTCACTAGCTCTAGTAGTTCGCCAAGGAAACTTAGCGGGGTAAGGGGTAAGGGGGAAAGGGAAAAGATGTTTACTCCTTTAACCTTTCCCCTTTTCCCAGCCTTCACCTAGCAAAGTTGGCTTGGCAGACTACTAGAGTGTCTCCGGCTCCAACTTCGGTAGTGTCGATACATCAAAATCCTTGTATGCAATTTTGCGTCTTACTCGTTGTCCGATCTGGTCAGGTTCTCTTCATCGGTATCGACGACAAAGACGGCTAGCATACGCATGGGTTGAGTATCACTGGCATTTGCGCTGACACGATGATGATCGCCAGGTACTTCAAAAAAGTTATCACCAGCGTGATACACCTGCTCCGGATTATCATTGATTTTGCTACGAATCGCACCTTCTAGCACTGTTGCATAGACAAAAGCCGAGGCTGCATGGATATGTGCGGGTGTTGAGCCACCTGGTGCATATTCGACCAGCAAGCCTTTGATACTCTTTCCAGGCACATTGGGAAGGGCGTGATCAAAGACCAGTGTTACCTTAGACAGATCATTAGACGTATTAGCAGATAAATCATTGGCTGAAGCTGCGAATACGGGGAGAGTTGCGAATATGGAGAGCGTTATGAATATGGAGAGAGTCATGAATGCAACTCGCGAGAAAAATCTAGTAAACACTTCCGTTCTCCTT
>JAHHHS010000114.1 GCA_019359215.1 Nostoc indistinguendum CM1-VF10 | reverse complement strand
AGGCAACGGGTATCTCGGCTAGTCCGAAAAACCTTGTCTTTTTCCAAATCGTTGGAGAATCACATTGGTGCTATTTGGTATTTTGTGCATTACTACAACGCATCATTACATCTTTAGCACTACCAACAATGTTTAAAAGTGTAATGAAATACAATTTTATGTGTTGGATGGCTATTATCACGATTATTTTTTTCAACGCCTGCCAGTAGAATTATTTTTGCTCGCAGTGCTATCTGTTAAGGTGTGTTGTGTTTATAGCAATCCGATTTGATTTCTGAATCACTCGTAGAGGTAAGGGACTGGGGATTGGGGACTGGGGACTGGGAAGGAGGAATGAATGTGTACTGAGTTTTGTTCAAAAATCAAATATGAGTCCTATATTTATCAACTGTTGCAGTTAGTTCTGCTCACTCTCGCTCAAAATCAATGCTTTTGGAACTAACTAATCGTGCCACACTCTTATTCCTTTCGTTGTTTTCCAAAACAGCTTTTTACCTGCTTGTATTAGTTTCCCACAATAATGGTTGTTTTATTTCCGCCGCACTGTACTAAAACTTAGTACGAGCGTAATCGTCTTGAAACCGAACAATGTCATCTTCTCCTAAATATTCTCCATTTTGAACTTCAATTAAGACTAAGGGGATCACACCAGGATTTTCTAAACGATGATTTGTACATTGAGGTAAATAAGTAGATTGATTATTAGTCAGCAGTACTTCTTGATCAGCGCAAGTGACTTTTGCTGTACCAGAAACAACGATCCAGTGTTCGCTACGGTGGTAGTGCATTTGCAAGCTAAGGCGGTGACCAGGCTTAACTTCAATCCTTTTAATCTTGTAGCCTGGCTTTTCTTCCAAAATAGTGAAAGAACCCCAAGGTCGCAGTTCCGTTGCAGAAACGGTTTTGTGAGCATCAGATACAGATACGAGTAATGTCGGACCAAGGTGAATCTCTTGAGACTGAACCATAATTCTTTGTCTTTATAACAGAACAGCGTTTGTTTGCTGAACAGTAGTTAGTAATTTGCTCTCGTCAAATTATAGTATTAATTATTTTTCAAAAAGAAAGAATAAACTTTGCGTGTAAATACTTGAAGTAATTGTAAATTTAGCTTTTATGCAATAGTCAAATTGAGTATCTGCGTTACGGTTGAATAAAAGGATCTAAAGTTGACGATTAAAGCAAAAAGGCTTGGTATTTGGATGCCTAAGCCAGAAAGTCACCTCTCTGACTCAGCTACAAAAATGTGCATGAAACGTATGAGCATATTATTTTAACAGTTTGCAGGTTAGTTAGATTAAGAATTGGGAGCTTAGTTCTCTCAACTTAGCTATTAGTAATAATCATAAAGTCTAAGAAATTAGGAGTTAATTTTTATGCCTCTAAACTATGACTAACTATCTCAAAGCCTTATACCTCCGTTTTACAAAGATATCAAAGTTTCGCCCCAAAGCTTTGAACAGTATAACTTTGGATTTTTCGGACAAGTCTAATAATGTATGGATGTATGCATTGCTTTTGGCTATTTTGCAGCATTGATAAAATAATGAAGACTTAGCGCACACGCATTGTGTATATAGGAATCATATTTGATTTCTGAAAAAGTGTACGAGATAATACGGAGAGAGATATCTGTCTAAGAGCGAACAATGATAGACCAGCATCTACAACCTGCGATACCTTCGGTGAGCTTCGCTAACGCAGAACTACAAGAATTTATAGATAATCGCCCGGATGCCCGTGAGGTGAGAAAAGCGTAAGGCAGTGAGCCTCCCCTTTTTTTGGGTGTCACCTGGACTTGGCGCGGCACCTTGGCGTATTTCTCATTGATATACGTTTGTAGCCATTGTTCAGAAACCTGTGCTGCACGAGCAATTCCAGCCAGAGAAATACGTTCTAGGAGCAATCGGTCAATCAGTTCGCGTGTTGCTTGGTCAATCACTTTTTTAGTCGGTTGCTCGACGAACTGTCGTCCGCAATCATAACATTTGAACCGTTGTTTACCGTTGTGGATGCGACCATTCTTAACCGTTTGAAAAGATGCACAAATTGGGCAGGTAGGCATGAGAGGAAACTATCACCAATAAATTCTACTTCTCCATCATTACATCTTTAGCACTACCGTTTTTCGCTTCAGATGAGAAAACTTTCTATCACGCTAATATCCCCTAAGACCAATTTAATACTAAAACGTTCTCCCACATCGCCACTAAACTGCAATTGAATATTTTTGTTAGTGCTTCTAGTTTGCGCTTGCATAATTGTTTCTCCCTCTACTCCTTCAAAGTCAATCACCATAACTTGGAGATTTGGTGGCAGATAAATTTCTCCCCATCTAGGATGCACTTCTACGATAATGTCTATTTGCTGCTCATTCTCTTGAATGAAGCCAACGACTAGAATTACAGATTGACTTATTTCTATTTTTCCTAAATCAATCAGCTTACCTCTACTAATAAAAGAATCATTAGCACCTCTTAAACTCCAATCTGGATTAGCTGTTTGATTATCAAACAAAGTTTCAATTTATTGCCAACCAGCTTCAAAAATATTCTCCACCCATTGCTTTAATTGAACTAAATTCTGATTTAAGTTCAGCGAATTATCAACTACTTCAGCAAATTTAACTTGAGAAAGTTCTTCTAAATACTCTAATAGATTATCTAAAGGTTGCAATTGGTTAATGGGTAATAAATCAGTTTCTACCTGTTTGATAAATCCCAGTAACTTCGCCTCTCTAAATGATTTGCTGATCTGCACAGCTACATAGCCAATTCGATTTGACTGTACTTCTGGCGGCACATAAACAAATTGTGTATCTGACAACACTGGGCGACATTCTAACAAACCCAAGTTTTTTAGCGACAAATCAGCGACATCCATCAGTGTCTGTTGTATGACATTCCAACTATCACTTTTATTTAAGTCTGTCTCAAATCCCATGCAAAGTAGATAATAATTTACGAAAGACACAGACAAAGTATTGAGATAAACTTGTTCCCCTTTTGCTTGCGTGGCTTGTTGTCTGCGTAACTCTTCTGCCCGATGTCTTCCATCCACAGGTATTGGGGCTGAAAATGTTAGAACTTCTCTGATTTTACTCATATTTTTTGCCTGCTAATTAGATTATGTGAAGCATTAAATATATAAATATTCTTGAAATTTATCAGCAAACTTTTTTAGACAACGTTGGTAAAAATTATGTAAAGATGTGATTCCAATGCCCCATTCTGCTGAAATATCTTTCCAGGAAATGCCTGAACATCTTCTTTGAGCTATAGCTTGAAAATTTGCCTCTGGATGATCTTTGATGTGTTCCTTACAAAAATTAATTCTGGGTCAGTTTCTATATATTCCCTTACTTGTTCAAACAAAGACATAGATTGAGATGAGGGTATATTTTCCCAGTGAGATCTGTCGAGATTTATTTCATTTGTTTTGCCGAGAACTTTAGGGATAGCCTCTGGAAAAAAGCGTTTAGTTAATAGCATATTTACCCAAGTCATCACTTCGCCCCGTTCTGAGTCATACTTATTAATATTGTTGTCTTGACAAAGATAGAAAAATAAATTTTGTACTGCCTCATCATAGATATCTTCATAAGCTAGTTGAAATTGACCTTTATAAGGATGAACAAGCTTCCCTGATTGCCAAATAGCATTAATCAGCCTTGTTAAAGCTATCCGCTTTCCCTTGCTTAGGTGCGTGTATTGTTGGGCTGCGATCGCTAATTCTTTAAGCTGTGCATCTAGTTGTTTTCTCCAGTCATTAGTCATAAAAGACCTCGAATCAGAAGGCACCAAGTTGCGAATTCATATATATCTCATGGATTGATCCCAACTTTTACACAAACCAGCCACAATTGTTACAAAACTTTGTGTTTATAAATTTAACTGAGGATTGGGAAGATTTGGCTCGGCGCAACGCCAGATTCTTTCTTTGGTGTTCACGCTGACCTCTTTTTAAATCCGATAGTAATGTTACTATCCTAACTACTCATCCCACTTCACCAGCACCCCATTCACAATCGAAACCCCCCACTGCGGATACTCCACCAATAGTTTTTTGATCACAATCTCCAAAGCCGGATCATCATTCCAACACTCCTGCAAAAAGTCAAACCCCGGATTCTCCCCCGAATTTGCTGCTCGATTTAGTTTCTCCCTTCTTACAGGTCGCGCATTTGCCCTTGCAACAATCGCCTCATGTGACCATTTTTCAGGACTGGGGACAGACGCGGCGGAACTTTCACCCTCATAAAATGTTTTGACTTCTCCACCCAAAACCGAGTTTTCAACCAACAACGAAGCGGGATTACTTGCTTCTGCTTCCTCCTGTGTTTGATTAGCGATCGCTTCCTTGGAAGATTTTTCATTTTGAGCGACGGGCGCGGCGGAACAAGCACCTTCATGAGAGATTGTCGCCTCAACACCACAGTCCTGGCTTTCTCCTATCAACAAAGCAGATTGACTTGGTGCATCATCCACAAGCGCTAACGATGTACATTCATTCGCCGTAGGCGAGTCTTCCTCATTCTCGTTTATTAGAACCCTGCTCAAATAATGAAAGTGATTTACTATTTGTTCAAGAAGTATTAACTAATTTTAGGCTATTAGTTGATAGCCTGGAACAGCCAATATATAGGCATTCTGACCAGAAAGAGCAACAGAAATATTTTTCTGGTAAGAAAAGACAACATACTTTGAAAAGCCAAATGATTGGGATGCCAGAAGGAAAAGATATTGTGGAGGTGCAAGTAGGTGTTCCTGGGCCAACAGCAGATATAAAATTGTTTCGTCAATCTCAAAATAAATTTGATAAATCTCAACCATTTTCAGGTGATAAAGGTTTGGCTTGGAGGTGAAAATATCGCTACTCCTCACAAAAGGAAACCAAAACGAGAACTAACTCAGCAGCAAAAGGATGAGAATAAAGCTTTGTCTAGCAATCGAATATTCATCGAACATTTGATCAGATTACTTAAAATATTTCGGATTGCTTCACAAAGGTTTCGCCTAAAAATTGACATTTACGAGCAGATTATTTTAACAGTTTGCGGATTAGTTAGATTAAGAATTGGTAGCTTGATTCTCCCAACTTAACTATTAGCAATAATCGTAAAGTCTCAAAAATCAGGAGTTAATTTTTATGTCTCTAAACTATCACTAACTATCTCAAAGCCTTATGCCTCCGTTTTTACGAAGATATCAAAGTTTTGCCCCAAAGCTTTGAACAGTCTGGCTTTGGAGTTTTCGGACAAGTCTAATCGACTTGTCGGGCTTGAAAATGAACAACCCGCTTTCAGAGAGAATTTTCTTCGCAGAGATAAAAGTACTGTAACCCATCCCAGTAGACAAAGGCATCCACCGAGAACCATAGGGGTCAGCCGTCCAGCACTCCTGCCACAATTGCGTAACTGAAGGCTTTTGTTGCGATGCCCACAGCATATCTTCGATGGGAATAATCACATGAAGCCGCTTGTACGGTGACTGTGGTTTACTGGTGGCAGACTTTTTGAGCTTGGGTCTTGTAATAGTTGCAGTCATTTTACAATCTCCTGTTATGTTGACGCATGGAAATTTCCCCTAGTGTGATTGCAGGGTTTGGTATTTACATTTAGTTGTCTAAAAAGTCATCAGTACACTGAAAGCCTATTGAGGTTGAGGTTGCCAAAACCGCAACTCGTCTCGGAAATATCTGTCAGTCTTTTTCGATTGCTCCTTCCAACAATCCCAGGCAACCACCACTTCCTCGCCTAAATCCTTTACGACTTCACCCCTCTCGACATACAAAGTGCGGTATAGGTCAGCGTGAGCAACTATAGAACCGATGCCAATAGTGTCTGGTTGAGAGGATGCGTTCTGGAGAGCAGTGATTAAATCAGTCTCTTGGGTGGTCAATTCCGCCCAGTAGTCCTGTTTGATTACCTCATACTCTTGCGCTATTGCCCAATAGTCCTGCCAAGTACACCCCGGTTTAGCTAGCACTGACCTAATATCACTAACCGCCTGGGGCAACATTTCCAATTGTTCGGCTCGATAAGCGATCGCAGTTGGTGTCGGCTCACTCTCCAGAATTATTGCAGCAGCTTCGAGCGCTTGGGTGTTGTTCATTGCGGTGGCCAAGTTTTTCAGTGCCATACCCATCAGCCGTAGACATTCTTGGGCGTTCTCTTTTGGGGGTTCTTGGGCTAGCGATCGCAGATCAATAGCTTTCTCCAAGGCAAGTTTGACCTGTTTGTTCAAGGCTTTGGTAGCCTGTTGCGTCATGGTATTCCCCCACTGTTGCGTTCGCGCAGCGTCTCGTAGAGAGGGACGTTCTTCTACGGCGTGTTCCAAATCCTGAATACGCTGCCTAAGCTGTTGGTTCTCAGCCTCCAGCTTTCTCAACCCTTCCATTTCCGAAAGCCGTCGCTGTAACTGGATATTTTCTTCTTTCTGTTGCTTGAATAGTTGTTGCAGAGATTGGATTTGATCTTGTACCTGGGCTTCTGCTTTAGCAGTGGCTTCTGATTGTAGTCCGATTCTCAATTCCTGGGAAAGTCGCTCTAACTCCTGTTTATGGCGTTCTTCAATAGCAGCGATTGCTTCTGCGTATTCTGGTGGATAACTTGGCTCTATGGGGAATGGGACACTGTGGGCATCTAAATCAGTATTGTTGATCAACAACCTCTCGCCATCAGCAAAGGTGACAATCTGTTGCCAGCGATTTGGTGCGTCTGCCTCAATGGTTCCCTCTTCTTCATACCTTGGATGGGACTGTTGTGAAACTGTGACAATAGCTTTTTGAGGAACCATTGGTTCTTCAATTTTGGGAACCATTGGTTCCTGAATAGATTGCTTTTTGCGTGGAAGTTGAGGAACCACAATATTTGCAGCAGCCGCAAAGTCTGAAACACTTGGGTCAGGGTTATCTTTGAGAGCGATCGCTACAGCTTGTTTTAGTTTCTCTGGTTCCTTGACTAACCGTAGTAACAGACGAGCCTGACGCTCATTTTTGATGTGTCCGCCCAACTCGCCAACTGCGTCTATGACCTTTTTGGCTCCTAGCAATTGGTTGATTCGTCGGTATCCACCCCAGGCGTATAATTCACGCTGGCAGTATTCTGAAAAGTTTTTATATCCAGGTTGCAGGTAAAGCTGTTGTTCCCTCATCAGTAGGATTTCATCTACCGCTTGCCACTCGAATCGGTCTATGGCGGTGAAGGTTTCCTGGATGCTGGTGTTGACAACAGTGTAATCGAGTGCTGTTGTTTGTTCTTTTTCTAGTGTCAGCATTTTTCTTGCCCACTATGGTAAATGCTTGAAAGTGAGGTGTTGCAGTTTAACCAAAGTGAACAACAGCAGCTGATTTGGAGAGTTTTTCCAAAAATGTGTCAGCATTGTAATAAGCTCACTTTGTGATCAACGGATTGAGCAGGCGATCGCTAACTTTGGACGGTGGGCGATCGCTTCTAGTTGTTGTGCTATTTATCTAAAGATAATTTCAGTAGTTACTCCGTTTATTAGTTGCAGAAAATACAGTTAATACATTCGTATACTAATGAGGCAATAACGTTTGCTTTATGCTGACCGCATCATTAGTAGAAAATTTATTCCATCTCTTGCACTAAAGCAGCTTTAACCTCGGCATCAAAATTTACGCCAAGGGCATCAGAAAGCTTACGCAAAGTTTCACGCGGTAAAGACTTTGCATCTTCTGTTTCTATGCGATATAGGTTGCCAACACTCATACCAGCTTGAGCTGCTACCCAAGTTGGGGATAGTCCCTTGGACTCTCTAATCTCTCTAATCCGAGTGCCTAGACCAGGCAAATCAACCGACAAAGTAACTTGCATTAAGTTCATAACTTCACTTCTCCATTAATGTAAGCAAATCATAGCGCTTCTTTCCTCCCTTTTCAAGCTTTACTTATTCAGCTTTAGTTATTCAGTGAGACTTTACAAGTACAACTTATTAAGCTATACTATAGAACATAAGGGCAAGGGAAAGCAAACTGCCTGCACCCGGACGCAACAAAGGGTTTGCACTATCTGAACTTTGACAGCACAATCCAGAGTGACGGCTTGAGGAGCAACCGAGGCACTGGCACAACCAGAGAAGGCGAGGGGTACACAGCCGGAAATGGATTTGCACTTAAATAAATGATTAACAAAAGACGTTAGACGATTAGCTTTTGACGTTGTTAAAGCTGTACACATCGCCCGATACTGCCTTCTACTGTCTTGATAATGCTCTTAGCAAGCAACTAGCTTTGATGGCTACGCCAAATCTTTTTGAGAGCGTTGTGCTAAACCACAACGTTGTTTGCACACATAACAAAGGCAATCGCCCCTCCGACCAAGAAGTAAGCGATCGCCTTTTATCCAACTGAATGGAGATCAATATTATGCCTTATACAACACATACACAGCAAGCAATCCCTACTTCTTCTCGTGAAGAACAAGCCTTAGCCCAAGCAGAACTGTACAACCACATCGAATCCCAAGCCGAAGCTGTAGCCCCAACCCAAGACCCCTTAACTGCTCGTGACCGGCGCATCATTGGCGAGATTATCGAAGTCCAACCCGAATCAGTGCGTACAATCTGGATCGAGGGCGGGATTACGGTATGGGTGCAGTTCGTGGAAGGCGGACGATTACCCTTCGACCGCAACTGGTTTGCAAAAAGAGTTGCAGAAGTTAAGGCAACATTACCAGAAACGCCACTACAACGGAACGAACGCCTAAGCGAGGAACTAGAAAAAGCCTGCACTGTTTTTGGTCTGTATCACGGTGAAATTAACTGGTTATCTTTCAGCACCAAACTCTACCAAGACGGGCGTTTTGTCGGCTTCGTCGGGTGTAATCAAGACGCGTGGTACGCAAGACCCAGACAGTACGGAGTCAATCGTGTGGCTCCGAGTGCTGAACAAGTGATTGCGTCGTTGGGAGTCCGAACGGCAGTAGCGGCTTAGTTGCTGAAGATAGAAAGGGCGATTGCACACCAAAAGAATTGCAATCGCCAACGAGTTTAGTCTCGAATAAACACAATAATGGCACAAAATACAGCAGATAACCCCACACTTCAAGATTCGGGTTTCAATAACCATCGGCTGAAAATTATGCGCTCTCCAGCAGATCCGAACGTACAGGTGTAAGAAATCCCTGAAGTGAAAAAGGCGACCGCAGTCCAAGAGAAAAGCAATCGCCGCTCAACCGAAATTTAGACAATCGAAATCATCATGGCACTTCGGATATGATAACCACATTTTCTCTTCAACAGACTGAGTTGCAAGAGTCTCTTGACAAGATACTGTTACCTCCAACCGACCCCAACGCAGAGGTGCAGGACATTCCTGGATACAAGCTGGTTTACGTTGGCGGAGCTTGCCCCAGAAACTATCGAGTGTACAAGGCTGATTGCATGATTGGGGTGATATTTCAACACATTACGCACTGGTCGAATGCAGTAGATAAAATTCGATACGCCGAGCCGATTGGTGCAGCAGTTGGGTTGGATGAATTTTTGAACGGGGCAAGAGTATCAACAACGGTTACTGAGCGACCACCCACGGAAGAAGAGTTACTCGATAAAGAATTTGATGCGTTGACGAGTGACGAGTGGGAGCGGTTAAAGAGATATGTGCTACAAGCGAAAGATTTAGTTGCAGCGTAAGGAAAAGGGTGGGCGTTGCTGCCCACTTCCTCAATAAGACTGTTTTACTTAGTTTCACAAATATAGCAATGGAACCGATAGAAATCCTACAAGAATTCAACTCGTGCTACCTGAAGATTCAGACGATTGCTCAAAACGAAAATTGGCTTTTGTTGATTGCTGAAAAGAAGATTGACCCAGAAGCAGCAACTCATTTGGGCGATGTTCTGCATTATTTGAGTGAAGCAATGGGTTGTGTCGAAGAAATCGTTGAAGTCAAGGCAATTCCTTTATCTACAAGCCAAAGCTTCAGTAAAACAAGCGGCAATGCCTGTGCTGAAAGCCTCAGAGTTTCAGATAGCTAAGGCTAAATCTAGCAAAAAAGTGTCTGGTGATGTCAATGAAAGCGATTGGTAAAATGCGAGGAGCCGGACGATGCAAGAACTAATCAAAGCTTTAATTAAAGCAAAGGCAGAGTTTAATCCCATTCAAAAAGACGGTACTAATCCTCACTATAAACGTAAATATGCGACCCTAGATGCTGTATTGGATGCTGTCACTACTGCATTGGGTAAACATGGCTTAGTAATAATTCAAACTACTGAAATCTTTGAAGGTAAAACCGTGCTACGGACTCATATTTTCCATGAATCTGGAGAGAGTATCGCTAGTACTTATCCTTTGCCTGAGATTGCTGACTCTCAAAAGTTTGGTGCAGCTTTGACCTATGCACGACGATATGCGGTTTGTGCAATTTTATCGGTGACGGCTGATGAAGACAATGATGCTGAAGGCGCTGCTACTCCTCAAAAGGCAGAACAACCACAAAATAATATTAGACCCCGCAAAGACAATCAACAGCCTAGAGTTCAGCCAACCAAACAAGCTATAACTCCACCATTAATCAACCCAAAGGATTTGCGAGTCAAAGAAGTTCGTACACTTCTAAATTATCCGTTGGATTTAGTCAAAGAGTGGCTACATTCTCGAAATGTTACAAGTCCAAGTGAGCTTGATTCTGTTCAGATTGACGAATTAGTGAAAACCATGTGCTTGTCTTGGGCTGGGAATAAGTTTGGACATCATAATCATGCTGTTAACTCTTATCAGAAGCATGTAGTTGACGCTGTAGCGCGAGGTGTTGCTGAGATGGAAGCAATTCAAGCATGGATGGAAGGAGCGCTTGCACAATTACCTGAACTGAATTGAAAACAGAAATTAGAAGAATAAATTCGGCAGCAATCTTAACGTTCTCTTAGAAACGCTGGTTCTGGATAAAAAGCAATTATGCTCATCAAACAAAGAGGCATTGTTGTTAACAAGCGACCACCGCCATTGAGTATCGGAGAAAATCGGGGCTTGAAAACAGCTCTCGTTGAGCCGATTCAGTACAGGGACAGTAGCAAAATTACTTTTGCTTCTCGGACTCTCCTTGCTGTAATTGTTGCACCACTTCTACTGATAAACCAGTAATTCGAGCGATCGCTTCTACTGTCATTCCTTCTGCTATTAAGTTTTGGGCAATTTCATGAGCTTTTTGTTGACTTCCTTCTTCCCTGCCTTCTTCTTTGCCTTCGGTTTTAATTTGTTGGTAAATCACAGACTCACGCATTATGTCTCTCCTAAATAAACGCTCAATTACATCTTTTTCTAATACTAACCCAGCCAGAATTGCAGAGGCGGCAGCAATATTACTTTGTGTTCGCCTATCAGCAATTTTGTCAACAGCCGCAGCCTCTAGTTGTAATGTAGCAACTTTGTTCTCAGTAGCACTCAAGACCGCAAACGGGAGTAATCCTGGTGTGGACAAAAATATCTCTGGAGGCTGTTCCCACAAACGAATCACTGAAAATTCATGTCGTAAACTTTCAGTAGTAAAAGTAGTTTGATACACCTTCTCTGATTCGGTTTTGGCTAAGTAGATCACCACTTGGTGCATTCGTTTATTGGGAAAACGGCGATACACCCTCAAACGATAATCAGCCATCCGAAACGGCATATCATCATCGGGTTTAGTCTGAAATTCAATGTGGAGAACAACTTCATCTGATTGCAACAAGATTAAAGCATCAGCACGAATAGGTTCTAAAGACAATTCTGTAGGACTTAATTTGGTTAAAGTAATTGGTTCTCCTAACAACCAAGTGGCGAAATCGGGAGAATACATTTCAGCGATAAATTTGCAAGTGTTATCAAACATAAACCAAGTTTATCAAACGATAAGTCACCTTCAGCATTAAAGTCACAACCTAGCAGATTTAGTTCAGTCATTTCTAAACATTCCCATGTCACCCATCGAAATACTGAAAGATTTCAACCTGTGCTACTTGAAAATTCAAACCATTGCACAGGATAAAGATTGGCAGAAATTGATTAGAGCCACTCTGATTGCTCAATTATATAAAAAGGAAAAAATATTATGCCGCGAAAAATTGCTCATCCTACTCCACAAAATCAGCCGCACCAATGCATACAGTATTTACGTCGTTGCGGAGGTAGCGCACGATTGTGTCATATCAACTTCAGTCTGTCAGTTATTCAAACCTTGGTCAATCAAAGAAAGGTAAATATTAAGAATACTGGTGCAGGGTTTTTTATTGAATTGGAGGATTCCAAATGACTAAACACAAACAAGTTGTTTACCAATCTCAATTAGACCACAAGAGTAAAATGGTTTCTCGCCGCCGTACTAGGAGAAGATTTAACCCCAGGATTTTCATTGACCGCACGATAGAAACAACTGCAATTGTCTCTCTGCTCTTGACTGGTTTTTCAGGAGTAGGGGCAATGGGGTGCTGGGGAATGGAGATTATTGAGACAAATGCTAATCCCAACATAATCATTTCTGGTTGGCAGCAGCAGAAAAGTATTTGCCTGGGTGCAATGCTGGTCAGCTTTTCCGCCTTCTTAGGCAGTTCTTTGGTCGGAGCTAGTTTGAGTATTCAACGAGATAAATTTTAAGGAGATAAATAACTCCCGGTTCGCCTATTTTTTCAGGAGTTAGAAGAAAGGCTACTCAGGGGTAAAGGATTGACCACCAAGTTGAGTATAAATAGTGGTTGAAAACCCAAGTAAAACAAGAATACGCTGCTGTAAGGGTGAAAGGGTAGTCAAATGAGCATAAACTTCGTTTTTAACCTCAACCAGAAACAGGGTAATTTCCTTAAATGCAGCAAGAAGTATCTCAGCAGTAGGACGTGCTGTTTCTCGTTTAGGATTACCAATATAAAGTCCAGTTAGCTTTTCCTTGTTTTGCTCCAGATTGCGACGAATCTGAAACTCTAAAAGAGTCAAAATACGCAAACCAATTGAAAGTAGTCGAATTAATCCTGTAATATGATCTTCACGCTGCAAATAGATTGGAGTTAAAGATAGAGGAAAGCCTTTGATTCGAGCAAATCCCCGTTCAGTTAAATACTCATATCTATAGGCACGAACAGCTTGTTTCAAAGATAACAGAGATTTTGATTGATTTGTAACGTACACTCGCCAACCTAACAATTGAATTTGTCTTTAAACTGCATTTTCATCAATTTCAAAATCCAGATTTATCAAAATTTCTTCTACTACTTGAGAAGGTGTATCAAGATATCGCCTCTTAACTTTTTGAGAAATTTTAAGTTGAATATCAAGTTTAAAAAGTCCACTGGTACGATAACGTTTGAGAATAGCATTAGCAGCAGAATGACATGAATCAATCGTGGTTAGCTTTTTCTTGCCGCGACGAGGTATTTTAAGCTGTTCCAGAGCATTATTCGTTTTTTGTAAGCGGCCGTGTAAAGATTTTTCTTCTGTGACTGCGATTGCAAAAGAACGTACAACTAGTTGTCGTTCATTCCAAGTCAATTCATTACCATCAATCTTTGTTGTTTGAGAAACATCTCTTTCAAAACCTTCAGCAATTTCTTTATTTTTCCCATCAGCATAATCATAATCAATAGTTGTTAATTCTTGTTTGCCATCCCAAACTGGTTGAAGATATTCGGTTAATTCTTTAGATGGTACTTGTTTTGCATTTAGAGGACAAAGATAAAAATCCACACCAGATACAATATGAGTCCTCGTCGCAATTGATGCCATTTTACAGTCACCAATATATAGTAATCCTGACTGTTTCAGCGTTGAACGTACTCTCTCAATTGCTGGGATATACAACGGGTCGTCGGCTTTTTCTCCTGATAGTATTTCAGCCGCAATTGGCATTCCTAAAGGGTCTAATGTTGATAACATTATTTTCACTTGTGCTAAGTCTGGGCGATGATCTTTGCTGTGACCCCATTGAAATAACCCTTCAGGATTAACTCCACAGTAACTTGAAGCTGTTGTGCTATCCATACGTACCTGTTCTGGCTTGATATTCGTTCATTACAGCGACGCACAGAGCAAGGCTTTGATGAAATAGCGTTTATTTATCAATTGGCCAAAGATCCTTCAATCAGGCAACAAATTACCCAAGAGTACGGGTTAAAGACTGGGGATGAGATAAAGAAACAAGTTCAAACCCTGACTAATACTGCAACTGTTGGTTTTGACCCAAAAGCATTTTTAGATGAATTAGGAGTCCCAACACCAGAAAAAAAGTCGAAACTACCTGCGACGATTCAGGATCTGAAAAATTTGACACGCTCTTTGTTGAGCAAACAAATTCAGTCGCCAACTTAAAATGGCGTAAGGTTTTGGAGCAGAATCTTTTCGGATTCTCAATTATTTTTTTCTTAATTTGTATTGGGCTGTCTGTTTACATTCGTGTTGCTAATGCACCGCCGCCTCAAACAACACAAAGTATCGACGCGCAACAACCGTAGAATATTCCGGTTGAATGACAATGAAATACCAGAAGCAAGCGATGTTGGGATTATTGGGTATGGGGTTAATCGCAAGTCCTTGGCTATCACAACTGCCAGCCCAATTCAAAACTTACTCTCACGGCATTACTATTCGTGAGTCAGAAGAACTAGAACGTATTAAAGCCGAGCAAAGGGCAGAAACCGCCGACAAAATTAACTCTCTTGGAGTTACGCCCTCATTTAGTAAGTTACGAATCAGGAACTATTTAGACTCAAAAAAACGTAACCCTAGACCTGATACTACAGGTTATTTAGAAGATGAAACAGTTTTTGTGTATGACTCAACGGGTTTTTGTATTGGGCGAATTGAACAGAGGCAATGGAAATGGAAATATAGATTCAAAAATGCTTGTAAGAATTCGCCGCTACTTAAAGATTCGGTCAATTGATTTATGAAATATCTCACTCCAAACAAATCTAATTCACAACCAAACCCAGAAACATCACCACAAGGAGAGCCGAAAAAAGTAGGGGGTGACTACTTAGAATTATTAGCTCGGTGGATTGTGGCATTAATCTCACTGCCAGTCATCTTTATCTCACATATCATTGCCCAATTCGTTACCCCAGGCACACCCGGATACAAACTGGTTGGTGCAATTGGTTTCTGGATTGGTACGCTCCTTTCTACTGATAGCATCTGGCAAGTTTTATTCCAGGGAAAACCGATTTTTCCGTGGTTTGAAACAGAATGGATCGGTTGGTTTGGTTGGTTACAACTCCTACTTAATCCCTTGTTTTGGATTAGCTTCGGTATCTCTGCACTTGTTCAAGTGATGGAAGCTCGAACATTGCGTGGTAAAGATCCACAGCAGGCCAAGCATGAATTTGAAGATTCCAAGCAATATACTCTGGGTACAAAACCGACTGGAAACATCGATTTGACCGTGGCTTTATGGGGTGATTATAAAGCTGCCGGTATGAAAGAACGCCACACAGGTGGAGCGATAAGCGAAGCTTAAGCCTTCGGCTATCGCACTGTTTTTCTGGGTTTTGGATCTGACTACTACCTTCGTTGGTCGTAATCCCTTCCGCTACACTAACCCAGGTTTAATCCTGGCTTGCTTTGCTTACAACGTAGTTTCAATGGTGGCAGGCGAGATTGGTTACAGCATTTGGAAGTTAACTAAGTAAGAGGAATTCACATGCAGCAAGAAATACCAATGCTAGGAACCAAAGAAACGGCACTTTTACGTGACGACTACCCCAGCATTGAGTATTTGGAAGCTGGGAATACCGCCTCTTGGTTACAGGAGCGTCAAGATCAGTTATTAGTCCGCGCCAAAGATGAGCGTAATGGCATGAATCTTGCTAAGTTCATTACTTTAGCGACGGCGGCCACTGGTGCTGTTTGTTATGCCACTTCCCCACTTGCTCCCATCGGTGCAGTCGTAGCTGGTGTTGGTTATCTGTGGTCAATTGTTCAAGACTTAAACGATACCCATCAATTTGCACCCATCCCTTTTATTCGTGGTGACTTCTTCAGTTTCCTTTCGGCAATGGGTGATAGCGTCGCACGGGCTGAATATTTCGCTAACAAAAATGAACTGGCTGACTTGATGCTGCATCTGGAGCCAATGTCTAAGTATGAGTTTGCTATGCTCAAGCAATCATCTCATGTGGTGTGTGAATACTTGAGCGCCGTTGAGCCAGGAAAAAGATTTTACGCTTACCGTTGGTTACTTGATTGGTTTATTCAGCTACGTGGGCAGTTTCCCACCCGTGAGCAATTGTCTGGGCATTTAGCACAAGTGACAATTGACCCGCGAGTTAACTACCAACAAGTAACAGTTATTCAAGAGGCGATACAACCGCAAAATCTTGGTATCCCACAAGCTCGATTTGCTCAATTACCGAATCATGCTGTGGGAGCAAGGTTTGAAGAGGAAAGGGGGCACAATGCTAAGAGCTTCGGGGAAATTTCTCCCATGCCCACTGCTCCCATGCAAAGTGCCTCTTCCCCTTCAGTCAATACCGAAATCTCCACATACACCACTAAACCCCAAGTGCAGTATGACCTAATTGGGCATATTGCTAAGAAAGTTACCAATATGCTTTGGGTTGGTGTCCCTGGTTCTGGCAAAGGCATCACCATTAGCAATGCAATCGACGCTATCAAGCGGCTGCATCCTGGCATACACATCTTTTATATTGACCCCAAAGGTGACGAGAAAGAAATCGGTTATTTCAAAGGTCGTGTTGATACTTTTAAACGGGCTAAAATCCTAGAAATGTCCCCGGTCGAAGCTGTTAAATGGGTCAAAGAATGCTTTACCGAATTTCAAAATATCTCTGGCTCCAAGCTGATTATTTTAGATGAAGGTACGGCTGTTTGTTCCAAATTTAAAAATACTAAGGGTGAAATTGGCTGGCTCAAAGACAAAATCATCTCTTACTGTTCTTGCGGTGATAGTTCCGGTTGGCATTTCTGGATTGTCGTGCAGAACCCTCACACTGACGATTTAGGCATTTCTGGCGGACTGAGATCCCAGTTAACCTCTGTGGCGTTAGTTCATCCTGATAACGTCCCAGCTTACAACGCCATGATTGCTACTCAACTCATCCCCAGCGATCGCAAGATTACTTCAACCCAAGTAATGGAGATTGCCGAGCGATCGCCAGTCGGTAGAGCAGTGTATTACGGCGGCATCAATCAATGGTTCCCTATGCCACTGCTAAAAAACTTCTCTGGCTATGACCGGGATACCAAAAAGTTTGTTAATTCTGCACCCAGCGATCAACATTCTTCTCATGTCGAAACTAATTCATCAATTGATACACCAAAAACTCAAGCTCAACAGATGTTGGCACTTTTAGAAAAAACTACAGCTAACTCAATTGATGAGTTTATTCAAAACGAATTGAAATTGGACGGAGTTCCACCAGATTTAATCCGTTTAGGAATCGAAAGATTGCTTCAGGATTCTCCAATTAAGTACAAATTCGACGGCGGAAATAGCAACCATAACTAAACTCAGTAAACCTATGCAAGACAACAATCAAAGCAACTCCCCTTCAACAGCCTCAAGCCCTTTAGAAAAGTTAACAGCGAGTGTTGTTAACTTTTTTAACAGTCTTTCTCAAAGCTTTAGACTATCAGAACGCGAACTACTAGTTCAAAAGCAGTGGCTACATAATATGCAAACTAGTAAGTTTCTCAAAGAACAACAGGATTTCATCAATGAAGCTAATCAACAAATGCCTATACTCTTAACTTCCAAGTCAAGATTAATAATTTTGGAAGCAATACTTGTCACTCGTGCCAAAAATGGGCAATCTATAGATGATTTATTGGCGGCAATCGAAGTAGTCAGAAAGAATATTATTGAGATAGATATTCAGCCCACTCTCAATTTAGAAAAGGAACAAAAAATTCAACCTCAGAAAACTAAAGATACCCTAATTACACATCGTCATCAATACGAGTTACCTATTCTGAGCGAAGTTGGTGATTTAATCACTGATGCCCGAAACCTTATATTAATTGTGCCCTTAATTTCGGCTCTATTTGTTTTGATTTTGCCTTTTACTAATCCAAGGATCTGTGATTCTTGGGAGAACGCTACTGGCACTTATGAAAACAAAAGTTTGCTTTGTCAACTTTTAAATGATTTAAATCGTTTTTTTGAAGACTATCAGAAGCTCCAATGAATCTTCTAGCCCTGGCAACAATCATTGGGGCTTAAACAATCTAATACGGAGTAAATCATTGTCTACTACTCGAAGACGTAACATTAATACCTACATTCCGCACTTCAGAATGTAGCATAAAATGTTAGGAAATAGCTCTCTGATACGAGTAAATAAAAATACCAATAAGTTTTAAGTAAGTCGGCATTAAGAAATAAACCTATATTACGAAGTGAAAAGTGCGTTGCATAGATTACAAATACTTGGTTTCAGCCTTTTTAGAAAACTAAACGTATATTGTTTTATCGTGCCAACCTACTTAGATATCAAAAGTGAGATAATCAAAAAAAAATCAAAATATTTCCGGGTGAAAAATGTCTTCAATCGAAAATGCAAAAATTCAAAATATTGACCACTTAGGAATAGTAGCTGGGCTGATTGATGAAATAGGAATAGTTGAAATAATTAATTCTAAATTAGGAATAGACACCCGTGAGAAGATTGCGGCAGGAATACTGGTGAAAGCGATTTTACTCAATGGATTAGGATTTGTATCAAGACCTTTATATTTGTTTAGTCAGTTCTTTGAGGATAAAGCAATCCAAACCTTATTGGGAGAAGATGTAGAATGTGATTACCTCAATGATGATAAAATTGGCAGAGTCATGGATAAATTATATAAATATGGATTGAACAATCTGTTTATAGAAATTGGATTATCAGTGATTAATAAATTTAAGATAAATACAAAATATTCACATCTTGATGCGACATCATTTCATCTACATGGTGAATATAAACGTGAAGAGAATCAGGAAAAAGAATCAGAAATCACTAGAGAAAGACCAATAATTATAACTAAAGGATATTCTCGTGACCATAGACCAGATTTGAAACAATGTGTTTTAGATTTAATAACAAGTAGTGATGGAGACATCCCATTATTAATGAGAGCGGGAGATGGCAATGAAGCTGATAAAGCCGTATTTGGCAAAATCTTAGCAGAGTTTAAAAAGTAAATAGTTTTTGACAGTATTATGGTATGTGATAGCGCATTATATAGCCAAGAAAATCTCAAATTAATTGAAGATTTAAAATGGATAAGTCGAGTACCGATGACAATTAAAAAAGCACAAAATTTAGTTCAGTCTGTAGAGATAGAAGAGATAAATACCGAAGAGATAAAGAGAAGAGCATCTCTAAAATTATCCGGATACAAGTGGAAAGAAGAAATAGTAAATTATGGTGGAATTAAACAAATTTGGCTAATAGTAGAAAGCCAAAAAAGAAAAGAAAGTGATTTAAAGAAGCTAGATAAAAAGCTAAAAAAAGAAAAAGAGCAAGTTGAAAAGTTGCTGAAATCTTTAAAAAATGAAGAGTTTGAAACTCTGGAGTCAGCCCGATATAAACTAAGAGGAATCAGCAAAAAATTGAAGCTATTTGAAATTAAAGAAGTTAAAGTTATTGAAAGTAAATCGAAAGATAACAAGACTATTTATAAAATCGAAGGAGTAGGTCATGAAAAACCATCAGAGATAGAAATACAAAGAAAATCAGCCGGAAGATTTATTTTAGCAACTAATTTAGTGGATAATAATAAGTTAGAACCATCAGAAATTCTAACAAATTATAAAAATCAACAGTCTTGTGAGAGAGGGTTTAGATTTCTCAAAGACCCTTTATTCTTTGCCGATAGCTTCTTTGTAGAAAATCCTGAAAGAATCGAGACAATGTTGTTTTTAATGTCTCTGTGCTTGTTAGTTTATAATCTCGGTCAAAGAGAAATGAGAAACAACTTAAAAAGAGCAAAAATCGGCATTAAAAATCAACTAGGTAAGTTAACAAATAGTCCGACACTAAGATGGGTATTTCAGTGTTTTCAGGGGATTCATGTTTTGACTTTAAATGGTGGTAATCAAATTATTAATTTAACAGAATCACGTCATTTTATTTTGAATTATCTGCCCTCATCTTGCCAAAAATATTATCTGCTTTCTTAATCTAAATAACTTTTAAAGAGTGAATAAAAATTTATCAACATCTGACGGGACAGTTATTGCTCCTCCAACTTTTAGTGCTTAAATAACCTATGATTATGAATCAAATCTTTTATGTTTGATTACTTTTCATCCTTCGTCATATTAATTCAGTGTTATCTTCTTAATTACCCTGACTTTTCGCTTTTATCTTGACTGTAATCTCTTTATATTTCAAGTTGAAGTGCGGAAGATCAGTTAATACTAATTAAATCACAAGCGTGCCATTCTCATCAGGCGACACAATCAGTAGATGTTCTTGCGCCGAAATGCCCAACTGTTGCAGCAAGAGTTAAACTTTGAAGCTGAATTGTTAGAAAACAGTCTGTAAGATTTCACAACGATCTATTCTGCCAAAACCTGGCTCTTCCGTAGGTGTTATGCTAAACTTTAAACTAAAATTAGAAATTTCCCTTTAAAAGCAAGGGTTTCAGGCATTTAAAACCTAGATTTTATTGCGAAAGCTCAAACGTCAAGATTAAAAGCTGTATTTCATGCCCAGTAAGGAATATGAGCTAATTTATAGACGTTTTTAGCATAACAAGTAATGAAGAACCCAAAACCTTTACGAGTCTTACCTTGATGTCCTGGTTGCCCACCTGATTTTCTTTTGGGGTGGTTCGGTTCTTCTTCCAAGGATACTTTTTTGTTTTCACTCTTTTTACTATACCAAAGCCGGAATAACTTTCTCACCAAACACTTCGATAAATTGCTGCTGTTCCCGGTTAACGTTGTGCAAAATTAGTTCATCAAACCCCAATTCAATATCTTTTTTTAACCATTCGATATGTTGTTGAGGATCTGCTGAAATACGAACGTGTTCATATAACTCTTTCGGCTGAACAAACTCCCCAGCTGCATCAAACTGTCCGGGCGACCGCAGTTCTGTCATCACGATATTCTTAAAGATATTATTGCGCCATTGCTGATGAGCTTTTTGGAGTGCTGTTTGCTCGTCACGCTCATAGGAAAGCTGCACTTTCAATATCATTGGCTTGCCTTCGCCTCCACCTCTACGGAAAGCATCTACAACCTTTTTTAACTTCTCTGGAGGACGCGAAGTTGTAATCAATCCGTCTGCCCAACTGCCCAACCATTCTGCGGTTTCAACGGTAACAGCAGCGCCAATAATTAAAGGTATTGTTTGGGGACGTGTATAAAGCTTTGCTTCTTCAACACAGATTAGACCGTGATGAGTCACAGTTTCCCCTGCCCAAAGTGCGCGGATAACATCGACACATTCTTTAAGACGAGCATTGCGATCGCTTTTAGAAGGCCAGTGTTCTCCAGTAATATATTCGTTAAGTGCTTGACCGCTACCGACAGTCAGCCAAAAGCGGTTGGGAAACATTTCTGCTAAAGTTGCCGCAGCTTGGGCAATTATCGCCGGATGATACCGTTGTCCGGGAGCGCAGACAACCCGATAGGAAAGTGTTGGAGTTGCTTGCATTGCTGCACCCAACCAAGACCAAGCGAAACCACTTTGCCCTTGGTTTTCACTCCAAGGGTGAAAATGGTCAGAAGAGAGAGCATGAGTAAAACCTGCCTGTTCTGCCATTTGCGCGTATTTTAGCAGTTCGCTCGGTTTAAATTGCTCGTGAGAAGCGTGATATCCAATGTTTGCCATAAGGATAATACCAATTCGTAATTCGTAATTCGTAATTCGTAATTAATAAAATCAGATTCAGTCTGGTTTTTCAAGGTTGCGTCTGTTGCTTGATGAGAGGAGAATTGGTATAAGCTGTTGAATTACTTAACGCGAAACCAGCGATAGCCGTATGCTTTTATTGGGATGGAAGGCAAATTAATGTCCAGAGGTTCGTATTGGGAATCGCCAAATATATCAATTAAATAGTTGTACTCATCAGATTTTAGCGTGACTGTACATGAACGATCTCCTAGATTATGTAAAGCGATCGCACTCTTACCTTCCGACTCACAGCAGTGAGCAAACGCACATGGTTGATCGGTTTCTAGAATTTGCCACTTACCGCAACCGAACTCTGGACACTGCTTGCGAATACGGATTATATGTTCCATCCAATTGATTAAGGAGTTGGGGTCGCGTTGTTGATCTGCCACATTCACCTGTTTATCATTAAATAGAGCTTGTTGCGAATAAATGCTCTTTTTCTTTTACCACAAATTGCTACACTCTCTGTAATATAAGCATTCTAAACCATTTTGTCCCCCCGCAAGCTGTTTTACCCAATTACTTAATTCAATAATGCTTGGCTCAATCGCTTGTTGGATTCGTTCATTAGTTGCGACTAAGGTTCCTAGCCCAATTTCAATTTGTCCCAGTTCCCATAACATTTCTTGCTGTTTCTCGTAGGGCATATGTGCATAATTATTTACCCATCCTAAAAACGCCTGTAATCTAACTCCTAAATCTTGCCCTGGAACGATATCTGGCGACCATGAGGCTGTTTGTACATTTCCACAACACTCACACACACAGGTATGGCGTTGATATTCTACTATTTCGATGGGACGTTCTACCAATTGCGCTACAGCCTGTTTTTCTACTTTTACTGCTAGGGGTGCAAATGCTTTGTTACCACAACAGATACAATCACTTGGACGTAAGATTTCATAACGGTCTACTCTGCCAAACCCCTTACGAGTCTTACCTTGATGTCCTGGCTGTCCACCTGGTTTCTTTTTCGGTTGATTTGATTCTTCTTGCAGGGGTACCTTTTTGTTTTCGCTCTTTTTGAGGATGTCCCCAGATGGTGGTTTCGACGAGTTAGAACTGTCTAAATCTCTACTGACTTTTAAACGTTCTATTTCTTGCTGTAGTTCTAAAATGATTTTTTTTAACTCACATATTACCTTGCTCTGCTCAATAATTATCTCTACCAGTTTTTCTTTCGGCAACTGGTTCAAGCTTTCTAGGTCTAATTCTTGAGGCAGGTTTTGGTTCATATTTGTGATATTCTCCCTCAAGTGTTCCCTTTGTCAATACTCTGACGCCTGAATCCTTACATGCTTGGATAGCAAAGCACTAATCAAAGGTTAGAATATTTTGAAGCTTTGGGCTATTCATTTGGATCAGGGTTCGCGCATTTCTACGTCTGACTTTAGCAATGGGAGTAATCGCATCTTTAAAAGATAGATAGGTCTGTGCTTTTACCGTGCCAAAAGGCATCTAGTTTAAACCTTTTTTTTCATACTCGAATTACTATAAAAATTATTATACGCATCACTATGCCCCCTTCCATGCTTAAACTTTCACTAATCTCAGCTGCTATGATATGCACGCAATTACAGGGTGCTGCATCTGCCCAAAGTAACCCACGTTCTGCTTTTCAGGTAATTAAGGTGCAAGAATTGATCTCTTCTAACCGTATTAAAGTTACTATTCCAAAAGCTGTGGCTGTACAATTGTTTAGCAACTTAGAAGAACAAGAAGGAAGAAAGTCTGAGGAAATTTCAGTTGCGTATCCTACACAAAACACATCTGTAATCGTTCATACCACAGTAGGTTTGGCTGATGATTCAGTGAGCGGAAGACGAAATCGCATCGAGTTGAGACGCAACAAAAATAAATGGGAAATTGTCTGGGTAGGTCGGCAATACAAGTGTCAACCAAATCGAGGTCATCAAGACTGGTCTGGCAGTCTTTGCTCATAATCGGGTTTTTAGTCTTCGTCGGTCTGGCTTAATTGCTACTCCAGCCACCGTAATCAAATATATGAAATAGTATTTTATTCAATGACAAGATGCGTGCAATTTTCACGCTTTTGGTGCAACGCTTCTGGGATTGGGGGAATGCGATCGCCTCGACAAGATTGCAGCACAAATTCATGGGGAAAACTAAACTACTTATGGATTCATTTGTGCGATCGCACTTTAGTCTGACCAATAATGCTCGTGGATTTTAGGGACTGCCGATTCAACCTTGATAGTCTCCCCCTGCTCGTTCCTCTGCGTCAATAACTTGAAGCCCATTACGCAATTGTCGGATAACAATTCCTTTGTCGTGTTATCAAATTAACCCTGTTTTGTCACTCTGGCAGTAGTATAATAAGGTACAAACGCTAGAACCAAGACACAGAGTATGGTACAGCCTCGTCCAGCCGCACCAACAGTAAAATTCGTGGACGAATATTGCCAATG
>JAHHHS010000113.1 GCA_019359215.1 Nostoc indistinguendum CM1-VF10 | reverse complement strand
TTCGCACTGTGTAATATCCCCATTGAGGAAACTCTTGATTTTCGACAGTGACGGCAACAGAATCAGTAGTCTCTGGAGCAGAAATATTTTGCGCCGATACTGTGGAGAAAAATCCGTTGCTAACTATTATTGCACCTAATAGGGGAATAATTGAGTATTTGTAGTTAATTGATATTTTGTTCATGGGAGCTTGAAATTTTATTTAAGGGTTCAATACTTTTGTTAAAAGTAAAAGTGTGAGAAAATTGCTGCCAAATACAAACAAATTATACCACTATAATCTATGTAGATTTTTTAGTGAATTGTTACAATTTTGAGAATGATTGAAGAAGAATTTAGCTATTGTGAATACATCCGTCGAATGCAACCAGTGGGCCGCCATTCTGCTCTGTACCTTTTATTTCTAGTCATGTTCTAAGTTTGACGTTTGGAGTTCCTTGCAAGCAACTTTATGTTTTGGACAAACTACGCTTGCAAGACAAAATCTGATGCCGTTAGAGTTGGCGCACCAGTTAGAGTCGCAAATAAACCACCAGATGAATTACCCTGAGGGTTGTAGAATAACTGCCCATTCACGGGATCATAGACAATTTTCGCCGTGCTAGTCCCCGCTTTATTAGTGACTTCAAAATCACTCAAGTTAATTGTCAGCAGATTTTGCAGAACTACAAGTAACTGGTGACTGCTGCCAGCTTTTGTGGGGAGTGCCCGTAGATGCGTTGGCTGTAAGTACTATCTCACCTTTAGTATTAGTTCCCCACCCAGTAGCCTCGACAATCGGTGCTGGTGGTGGGGAGATAGGGGGCTTTTCTTTAATAGTTTGCTGAGAGTTAATATCATTGCTTGGGCCCAGAGTTGCCCACTCTGGTCGAACTACATTGCTACTAAAAGCTTCTCTGGGATTAGGAGGTAAACCACCGCGTCCAGTAATGATAAAACTGTTTTGAGCATAACCTGGACTATAACAGCCCTGCGCTATCTGAGTGTCTACGGCTACCGTGGGTAGCTCAACTAAGCCACTGTTGGGGTCAACGTCAGGTGTGTTTAGTTCTACAGAACCACTAAACTCAGGGTTTGCTCCAGTAGCAGTAATGTCACTTGTCGTATCAGATGCCACGTCTCGGAACTGTATACCAAAGATACCTTGGGCATTAATTCGCACGTTTCCGCCACGAAAGTTTGTCGAGTTGGCGCTGATGTCGCTATTTTTAAAACCAATCAGGAAATCGGTGTCAATATTGATGTTGCCGCCGATGACGTTTTCTCCTGTTGCGTTGGTAAAAATGTTGCTATTGCGGCTCATTATCAGAATTTTTGAGTTAATGTTAATTGTCGCTTGCTCCCTATCCGGGTCAACTTTAGCACTTTGTGTGTTACCGCTAAGTAAGGCGTTGTTGTCTAAACGGATAGAGGAGGCATTTAATGTCATGTTGCCTGCGGTTCCTGTTCCCAAACTCTCCACAGTTATTGCAGCTTCATCTTGCACTAATAAAGTATTAGTTTTAATAGTCAAATCACCCGCATCCCCTGTTGATATGGACTGTGCGTCAGCAGCCAAACCACTGGCAACCAGACCATCAGCGCTTGTACCAATTATTTGCACATCTTGAGCATCAACACTCAAATTTCCTCCCTTGCCTGCACCAGCAGTACTAACACCTATCCGTGCCCCATCTCGCACTAACAAGGTATTAGTTTTAATAGTCAAATCACCGCCATCCCCTGTTGAGTTGGGCTGTGCGTCAGCGAATAAACTGCTAGAAATCCGATTATCGGCACTTGTACCAATGATTTGCACGTTTTGGGCATCAACAGTCAAATTTCCTCCCTTGCCTACACCAAATGTAGCAGAACTCACCTGTGCCCCATCTCGCACTAACAAGGTATTAGTTTTAATAGCCAAATCGCCCGCATCCCCTGTTGAGTTGGGCTGTGCGTCAGCAAATAAATGGCTAGAAACCTGATTATCTGCACTTGTACCAATTATTTGCACGTCTTGGGCATCAACAGTCAAATTTCCTCCCTTGCCTACACCAAATGTAGCAGAACTCACCTGTGCCCCATTTCGCACTAACAAGGTATTAGTTTTAATAGTCAAATTTCCCGCATCTCCTGTTGAATTGGGCTGTGCGTCAGCGAATAAATGACTAGCAACCTGATTATCGGCACTTGTACCAATGATTTGCACATCTTGGGCATCAACAGTCAAATTTCCTCCTTTGCCTGCACCAAATGTAGCAGCACTTACCTGTGCCCCATCTTGCACTAGTAAGGTATTAGTTTTAATAGCCAAATTTCCACCCTTGCCCGCACCAACTGTACTAGCATTCACCTGTGCCTTATCTTCCACTAATAGGGTATTAGTTCTAATAATTAAATCACCTGCATTCCCTGTTGAGCCTGGTCGTGCAGAAGCAAACAAACCGCTGGTAAACAGTCCATCAGCAGTTGTACCAATAATTTGCACGTCTTGAGCATCAACGCTTAAATTTCCACCTTTGCCTACACCAAATGTATTAACATTTACCTGTGCTCCATCTTGGACTAATAAAGTATTAGTTTTAATAGTCAAATTACCTGCATCCCCTGTTGATTTGGGCTGTGCGTCAGCAAACAAACCACTGGAAAAGAGACCATCAGCAGTTGTACCAATAATTTGTACGTCTTGGGCATCAACGCTTAAATTTCCACCTTTGCCCGCACCAAATGTACTAGCACTTACACCTCCCCCATCTTTGAGCAGCAAAGTATTAGTTTTAATAGTCAAATCACCTCCATTCTCTGTTGAGCCTGGTTGTGCAGAAGCAAACAAGCCGCTACTTAAGTTACCATCAGCACTTGTACCAATGATTTGTACGTCTTGGGCATCAACGCTTAAATTTCCACCTTTGCCTGCACCAAATGTACTAGCACTTACAACTGCCCTATCTTTGACTAGCAAGGTATTAGTTTTAATAGTTAAATCACCTGCATTCCCTGTTGAGTTTCGCTCTGTGTTAGCAACCAATCGGCTACGAAACCGATTATTAGCACTTGTACCAATGATTTGTACATCTTGGGCATCAACAGTCAAATTTCCTCCCTTGCCCTCACCAAGTGTACTAGCACTTACACCTGCCCCATCTTTGACTAGCAAGGTATTAGTTTTAATAGTTAAATCACCTGCATTCCCTGTTGAGTTCCGCTCTGTGTTAGCAACCAATCGGCTGCTTAAGTTACCATCAGCACTTGTACCAATGATTTGTACATCTTGGGCATCAACAGTCAAATTTCCTCCCTTGCCCTCACCAAGTATACTAGTACTTACCTGTGCCCCATCTTGCACTAGTAAGGTATTAGTTTTAATAGTCAAATCACCCGCGTTCCCTGTTGAGTATGACCTTGTGGAAGCAAACAAGCCACTGCTAGACTGGCTATCAACACTTGTACCAATGATTTGTACGTTTTGGGCATCAACGGTTAAATTTCCTCCCTTGCCCTCACCAAGTGTACTAGCACTTACACCTGCCCCATCTTTGACTAGCAAAGTATTAGTTTTAATAGTTAAATCACCTGCATTCCCTGTTGAGTTTCGCTCTGTGTTAGCAAACAAACCACTGCTTAAGTTACGATCAGTACTTGTACCAATGATTTGTACGTCTTGGGCATCAACGGTTAAATTTCCTCCCTTGCCCTCACCAAGTGTACTAGCACTTACACCTGCCCCATCTTTGACTAGCAAGGTATTAGTTTTAATAGTTAAATCACCTGCATTCCCTGTTGAGTTGGGCTGTACATCAGCAACCAATCCGCTGCGAAACCGATTATTAGCATTTATACCAATGATTTGTACGTCTTGGGCATCAACGGTTAAATTTCCTCCCTTGCCCTCACCATAAGTACTAGCATTCACTTGTGCCCCATCTTTGACTAGCAAGGTATTAGCATTAATATTGATGTTGCCTGCCTCTCCCCTTGCTCCTAATAACACCTGATTAGCAATATAACTGGTGTTATTAATATTAATTAATCCTGTTGCATTAATCTCAACATTTCCTGCTTTACTATTTTCAGAACCCAGCCCAGTTTCTATGCCTGCAAACAGTCCACTCTCTCCTGTAATCTCTAAGTTTCGGGTATTAACTGCGATAGCACCACCATTACTAGCAGCCACAGATACAAAAGCATTATTACTTAGGTAAACATTACTTTTTTCTATACTATTAGGAAAACTCAAACTTAAATTATTGCCATACGAATTTAACTCAATAGTTCCTGCACCTTTTAACCCACCTAAATCAACTCGCCCACCAAAAGCATACAAACCTCCACCATCCATATTGATATCGCCACCTACCAAAAGCAAACTCTTGCCATCTGGTACACGTAAACCCGTTGCTATAAATTCAGAAGATGGATTTAAACCGGAGGGAGCAATTGAGCTATTTTGGATAGATGCAGCTTGAATTTGATTAAATAGCAAGGCTGAAGGATTGACCGTTAACAGGGACGGAGAACTTTCTGGATTGGAGGCGCTGAAAAAACCTTGATTCCCAAAAGAGATTGCCGACGCTGTAGTTCCTACAAAAGAACCACCAAGATTTAATTGAGCATTTTCACCAAAAATGATACCGTTGGGATTAATCAGAAACAGGTTAGTCGTACCCAACGTGCGAATTATCCCATCAATATTAGATACAGATCCACCTGTTACTCGACTAATAATATTTTGAATATCTAGAGCATTATTAAAAGAAGCAGTGCCACCAGTATTCACAGAAAACTCAGCAAAACTGTGAAACAAATTACCGCCAGCTTGAGTTCCTCCAGTAATGTTAAAGGTGTTACCCTCTCTTGTGACGCTAGAGTTATTTGGTAAAGTACCATCTGGAGTAATTTGAGCGATCGCATAATCAATGGTACAAAAGCTGACACCGAAAGCGATAGCCGCTAAAGCACCCCAATCAGTAAAACCCAAACCTGACATTGCTTGCCTCCACTAATAGTAGCAGCCAACTTTAGTTAAGCATAAATCAAGTTATTAGCTACTAAATAGCGAGTAACTAGGCTACTAAGCTTTCACCCGAAAACTCCAGTTTTTTGCAAAAGATTGAAAACTTTACAAAACTTTACTTCACCAAGTTCTCAAGCTATCGCTCCCCTGGTAATACCCAGGGCAAACGCATCTAAAGTACAAGAATCCTTTAATAGCAAAAGTTTTGGCGTTTTATGATTTAGCCTATTTTTTGCTCAATATCCTTATAAAGTAAGGGTTTCAGAAAAACCGTGCGTTCGCCCTGTGGTAATACCTGAGCAAGTGAGCGAACCAATAGCTCAGACATTGCCGCCGTGTAAAATTCCATTTAGTTAAATATCTGCATTATCTGATTGCTGCTGATCAGATCGTATTGTGTGCAATCGCTACCTCTGCTACTCAACTAATCCCCCATCCACAACCGCAAATCTGATTGCGGAAATTTCGCCAACACTTTTTTGATTACAAATTGCTCTGGCAGGGTCACTATCCCAGTACTCGTGCAAGATAACTTCCTTGTGAAGCCGAAGCTCACCAATGAAGTTTTGTAATAATTTTAAGTTGCTGCGAAAATTATGGTTTTTGAATTGATAACACAGTAGAGAAAAAAGCTTAAAAAGCATTGCCAAACAAAACCAATTTAACGCTCAAGGAGAAAAAACTAGTGAAACCTAAGTTTAAAAAGCGCACAGCGATCGCAGTTGGCTTTGTCGGATCGGTGTTATGGGGAACAACTTGCATTTTAGAAAATCAATTTGCTATTGCACAAGTTGCAGGGGGAATGTTTATAGTAAACGAACTGTCAAAGAAGTGCCTTGATGTAGCTGGGAATTCTGGTTCTGGCGTAGTTAATGGTACGCAATTAGTACTTAATGAATGCGAAATATCTGGATTTAATAGTTCTGGTGGAATCACAGATCAGAAATGGGAATTTATCCGCGGGGGATTTATCAGAAATAAATTATCCAACAAATGTATTGATGTCGTAGGAAAACCTGGCATAACTAATTCTTTGCTATTGCAACTTAATGAATGCGAAGTATCTGGATTTAGTAGTCCTGGGGTAGCCACAGACCAAAGGTGGGAATACATTGGTGCAGGATTTCTCAGAAATGGATTATCCAACAGATGCATTGATGTAGGAGGAGATGCTGCCACAGCTAATAATAAGATATTGCAACTTTTTGATTGCGAACTATCTGGATTTAGCCCCGGTTCTGGTAAACCCTCTGATCAGAGGTGGGGGTGGCAACCAAGCCCTTAAGAGATTAAGGCGTGGGGTGCAATGATTGTAGGAATCATAACTAATTATCCGAACATGATATTCATTACGAATAACAAATTAGGCGTTGCATAAATGCGGGATGATTTAATTCAATACGGGTATTTCCCAATACTTCAAATAATGAAATAATAATCGAATTGAATATTTCAGCATATCTACTGACTTTGAATAGCACAATGTTTTGCGGTGTAGTCGGGCTAAATACAAGTAACTGGTGACTGCTGCCAGTTTTTGTGAGGAGTGCCTGTAGATGCGTTGGCTGTAAGTACTATCTCACCTTTAGTATTAGTTCCCACCCAGTAGCCTCGACAATCGGTGCTGGTGGTGGGGAGATAGGGGGCTTTTCTTTAATAGTTTGTTGAGAGTTAATATCATTGCTTGGGCCGAGAGTTGCCCACTCTGGTCGAACTATATTGGCACTAAAAGCTTCTCTGGGATTAGGGGGTAAACCACCGCGTCCAGTAATAATAAAGCTGTTTTGAGCATAACCTGGACTGTAACAGCCCTGCGCTATCTGAGTGTCTACGGCTACCGTGGGTAGCGCAACTAAGCCACTGTTGGGGTCAACGTCAGGTGTATTGAGTTCTACAGAACCACTGAACTCAGGGCTTGCTCCAGTAGCAGTGATGTCACTTGTGCTATCAGATGGCACATCTCGGAACTGTGTACCGAAGATACCTTGGGCATTAATTCGCACGTTTCCGCCACGAAAGTTTGTGGAATTGGCGCTGATGTCGCTATTTTTAAAGGCAATCAGGAAATCGGTGTCAATATTGATGTTGCCGCCGATAACATTTTCCCCCCTGGCGTTGGTTCTGATGTTGCTATTGCGGCTCATTGTTAGAATTTTTGAGTTAATATTAATTGTTGCTTGCTCCCTATTCGGGTCAACTTTAGCACTTTGTGTATTACCACTAAGTAAGGCATTGTTGTCTAGACGGATAGAGGGGGCATCTATTGTTAGGTTACCTGCGATTCCTGTTCCCAAACTCTGCACGGTTATTCCAGCTCCATCTTGCACTAATAAACTATTAGTTTTAATAGCCAAATCACCCGCATCCCCTGTTGAGTTTAAGTTTGTAGAAGCAGACAAAGCGCTGGCATACTGACCATTAGAATTTGTCCCAATAATTTGCACATCTTGGGCATCAACCCTTAAATCTCCTCCCTTGCCCGCACCAGATGTACCAGCATTTACCTGCGCCCCATCTTTTATTAGCAAAGTATTAGTTTTAATAGTTAAATCGCCCGCATCCCCTGTTGAGTCTCGATCTGCCGAAGCAGACAAATCGCTGGCATACTGACCATCAGCGCTTCTACCAATAATTTGCACATTTTGGGCATCAACCCTTAAATCTCCTCCCTTACCCGCACCAAATGTACCAGTATCTACCTGCGCCCCATCTTTGACTAGCAAAGTATTAGTTTTAATAGTCAAATCACCCGCATCCCCTGTTGAGTTGGGCTGTGCAGAAGCAGACAAGACACTACCAAACCGACCATCAGCAGTTTCCCCAATAATTTGCACATCTTGGGCATCAACCCTTAAATCTCCTCCCTTACCCGCATCAAATGTACTAGCATTTACCTGTGCCCCATCTTTAATTAGCAAAGTATTAGTTTTAATGCTTAAATTTCCTCCCTTACCCGCACCAGATGTACCAGCATTTACCTGTGTCCTACCAATAATTTGGACATCTTGGGCATCAACCCTTAAATCTCCTCCCTTACCCGCATCAAATGTACTAGCAGTTACCTGTGCCCCATCTTTAATTAGCAAAGTATTAGTTTTAATTGTCAAATTACCCGCATCCCCTGTTGAGTCTGCCGAAGCAGACAAATTGCTGGCATACTGACCATCAGCGCTTCTACCAATAATTTGGACATCTTGGGCATCAACCCTTAAATCTCCTCCCTTACCCGCACCAAATGTACTAACACTTACACCCGCCCCATCTTTAATTAGCAAAGTATTAGTTTTAATAGTCAAATCACCCGCATCCCCTGTTAAGTTTATATTATCTGCTTGAGCAGACAAGCCACTGGCAATCCGACCATCAGCACTTTCCCCAATAATTTGGACATCTTGGGCATCAACCCTTAAATCTCCTCCTTTGCCCACACCTAATGTACCAGTAGCTACCTGCGCCCCATCTTTAATTAGCAAAGTATTAGTTTTAATAGTCAAATCGCCCGCATCCCCTGTTGAGTTGAGGTCTGCGTTAGCAAACAAGCCACTGCTAATCCGACCATCAGCACTTATGCCAATAATTTGCACATCTTGGGCATCAACGCTTAAATTTCCTCCCTTGCCCACACTTAATGTACCAGCACCTACCTGCGCCCCATCTTTGAGTAGCAGAGTATTAGTTTTAATAGTCAAATCGCCTGCATCCCCTGTTGAGTCTCGATCTGCCGAAGCAGACAAAGCGCTGGCGTACTGACCATCAGCACTTATGCCAATAATTTGCACATCTTGGGCATCAACGCTTAAATTTCCTCCCTTGCCCGCACCTAATGTATTAACACTTACCTGTGCCCCATCTTTAATTAGCAAAGTATTAGTTTTAATAGTCAAATCACCCGCATTCTCTGTTGAGTTGAGGTCTGCGTTAGCAAACAAGCCACTGCCAATCTGACCATCAGCAGTTCTCCCAATAATTTGCACATCTTGGGCATTAACCGTAATACTACCACCATCACCAGTAGTCACAACTCTAGCGCCATTGCTTAGGAAAACATCACTTCTTTCTAGACTATTGGGAAAATTCAAACTTAGATTATCGCCATATAAATTCAACCCAATTGTTCCCGCACTAGAAGACCCACCTAAATCAATTCGCCCACCAAAACCAAACAATCCTCCACCATCCATATTGATATCGCCACCTACTAAAAGCAAACTCTTGCCATCTGGTACACGTAAACCCGTTGCTATAAATTCAGAAGATGGATTTAAACCGGAGGGAGCAACTGAGTTATTTTGGATAGATGCAGTTTGAATTTGATTAAATAGCAGGGCTGAAGGATTGATCGTTAACAGGGACGGAGAAGTTTCTGGATTGGAGGCACTGAAAAACCCTTGATTCCCAAAAGAGATTGCCGACGCTGTAGTTGCTACAAAAGAACCACCAATATTTAACTGAGCATTTTGACCAAAAATAATACCGTTGGGATTAATCAGAAACAGGTTAGCCGTACCCAACGTGCTGATTATCCCATCAATATTAGAAACTGAGCCACCCGTAACTCGACTGATGATATTTTGAATATCTAGAGCATTATTGAAAGAAGCAGTGCCACCAATAGGCACAGAAAACTCGCCAAAGCTGTGAAACAAATTACTTCCTGCTTGCGTTCCTCCAGTGATATTGAGAGTGTTACCATCTGGTGTAACAATGGAATTATTAGGTAAAGTGCCATCTGGAGTAATTTGAGCGTTTGCATAATCAATGGTACAAAAGCTGACGCCGAAAGTGATAGCCACTAAAGTACCCCAATGAGTAAAACCCAAACCTGACATTGAAAGCCTCCACTAATAGCAGCAGCAAACTTTAGTTAAGCATAAATCAAGTTACTAGCTACTAAATAGCCAATAATGAGGCTACTAAGTTTTTACCTGAAAACTCAGGTTTTTCGCAAGAACTTGAAAACTTTACTTTATCAAGTTCTCAAACTACCGCTCACGCTACCCTTCCCACCGAATCAATACCCCATCCACAATCGCAATCCCCCATTGCGGAAACTTCGCCAACAATTTCTTGATCACAATCTGCAAAGCAGGGTCATCATTCCAGCACTCCTGCAAAAAGTCAAACCCCGGATTCTCCCCCGAATTCGCTGCCACTTTGAGTTTTTGCATACGCTCCCGTCGCATATTTGACCTCGCTACAATCGCCTCATGCGACCATTTTTCAGTAACGAGCGCGGCGGAAGCTTCACCCTCATGAGTTGCATTGAATGGAGCCAGTGGTGAGGACTTGCTGAATCTGACTGACCAATGGGTGGCTGGATTTGCTAATACTGTTAGCTTTGGTGGTTCTACTCACGTCCGCAGATGGCTTTATGGAGATGTTGCAGAACAAAACCATTCTGGCTTCATGTGGAATATGGGACAAGTGGCTGGAACAGGGGTTGCGATGATACTTGGTGCTAAAACTCCTGAGAAACTGACTTTTAGCATGGGTCGGTCTAACTGGATTGCAACTACTTATGATGCGATTGTTAGTGGTGTTGGACTGTGGGAAACTGGAACTCATATCCGCCAAATTCTTTAAGCTCACTTAGAAGATCATGAACTCAAAGAAGCCTAGTATAAAACATACTTACATTGATGGACAACAAATCTTATTTCCTAGTCAGATGGACTGGGAAAGTTTACAATTAAATCCACTTATTGATGATAGTACACTGGCTATTTTAGATTCCGTTTGGTCAGCACTTGAATTTGCTCAGAAGTACCCTGAAATTCACTTGGGACTTGGAAAAATATCAATTGGGAATGAATGGATGCCATATATTTTTCTTGATATAGAATCAAACTTTCAAAGAGTCCACTTGGAAACTTTAACCTGTAGTTTTTGCAATTGGCAAGGAAAAACAGCTAATCCTATGGTTATTGATCCCTATTTTGGAGATGGGATAAATCAAGATCATTTCACTCTTATGAGAGCTGCTGAAAGATATCCTGTGCTTCCTTGCCCCTTATGTGGCAATCGCTTGCCAAGGCATCCAATTTGGGTAGAGCCTGTGAATTATAAAGATTAATTCATGAACGCCTTGATTTCAGTTTTATCGCATTGACCCAAAAATACTTAAAATGTTGGTATAGACGGTATGGCGCTGGGAATGGGAACGAGTATTGCAATATGCCAGTAGTTGAGAGAGATCGCTACTCATTCCACTTCACTAACACCCCATCCACAATCGCAATACCCCACTGCGGAAACTTTACCAGCACCTTTTTAATCACAATCTGCAAAGCAGGGTCATCATTCCAGCACTCTTGCAAAAAGTCAAACCCCGGATTCTCACCCGAATTCGCCGCTCGATTCAGTTTTTCCCTTCTTACAGGTCGCATATTCGACCTTGCAACAATCGCCTCATGTGACCACTTTTCAGGATCAGGGACAAGCGGGGCGGAACCTTTACCCTCATTATCTGCTTTGATTTCTACACCCGAAACTGAGTTTTCAACCATCAACGGAGTAGGACTACTTTGTTCTACAAGCTCTGGTGTTTGATTAGCGATCGCTAAAGTTGAAGAAAATTCATTTTGTGCAACGGGCGCAGCGGAACAAGTACCTTCATGACAGTCTTTCGGCTCAACGCCACAATTCTGGTTTTCAGCCAACAACGAAGCGGGATTACTTTGTGCAGCTTCCACAAGCGCCAGCGTCGTACACTCCGTTACCGCAGGTAACTCTTCCTCCAACTCTTTCACGCTTTGAACAAACTGAGGCGAAGCGCCCCCCAAGGGCGCACTCGCCGTCTCTTCCTCACGCGAATTTTCTGTAAGCGTGTCAGAGACACAGTTCACGAACTCTTTTGAAGAGTTCGTGAACTGTTTCTGAGTAGTTCGTGAGGGTTCACGGAACCCTTGCTCTGACTGGTCTTTACCTAAAATAGATGCTTTATACAAAGCACGTATTTCTTCAGGGGCAGCATCTATCTCTGAATCCCCAGCATTTGATTCTCGTTTTTCAGTATCTAATTCTCGTGGCACATAATTAGCTTTCTCCCAAAATTCTTTCATCCGGCTACCGTGCAAATTCTTCACCATCCAGCTAGCCGTTTCCCTGCCATCCTGAATCGACTTGTCGGGTTTGAAGATGAATAGTCCACTTTCAGAAAGAATTTTCTTCGCAGAGATAAAAGTACTGTACCCCAAAGCAGAAGTTAGCGGCATCCACCGAGAACCATAAGGGTCAGCCGTCCAACACTCCTGCCACAATTGCGTAACAGACGGCTTTTGTTGCGATGCCCACAACATATCTTCGATGGGAATAATCACATGAAGCCTTTTATATGGCGACTGTGGTTTAGTGGCAGCAGACTTTTTGAGCTTAGGTCTTGTAATAGTTGGAGTCATTCTACAATCTCCTATTTATATTGACGCACGGAAATGTCCCCTACTGTGATGCAGGGATTGGTACTTGTATTTAGTTGTCTAAAAAGTTACTGAAACACTGAAAGCCTATTGAGGTTGCCAGAATCGCAACTCGTCTCGTGAATACCTATCAGCTTTTTTCGATTGCTCTTTCCAGCGATCCCAAGCAACCACCAACTCTTCGCCTAAATCCTCTACAACTTCACCCCTTTCTACATACAAAGTGCGGTATGGGTCAGCATGGGCAACGATAGAACCAACGCCAATAATGTTTGGTTGAGAAGATGCTTTCTGGAGAGCGGTAATTAACTCTGTTTCCTGGGTGGCCAATTCCGCCCAGTAGTCCTGTTTGATTACCTCATACTCTTGCGCCACTGCCCAATAGTCCTGCCAAGTACACCCAGGTTTAGCCAGCACTGACCTAATATCGCTTACCGCTTGGGGCAACATTTCCAGTTGTTCGGCTCGGTAAGCGATCGCAGTTGGTGTCGGTTCACTCCCCAAGATTATTGCCGCAGCCTCCAATGCTTGGGTGTTGTTCATAGCACTGGCTAAGTTTTTCAAAGCCATACCCATGAGCCGCAGACATTCTTGGGCGTTCTCCTTGGGTGGTTCCTGAGCCAGCGATCGCAGATCAATGGTTTTTTCTAACGCCTGTTTTACTTGCTTGTTCAACGCTTTAGTCGCCTGTTGCGTCATGGTATTTCCCCACTGCTGTTGAGGACGCTCTTGTACGGCGCGTTCCAATTCCTGAATGCGCTGCTGGAGTTGTTGGTTTTCAATTTCAAGTTTCCGTAACCCCTCCATCTCAGAAAGCCGTTGCTGTAACTGGATATTTTCTTCTTTTTGTTGTTTAAAGAGTTGTTGCAGAGATTGGATTTGCTCTTGTACCTGGGCCTCAGCTTTAGCCCCTGCTTCTGCTTGCAAACCAATTTTCAATTCCTGAGAAAGTCGTTCTAGTTCCTGCTTGTGTTGCTCTTTAAGTGCCGCGATCGCTTCGGCATATTCTGTAGGGTAAGTGCGCTCTCTGGGAAAGGGAACGCTTGGGGCATCCAAATCGGTGTTGTTAACCAAAAGCCTTTCACCATCAGGAAAAGTCACAATCTGTTGCCAGTGATTCGGTGCGTCTGCCTCAATGGTTCCTTCTTCCCTATACCTTGGGTGTGACTGTTGTGAAACCGTGACAATGGCTTTTTGAGGAACCACTGGTTCTTGAATTTTGGGAACCATTGGTTCCTGAGTAGATTGCTTTTTGCGTGGAAGTTGAGGAACCACTTTTTGGGCGGCAGCAGCAAAGTCTGAAACACTTGGGTCAGAGTTATCTTTCAGAGCCAAGGATACAGCAGCTTTAAGTTTTTCTGGTTCCTTGACTAGCCGCAGCAGTGGACGGGCTTGACGCTCGTTTTTGATGTGTCCGCCCAACTCACCAACTGTATCTATGACCTTTTTAGCTCCTAGCAGTTGGTTGATTCGTCGGTATCCACCCCAGGCGTATAACTCACGGTGGCAGTATTCTTCAAAGTTTTTATATCCAGCTTGCAGGTAAAGCTGCCGCTCTCTCATCTGGAGGATTTCATCTATTGCTTGCCACTCGAATTTGTCGATGGCAGTGAAGGTTTCCTGGATGCTGGCGTTGACAACACTGTAGTCCAACGTCGTTGTTTGTTCGGGTTCTAGTGTCAGCATATCTCTTGCCCACTATGGTAAATGCTTAAAAATTGAGGTGTTGCAGTTTAGCCAAAGTGAACTAAGGAGATACTGAAGGATGTTTGCACAAAAATGTGTCAGTATTGTAATTAGCTCACTTTGTCGTTAACGGATTGAGCAGGCGATCGCATTGCTTGCCGGCGGCGATCGCTTTTGCTATGCAATTAAGACCAATATTAGATTTACAGACTTTGGAATAATCTTAATCATCTTGGGTTATTCTGGTGCTTGTATTGGAATATTATAATACCAAACCAATACAAGCAAGACCTTTAAAAGTTAACCCGCCTACATTAACTGTCGGCGGGCCTTTCTTTAAGCAATTTCAGCAATTGTTCATGAGTTTGCCTGAGAGAACGATTTTCCTCTCTCAGGCGGCTGATTCCCCCATAATATCCCCCTCTTTTAAAGCCTGTTCTATGGCTTCTACACGTTTCTTTAGATCAACAACGTCAATACCCCCAGCAACTCCAAGGTACCCATCAATCCAGTTTGTAAGAACTTCGGTAACGTTTTTGTTCTCGCTTTTGACCTTAGCAACAAAATCTGCTTTTTTGCTTGGATCAATTTCAATCGAAATAAAAGTCCTTTCTCTCTTCGCCATATAGTCGTATCAAGCCTCGTTAAGAATGCCTACCACAAAACTATCAAGCTGTGGCGGTATTGGCAACTGTATTATTTTTGGTATTGAGAAAGTATCGTCATTGGCAATACACTATATAAATATAAGGGAAAGCAAACTGCCTGCACCCGGACGCAATAAGAGTTTGCACTATCTGAACTTTGACAGCAATCCAGAGTGACCGCTTGATAAGTAGCTGAGGCACTGGCACAACCAGAGAAGGCGAGGGGTACACAGTCGGGAAATGGATATTGCACTTAATAAGAAATTACCAGCAGGACGACGGACAGCAGTTGAAGGGTTTGAAGTCGTACACGTCGCCTGATACGTTATATCTCCTGTTTTGGTATCACTCAAGGCCACTGGCTTTGAGTCGCAAATATATGGCTACGCCAAATCTTTTTGAGAGCGTTGTGCTAAACCACAATGTCGTTTGCACACATAACAAAGGCGATCGCCCCGGTCTACCAAACAAGTGCGATCGCCTTTTACCCTTTTATCAAGGAACTCTATTATGCCTTATACAACACATACACAGCAAGCAATTCCTAGTTCTTCTGTTGATGAGCAAGCCCTCGCCCAAGCAGAACTGTACAGCCACCTCGAATCCCAAGCCGAAGCTGTAGCACCAACTCAAGACCCCTTAACTGCCCGTGACCGTCGCATTATTGGCGAGATTATCGAAGTCCAACCCGAATCAGTCCGTACCATCTGGATCGAAGGCGGAATTACGGTATGGGTGCAGTTAGTCGGTGGCGGACGGCTTCCCTTCGATAGAGACTGGTTCGCAAAAAGAGTTGCAGAGGTTAAGGCAACATTACCCGAAACAGCAGTGGAACGCAACGAACGTTTAAGCGAGGAACTAGAAAAAGCCTGCACTGTTTTCGGTTTATACCACGGTGAGATTAACTGGTTATCATTTAGCACCAAACTCTACCAAGACGGGCGTTTTGTTGGCTTCGTCGGGTGCAATCAAGAACGGTGGTACGCAAGACCAAGACAGTACGGAGTCAATCGTGTGGCTGCTAGTGCAGAACGAGTGATTGCCTCGTTGGGAGTCCGAGCGACAGTAGCGGCGTAAGTTGCTGAAGTGAGAAAGGCGATTGCTTTCCCAAGACAAATGCAATCGCTTTTAAGCTAAATCTGGAACAAACAGAATCATGACACAAAGTACAGCAAGTAACCTCTCACTTCAAGTAGGTGACTGTCAAGAGGAAATTCTCCTACCTCCGACAGATGCGAATGCAGACGTGTAAGAAATACCTAGCCCTGGAAGTGAAAAAGGCGATTGCACACCAAAAGAATTGCAATCGCCAAGAGGTTCAATCTCGAATAAATATAATCATGACACAAAGTACAGCAAGTAACACTGCACTTCAAGTAGGCGACTATCAACAGAAAATTCTCCTACCCGCAACAAATACAAATGCAGAGGTTTAAGAAATCTTTAGTCTGACAAGTGAGAAAGGGCGGTTACTTCTCCGAGAGAAATGCAATCGCCTTACAACAGGATTTATGACAATTCAAATCATGGCACACGAAATATGATTAGCCCACTTTCTCTTCAACAGACTCAGTTGGAAGAGTTTCTTGACAAGATACTGTTACCCTCAACCGACCCCAAGGCAGAGGTCATAGAAATCTCTGGTTACAAACTGGTTTACGTTAATGGAGCTTGCCCCAGAAACTATCGTGTTTACAAAACTGATTCAATGATTGGGGTGATATTTCAGCATATTACGCACTGGTCTAACGGAGTCGATTCTCTTCGATATGCCGAGCCGATTGATGCAGCAGTTGGGTTGGATGAATTTATGAACGTGGCAAAGATATTAACAACGGCTACAGAACAGCCACTTACAGAAGAGGAATTACTTGATCAAGAATTTGATGCACTAACGAGTGACGAGTGGGAGCGGTTAAAGAGATACGTTCCAGAAACTAGAGATTTAGTTGCAGCGTAAGGAAACGGGTGGGTAGTAAGACCCACCTATGTAGGAAGGAGCAAACTTAAATTTTATCGAAATAGAACAACACAACTCATCGAATAAGCCAATGGAACCGATAGAAATACTGAAGCAGTTCAATTCCTGTTACGTAAATGTTCAGGCAATCGCCCAAGATGAAAACTGGCTTTTGTTGATTGCTGATAAAAAGATTGACCCAGAAGCAGCGACTCATTTGGGCGATACATTGCATTACTTGAGTGAGGTAATGGGTTGTGTCGAAGAAATTGTTGAGGTCAAGTTTAATCAGGACGCAGAATCATGAAACTCTATGCAACCAGTATTCCTCAAGCAAAGCCCAAGTTGGGCAACTGTTATATCGAATAATGCCGGTTTGATTGAGGTTGAAATCAATGATGAAGACCCTGGCTTTCATTCAATCATCGAGGAATTATCTGCTGAGATTGAGCCAGGAGTTGTTGGTGTAAAAGCTAATGATTTATGTTAAAGACTCAGCATTGAGATGGTTGATACTAACGAAGAAAATTGACAATCAAAATTTAGCAAACCCCAAAAAATGAAATTTACAACTGTATCTGTTAGTTACTCTAGGAAATTTAATCTAGGCGATTATGAATCTCTAGAATTGGGCTGCTCGCTTTGGGCGCAAGTCGAGGATGGAGAAGACGCGGATGGAATAACGCAATTCCTCTATCAACAAGCAAAAACTTCGGTCAAACAAGCGGCAATGCCTGTGCTAAAAGCCTCAGAGTTCCAGATTACTAAGGCTAAATCTAGTAAAAAAGTGTCTGGTGATGTCAATGAAAGCAATTGGTAAAATGCAAGGAGCCAGACAATGCAAGAACTAATCAAAGCTTTAATCAAGGCAAAAGCAGAGTTTAACCCCATTCAAAAAGACGGTACTAATCCTCACTACAAACGCAAATATGCAACACTAGATGCTGTATTAGATGCTGTCACTCCCGGACTCAGTAAACATGGATTAGTAATAATTCAAACTACTGAAATCTTTGAAGGTAAAACCGTACTACGAACTCATATTTTTCATGAATCTGGGGAAAATATCACCAGTACTTATCCTCTTCCCGAAATTAGTGATTCTCAGAAGTTTGGTGCAGCATTAACTTATGCACGACGATATGCGGTTTGTGCAATTTTATCGGTGACGGCAGATGAAGATAATGACGCTGAAGGCGCAACTACTCCTCAAAAGCCTGAGCAGCCACAGAATAATATTAGACCCCGCAAAGACAATCAACAGTATAGAGTCCAGCAACCAAAACAAGCTGTAACTGCACCATCAATCAACCCAAAAGATTTGCGAGTCAAAGAAGTTCGTACACTTTTAAATTATCCACTCGATTTAGTCAAAGAGTGGCTGCATTCTCGAAATGTTACAAGTCCGAGTGAGCTTGATTCTGTTCAAATTGATGAGCTAGTAAAGACTATGTGTTTGGCTTGGGCTGGTAATAAGTTTGGACATCCTGATCATGCTGTTAATTCTTATCAAAAACACGTAATCGATGCTGTATTACGAGGTGTTTATGAGATGGAAGCAATTCAAGCATGGATGGAAGGAGCGCTTGCACAATTACCAGAACTCAATTGAATAACAACAATAGGAAAAATATCATGCCGAAAAAATCAACTTACCCTACCTCTACTGACCAGTTCTCATTATGCCTACAGTATCTGCGTCGTTGTGGAGGTAGCGCTCGATTGTGTCATATCAACTTCAGTCTGTCAGTTATTCAAACCTTGGTCAATCAAAAAAGAGTAAAGATTAGCAATACTGGTGCAGGGTTTTTTATTGAATTGGAGGATTCCAAATGACTAATCACAAACAAGTTGTTTACCAATCTCAATTAGACCACAAGAGTAAAATGGTTTCTCGCCGCCGTACTAGGAGAAGATTCAACCCCAGGATTTTTATTGACCGCAGTATAGAAACAACTGCAATTGTCTCTCTGTTGTTGACTGGCTTTTCAGGAGTTGGAGCAATGGCTTGCTGGGGAATGGAGATTATTGAGACGAATGCTAATCCCAACATCATCATCTCTGGGTGGCAGCAGCAGAAGAGTATTTGCTTGGGTGCAATGCTGGTCAGTTTTTCCGTCTTCTTGGGCAGTTCTTTAGTTGGAGCAAGCCTCAGTATTCAACGAGATAAATTTTAGGGAGAGGAACAACAATTGTATTTCAGATTAACCACAGCAGAGATTCGGACTATTTTACAAGGATGTCAATATACGTTGCGGCTTGTGGGGAGTAGTAAGGATTATCGTAAAATTCAATCGTCAGAACACTTTTCTACCTCAAATGATGTTGTGCTAAACGATGCTTTCAGTATTTTGGGAGAAATAGTTGACGCAATTGATGAGGTGGAGCAATTTTCTCAACAAGGAGAATCCAGTCATGGAGCAAGAAATTAAAAATGCACTTGGTTTAGGCGTTCCTGAACTTGCTATAGAGTCGAAACCAAAACTTGAACCAGAACTCAAATCAACAGTAACGATTTACGACTTCAGCGCTTTATTATCCAAACACGAACCGCCGAAAAAACCAACGATAAAAAATGAGCCTTCCTCCCCACGGCTACTTGATGATAAATGCCCTGATTGGTCAGCTCATCAAGAAAATCATGTTGTAAATAGGAGCAATAATATGTCGTTCACTTTGGATAATCGCTCTCAAAACAAAGAATCGTCCCTGACGCAGGCATTACGGCAGATACAGGAGTTAAACTGCAAGATTCAGGAATTAGAGCAATACTATCAAGACTATGTGCGTTCGCAACAGAATTTGATTAGTGCCATCGCCGAAATCTGTGTTTCTCCCATCCAGGAAGTACAGGCGCTTCGTATTCTGATTTATCGGGGAGAAGCAGCTTGTCGGCAGTACTTGCGTTCAGTGTTGGTCAAACAAAGTCAGGCTTCAAAAATGACCACAGAACAAATGGAAAAACCCACTTCAAATAAAACAACCAAAAACCGGGATTTTCTGCAAAATTCAAAAAAATGAATTTTCTTTCTCATAGAGGCACAGAATCAGTCAGGGCAAGGGATTAAGCAGATCATGAGACAGCTATTTTGACGGCATTACTACAGTGGGGAGGCTCATCTAAATCATTCGCATGTCTCAAAACCTTGATGCTACGGTGTTTGAGGTCGAGCCTCACTCATGGTCTGCTTGCTTTTTAGCAAAGGTACAAAAATTGTAATTCGGTATTGCTGCATCAAAAAACATTGGATGAAAGATTTTATAAGTAATTGCATTATGTCAAACAAACACTTATTGAAGGTGAAACGGATTCATCCTAAAGAATTTAAATTGAAGCACGGATTATCGGTGTCCGAGATTCATGAACTAAGTAACTATCCACCAGAAACTCTTAAGCACTGGTTGGCTGACGAGCATAGTAGTCGTTACCAACAACCAAAAGAATCTGTCTTAAATCATTTTGGTTTACTAGATTTATATTTAAGTGCTTCTTAAATCAAAAAAGGTCACACAGACACTACCCACTTTGATGCGGGTTTTTTATTATAAAAGAGCAAAGTCAATAGATAGTCAATAGTTGTTCGTCATGGACATCAATATTGATACAGATATTGACAATGGTCTTGATACAGAGATTGATACAGATATTGACACAGATATTGACTATCTTTTTGAGACTATTGACACGGATTTGACTAAGTTCATGAAATCACAATGGAGAGAACAACTTTTTCATCAAAAACCAAGCCAATCGGGAGTCAATTTCTTGCTTTTACCGATGTCAAAAGCCAAAGCAACTAAAATTTTAGGCATTTGCCCCCGTACATTAGAACGGTGGACAGAAGTCGCTCAATTTGTTCCAGAGTATAGATTAATACTCTTGAGAATGAAAGCTTTTGCTCAAGAAAAGAGACTACGTGCGCCATTAATGACAACCTACCAAGTATGGGTAGTAGGAAAGATTGGCGAATTGTTCTCTGACATTGTTCAAGGCATTGATAAAAAACCCCTTGTTGAGGTCATTGTCCAAATGAACAAAAGTGAATATACTCGCTCTGTTTTTGAGCAGGAACTACTGAGATTTACATCACAAGAAAACGGAGAAACAGATTATGTCGGATAGCACAAGCACATTTACTCGCGCAGAGCTGTTTGAATTATTAAGTGCCAGTTACAGCCCACAACAAATTATTGCTGGATTAGAACAGCTTGCCGCATCAGATCCAACAGTTGACCCAAATGCAGAAGAATTTCCTGTAGAAATCAGCGATCGCTTAGAGAGGCTGTTCAATCTAGCGCAAGCAACCCTTGATAAATCGAAGCTGTTAGGAGGTAGCGGCAATTTGGCGAATATACAGACGGGAGCTATGGACATGGCCACTGAACAATTACGAGTAGAAGGAGTCAGCCGGGAAACTTTTAAAGCATTCTTGGACATCGTGGCAGGCAAGACTGTTGCTCAAGCGCTGGCAGTTCATGAGTTTGAGCAAGAATTTTTCGATGAAATCACGAGTGAACTTGATGCTCGTTCATTACAGCGACGCACAGAGCAAGGTTTTGATGAAATAGCGTTTATTTATCAGTTGGCCAAGAATCCCGAAATCAGGCAACAAATTACCCAAGAGTACGGGTTCAAGACTGGGGATGAGGTAAAACAAGAGGTTCAAAAACTCACTAATACTGCTACCCCTGGTTTTGACCCGGAAGCATTCTTACAAGAACTAGGAGTACCAACACCCAAAAAAAAGTCGAAGCTACCGACGACGATTCAGGACTTGAAAAATTTGACACGCTCTTTGTTGAGCAAGCAATTCCAATCTCCAGCTTAAAATGGCGCAAGTTCTTCGAGCAGAATCTTCTCGGATTCTCAGTAATTTTTTTCCTAGTTTGTATTGGGCTATCTGTTTATATTCGTGTTATTAATGCACCGCCACCTCAGACAACACAAAGTATCGACGGGCTTCAACAATGAAATACCAGAAGCAAGCGATGTTGGGATTATTGGGCATGGCGTTAATCGCAAGTCCTTGGTTATCACAACTGCCAGCCCAATTTAAGACTTACAACAGTGGCATTGCTATTCGTGAGTCAGAAGAACTAGAACGCATTAAAGCCGAGCAAAGGGCAGCTACCGCCGACAAAATTAACTCTCTTGGAGTTACGCCCTCATTCAGTAAGTTACGAATCAGGAACTATTTAGACTCGAAAAAACGTAACCCTAGACCTGACACTACAGGTTATTTAGAAGATGAAACAGTTTTTGTGTATGACTCAACTGGTTTTTGTATTGGGCGAATTGAACAAAGGCAATGGAAATGGAAATATCGGTTCAAAAATGCTTGTAAGAATTCGCCACTGTACCACAATTCCCGTGATTGATTTATGAAATATCTCACTCCAAACAAATCTAATTCACAACCAAAACCAGAATCATCACCACAAAAAGAGCCAAAAAAAGGAGGGAGTGACTACTTAGAATTATTAGCTCGATGGATTGTGGCATTAATCTCACTGCCAGTCATCTTTATCTCACATATCATTGCCCAATTTGTGACCCCAGGTACACCCGGATACAAACTGGTTGGTGCAATTGGTTTCTGGATTGGTACACTCCTTTCTACTGATAGCATCTGGCAAGTTTTATTCCAGGGAAAACCCCTCCTACCGTGGTTTGAGCAAGAATGGATCGGTTGGATCGGTTGGTTACAATTACCGTTCAATCTCTTGTTCTGGATTAGTTTTGGCATCTCTGCACTTGTTCAAGTTATGGAAGCGCGAACATTGCGTGGCAAAGACCCAAATCAAGCCAAGCATGAATTTGAAGATTCCAAGCAATATACTCTGGGTACAAAACCGACTGGAAACATCGATTTGACAGTCGCACTCTGGGGTGATTACAAAGCTGCTGGCATGAAAGAACGTCATACAGGTGGAGCGATAAGCGAAGCTTAAGCCTTCGGCTATCGCACTATTTTTCTGGGTACTAGACATCACCACCACATTTGTTGGTCGTAATCCTTTCCGTTATACTAACCCAGCCGCAATTTTGGGTTGTTTTGCTTATAACTGTGCCTCAATGATGGCTGGTGAGATTGGTTACAACATTTGGAAATTAACTAAGTAAGAGAAAAGAACATGCAGCAACAAATACCAATACTAGGAACAAAAGAAACGGCACTTTTACGTGGCGATTACCCCAGTATTGAGTATTTGGAAGCTGGAAATACCGCCTCTTGGTTGCAGGAACGCCAAGACCAGTTATTAGTCCGCGCCAGGGACGAACGTAACGGTATGAATTTGGCGAAGTTCATCACACTAGCTACATCTGCCGTTGGTGCAGTTTGTTATGCTACCTCTCCTCTTGCTCCCATCGGTGCAGTCGTAGCTGGTGTTGGTTATCTATGGTCAATTGTTCAGGACTTAAACGATACTCATCAATTTGCACCGATTCCCTTTATCCGTGGCGACTTCTTTAGTTTCCTTTCGGCAATGGGTGATAGTGCTGCCAGAGACGAATACTTTGCTAACTTCAATGAACTTGCTGATTTAATGCTGCACTTAGAGCCAATGGAAAAATATGAATTCGCCATGCTCAAACAATGTTCTCATGTTGTCTGTGAATACCTGAATGCTGTTGAGCCTGGGAAAAGATTTTATGCTTACCGTTGGCTGCTCGATTGGTTTATTCAACTTAAAGGCTATTTTCCTACCCCTGAACAGCTATCTGGTCATTTGGCGCAAGTGAGTGTTGACCCCAGAGTAAACTATCAGCAAGTTACGGCTATTCAAGAAGCAACCAAACCTCAGAATTTAGGTATTCCAGAGGTAAGGTTTGCACAACTACCAACTCCTGTCCCACAAACAACCCAAACATCAGCGCAACAGATTCACTGTAATGAAGCTTATCCTTTGTTAAATAGTGAATTCTTGGGAGCAGAAGCCTCTCATAGCTTAACTAACACCGATATCTCCACCTACACTACTAAATCCCAAGTGCAGTATGACCTAATTGGGCATATTGCTAAGAAAGTTACCAATATGCTGTGGGTTGGTGTCCCTGGTTCTGGCAAGGGTATCACCATTAGCAATGCAATCGACGCTATCAAGCGACTGCATCCTGACATACACATCTTTTATATTGACCCAAAAGGTGACGAGAAAGAAACCGGTTATTTCTTTGGTCGTGTTGATACTTTTAAACGAGCTAAAATCCTAGAAATGTCTCCGGTCGAAGCAGTCTTATGGGTCAAAGAATGCTTTAGTGAATTTCAAAATATCTCTGGCTCCAAGCTGATTATTTTAGATGAAGGGACTGCTGTTTGTTCCAAATTTAAAAATACCAAGGGTGAAATTGGCTGGCTCAAGGACAAAATCATCTCTTACTGTTCTTGCGGTGATAGTTCCGGTTGGCATTTCTGGATTGTCGTGCAAAATCCTCACACTGATGACTTGGGCATTTCTGGCGGGCTGCGATCGCCTCCGGCGGGCGGTTACGCCATCGCAGTTAACTTCAGCGGCGTTGGTTCATCCTGATAATGTCCCAGCTTACAACGCCATGATTGCCACCCAACTCATACCCAGCGATCGCAAGATTACCTCAACCCAAGTCATGGAGATTGCTGCACAATCACCAGTCGGTAGAGCGGTTTATTACGGCGGCATCAATGAATGGATACCAATGCCTCTGTTAAAGAATTTCTCTGGTTATGACCGGGATACCAAAAACTTTATTGACTCTGCACCAAGTAATAAGCAAACCTCTCAAGCTGAAACTAAGGAGTCAAGCACACCAACAACTCAAGCTCAACAGATGTTGGCACTTTTAGAGAAGACGAAAGCTAGGGTGTTGATTTTGTAGGGAAATTGCTCAAAAAACTTCATACAATTATTGTGTCGTCGATTGAGGTCGAAAATACAGTTTTTCTTTTTGAGAGCATGGACTGACCAAAAACTTGAGATGAC
>JAHHHS010000112.1 GCA_019359215.1 Nostoc indistinguendum CM1-VF10 | reverse complement strand
CGAAAAACACTCTGCTATTCTAAATCAGTGGATATGCTTAAACATTCAATTCGATTGTTACTTCATTATTTGAAATATAAAAAAATACCCGTGTTTGCCTGATTCATCCCGCATTTATGCAACGCCAGAATCTGCACCCCGTCGGCGGGTACAACTCCGCCCCCAACCGATAGGTGCTGGTTATCTTGAAAGTATGCCTCCTCAGCCGCCAAGATAATATCTGCAATTAACGCATACTCACCATGAATGGGAGCCGGTCCGTTAACGGTTGAGATCACAGGAACATTAATGTCAAGAAAATTGTACAGAAGTTGGCGCGCTTCTGTCATAATGGCATACCAACCAGATGGTGTAGTAATGTCATCCACGGTGGAAAAGTCAATGTGGCTAATCCATTGGTCACCAGCACCCGTTAAAATCACAACTTCATTTTGGCGATCACGGGCAATTTCACCAAACGCATCTGGGAACTCTCGATGTGCTTTCCCTGTATGGATGTGGGAACCGCCATTAGTGTGCATCGTGACTGTCAAAATACCAGAGTCGGTGCGCTCCATGCGGAGATTTTCGTATTTGTGTTTATAGGTATCAAAACTAACCATGACCATCCCTGCCTTGAAAATCTAGTTAGAGTAAATAATGACGCTGTTTGTTATCTACTCCAACTTTAAAAGGACTTACGCGGTGGAGTCTTGGACGCTTTTGCTAAGGAATGAGGATGTTATTGCTATTTTGCTGAATGACTTTCGGTGAAACGCCGAACATCCGCTTAAAATGACGGCTGAGGTGACTTTGATCGTAGAAACCAACATAAGTAGCAACATCCGCGATCGGCATTTGACCCTGTTGCAACAACTCTTTAGCACGTTCAACCCGGCAACGAATTTGATATTGATGGGGTGCTAAACCTGTTGATTGTTTAAATAAACGAGCAAAATGATATGAACTTAGATTTACCTGTGCCGCAATTTCATCCAAACTTAAGTCTTGGTTTAAATTTTCTTGAATGTAGGTGATTGCCCATTGTAATTTCGACTTGGGTAAACCACCAGAGTACTGCCTGACGGTTTTCTGAATGCTGCTGTACTTTCTGATTAAATGAACGACTAAAGCAGTAGTTAATGATTCGGCGTAGAGACGATTGCCCAGTTTTTCCGATTGTAATTCGACAAGCAGCAAATTACCTAGATGTTGAATCTGGAGGTCAGCCCCAGCAAAACAATTAACAATTTCCACACGATTAGTATCTACTTCGACTGCCTCTAGTGCAACCTTATCAATAAATTTTGGTTCCAAGCATAGGTGTAAAACATCTACTTGGCTATCCCAACACCATTGGGTTGTATAATTTGCAGGTGTCAGGATCATCTCTCCTGTTAAAACTTGCCCTTGATAAACTTGGCCATCAAGCTGTTGCACAAGGTGGTAGGGTGAACCACAGTTTAAGGTAATCAGGTGTTGAGACAGCGGTGGCGAAACTAATTCATTGGCGGGATGATGATAATATCCAGTCACAATACCATTCCAACCCTTCGATTTACTCGAAAAAACTGCCCGATCTGGTAACTCGTCTAGAAGGCTGACCGTTTCGAGTAATTTATCTTTAGATCGGTTTTGACGCATCCGGTTAAGTTTTTAGATGATAACAGAAGTATACAGCGAGCTTTAAAGCCCCGTCAGGCATAAAATCAGGTATCTTTCGTTGCTTAAAAGCAGGAATAAAGTTTGAATTTCCAGAACAAGGTACTGAGGGTGCGGCGGGTAATACCGCCCATCGACTCTACCAATTGCTTGGTGAGGGCTATTTTATCCCACATTCCGCACCGACGATTAAGTAAGCGCTAACTCAAGAAATACTCCGGCTGTGAATCAAACTAGATAATTAAGTTTAGATCGCCAAACTCATGCCATAAATATTTCATCTCCACAGCATTCTCATAAGCATCATGAATTACTGATGCAGGTAAAAAAGCAGTTAACAGATCGAGGTGACTGGCTTGCGGTTCATGCAGCCCAGTTAGCAATCCATCGGCTGCTTTTAATTTATGAGTTGCTGTAATATGCAAGCGGGTGTAGCCGTGTCCTGGCGTGACAATTCCCCGCTCATCCACGACTGATTCTAATGCCCGTACGACTGTAGTTCCCACCGCAATAATTCGTCCGCCTGCTCAACGAGTTTGATTGATTTTAGTAGCCGCCACCTCTGATATGAGATATTCCTCCTCAGATGCAGGATGCTGGGCATCAAGGTCGTCATCCAGATAAGATGACAATCCGGTATGTAGGACAATCTGAGTCATGTCGATGCCTACTCGCTTGAGGTTAAAGAGCAGCTGCCAAGTAAAAGCACGTCCTGCCGAAGGCATTTCTGCTGAACCGGGTTCACGAGCGTATACAGTTTGATAAGCATCTAATGCCCAAGGTGCAGAAACGTACTCATAGCGAATCGGTTGTCCAATACGGTAAAGCGATTGAATCAGTTCAGACCCAGATTGAGAAAAGCGCAATTTCCATAGACGCGGGATATGAGGATCGCGTTCGCTCACCGTTGCAGACAATTGGTTATTTAGCTGGATCTGCATCCCTGAGCGCAATCCACAAGTAAAGGGTTCACCATTTTGACAGATGAGCAACGCCAACCAAGAGCCATCCGACAAATGATGCGCTAACCGAATTTGTAAACATTCACCCGTTGAAGTCTCACAGCTTGCCAATAACGCAGGCAAAGTACGACTGGAATTGAAGACCAATAAATCGCCCGGACGTAAGAATGTACCTAGTTGATTAAATTGGGTATGATTGACGGCTTTAGTTAAATGATCAATTACCATCAAACGTACCGCATCACGAGGAATGCCTCGCTGCTCTGGTGGTTCTTTGGCAGACAGTTCATCGGGCAAAACAAACGAAAATGGGGCGCTCATAGAGTTCTAAATCCTCTTCTAATTTAGGCAGCTTCAACCTCGTCATCTGGCTGTGCTTGAAACCTTTGTCCATGCACTGCTTGCGACTCATCGGAAGCTAAGTACAGAAAAATTTCAGTGATCTCTTGCGGATTTGCCCATTGCTTCGGGTCTTCATCTGGTTCTGCGGCTCGGTGCATGGCGGTGTTCATGTTACCAGGATCAACCCAGTTGAGGCGTACCGGACTATCTTCAAGCTCGGCTGCCCAAGTTTGCGAAAGCCCTTCTAAGCCAAACTTTGAAATCCCATACGCTCCCCATCCGGCATAGCCCACTACACCTGCGTCACTGGTGACGTTAATAATGGAGCCGCCTTCTTCAATCATGGCAGGCAAAACTTTTTGGATCAGTAAAAAGGGCGCAATCAAGTTAGTATTAAGGACTTGATGAAACGTGTCAATTGGGTAATCGAGCAAAAAAGGCATAGGCGATAGACCAATAGTCGAGGCATTATTGACGAGGATATCAAGCCGTCCTTTAAATTCGCTCAATGTTGTAGCTACGATTCGCTCAATGTCATGAGATTGAGCCACATCTGCTTCGATTACCAACACTTTTGTTGTAGGGGCTATCGTTTGAATATAATCCCGTGTTGCTATAAGCGCTTGGGCATGACGGGCGACGATTGCAATCCCAGAGGCTCCAGCACGGGCAAAATCAATTGTTAACTGTCGTCCTAGTCCACAAGAAGCGCCAGTAATTAAAGCGTATTTGCCGTTTAATCTATTCATAAATTAAGTTCTAGAGGTTAAGCACTCAATAAAGTTCGACTCTGAAGTGTTTCCTCAACACCACTTGTCTTAATCATAGTCGAAATGACTATGAGTTGTGGCAGCTTAATTTACAAAGTATGGCACGACTCTCTTATCACCGCTGTGTGCAGGGTGTCCACATCATATCAACAAGAAAATTTTATTCTCAATAATCTGAAAACTAGTAGCATTAATAACTGCTTATGGCTAAATTAAAAAACGCCGAAGCGTTAGCGGAGCTTATCGTAGATATCGCCTGTTACTGAATCGGTGTTCTAGGGGTTGGAGTGGCTCATGAAGCAGAGTGAAGGCAACGTCGGCGCAACATAAAACCAGATCCAATTAAGCCAATAGCAACTAGCGTCCCTATTCCGGTTTCCGGTTCTGGAACAACCTTAATACTGCCAGTAACTAAAGCCTGTCCTCTTATGGGATCGTTTGGATTTGGACTGATTGTGTCGTTCTCAAAAAAGTCTAGTATGCCAGTAGCACCTCTAAATATACCCTCACCGCCAGTGATAATCAAAGAACCAGAGCCAGACCCTCTGAGGTTTACAAAGTCAATTAAAGCGGTGGCAGTAGCGGTTCCAGATACCTTGTTACCACCGCTACCACTGAATTCAATAAAGCCTTCTGGGAAGCCCTCTAAGCCGATTGCTGTTGGATCGGTGTTAAAGGTGAACAAGCCAGTAGAGAAGTCAGTTAGGGCGTAAACTAAACCGTTATATTCGGTGAGTCCGTATGGTGCATCAGTACTTACAGCCCTTTCAATTGCCCGTGAAAACTTCTCGTTAATCGGCTCAACAGCGATTGTTACGTCGTAGTTACCACTAAATGGGAACAGAGTCTGTGCGATCGCCTTCTCGTTCCCCGATCCAAAACTCAGTAAAGTCAAAGCTGCTGGAACAACCCATGCAGCGTAAGAGCGAAGTACCGTTAGCATTGTTTGATATTACCTATGTTCAAGGGAATGCTTATGTAAAAAATATTACTTTCTTGATTGCCGAAAATAGTATACAGCACATTAGATTGCAGCGACAATGAAAAAATTGTCGCTCCGCTTGATGTATCTTTAGAAACTATATTAAATGGACTGCGCCATTTCAAAATAAAGTTCAATTCCAACTCCTGCCGTGCGCGTCGGTCTGTGGGTGCATCCCACCAAGAAGCGATGATAACTTCTCGTTGGAGTCCATAATGATGATGCAGTCAATAGATTGGTTGGTATCGGAATAGTTAGTGCTAGTTTATTATTGCGTCAACGCCGGAAAATAATTTCTAAGTAATAAGCTGTACCTGTTCAGTATTGCTGTTATCTCTCTATAGGCTAATAGCCTAATTTCTCAATCAAAGCTACACTACCATCGGAAAATGTCAAAATTTTGGGATAGCAGCAGATGATTGATCTCTACACCTTCACCACGCCCAATGGACGCAAAGCTTCCCTCATGCTGGAAGAAGTCGAATTGCCCTACAATGTCCACAAAATTGACATTACTACTCAACAGCAATTTACACCTGAATATATCGCTATCAATCCCAATAGTAAAATTCCTGCCATTGTTGACCAAGAAACTGGTATTAAAGTTTTTGAATCGGGTGCAATTCTAATTTACCTAGCCGAAAAAACAGGTAAACTCTTACCCACTGAACAAAAAAGCCGTTTTCAAGTACTACAGTGGCTGATGTTCCAAATGGGAGGAGTCGGGCCAATGTTTGGACAACTTAACCACTTTAAACGCTTTGCACCCGAAAAACTTCCCTATGCCATCGAACGTTATGAAAAGGAAACTTTACGCATTTATGGTGTCTTAGATAAACAACTGCAAGACAATGAATTTATCTGTGGGAACCATTCTATTGCGGATGTTGCAACTTATCCGTGGGTAGCGATTTATGAATTTCTTGATTTAACACTCGACAATTACCCAAATCTTAAACGCTGGGTGGAGACAGTGCAGCAACGTCCATCTGTGCAACGCGGAATGCAAGTCCCTTAAATACAAGACCAGGGATAAGTCAACTTGGGTAATGATAAATTATTAAATAATTTAACATTGGAGTGATGGGATGAGGTGTTGGTGGGAAACTGGCGCGGAGATTAGATTAGATTAGGTAAGTGCGATCGCTTGGAGTGAACGTCTGTTGTTTCCTAGAGTCTTATAAAGAACTGAATCAATATACTGATTTTCACTACGAGGAGCGATTGCTTCCCCGTTGCTTTCCTTGACTGGCTTGTATTTTATGAGGGTGATTTTGACTCAGTAATAGCCTTAACAGTATTTAACCGTATTTCTTATGAAATGATTGTATATTTTTTATTTTATGGCTGTACCATAAAAACACACTTTTCACTGAATAGAAATTTAACTTTAGTTAAGTGAACGTTAAAATTGCCAGTGTATTTACTTAATTAAATAACGATTATACTACCAAGTAAAAATTATGGGAGAAAACACTTCACGTCGCTCAGTTTTACAAGGTTTGATTACGAGTACAATTGTTATCGGCTTTGATTTAACTACTCGTTCCTGGGTAACATCTGCCAGTGCTACATCTGTTTTTGAAAGTTTACCTTCCTTAGATGGAGTACTTTACACTGATAATGCAACACTTACCGATGCGAGTATTGACTTTGGTAATATCGTACATCGTCAACCGATAGCAGTACTAAAACCAGGCTCAATTGAAGATATTGTTCAAGTTATTCAATACGCTCGGACGAGAAAACTCAAGGTTGCCCCACGCGGTCAGGGTCACTCTACCTACGGTCAGTCACAAGTAGAAGCAGGCATTGTCATTGATTTAAGTACGCTCAACAAGATTCATTTTATCGGTACAGACCGAGCGATTGTTGATGCTGGAGTGGTATGGAGTCAGTTATTGCAACAAACGCTTGCTACAGGATTAACACCGCCCGTTCTCACTGATTATATTGAACTTTCTGTAGGCGGCACTTTATCCGTGGGGGGTATTGGTGGTGCAACTCATCGTTATGGTGTGCAAGTTGACAATGTTTTAGAACTGAAGGTAGTTACTGGTACTGGTCATCTCGAAACTTGTTCACCCTCGTACAATCGCAATTTATGGCTTGCAGTACTAGCAGGGCTAGGCCAATTTGGAATTATCGTACAGGCAACTGTTAAGCTAATTCCTGCCACTACCAATACCCGTGTGTTTCAGTTGTATTATGACGATTTAGCTACCTTTACTCGTGACCAACGCAAAGTCATCAATGATGAGCGCTTTAACTATGTAGAAGGTCAGTTAGTTTCTAATAATGTTGGTGGATGGCGTTATCTGCTAGAAGCCGCTAGCTTTTACAGTCCTCCCTCTGTACCTAATAACAGCTTGTTACTTGCGGGTTTAAATTATACTCATGGTACAGAAAAAATAGAGGATTTGACTTATTTTGATTTTCTCAATCGTTTAGCTCCGACAATTGACTTCCTTAAATCTATTGGTGTTTGGTCAAATCCTCATCCTTGGTTAAACCTGTTTGTGCCAGGTAGTGCAGTTAACAGTTTTGTTGGTGAGGTTGCTGCCAATTTAACGCTAGCTGACACTGTCCTTGGCCCAATTCTGCTGTATCCAGTTAAAACTAAACGCTTCGGGCTACCTAATTTCCGGGTTCCGAACCAGAAGGTTGTGTTTCTGTTTGCCATATTGCGAACAGCAGTGCCACCGGATGATTCTGTAATTACAAAAATGCTCAATGATAATCGTAGACTTTTTGAGCAAAATCGTGATTTGGGTGGTTATCAATATCCTGTAAACGCCCTATCCTTCTCCCCTCATGATTGGCAGCAGCATTTCCGTCCAGTTTGGGGAAATCTGGTAAGTGCAAAGCGACGTTACGATCCAGATAATTTACTAACACCAAGTCAGGGCATTTTCGCAAACTGTTAGGAATATAAGAATAATTTCACTACTGGAATTGACCAGATACAGACCAGATGCTACTTCTAATGTTGATTAACCAATAACTCAAAGTCTATATCGGCGTAATAGAAAACCTACTCCAATTGAGCCTATACTAAAGATCGCCGCGTTATTCCTCGGTTCTGGAACTGTTTGAAACGTTTGAAACGAACCTGAGATTAGAGGTAGACCTCTTACAGGAGCAGTTGGATCTGGGTTGAGTGTAAGATTCTCGGACAAGATCAGTGTACCAATTGCACCCTCGAATGTACCTGAGCCACCAGTAATACTTATAGTATTAGAAACCGTGCCCACAAAATTTTGAAAGTCAAGGGTAGCAGTACCCCTGGTGGTTCCAAATAGTTTATCTTCTCCTTGACCAAAAATTCTAATGTTACCAAGCGGTAAGTCCCCTAATCCAAACGTTGCCGGATCTGGCTCAATTGCAATCACACCTGTATTATTGTTGAGATTGCCATAGCTGATATTTATAAGTTTAGTTAGACCGTATGGCGCATTAGCACTTTCACCTATATTAGTTATTTTTAAAATGTTTCCTGCTATCGGTTCAAGAGTAGTTTCTGAATTGTAGATAGCTGAAAATGGATATTGTATCTGCGCCATTACTTTTTTCGTATCTAGTCCAAAGCTCAAAAGCGCCGCAGCTATCGGAGTGAACCATACAGCTCGTAATCTAAGCATAATTAATTTGATTTTGATATTAGGTAGTGTTTATCTTTCACTAAAGACAAACTACCGTAAATTTCTCAAAAAATAAACCATCTAAGTAACTGTTACTTAAATGATGTTATCAAAGCTAGAAGAAGTATAGTTTTATACTCGCATACTGAAGTAGATGCAACATTAAATAAAGATTTAGTCATTTACATGCACCGTTAAAGTAGCGTAGGCGCAGCCCGTCGTAGACATCGCTCTTATGGAGGTTAGTCCATCGCCTAAGAGCAATCAATTCTCATGAGTGATTGCCGAAAGCCTACTGATGTTGTGGCTATTGGAGTGGGTGGGGTGTTGGTTTAAAATCTGGTGCGAAGTCGGAGAAATTATAGGATTGCATTAATGGCTTTCATAACTAATTATTAGATATTGCCTAACTGTCAAAAATTTACAATGCTTTCTTAGTTGCACATCCAAAGTAGAGATGAGCTATCAAATCTGAAAAATTTTCAGGTGTGAACTGCTTTAGCTCTACATGGTCAAAATGCTGTTCTATCAATTTTTGAATATCTCGATTCAGGTGACATCCATCGGCTACGACTTTTTGAATAGGTGTCAAGCGATGCTGCCAAACCTGTACGCTAGGCTTATCACTCAACCCATGTTCCATGAAAAAGAACCTACCACCCGGTTTTAGTACTCGATAAACTTCTTGGAGTGCTTGCTGTACATTTGCAATACTGCACAAAGTCCAAGTGCTGACTACACTATCAAATGTATTGTCTGGCATCGGGAGATTTTCACTTGATAGCAGGAGTTGTTCAACTATGATACCAGAGTCACTAATCCGCTTGTTTGCCAAAGCATTCATCCCAGGATTCACGTCAACTGTAGTGATTTTGTGAATACTATAAGGATAGTAAGCCAAATTTAATCCAGTTCCAAAACCAATTTCCAGAACTTCTCCTGTTACATCAGCTAACAATTCCTGACGATATTTAGCTAAGTTTGGAAGTGACAAACTCCAGTCGAGAAGACGTGGAAAGATAACTCGCGAGTACAACCCCATAATTCTTAACCCTTGACAATTTAATTTTATGCTTAGTAGGGGCGTTGAGCGAGGAAATCTGTAAAACAGTGGATTATTGTTGCTATTGCTTAGTTATCTTTTATCTCTCAATCCTGCCACAGATACCAACAGGCAATAGAACAGTAGGGTTTCCACATTTGTCCTAAATCTTCTAGAGTCTTTTTATTTGGTATGTAGAACCTTATAAACCTGTTAGCGGCTCTTTGTCCAGAGGTAGTGGTCGGTGTAGAAAGTAGCCTAATACTTGCTGTTTAAAGGTTCTATTCGTTGTAAAGTACTTTTTTAACAATTAGAAAGTGTTTTTATGCCTGATGATAATAAGGATTTAATTAGAGCTATTGAAGATTTAAATTCAACTGTGAGATCGGGATTTGTTCTCATATCTAATATTGTATTTTTAACAGCTTCATGTATTGCTGTTGCAACTTCAAATCTCTATCCTTTTAATTTCTTTTCTCTCGGACTTATTTTTTTAATTATTAAGTTGATTAGCTGGTTTGCTGCTAAACGATAATAGGTCTTAAACAATAAAGTCTCCAGTTAAAAACTAGAAGGCTTTTAATTATAGCCCCCATTCATACCACACAAGGCTACGATTGTCATGCAGTTGTATCGTTTTTTGTCTTTCGGGTGGCTTTACAAAATTACTCATGCTATTCATTAGAACTCTTGCAAAAAACAATCTTAACCGAACTCAACTATCTATACCTCACGACAGCAACGGTATCGGAACTGAAGGCTAGAAAAATATCTATGTCCATTGGCGAAAGATTCTTGTTGCAACAACACTTTTAACTTAGCCGATTTTAAGATAAGCTTTGTTGATTGAGAAGTCACATAGATTGCAAAAATACATCGTCATGAGTCAGGGTGTATATCCAGATAATTGGAAAGAAATTGCAACAGCGCTAAAAGCTGACTGTGATTGGCGTTGTACTAAATGTGGTAAGGTCTGCTTACGTCCTGGGGAAAAACCTCTTGATTGGACAAAATCTCAGCGCAAAGCTCATACACTTCAGGTACATCACTGGAATTGTGACCCTAGTGACAATCGGCTGGAGAACTTGGCTTGCCTGTGTAGTGGCTGTCACCTTTACTACCATCGATTTGGACGCGGGAATATTTCTCCGGGACAATTGTCACTGTTTGCCCAAAAGAAAGTCAGCTAAAATTTAGCGATTTCAGATGTGAGCGCTCACACTTTTATTTTTGGGAATCATAATAGCAGGGATTGCCATTTCAAAATTAAGCTCAATTCTAACTGTTGCCGTAATAGTTGAGATGAGTGAAGTAGTTTATTTTGTTCTTTGGTGTCAGAAACTTATCCGGTATGAACAAATTGCTCTCAGAACAGATGGTCAAAAGCATTTATCAGGAACTACTACCTAGATTACAAATTGAAAGTGTTAATCCCCGTAATCCCATTCAGGTCAGCTATCTTCCACAACCCTGGCGGCTGCTTGGCAAAGGAAATTACGCCGCAGTCGTTTATCATCCCGATTATCCAGAGCGTGTAGTTAAAATTTATGCCCCAGGACGACCAGGCTTTGAAGAGGAAGTAGAAGTCTACCGTCGTCTAGGTTCTCATCCGGCATTTTCTGAGTGTTTGTACGCCAAAGATTGCTTTCTAATTTTGAAACGGCTTTATGGAACAACCCTGTACGATTGTATGCACTTAGGTTTACCGATTCCCAAGCAGGTAATAATAGACATCGATGAAGCTCTTGACTATGCTCGGCGTTGCTCCCTCCACCCTCATGATGTCCACGGTCGTAATGTCATGATGTATCAGGGTAGAGGGTTAGTTGTAGACATTTCAGACTTTTTACATCTTGAAGCCTGTTCAAAATGGAATGACTTAAAAAAGGCTTATTACTGGTTATACCGTCCCGTGTTGCGCCCACTTCGACTCCGTGTGCCATACTCTGGCTTAGATATGCTCCGCAAAAGTTATCGTCTAGCAACCTCTTTCAAAACTTCCTGTTGTCAACTAGTCCTAAGATTAACTCGTTTTAAATGTTTAAAACGTTAAGTCTAATGTTAACATTTTCACGCCCTGTGAGGCTGGATGTTGTTTGCGGTTCGTACCAAAAACACAGTAGCCTACACCAGCCAGTTTTTAAGCAATTAACTGCCCAAACCCAGATGATGCACCAGTAACTAAAACGACTTTTTGTTAGCCATCTGCTTTCTTTTTTAGAATATAAATACGATTTTATATAGTTTTTTATAGATAAAGAAAGAAAAAAATTATCCCTTTAGTAACTTTTAAAACATCCTCTTAGAGCCAATTAAAATGTCCTATTATTCAGAAAATGTAAAATATATTGAGATGTAATTTGCGGCTGTTCAATTTGGGGGGCATGACCGCAATTTTTGAGTTTTATTAATTGAGAATTGGCAATAGATTGCTGAAATTTTTCTGCATCTTCCAGTGGCAGCATATCATCAGCTTCTCCCCATAAAATAAGTGTTGGTTTGTCAATTTGGGCAATTCTATCTGCCAAGTTGCTATAACCTCCAGTTTTGACATAATCAATCATAGCATCATACCAAAGTGGCATTTGTTGATGTAGCATGGCGCACTGAATTGCCAAAAGTATTTTGGGATCAAAATTAGGTAAAGCACTACATAAGTTTAATGCCAGTATGTGGCGCTGACGCAGGTATTCAACAGCCAAAAAGTCAAAAGGAGGAAACAAGTATTTGGTAAAGACGGGAGAATTAGTGTAACCTAAACTATTAATCAATACTAGTGATTTTACAATTTGAGGATAAGTGAGAGTAAAATCAATTGCAGTTGCACCCCCCATTGATGCACCGACTAGTATTATCGGTCTGTTGATTAAAGTTTTCCAAAAATCGTAAAGATGAATTTTAATTGTAGTTGGACTGTAATTTATTTCTCTTTGTCTTTGTGTAAAGCCAAAACCTAACAAATCTACTGCCCATGTTTCATTTTGAGTAGCAAGTAATGGTAACAGAAGGCGGAACTCAAGGATGGAACTGTCGAAACCGTGAAGTAGCAGAATTGGTGTGGCTCCACAACCCTTGTGAATATAGGTTGTGAGGATTGGTTGGTCGCTCAGGGAGGTAGCAAGATTAATTGTCTTGATACTTTGGACGAAAGCGATCACTTCTGGGTCTTTGGGTTGATTAACTTGTAATGGCAGAAAATTAGTCAACATTACTTTTCACTCCAAACTAATCTTCCACAACCCATCTAGCGCATTGGATTGTTGCAATTGACTATCACTCCTGCCAAGCCAATTATTGTCATACATCAAGCCAAGACTGAACGTGTTACTTACAGGATATTGCCCTATTTTTCCAAAACCTTCAATATTGTTTGAGTCAGTAATTACCTGTTGGTTCAACTGTATACTTGTTTGGTTGCCGTCATCAAAGTAAATTGTGGCCCGCTTGTTGTGAAAGCTGACCTGAACTTTGTAGACCCCACCAGTTGCATAATAGTAAGCTTTGGCAGGCAACTTTTGACCATCAATATTTTGCCCTTTGAACTCAACTGCCATTGCAGGCGTGCCTAGCAGCAACAAGGCTGGTAGGACTAACCTTAAAACTTTCATTGGTACTAACAATCACTTTCAATAAAACTATTTTCTACTTTAAAACATAAAAATAATTTGTGAGTTAACTAGCGATTGCTTGGCTTGGATTGGGAATCCTAAAGAAAGTAGGAGTGACTTTTACAGGACTTACGCAACTGGCACAAATAGCGGGCGGGGCGTAGCCCTGCCACATGACAATTTAAATCAAACCAAGCACATAGGAATACTTGGGCGTTTTAGTTGCTGAATTAAATAATTAGAAAGCAAATTATGCTTGATTTGATAAACAGTTTGACCAGTTTGATAGGCTAAATTCTTTAATCTAACTCAAACTAACATTGCACAAGCAATATGATTTCTTTGGAGCCTAGCTTTACGGCACTTGCCTTGATTCAATGCCAGTTAATTGTTTAATTTCTCTGTGAAACTCCTCGATTTTCCAACGAATTTTACACACAAGACAGTACAACATCCGTGGAACTTTGCGATAAATCGTTAGTGGCGATATAATCCGTTCTGTTGGTAGAAACAGTAACCCGGAATAGTTTCACTTTTTTCTGTGCGGGAAATCCTTTAATTTTTATGATTTTACCACATTCTAACTCTTCAGGACTCCATTCTAATAATTCAATACGTTTATATTTTTCTTTGGCAAATGTATCATCAACTAACCGATTATTTTTTAAAGGGTAATAATAAATTTTTTCTAAACTATCAATATAAAGCATTAAACTATGTACGGCATACCATGTATCCATCAAAACAGTATCAAATGGTAAAAGCTTATGATATACAAGGTTTTGCAGCATATCTCTCACATGGTCTATCTTGGTTTTACCATCGACATCAGGATTAAAAATGCGGTAATCTATTACCCAAAATCTTTGAATAGTAGGGTTGACATACACGCAACTAACTACACCAATACCCTTGAGGACACCATGCTCATTACCACTATATTGTCTCCTAACTATTTCTATTTCTTCAGAATATCTTTTATCTAAAACGCTATCATCAAATATTATGTAACCATTGGTATCAGGCTCAACTACCTCTTTCACGTTATCCCATAGTAACCGAGGTGTTAACTTTTCTCTTTTCAAATAATAGTTAATTGCATCATGGCTAATAGTCTTTAAATGCTCTGCCAAATTGGTCATCGTATAATTAATTTGACTACTTAATAAGTATTGGCAGTAATTAAGTTTAGTAAATCTCATTACCGGAAGCAACATTTATCTCATACAACCTCTACCTATTTTCTCATGAATATTTCATACTTTGCTTCCAATACACCGACTTTTATTACGAATACAAGGCTTTCGGAATCAGATTTAAACAATACTTATGTACTATCAATTAGCGATCGCTCTGTGCCAGTTGCGTAAGTCCTGTTTTAGTACAAATGGTTTTTCAACTTCGCTTGATTGGTGTTGGGGCTTTGCTTTTAGCTCAAATGTCATTACCCGTATTTGCTAACAATCTTACCGCTACAGTCGTAAGCGTCGGTGACGGTGATACGATACGGGTGAGAACTGGTAACAAAACTGTGACTGTCCGCCTCGCTTGCATTGATGCAGCAGAGATGAAACAGAATCCTTGGGGTCAACAATCATCAACAAGACTCAAACAATTGCTCCCAGTAGGACAAGCAATCACCATACGCGCTGTAGAAACTGACAAATACAAGCGCTTAGTTGCAGAGGTGTTTGTCAAGAATCGCAGCATCAATGTGAATATGGTGCAAGAGGGACAAGCTGTAGTGTATCGTCAGTATCTCAAAGGTTGCCCACAATCTAAAGATAGTCTGTTGCAAGGTGAAAACACCGCCAAACAAAAGCGTTTAGCATTTTGGAGTCAGGCTAATCCTGTGATGCCTTGGGACTTCCGCCACAGAGCTACCCAAAAGACAACTTCACAGGCGATTCAACCGCAGCAGCAGAATAACTGTGATCCTGCTTACCCAGATTTTTGCATTCCAAAGAATTCACCAGACTTAGATTGCCGAAATGTTAGCCAACGAAGGTTTAAAGTGCTGCCACCAGATCCTCATGGGTTTGACCGAGATGGAGATGGGATTGGGTGCGAACGGTAAAAACGAAAACAATAGTGCAATTCTCAAAATTTAGTAAAAACTAATTGAGGATAGAAGGGTTATAGGGCGATCGCATTACTTGAGACTATGCACTCATGGATTCGGAAGCCAGTAAACCAGACATAGCCAATATTCGTTGTGACCAAGTAGACGCAATATCTGCAATATTTGCAGTTTCGTTTGAGTTATTCCAAATATTGAGCCAGTTTTGTTTCCAGCCTTGCAATAGGCAAAGAAGTTGATCTAATTCAATATTAATTTGGCTTTCTCGCTGGATCAAGGACAAATACAGCAAACTTTCGTCTAACGATACCGGAACTACTTCTTGGCTTGCACTTTTTTGTGACCAAGAGTTAAGACGTGCCAAACTAGCGGACAACTCTCCCAACTGTTGCGCGTGGGGTAGGTTTAGAAAACTAGCTTCAATTGCACTCCAGTTGGGCATTATAATCCTCCTAGCAATTGCTGGGTAATTTGGGTGACTCGTTCTCGAATTTCGGGGGATCTAATTACCATACTACGGTTATTTTGGCTGGGGCGGATGTTGATGATTGACTCAAAGACAATTTCCTGAGTGGAAGGAGCCCAATCAGCACCCCAAATATCTCGTTGTCTGCTGCCGTCTTTGAGTAACTCTTGTTCACACTCGTAATGGCGAATGCCTCCACCTGCAATAACTTTGCGTTCGATGTCTACTGCTATTTTAATAAATACCTCCCAAGTTTTCAGCATTTCTTCTATTTCTTCACTCGTAGCAGGCTCACGGATAATAAAAATCAATTGAAATTAGTCCTATTTAGCAATTAACAACGTCAACTTATACACTACTGGTTCATGCCAAACAAATGAAAGTAGGCAATTGGTAATTTTTAGTTGTGCGTTGAGAACTCAGCTTGGGACACCGAGAATCTTTAAGACAAACAGATAACTAAGCCAGTTGGCTCTATCAAACGTTCTAGATTTCCTCAAATATGATTCTGATAACCCACCAAGCCTGAATCCTACGTAAAAACTTCATTCCCTCAGATTTAGGGCTATCGCATTTTTATCCCTGTTTTGTCACTTTGGGAGAATGCAATAGCCCAAAGGGTTACGGGGCTTTAGTTTCCAGCTTTTGGCTATAAATTTTAGTTTCTATTAGAAAATAAAGCCTCAAATCTTGATGAAATCAGAGCCTCAGAGCTTGCCTAAGATTATTGTTTTCCGAGAGTGACAAAACAGGGTTATGAGAACTGTGATCGCCTTATTTAGTGTTAAGCGGCTTGTAAGCCACACCATCTCTAGCGTAAAAACATAGTCATGATTTTCCGAGTGGCTAGGCTGAAATCATCGCATTGCAAAGCTAAAGCGATCGCTTTTGGCTGTGAGTGATTTACTCTTTACTAGCATCACTTTATCAATTATATTATGGATACGTCAAGTGACACTAGTAAAGAATATATTATGTTAGAACTAGATTTAATTACCACTGTGGCGTGGAAACAAGCTTTTGGGGAGAAGCTGAAGCAGATGCGTGGAAGAGTTTCTAGGCGATCGTTGGCCGATGAAATCCAATCAAGATTTGATTACAAGGTTTCTCAGCAATATATTCAGCTTTTAGAAAATCCAGCTATGCCAAAAGCTCCTCAAAACGTCTCTTTTCAACTGCTTAGATATATTTGTCAAGTGCTTGAACGTGATGTACAAGAGATTTTTGGTGTTCCTAAAATTATCTCACATTAATTTATAAGTGGCAATTGACATTTGTAAGTGTAGCTAGTAAATTATAAATATAGCGGAGGAACAAAGCGCCAGCCTCCTAGTTAAATATAGAGGCACTCACTATTGAACCTTGAAAAAAGTGAACAGAAAACAAAGCCCCCAGGTAGCCAAAGCAGCGAATAGTCAAGGCTGGTGAAGTAAGGTAAGGGCTGAGTGGGTTCCAAATAAAAAGTTGCTACAGCAGTACGAAAGTCGCTTTGAAGCTGGTTGCCGACTAACGCCCGATCAGGAGATATGCTGCTGTAGCAAGCTCTGGTCACTGACTAAGAGCAATAAATATGAGGCTACGCCAAAGTAATTTGAGAGCGTTGCGGTAAACCACAACGTTGTTCACGCAAAACAAAAGGCGATCGCAGACTTTGCACGGTGAGCGATCGCCTTTTTACCCCAAACAAGAGGTATTTCTAATGATGGCGTAAAAGAGGCTGTAGAAGCACTGTTCAGGGTAACTGCTCCGATTGAACTGCCGCAAGTTCGTCGGGAGTTGGAAGTGGCGTAAGAAAGCGTTGGCGTAGCTTTGACAGAAAAGAGCTACGCCCTTTGTATATGTGAAAATGTTTTTGAGTTAAATGTATAAAATATTTTGTAGCCAATGACGATGTTGTGATTGCTGATTGCCCAACTCATGAGTTGGCTTCTATTTGCCCGAAGTCAGGCTGTATTTGGTGAATAAAGTACTGATGCTGGTGAGTATTAAAACACTATCTCAAAATGCAAAAGACAGAATTGAGAGAAATTAGTTCAAAATTATTTTGTATCTAGGACAACTGATTGAAAAATGGCAACAGATCAAACTCTTGACGAATCTCCAACAGTGAACGGTCAAGTAAAGGTTCAAAATCCAGAAATGGAACAAAACGCTCACGTTGGCGGCTGTTGCGCCACATTGAAATCAATTCTGGCAGTAGCTGTGGTAAGACAAAAAAGATTGAAGTATACAACCATATCACTCCACGCTCTTTTACCAGATCATCGTACATAAGTTTGATTGCAGGACTGATGATTGGATCTTTAAGGGTGCGTAAGTGGTCTCGAAATCTGTAATTGCTTGTCCACCACGTCAGGGGCAGAATTTTCAGTTCATCATACATATCGGTATCGCAACCATAAACAACGTGCGATACATCATGTGCGAGCAAAATTTTGGCAAATTCTGGCGATAGTTTGCGTGGGTCAGTAACATTTGGATTTACAACGTAGTACTCCTCTAAACCTTGTCGAACTGTCTGAGTACTATTTCTGTTTGTATAAAGAGGGCGAGAATGCTGGCTCATAACTGATTTATTACGGTACTAACTAGTATCGTAATTTATAATAACATTTATGAACAATGCCAGAAAAAATTCACTAGGAAGACCTCGTAGTACTCAATCTCATCAAGCTATTTTGCAAGCAACCCTAGAACTGCTAGCAGAAGTTGGATTTGAGCGGATAACCGTAGATGCAATCGCATCCCGTGCTAAAGCTGGCAAAAGTACTATTTATCGGCGCTATAACTCTAAAGGAGAACTAGTTGCAGACGCGATTGAAAGCCTAAGAGAAGAAATTGTTATTCCTGACACTGGTACACTTTGGAGTGATATAGATGCGCTGATCGCCAGTGCTGCACAAAACACGCTTAACCCTTTAGGTCGGCGAACGGTTGCCATGATTATCAGCAGTGCATCCAGTGACCCTGAATTTGCTCATATCTACTGGACAAAATACTTACAACCTCGACGGCAAGCCTTTGCGATTATTATTGAACGAGCAAAAGTCAGACAGGAAATTGAAGCGGATATAGATCCGGCTCTAGTCTTCGATACGATGAGTGGGATTATGCTTTACGCACAAATATTTCAACCTACCCCTGAATTATGGGAAGCATTTGTTCGTAGCGCTTTGCACTTGATTATTAAAAAACCACTGAGTTAACTGTGACTAAGCTAAAAGCAAATGTATTTATATCGTGTACATTTTAGTTTTGAAATAGTATCTAAGGTTCATAAGTAAGAACGTGGGTATAAAAAGTCACACGTTTTAGTGGACATCTTATAAACAGCAATTATAAGCTCAAAAAGACAAATACAGGCAATCAGTCTAACTGCTGTCATTCGTTAGAAATAAGGGCTGCGCCAAAACAAAAGTGAAATGTATTGGTATTGAACAATGAACCCTCAAGAAAATGCCGAACTACTTGCTGCTTTGATGCGCCAAGAGGAACTACTCAAGCAGTTAGTCGCAGCAATCAATAAACCAAAACTGGGATTGCACTCTGAAGCTGGCAATTGCAAAATCTACTGCAATCGTCACAATGGTTCACTGTGGTATACCTTAAACAACAGTGAAGCGAGTGCGATTACCCAAACTGCCTTAACTGGATATCTAAAAGAACTCAAATTTGAGAAGTGTGAGCGCAGAGGTAAAGAAGTTTATAAGTTGCTGATTACAATTCAAGCAGACAGACCCTATATATTAGAAAGTGGTCATGATACTCACTTTGCTAAATCTGTATTAGCTGCGATCGCAACTCTTACTCCACAACAATTGTATTCTCCCATCACGCTACAGCCTACTCCGGGAACAACCGATGAAAGCGTGTTGTTCTGTCGGATATGGGTTGGGTCGGAATTAGTTATGGCATCCTACAACGAGGAGACGAACTGGCGCGAGGTCAGTAAACAAGCAATTGCTGTAACAAAAGCTGCTCTTGAGATGGTGTTTTAACTCGTTGTAAACAGAGTTTGGGCAAATGTAATTAGAAGTTGCTCAAACTTTGTCTACAGCTAATAGATGCTGTCTACCTATTCACCAATAACAAGAAATGACAACAACACTTCTGCACCCCAGCATCGAAAACTTACAGCAGTTTTCTGACTCGTTCGATATCGAGAAACTATTGCAATCTGAGGGAGTTCTACCGTGGCTTTTAGCAAATGGCTGGAAGTATGACGATGAATCGAGTTTGATTGCAAATATTGTTGATGAGTCTACAAGCCTGGATCAAGTTTGGGAATCAGACGAGTTTAATTTTAATGCTCTGCCTGATGAAGATCAGGAAAAACTTCACCAGATTTTCGAGCATTTCTATCTGTAATCTTCTGTCACTCTCAATCAATAATTAACGCAAAGGTAACAAATTATGCGTGAAAAACTCTCCAGTTAGATTTAATCAGTCTGACTGGAGAGAAAAATCGATTCCACAAAATATTATCACACACTCTACTTCAATACTAATCAGATGGAAACAAATTTGATTAAAGTGTATGACGCGACACTGTTAAGTTCATCGAAAGTTTACCAAATCAACGGTACACTTTCCCGATATTTGGGTGATGAAGGTAGTATAAACCATCCACAGTATCTATTTCTACCTCTGCCAAATCAAAGAAAAAAAGCCAGCTTTCGACTAAATCGAAACAAACTTATGACCCGTTGTTATGAAGTCGAAGGCATGGTTTATAACAAGCCTGTGGCACAGGATAATTCACAGCAACTTCAGCTATTTTAAGCTATGTCAATACATAAGCCACCAGTCATCAAAAGACCTATACAGCTAAAAAGTAGCTCTACAAAAGTAATTTATAGAGCTACTACAGACATTCACAAGTTGAGAAATACTCACAAAGAAAGCTTCGCTTAATCGAAGTGAAAAATAATGATTGAGGTGAATAATCATGGTGCAAGCAATGGACAACCCTATTGCTACAAATTTCCTAACTGATGCAGTAGTCGAACGCCACAATTTCTCGCAATTAAATAAAACTCGCATCCGCTTTCGTATTCAGCTAAAGAAAAGTACAAAGTCTGCCGCACCCAAATGGGCAGATGTGTTAAAAGCTGAAGTTTCTGAAATTGAATCAGACCTCGTTAAAGTTACAAATTCCGAAGTTGGGTTACGCGGAATCAAGGTTTTCAAAAAGCTTGATGAAGCTGCTGCCCAATTGCGTCAAGAAATTGCTTCAGTTCAAGAGTGGATGTCTGCTGACACTGGTGATTGGATTTGTCCGATTGATTTAGCTCCACTCGTTTGGAATCAATTAATCAATATCAGGGATAATATCGCCCCAGGACTGCGTAATCAATTAAAAGCTGATTATGAAGCTGGGTTGGTTGATTATCAAGAGCGAATTGACCAGTTTCTCTCACTTAACACTTGGGAATTACCCCACGATAAGCAAGAATCTGTAAAAGCCAACTTGCTAAGAGCATTTCCGACTCTGACCGACCTTGAAGACTATTTACAAGTCGTTATTGGTCGTCCGGTAATTATCCCAGCATTATCCGAACAACTGAACCAGCAGCAAGCCGAATGCCTTGATCAGATTGCCAAGTTCATTCAGCAGTATGACCAAAATCTGGAGCAAAGGCTACGGGAATCGGCCTTAGCTGGCGGTGAACAACTCGCCGCGCAGTTGCTTGAAGAATTGGCTGATTGGGAGCCAGGACGTAAGCCCGTACAGTTCAAAAAGAAGATGCAACGCCATCTGATGAAGGTTCAGGTACTACTAGCGAATGCTGACCCGGAGGCTGGCAGCAGCTTGGAGGCGATGATGGCGCACTTGGACTCTATCGTTAACGATCCAGCGATTGAGTCTAAGAATCTGGGTTCTGATACGCAAAGTCTTTTACAGCAAAAAATGCAAGAGATCCGCATCAAGTTGTTAGACGAACAGCGCAATCTACAATCACTTGCGACTGACGACGTGGGCTTATCGAAAGCTACCGTTGCCGCTTTTAGGTTCAGGTAAAAAAATGGTCTTGGGCAAGTATGCATTTGCTCAAGACTTGATCGATGTATTAAAAGTGCAATTTCTACAATAACCCAAAAAGGATATCGCACCCCTACTATTTCTCAAACCGATTTGAAAGCATTGGAGCTAAAAATGTCGCATTTCTCAACCGTTAAAACCAAACTTGCTAACCGTGAATGTCTAGTACAAGCTTTACAAGATTTGAAGCTGAATCCGCAAGTTCATGAAACAGCACAATCACTAAAAGGATACTACGGTGGCTCTCAAGGACAAAGCGCTGAAATCATTGTGTCTGGTCGCACAATTCAAGCTCGTGCAGACATTGGATTCAAGTGGAACACCTCAAGCGGCGTGTACGAGGTAATACACGACAGTTATGAAACAGTTCCGAAGCTGGGCAAAGACTTTTTCAGCAATAAACTAATGCTGGCTTATGGACAATGGATGGTTCGATCTATTGCCGCCGAGTTACAAGAAAAATTTGGTGAATGTGCGATCGCTGAAGAAACCAACGGGAGCGTGCAAACTCTACGGCTGACTTTTGCCGGACATCAAGAAGTTAAACAATTTGTGCGGAGATAAGCATGGAACGTTCAATACTGATTCATTTTGACAGCGCTACAGGTGAAGTTCGAGTGGAAGGGGAGGGATTTGAGGGGCTAAGTTGTTTGGCGGCGACTCAACCATTTGAATCCGCGTTGGGAGTTGTGAACGAGAGCGATCGCATCTACAAAGAAGAGTCAGCCCCACAAATCCGTAACACTAACACCTACCAACAGTATCAGCCCCAGTAGTTAGTAATCAGTAGTCAGTTAGAAGTGTTAACTGACTACTGATAAGGAATATCGGCTTCGCCATTTTACAAGTGAAATATTTGAATAATTGATATGAAACTCTCAAATCTTCTCTCCACACTCGATTCACAAATTCCGATCGCAGCACTTGATGTTCTGTCTCCTGATGAGGCAACTATCATTCAGTGGTTGACTACCGTTGCTAAAGAAAAACTCAACAGTCCAGTTTTCTTTTGGAACCTGGGAGTATCCAGCCTGGAGCAATGCCTGATTGCACCGGATGGTGGGCTGGTGTTTAAGTCGGTGCCGGAGTACAAAAGACCTGCTCATACAGATCCGTTGCTGTTCGTATTCGACTATATCAATAACTTTGATGGCGTTGGCGTGTTTATTCTGGGGGACATACACCCATTTCTTGGGAAGAACTCGCCACAGATGAGTTGGGAAATCCTTACCAGAGTGAAAAACCTTTACCATCGGCTCAAACCTACAGAAAAACGGATCGTGCTGCTGGGTCAAAACATCGAACTGCACGAAACTCTTGTTAGGCTGATCCCCTGGTATGAAGTGCCACTGCCTAGTATTGATCAAATTCAAGACCACTTCGAGTCATATCTGGTTTTTCTTGAAGAATCTGCTAGTGAGCAGGATGTCACATTTCGAGTGTCCCTGAGTTATGAAGAAAAAGAAACCTTTGCACGGGCAGCGCTGGGATTAACGCTAGAAGAAATCAGTGATTTTCTGAGGCTAACTGTCAAAGAGCGTCTGAGCCGGAATGGTATTTTGATTGATGCCACAGTTACGCCTCTAATAGTCGAGTACAAAACTCGGCTGCTGGCTCAGATGGGAATTGAGTTGGGCAAACCTGCTACAATCCCCTTTGGCGGACTCGATTTACTGCGCGAGTGGCTTCATAAGCGGCGGCGACTGTTCACCCAAGAGGCGCGTGAGCTGCATCTGCCGCAACCCAAAGGCGTATTGTTGGCGGGGCCTCCCGGAACAGGTAAGTCGATTTGCGCCAAAAACATTGCAACCATACTCAATTTACCACTACTCCAACTTGATATTGCGTCCCTCCTTGGTTCTCTGGTTGGTGAATCTGAAGGTAATGTTCGCCGTGCCTTGAAAACAGCCGAAGTGATTGCACCCTGCGTTTTATGGATAGACGAAATAGAAAAAGCTTTGTCTGGTAGCGGCGACACAACGGGTGTTTCCCAACGTATTTTGGGAAATCTGCTCACATTTATGAGTGAGTGTACGGCAGGTGTGTTCGTTGTGGCTACCTGCAACGACCCGTCTGCTCTACCTAGTGAATTGAAACGGAAAGGCAGATTTGATGAAAACTTTTTTGTTGACTTACCAACCGAACCGGAGCGATGTCAAATCCTGAAAATTCACCTGGAGCGTTTTGGCATTGTGGTCGAAGGCGAATATCTGGAAGCGATCGCTGCAAACACCGCGAAGTTTTCAGGAGCCGAACTGGAAACCCTAGCAGCAGAAGCGGCACTACTGGCGTTTGACGAAGGGCGACCGCAGCAAGTGATGCTGGGAGATTTAGAGAATTGCAGCCATTCCATTACTCCGCTTGCCGTTACTGATGCGGCGGCAGTGGAGCGAATGCAAGCTTGGTCTAAGACTGCAAGAGCTGCCTCTAGTCCTGTCATCGGGGCGAAACAAGCGTCTTTGCGTACTGCCAAGTTTCGCAACATGAATTGATAAAGTCCGCGATTTCTCCTGTTGTGTTCAAGAGAAATCGCATTGCTCAAAAGAGACAATTGCTACGCCAAAAAGAGAGTGAATTGGCTTGGATTGACAATGATATTTCTAATTTCAAAGTAAATCAAATGGCAAATACAGACTTGGTAACTTATTACGGTCAAACCGAAAAAATCGACCAGTTAGTTGAAAAACATGGTGCATATTTAGAACAACTGGATAGAAAAACGAAACTCTTGCTACGTACAACTTTGTCGCAATATGTTTTTATGCAAAAAATATGTACTCCTGATAACTATTTGGTTACAGAAGCTTTGAAAGATGGAGACTTTGAGAGATTCCTGTGTGATGGTATTCCAGAAGTTTTAATAAATCTCTGTTCTGAGCTAAATGGACTAACTGTTGACGATGCTGAAACAATTTTAGAAGCTTTGCAACATCAATTACGTTGGGGTAATGCCCGATTATTGACGATTCAATAACTCATTACAAGTGAATATCCACTTTTCAGATATTCACCTGTTCACTATTTAAGCATTAAAAGTATGGGGCTCTTTAGTACTTGTTATGCTAAACTAACAATTAAAATGCCAGTTTAACAAGCATCTAATTCGGAAGTTTTCAAAGTTTCTAAATCCATAAGCAGAGCGTTTAATTAGCTTGAGCTTGTTATTGA
>JAHHHS010000110.1 GCA_019359215.1 Nostoc indistinguendum CM1-VF10 | reverse complement strand
GAACAAGGCTCAGGTTGCTAGGGTAAGCTTTACTCATACCACTCTCTCGGTGCTGTTTATTATCTATTCACAGCGTATACTGAGAGAGCTTTTTTACAACATCCCCGACTTTTCAAACAACCTCTGAGATAAAAGCCTTATTAGCAGCAGAGGATGCGAGATAATTTATTTATCAAAGTTAATATATTTGTGAGCCTTTAAATGCTCCTGGAATTCTTTATAAGCTTGATTAATTGCTTGCATCGAAGCTTTTGCGATCGCAGAATTATTGACATCAGGATGATACTGTCTTGCTAATCGGCGGTAGGCGAATTTGACAAGATTGGGATGATCGCTTTGATTTCCACCCAAGACTTCCCACCATTCCCCAGATAGTACAGAGTCGAGATTAAATTTATCAAAGCTTGGCATTTGACTCCAAACCTTCATGCTTCCGCCATTACCAGCACTTACCAGCGTCTTGCCATCAGAACTGAAAGCAACAGGACTACACCCAGAGAGAGTTTGTAGTAGTTCCCCAGTGTGGAGGTTACAAAGTTTGATCATACCGTCTCTGCTGCTACTGGCGAGAGTTTTTCCATCGGGACTGATGGCAACAGACAAAACCGCCGTTGAGTGTCCAGTCAGAGTGGAGAGTAATTTTCCAGTTTGGAGATTCCACAGCTTTATTGTGGTGTCTGTGCTTCCACTAATAAGAGTTTGACTGTTAAGACTGATGGCAACTGTATTTACTGCTGCCAAATGTTCAGTGAGAATGTAGCGCTGTTGCCAAGTTTTGACATCCCAAAGCCTAATACTTTTATCAGCACTACTGCTTGCAAGAGTTTTACCATCGGGACTAATAGCAACTGATAAAACTGCATCTGAATGTCCATTCAAAGTGCGTTTTATTGTTCCCGTGTAGCGTCCCCAAATTCTTATAGTCTTATCGGCACTACCACTAGCAAGAATTGCCCCATCAGGACTGTAGGCAATCGAGTTAACAAAACCATTATGGCTTATAGGTAGAGTTTAAATAAAAGAATGTACGGTGAAATTTTTTTGTGTCCATCTGCCAAGTGCTGATTTTGCGATCGACACTACCACTTGCAATCTGCTGTCCATCAGGGCTGATAGCAACAGATAAAATTGCCTCAGCTTGTCCAGAAAACGTGTAAAGCCATTTTCCGGTTTTTAAGTTCCACAAATTAACTTGTCTGTCATCACTACCACTGATTAAGGTTGTACCATCAGGACTGATAGCGATCGCATTAACTGCCGCTAAGTGTCCTTTGAGTGTGCGTACATATTTCCAGGTTTCAGGTAGCTGGGTTGTCAGAGATATTTTTTCTGCTTCAATATTGGGAATAGAAGGTTTAGGGGTAACAAATTCTGATTTTTTCTTGAATTCAGCCTTAAGTGCCTGTAACTCATCTTCGACTTCCAAAACAGCAAATTTTTGGTTGAGATCCTCACCAGATAAAAATGCTTCTAATTCCATCACTGCTTCGGAATAGGCATCCATCAGCAAAACTTTCTCTTCCATCCGCTCAAAAAGCTGCGCTGGAGTTTCGCTAATTTCAGATTCGTCTAACAGTTTGGCAATACCATAGGCGGCGAGTCCCACCACTGCACCAATTCCCGTCATCGGGACTGCACCAATCCCAAACGCCAGCCCTACTTTAGGTGCGACTAAACCCATACCACCGACGACGCTATAAACACCAGCACCGCCGACTGCACCAATTCCCATTGTAGCCAAAGCAGCTGCATCTCCCTGTGCGATCGCATTAATTGCACCATAAGCAGCTGCACCAGCCACAGCGCCAGCAGCCACTACAGGAGTTGCACCAATTCCAACTGCACCAAATCCGCCTGCTAGTCCTATCCCGCCTACCGTTGCGGAAACACCAGCACCTGTTATGGTTCCGCCTACAATAAATGCTGCGCCTGTTTTAGAGTTTTGTGTCACTGGTTTTTGAAGAGGAACAAATTAGGAAAGAAGAACATAGAGTGCCAAGGTAAGCGCATCTCAAACCCTATTGACACGGTAGTTTTGAGGTTCACCCAAAGCACAAATAAGTTCAAAATTACTACACTGAGTCAAGGGTTGGGATTGACATTTTCGTCCTTATATGCTCTAAAAACATAAAAAGCTATTGGAACCATGTTTTTTCAATCATTTACGAAAATTCGTTCGATTTTGAATGAAAAATTGATATTTAGATAGAGCTTTTAGCTTTTTGTCTGTATCAAGAGCTACAAAATTAGATGCGCTTACCCTGAGCTTTATCTGAGTAACCTTATTACCCAAAGCGTAGACTAATTAATACTGTTGCGTCTTCGTAAAAATTACTTAAGCTTTGACTTTTGCTTTTAATGCTACGTCAGAAAAGTCTCAATGCAAGATTTCATTAATTATTAGCAAAATAATTAGGCCAAACTCTGCGTTATTTTGCGTCCCTCTGCGTTTAAAAACATTACGATTTTACGCACTCATTACCAAATAATCGCAACTAATCCTGATGCAGTTATATTTGAATCACAGGTTAATAGTTGGACTTCATCACCTTTACTGGTTAAAACTAGCGCAGTTGCAGTAATTTGCCTATCGTGCATTTCATTAATAGCAGATAAGCTTATAGTTGTTTCAATTACATCTTTGTCAAGTGGATAAATTACCACACGGGGATCAGCTTCAACTGCTGAAAGTAAATTCTTGGCAGAAGGAATAGATGTTCTTCCTCTCTCAACAATCCAAACAGCCTCGGCTAATGTTGTAGCTGGTATAACTAACTGGGAATCAGGATTAGAAAGAATAGTATTGGCATTCGCACCTAATCGCGGATTTCCTTCGAGAAACCAGATGAGAGCATGAGTATCAATCACGTACTTCATAATTACCTATGACCAGTCTAAGCCGTCTTCGGTATCTCCATGAAATTCACTAATTTTAAAATCATTTTCTGTTGATTGTTTATTCCCAGAAAACATACCAAGTTGCATTATCTGGCTTTTAGCTTGAGGCTTTTTGGGTTCTAAAAAAGTTACGATAACGTGGCTTTCAGATACATCAGATGGTAATTCTGAAAGTTGTATGTTCCCGTTCTTATACACTCCTTCAATGGATTGCAACATTAGTTTTTACCCAATTTGTATTAATATAAATTATAAAGTTAATACTAAAAAGATGCCGATTTGCTTAAAAACATCAAATTTTTGGGCTGTACTGGCACTAGCTGCTGCTGTGCGTTGCTTCCGCATGTTCCAGCTTATGTGCTAACACACGCAGTGCTAATACTTGAACTCTAGCAACTGCTTCTTCTGGTGTCTGCCCGTAAGCCAGTACACTAGGAAAAGCAATCACTTCTGCTTATTGCGTCTATCCTCTTCTTGTTCAATCTCTATCGTCAAGTTCATAGCCAGTGAAGGTATTGTAATAAAAGCGATTCCTGGATAAAACAAAAAATTTATATGACCTCAGTTTCTCCTCACAAAAAAGCCAGAGCCTTAAAATCTACTAGCCGCCGCCCTGCTAAAGAACTCTGTAGCGAGTGCGGACTATGCGATACATACTATATTCACTATGTCAAGGAAGCTTGTGCGTTTATTAATCAGCAAATAGGCGAACTTGAAGAAGAAACACACACGCGATCGCGCCATCTCGACAACCCTGATGAACTCTACTTTGGTGTTCACCAAGACATGATAGCGGCGCGGAAACAACAGCCCATTGAAGGCGCACAATGGACGGGTATTGTTAGCAGCATTGCCATTGAAATGCTCAATCGCGGCATTGTTGAAGGTGTCGTCTGCGTGCAAAATACCAAAGAAGACCGCTTTCAACCCATGCCCGTCATCGCCCGTACCCCAGAAGAAATACTAGCAGCACGGGTAAATAAACCAACGCTTTCCCCAAATCTTTCTGTATTGGAACAGATAGAGAAATCGGGGATGAAACGGCTATTAGTCATTGGTGTTGGTTGCCAAATCCAAGCGCTACGAGCCGTAGAAAAACAATTGGGTTTAGAAAAGCTGTATGTTTTGGGTACGCCCTGCGTAGATAATGTTAACCGCGCCGGACTACAAAAATTCTTAGAAACCACTAGCCGATCGCCTGATACAGTTGTGCATTACGAATTCATGCAAGACTTCCGGGTTCACTTCAAACATGAGGATGGCTCATCAGAAACTGTGCCTTTCTTTGGCTTGAAAACTAATCAACTCAAAGATGTCTTTGCTCCATCCTGTATGAGTTGCTTTGATTATGTTAACTCCCTAGCAGATTTAGTTGTTGGCTACATGGGCGCACCCTTCGGCTGGCAGTGGATTGTAGTTAGAAATGACACAGGTAAAGAAATGCTGGATTTGGTGAAAGACCAGTTAGACACTCAACCAGTGATGTCTAAAGGCAACCGCAAGGAAGCTGTAAAGCAAAGTATTCCCGCTTACGATAAAGGCGTTACCCTTCCTATGTGGGCAGCAAAACTCATGGGTGTGGTCATCGAAAAAATCGGCCCCAAGGGTTTGGAATATGCGCGGTTTTCGATTGATTCTCACTTTACTCGGAATTATTTGTATGTGAAGCGAAATCATCCAGAGAAATTAGAAGGGCACGTTCCAGAGTTTGCCAAGCGTATTGTTGGGCAATATAAATTACCAGAATAGTGTTTAGCGTTTGTATAAAATATATCTAAGCCTGCTTTTGTAAGCAGGCTTTTTTGCTTACAGGGAATGCCGCAAGCATCATACAGGTGAGTGAGAGAATATTTTCAGAATTGGGCAATATTTTTCCGAAATTGATAATCTAAGTTTGGTAGTAATTACTAGAACACTGATTTATAAATAACTTCTATAAATAGCCTTGGGGGAATATGGCCCCACAAAACCTGATCTTCGTGACCGGGTTTTTTGGCATGGGGTAGATGCTGAAATCATTAAATTAACAACAATTAGAAGCTAACTGTAACCGAACCATCCATACCAAAATACCTAAGATTTAAGTCTCTCTATTAATTCCCTTCTCCCTTTTGAAGCTACGGTGTACACACAAGTCTTTTAGAGTTGCCCAATAGGGTTATGATCCGCCAGCCCTCCTAAAAAAAGGGGGTAAAAACTTCTCTAAATCCTCCTTTTTAAGGAGGATTTAGGAGGATCTCCAACGATTTTGCTTTTGTGCGTACACCTTAACTCAAAGAGAGAGGGGTTGGGGGTGAAGTTATGCCGGATAAATCCGTAATCTTCTATTTGGTTCTTCGCCAAAACTATGCGACTTGAGGCGATAGTGTTCTACCAACTCATGTTGCATTTTTCGGACTTGGGGAGAACGTGGTAATAACTCGACTGGCTGTCCTTTAGGAATCACAATTTGCTCAACAGCAAGTCTAGCTTCTTCCAAGGCATCCATCTCATCATCGCTACCATTGTGCAAAAACAGCTGCAATTCTAGGTCATCGGCCATTTCTGGGTCGTCCATATTCAGCAACCGTCGCAAGCCACGGGTAATTTGCGGAATTGTGCTGGACTTAATCATGTGGATGGGTACATGACGCGCTTTTGCCATTTGGCGTAATTTAGCATGGTTTTTGACGTGCGATCGCAGCGCTAAAATTGCATCAGCAGTATCTATATCTTTTGTCAATACCACGGGCAAAGTTAGCACGCTAATTACCTGTTCTAGTTGATGACGACTAACCCCGTATGGGTAAACGTGCAGTGGTAAATCTTCACCATTGGGCCCTGGCTGTCTAGTAGTAGCATCCAAATCAATGCTTTCAGAATAATTGAAGGATTCATCCAGCAAACGATCAAATTCACTGCGTCCAGTTACCCGCTCTACAGGCAATTGCGGCAGTGCTACCATTTGTCCAGATGAACGCCAGCCATTAGCCTGTCGCGCCGATGGGAAAGATTCTTCCACTGTCGCTAGCTGTCCACCGCGACCATTGACAACAGCTAACTGCCTTGTAACAGCAATTTTACCTTGGTCATCAACGGTTCTCGTTTGTGGAGTAGGCTGACGCCCCCGCAGCAGATTATCTACTGTGTCAGCAACGCTTTCGTGTACTACCCAGCGTTGGCGTTCTAACATTTCCACAGCAATCTCAAAGGTAGGAGGGGCTTTACGCTCCAAAACAGTCTTTTGAGAACCTCGCCGTCTGGCTTCGTCGTCTCCCAGCGTTACAGCTTGGATACCCCCAACTAAATCAGCCAGGGTCGGGTTTTTAATCAGATTTTCGATCTGATTCCCGTGGGCAGTACCTACCAACTGTACACCCCGTTCCGCAATGGTACGAGCCGCTAAAGCTTCCAGTTCCGTGCCAATTTCATCAATGACGATGACTTCTGGCATATGGTTTTCCACTGCCTCAATCATCACCTGATGCTGTTCTTCTGGACGAGCCACTTGCATCCGCCGAGCGCGACCAATGGCGGGGTGGGCAACATCACCATCCCCAGCGATTTCGTTGGAGGTGTCAATAATCACCACTCGCTTATGCAGATCATCCGCCAAAACACGGGCAATTTCCCGTAAGGCAGTAGTTTTACCCACGCCTGGACGCCCCAGCATGAGAATCGATTTACCAGTTTCTACCAAATCGCGGATCATGCCAATGGTTCCGAATACCGCTCGGCCAAAGCGACAGGTCAAGCCTATAATCTTACCCGTGCGGTTGCGGATGGCGCTGATCCGATGCAAAGTTTGCTCAATTCCTGCCCGATTATCTCCGCCAAAAATTCCAACTCGTTGAATACAATCATCTATCTGTTCTTGAGTAACGGGTACTTCGCTCAGATACTCAGCTTGATTCGGAAAGCGAGCCTCTGGGCGACGACCCAAATCCAAGACCACTTCTACTAAACTATCTCGTTTGGGATGACTCTCTAGTACTTGTTGCAGGTCTTGGGGCAAAATGTCTAATAACTTTTGGAGATCGTCTGTAATCGTCATGCTTTCTATGGTGACGTTTTTAGAGATAGCGAGGACATTTGCATACAGGAGAACCCGCTCTGGGTAATTTCCCGAAACGAGCAATTAACGCTCCTGCTGTGACTTAATCTGGGAAACGAGAGAATGGGCAAGTTTTACAGCTTGCCAAAGTAATACGTCATTTTCTTCGAGGCGAAGATTCGCTTGTACATTGGTGTTATTTACCTCCTTATTCTCTAACTGTTCGAGAATTGGTGACAGCAGTACACGGGCGTAGCTACCGTAGGCGACCCCAGCGATGGAGGAGGGGGGGCGGGGAGCAGGGAGCAGGGGGAAAATTTCTTCTCCTCTGCCCCCCGCCCCCTGCTCCCCTGCCTCTTTGAGCAGTCCCATTGCCTTTAACTTAGCAACGGTATAGCGATTTGTGCCGCCTGCTAACTGCACATATCCTGGTAACTTAGCTGCCAAAACTTTTTGCCCTAATTTCACCGCAGCTATTGTAGTGCCATCGCCAATATCACCACTCATGGGACGACCGTCGGTTTGCCAAATTAAAGCACTCTTGAGTGGGGAAATTAGGTCATATACTGCTCTTAAGTAGTCAATCATCCCATCGCCATCGGGACAGCTAATGGCTAGTAACTTTAGTTGATCAGCCAACGGTGAAATTGCCTGCCATAATCGCTGAAATTCTGCCAATCGCCCTACTTGTGTATGGATTTCTACGGCATCTACTCCTGTTGACATCACCAATGGCGCGATCGCTTCCGGCGTTGTCACATATGAAGCTGTATCAATTATACTGTATGGACAAATTGGTATGCAACGACCGCAGCCATAGCACTTTTCGGATATTACTCCCGAAAAGTCTTCTTTGATACTGTCAAACACGATCGCTTGTGCCGGACAAACCCGTTCACAGGGTCTAGGGCAGTCTGTAGGACACTCAGTAGGATTAAATTCTGCTTTCCGAAAATGGGGGTCTTCTCCATCGTTCAGGCTGACCATCAAAAAGGGCGAGTTGCCTTTGTAGTCAAAGCCTCGCTTTTGGGCATCACAAGCCAGAGTTTTGGCTACTTGTAGCCCTGCTTGCGCTGCTGCAATCACCGCTGGATCAGCTGCAACATCTATACAGTCAGCGCCCGCCAAAGTATAGGCTAACGTTAAATTTCTGACTGCCGGCAAATGCTGGAAGCTAGCTCCGCAGATGAGCTTGAACCAGTCACCTTGTTTGAGAGATTGTAAAGGGATGAACAGATCAGTCACACTTCTATTATGCGTTTATGCGACTAAAAATAGTAGTCTGTAATCAATAAAAAGTCCGGATTTCCTGATTCTATTGCCAATGAGCTTGCTAATGGAGGTATACCTAAACAAGATACTGTATTGGCTTTTTATTCTCCCTTTAAACGACAACTTACCGAGTTTGCTGTTGGCTAACGCTCAGGTTGCTCGATGGGAATTTCGATCGCAAACTCTGCTCCTTGCTCAACAGAAGAAGTGCAGGTAATATTCCCTTGGTGTTTTTGGACGATAATCTGATAGCTAATGGATAATCCTAGCCCACTACCTTTGCCCACAGGTTTTGTGGTAAAAAATGGGTCAAATAAACGCGATCGCAACGACTCTTCAATACCAGGGCCATTATCTGCGATCGCAATTTTGACCATATTCAAGTCTGTTACCTCTGTGTGAATCCGAATTTGGGGAGTAGGAAGGAGCGACTGCGGTCTTTCCCCTTCTAACATCTCCCCAACTCTTGGAGACGCCTGCCGTACGATTCCCAAAGGACTGTAGGGCGATAGCGCAGCGTTACCGAGTTCGTGTACTCCTTCGGGGAAGCAAGTTACGCCCAGCGTCTGGTAAAGAGCATCTGGGATTTCCCCAAGTGGCTTTGGGGGGTAGGAACTAGGAGATTGATTCTTCACTCCCTCTTCTATTGCATCAATAGCATTATTCAACAGATGCATAAATACTTGGTTTAATTCACTCGCGTAACAAGTAACTAAAGGCAAGTTACCATAATCTTTCACCACAACAATGGCAGGACGACCTGCTGCTTCCCTGAGTCTATGTTGTAACATCACCAAAGTGTTTTCGATATCTTCATGGATATTTACCTGCTTTATCTCTGCTTCATCATGCCGAGAAAAGTGTTGTAGCGCTAGTACAATTTCCCGAATGCGATCAGATCCTCTATACATTGCACCTATTAGATTTTGCAAATCTGTCACCATAAAATTCAGGTCTATATCTTTGGCTATTTGCTGAATTTTTGGTGTGGGTTTGGGATATTCCTGTTGATAGACCTCAATCAGATTTATTAGGTCTTGCATATATTGACCAGCGTATTGGATATTTCCATAAATAAAACTGATCGGGTTATTAATCTCATGAGCTAGCCCAGCTACTAACTGCCCCAGAGCCACCATCTTTTCATTCTGAATCTGTTTAACTTGAGAGGCTTGCAAGTTGTCAAGTGCCTGTTGGAGTAAAAAGTTTTTTTCTTGCAGTTTAACTTGAAGCAAACGCAAATTAATCTGATTTTCAATTCGCAACACAACCTCTGCCCCATGAAAAGGTTTTGAAATATAATCTACACCACCAACATCAAAGGCTTTTACCTTATCTACAACATCATCCAGAGCGCTAATAAAAATTACTGGAACTTCACAAGTTTTAGTATCAGCTTTCAGCTGTTGACAAACTTGATAGCCATCCATCTCTGGCATATTAATATCCAGTAAAATCAAATCTGGCAAAACCATTTGACACGCAGTCAATGCCATTTTACCGTTTAAAGCTTTGCGAACTTCAAAACCTTGTGCAGTTAACATTGCCGATAAAAGCCGCAAATTATCTGGGGTATCATCGACCACTAGAATATTTCTTTTATGATGATCAGTTTGATTGGAATACATTATGTATTAAAAGCTATGTTTGTAAAAATTGAGAATAGTAAATACTTCTTTTTAATAATCTTGAATTTTTTTATCAACTTAACTGAATTGTATTTATAGTCAAATACAATTCAGTTAAGGCTAAAATTATTTCCCAAAGTCAATTTTTTTAACGTAGACGCAAAGCGGTGAAGCGGCGCGGTCTTGGGGGTTTCCCCTATGAGCGACTGCTGAACCCGAAGGGCTTGCCGCAGGCTTTACGGCTACGCTCAGTGATCCCCTACCTCAAAACCCTTAGCTTTGTACTTCATGCAGATGAAAACTGCTGTATTTATATTACGAACTTTGCGAACTTGATAGCCTGCTTACAGCAGTATAGTAGATAATACACGCAGATTATCTAGTCGAGCGTTAACAATGAAATTTTTTCCAGGTGCCATTTGATAGCTACCATTGAGGTGATGCGGCAAGTAACTTAATAACCAATTGTTGCTCTATGGGTTTAGAAAATAGATATCCTTGAGCAAAATCACAGGTGAAACTTCTCAATTGAGCTAACTGTTCTTGTGTTTCTACACCTTCAGCGATCGCACTCATTCCCATTGAGTTAGCAATGCCAATCATTGCTGGTACTAACCCCATATTCTCTTTGTTATCCTGCATACGTTTGACAAAAGATTTATCAATTTTAAGTGCATTTAAAGGAAAAATGTGCAAGTAACTCAAGGAGGAATATCCTGTACCAAAATCATCCATAATCAGCTTGATTTTTCGCTGCTTTAGTTGTTGAAGGATTATTTTAATCGCATCAGTATTTTCCATAATTACACTTTCTGTAATCTCTAATTCTAAATATGCAGGATTTATTTTATTTTCATAAATTATTCGGTCAATTTGGTCTAACAAATTTGGCTGTAAAAATAACCGTGCGCTCAAATTAACACTCATAGTTAGGGGTTCTGGTGTCACTGGATGATGTTGCCAGATGCTCAGTTGATGACAAGCTGACTGTAATACCCAAGTATTGATGGCATTAATCAAACCTGTTTCTTCTGCCACAGGAATAAATTCTGTGGGAGAAACTAGACCGCGAGTCGGATGTTGCCAGCGCACCAAGGCTTCAAAGCCAGAAATTCTGCCTGTAGTCAGGGAAACAATTGGCTGATAGTAAACGAGAAATTCTTGTCTTTCAACTGCCCTTCGCAAGTCATTTTCTAACTCTAAAAGCTGAATAGCTTCCTGATGCATTGCTGGATTGAAAACGTGATATTTAGCTTTTCCTTGAGCCTTAGCCCGATACATCGCCGTATCAGCATCCCGCAGTAAATATTCTGGGCGATCATAATCTTTATTGCCCCAGCTAATCCCAATACTGGCATTCATAAATACTTCATATCTTGACAGTTTAAAAGCAAGTGATAACTGTTGCAGAACTGATTCTGCAACTTGGATTGCTATATTGATATCTGTAATATTTTCTAGGAGAATTCCAAATTCGTCACCACCCAATCGTGCTAGAGTATGAATAGGTATCAGACATGCTTGCAGGCGATGAGCGATGGCTATCAGCAATTCATCTCCCACCAGATGTCCAAGAGAATCATTGACAACTTTGAAGCGATCGCAGTCCAAAAAAAGTACCGCAAACTGATAATTAGATTCTTGCTGGGCACGATTTAGAGCATTTTCTAGTCGCCTGATAAATAAAACTCGGTTTGGTAATCCAGTTAGGGAATCATGCAGTGCTATTTCTAGCAGTTGACTTTGCAATTTCTGGCGAAAATTTATTTCTTGTTGGAGCTTTTTTAGAGCTTTTTCTAGCTCCCCAGTTCGCTGTTTTACCCGATGTTCCAGTTCAATATTTAGTTTCAAGATTTCTAATCGCGCCGACCTCAATGCCAGTTGATTTTTTACGCGCACTAAAACTTCTTGAAATTCAAAAGGTTTGGTGATGTAGTCGACACCACCCATTTGAAAGGCTTTAACTTTGTCAAAAACATCATCTAAGGCACTAATAAAAATCACCGGAATATCGGCTGTTAGCTCCCAAGCTTTAAAGGTCTGACAAATTTCATAGCCATCTACTTCTGGCATCATAATATCAAGTAGAATCAAATCCGGTAAGACTGTTTGAGTTGCTGTCAGTGCCATTTGCCAGTTCAAGGCTTTACGAACGTTATACCCCTCCCTTGTCAATATGGAGGATAAAACCCGGAGGTTGTCGGCCATATCGTCAATGATCAAAATATCTTTTTTATTAGAGTCTAAATGCTCGTAATTCATTCTACGTTTGTTTTAGTCAATTCCATGATTTTCTCAAACTGGTAGTTATTCGCTAAATCTCTAAGAACTTTGAAAAGTTGACCATTATCCGATGGAATTTGCTTGAGTAACTCTAAAATCAGTTCATCACTACAGCTGGCTGCGGCATAGTAAATATTTTGGAGCCAATCAGGTGACATTTGTGATAAATGGCTCAGGAGTTCGGCAACACTGACAAATATCTGTGTAGATTGATCGACAACAGTTGTGTCTGTGGTTTTTACTTCATTGGTATACTTGACACCCAGATGTTGGCTCAGTTTTTCCAATAATACTTCTTGTGTGAATGGCTTGCGAATAAAATCATCGCAGCCAATGGATAAAATTTTCTGGCGTTCTTCCTCAAAAGCGCTAGCAGTTAGGGCAATAATGATCGTGTCTGTATTGGAAGAACTCTGCCCTGCCCCAGAGAAGTCGTAAGGGGGAGCCAGGGCTGTTGAAGCATCATTTTCCATGACACTAGTTGCTTCTGGTGTGAGAGACGCTGCCCCAAGCTGGCTTTTGAATAGGGGTGCAACTTTGAGAACTTCGCGATCGCTTGAATCGAGAAACTCTTCTAACAGGTACTGGCTCGCCGACGATGACACCAGCTGTTTCAATTTTGAGAACTTCCGCAATGTATTGGCTGCCCCATAACCTATTTGTTTAGCTTTAATCATTCTTGTTGCTTCATAACCGTCCATGACTGGCATTCGCATATCCATAAAAATTAAGTGTGGTTGCCAAGATTCCCAATTAGCAACGGCTTCACTACCATCTGTAGCTTCTTTGACTTCAAATCCTAGAGATGTGAGAATTTTAACTAGCAACAATCGGCTTTCTTTAGAGTCGTCAACTACTAAGATGCGGTATGCTTTTTCATTAGACGCTAAAGTTAGAATTTGGTATCTAATTTGGTTTGTCGAGATTTCTCTAGGGCAAGTTAGAGCAATCTGAACATCAAAAGTAAATGTACTACCGATACCAGGCGTACTCCTAACAGTAATATCTCCTCCCATCAGTTGCACGTATTTCCGGCTAATCGCCAAACCTAATCCCGTACCTTGCTGCGATTTTCTGCCGATTTCGGTTTGCTCAAAAGGCTCAAATAGTAAGTCAATTTCTTGTGGAGCAATACCACAGCCAGTATCTTGTACCTCGAATAAGAGATGAGGGAAATGAGAGAGATTCTGTCCCTGCTCCTCGTTTCCCCAACCCCCAGCCCCCAGTCTTGCCCGTAGCGTCACCCTCCCGGTATTAGTAAATTTGATGGCATTTCCCAAGAGGTTGAGCAAGACTTGACACAATTTATTTTCATCCGTTTCTATGTATTTAGGAATATTTTGTGCATATTCAAACACTAATTCTAAATTTTTAGATGCAGCACGCAAGCGCAACATCTCTTCTAAGTTCTTTAATACATGAATTAAGTCAAAGCTGCTGCTATTTAGTGTGATTCTGCCAGCTTCGATTTTGGACATTTCTAGAATGTCGTTAATTAAGTTGAGTAGATGTTCGCCAGCACGATTAATAATTGCCAAGTTTTCTTGATGTTCGCCAGATAGTGAATAATCTCGGCTCATGATTTGGGTAAAACCGAGAATGGCATTGAGTGGGGTACGTAGTTCGTGGCTCATGTTAGCAAGGAATTCGCTTTTGGCGAGGTTAGCGGCGGTACTTCGCGCAGCTTCACGAACGGCTGCTTGTTGTTCCTGTGCGGCAATTTTTTGCGATTGAATCAGTTCTTGTTGGGTGGTTTGCAGTTGCTCGATCGCTTGCTGAAACTCTTCAGTACGTTTTTTTACTTGAGCCTCTAAGGTGCGATTATATTTTGCTAATAAGTTTTCTGCTTGTTTGCGTTGGCTGATATCAAAAAATGTAGCGATCGCAAATGCAAGATTTCCTGATTCATCATAAATTGGCTTTCCCAAAACTTCAACGGGAATAATCTTGCCAAAATAGCGAATTTCCATATCATCGATCCTGGCGCTTTCCCCAAGCAATGCTCTCAAAATCGGCAGGCGATCGCTGGGGTAAAGTTGATCTGTCCCGGCAAGGTAAGCTTGATATACCTCTGACAATTGTTCGCCGCTAACTTCTGCGAGCGCTCCTTGACCAAGAATTTGCTGCCCAATATGATTTATGTAATAAGGTTCACCTCCAGCATCGATGATAAATACACCTACTGGCATGGCTTCTAAAAATTGAGTTAGCCGACTCTGACTGTGAGATAACGCCTCATTTAAGACTTGCATCTGGGTATTCTTTGCTTCCAAAGTACTAAAGGATGCTTGGAGTTGCTTTGCCATAGTTTCAAATGACTTTGCTAGTTCTCCTAGTTCATCGGAACGCTGAATTTCTGGTGTTTGCTCCCATTCACCTTTAGCAATTTTCTTAGCTGATATGTTTAATTGCAGAATCGGCTTAATTATCCACTGAGCAGTCAACATCCCAATTGTTGTAGCTACTAAAAAAGCGATTGCACAGAGCAAAATGGTGATGCGGGTGTTAGCGTTAATTTGCTCCATAAATTCGCTTTCTGGAATCACCGCCACGATTAGCCAATCTAAACCCAGTTGATCCTTCCAACTTTTTACCTGCACAAAATAATGCATTCCATCGGCGGTAAAGTTTAGCTGTTGCTTCTTGGCCATGAACTCAAGATTACCAAAGCGTTTGATCAACGACTGGGTTGTAAGTCGAATTAAATCATTTTGACTGTCTAATGCTGATCGACGTTTTATTTGATTATTAGTGATGGTATATGGTGGCTCGGTACTAGAAGAAGCCACTATTAACCCGGAACGCTCTAAAATAAAAGTTTTACCCAATTTTTTGGTATTTAAGTTGGCTAAAAACTTACTGATTTGTGACAAAATTAAATCAACACTAATCACTCCAATTAGTTTGTGAGTTTTATCGTAAACAGGATAGCTGGAAGATATAGATAAAACTTCTGGTTTATCTTCCCATTGATAAATTTGGCTCCAAACGGGTTTACCCACCTTGACCGCATCTGTATACCATGCCTCTACACGAGGATCATAATTTTTAACTTGCTGAAGCTGGCGGCGATTCCCCTTCAGGTCTGTATTGTAAACATGAAGTTTCCCGATACCATGCTTTTGGGTAACTTCGTTAATTAAGAGCGTGCCATTATCTAAACGTTCAATACCGATAAATTCACCTTTAGAGTTGGCAAAGCTGTTGTAGCCAACATTGAAAACCTGCATTTGTTTCCAAAAGTAATTTCCGGTGGTTTTAAAGCCCGAAAGGTTGAGCAAATCTAGCTCAATTGCATCTAAGTTGATTTGATTGATTTGCTTTGGGGTTGTTAAATAGTTGTCAAGATGCTGTTCAATGCGATCGCAGATTTCATTTTCTAATTGACTAGCAAGCTCCTTTACCGCTTTTTGTCCGTTGTGATACGAAAGATAGCCCACAAGTCCTACCGCCCCACAAATTTGCAATATAAAGGGCACAATCAGAACATACCTCAGGGGCATCTTGGCATAAATGCCAACTAAGCGATTAATGGATTTGACGGGCTGAAGTTTGGATAACATTATTGTTTGCTTCTTCCCCAACGTATATTAGGGGTATTTTTGCCATATCCGCTACACTTAATTTCATGGTAATTACTGTGTGCGATCGCTGTGACCATGAAATATTTTTACAACAACCAGTATAAATACATACGTTACACTATACTTGTTTGATTGGTTGAGTTCCTCCAACGCCTAATTTTCAGACTTTGTGCTAACACCTTAATTTGCTCAGTTTTATCTGGCAATGTGTCAACTGAACTGAAATTTAACTGATAAGTTACAGTATGCCATTCTAAAATTCAGGTCGCCATTAGCACCCAACCCTAAATTTAATTTTTAATTGCTGATGTTTTGATTTTCCGGTCTCCAAACTCTGAGCTTGTACAAAAACTTATATTTAAGTACAACAATTTTAAAATTTTCATCCAAATGCATACTAAAAACAAAAAAAATCCCAAAAAATTTACTTTGGATTTTTTACTTTAAATAAATGTTAATTTTATTGTTGAAATATGTCAATATCATCGCCGATTTGTAAAATTTTTCCGGCTGAAGATGAGTGTAATTGGGTATTGACACTCAATCTGTAAAAATGATTAAAAGGCGATGAAGCAACCCAATTTGGCAAAGTTGCTTGTCGCTGGGTTACAAAGATTTTTTGAAAGTTTGGGTAAGCTTCCCCTAAGTAAGAATTGCGTGTTGGGACTATACAACGCTGACATGGATTTACTCCAAAAAAATCCACATTTCCCACTCGAAAGGAGACTAAATTACCTTGTTCACTAAATAGCCGATCTTCCCAAAATGCTGGCACACCATCAATCTCAATATTGGCACGCATCCGACGGCGCATTTCATCTACACTTAAACCGGGAAACCAAGAAGCTACTTCTGCCAATGTTGCTGTACTAATTACCGTTGGTCCAAGTGAGTGTGTATCGTCAGGAAAACCCATCAAAGAGTTTTGCCTTAATGTGACAGCAAACTCAAAAAAATTACTCAAAGTTGCTTCTAATGCTTGCCGTTCCTCATCCAAATGAAAAATTTGTTGTGAATCGCCGTCTGGCATTTGCAAAGAGATAGTTCTATTTAATAGTGCAAATTGTGCTCTTAGCAAATGGATTTTAGTATGACGCTTGCCATTGACAAATCTATCTTGTTCGTCAAAAATGGCAAACTCGCGGTCATACTGTAGTGCGCCACTGGCAAGAACTCTAGCGTTCTCAACTTCAACACCATCCAGTGACTTAACTGGATACAACAAAATCTTGGCTAGGTAAGGCATCATCGCAATTTTAGATTTTAGATTTTGGATTTTAGATTGGTGATTTAGCAGTTTTCAATCTAAGAATTATTTTCTTACTTATAGCGGTTCTTACTTCAGTGCAATGCAGTCTGAACCTCACCTCATATTTACTTACGCAAACAATCCCCTCGGCTTAACAAGGCGAGGGGTTGGGAGTGAGGTTTAAAAATTTACTTCATGCAATTGTTAACAGTTATCAGTGATGTATTTATCTACATCGTCAGAGTCCGCCATTTCTAACAAGTGGTAGGTAACAGTTAGAGTCAAATTCCCGACTGAAACTGTGATAACTGTTTACTGTTCACTATTTACTGGTTTAATTATGGATATACTGGCGATTTATCTATTCCTCCAACATGATTTAGAGGCCAGAACCGAACTGCAGCCCGTCCAATAATATTCTCACGGGGGACAACACCCCAGCAGCGGCCATCGTAACTATTGTTACGATTATCACCTAGTACTACATATGAATTGGCTGGTATAGTCTGGGGTTTCGCCAAAAAAGGTGGCTGTGGCCCTGATTGGCAAACATCAATAACTGTACTTTGGCCAGAACCGAGGTAATTGGTTTCTGGGAGGGGTTTGTTGTTGATATAGACTTTGCCATCCCTAAGTTGGATTTTTTCTCCAGGTAAGCCAATTACACGTTTAATAAAAGCGTCCTGGTATTGTTCTTTTTGTAACTCTTTTGTAGGCGAAAATACTACAATATCTCCCCTCTGCGGGTCAGCAAATTTATACTTCAATTTATCGACAATGATTTTGTCTGCTTCCCACTGGTTTGGCGTACCATGCAGAGTTGGTTCCATCGATCCCGAAGGAATCCAGCGTGCTTCAGCAACAAAGGTACGAATTCCTAGAGCTAGAACAATGCTCAATACAATTGTTCTACCTAGCTCTGCGATCCAAGAATTATCGGGTTGTTGACTAGAGTTGTTATCAGACACTTGATTTTGCATGAAATTACTTAACTGAAGGAAAAATGTAGGTAATTAACTCGCCTAGTGAGACTTTATTTGTTAATCTTAACGGGAAAATTTTAATTTCCTAGTCATGTTTCCATCTTGATTACCAATTTTAGATTGTGGATTTGACGGATTTCTTCATAAATTAAAAATAAACTTTTTTTTAACGCGCGGCAAAAATTGGTTACTCCGGGCGCGAATAAGTTTAACCTAAAAGCATAGTTCTCTGTAGTACATAACTCCCTGTCTCAACTTTGTTAACCTTATGTCATCTCCACAAATTTTATTGATTCGCCGCGCTCGCATAATTCTACCCAATGGTGAACTGATGATTGGGGATGTGTTGACGCGCGATCGCCAAATAGTCGAAGTTGCCCCAGAAATCTCCCAAACGGAACTAGCCACTGAAATTGACGCAGAAGGGTTAACTTTGTTGCCAGGAGTTATCGATCCGCAGGTGCATTTTCGGGAACCTGGGCTAGAACACAAGGAAGATTTATTCACTGCCAGTTGCGCCTGTGCTAAAGGTGGAGTCACCTCCTTTTTAGAAATGCCCAATACGCGCCCCCTGACAACAACACAGCAGGCTTTAGACGACAAGCTAGAACGTGCCTCACAAAAGTCTTTAGTTAATTATGGGTTTTTTATTGGGGCAACAGCAGAGAATCTACCAGATTTGCTTTTAGCAAAGCCAACACCAGGAATTAAAATTTTCATGGGGTCGATGCATGGTCAGTTGCTGGTTGATGGCGAAACAGCCCTGTCTGCGATATTTGCCAAAGGCGATCGCTTGATTGCCGTTCATGCCGAAGACCAAACTAGAATCAATCAACGCCGCCAAGAATTTGCCAACATCCACGATCCAGCCGTTCACTCGCAAATTCAAGATAATCAAGCGGCACTCCTTGCAACCCAACTGGCATTAAAACTTTCTCAAAAATATCACCGTCGTCTACATATTTTGCATATGTCAACTGCCGAAGAAGCAGATTTGCTGCGTCAGGAGAAACCTAGTTGGGTAACTGCGGAGGTGACGCCACAGCATTTATTGTTGAACACCAGTGCTTATGAAAAGATTGGTACTTTAGCACAGATGAATCCACCTTTGCGATCGCCCCACGATAACGAAGTTCTTTGGCAAGCTTTGCGCGATGGCGTGATTGATTTCATCGCAACAGATCATGCGCCGCACACCTTAGAAGAAAAAGCTCAAGAATACCCCAATAGTCCTTCGGGAATGCCTGGGGTAGAAACTTCCCTAGCTTTGATGTTAACTGCGGCGATGGAAGGAAAGTGTACTGTGGCTCAAGTTGTTAACTGGATGTCAAAAAATGTAGCTGTGGCTTATGGTATTCCCAATAAAGGAGCGATCGCACCTGGTTATGATGCCGATTTAGTACTTGTAGATTTAAACACATACTCTCCAGTGCGGCGCGAGGAACTTTTAACCAAATGTCGTTGGAGTCCCTTTGAAGGCTGGAACCTCACCGGCTGGGCTAAAACCACCATTGTCGGTGGTGAGGTAGTTTATGACAAAGGCCAGGTAAATACGCAAGTGCGGGGTAAAGCTTTAACTTTTGTATAGCAAATATTTATAAAAAGGCGTCGAGAAAACCCAATATTTTAAAGATGGGATGAGAGACGCCCAAACGCCGTCAACAGTCAACAGTCTTTTATGTTATCCCATCTCCTTTTAGGAGATGGGATGAGCTTAATCTTCCTTAGGGACATCCAAAAATTAAATTACTCAATTCCTACGTCCAATACGACTGTCCGGTTTCTTCTCCCCCTGCTTCCCCTGCTTTCCCTGCTTCCCCTGCTCCCCCTGCTTCCCCTGCTTCCCCTGCTCACCAAAGCGATTGATTATTTTTTTCTTTGGAAGTCCCTTAGCATCTTTGGCGATTCGTAAAAGAAACTTGGGTATCTTCAGATGGATAAGAGTAAACAAGCTAATGGAAGTCTATTGTGATTCATTTCATGATGCTTGTCCCCAGAAACTATTGGGAAACATAACCATATGAATAATCAAAGAGAATTACTATGTCCTTCAAAATTTTGGCTTTAGACGGTGGCGGTATTCGTGGAGTAGTTGCAGCACGAATACTTCAACAAGTAGAACAAGAAATTAGAAATCAGGGGAAAGGGAACTTCTTACACGAATACTTCGATATGATTGCTGGCACTTCTACTGGTTCAATATTAGCAGGAGGGATTGCTGTAGGAAAACAGAGTGATGAACTCATTAATCTGTATAAAGATAGAGGAAAAGATATATTTCCGCCAAGTAGAAAAGATCGTTATAAAAACTTTCCGTCTATCATTAAATCAATTATTGATGTATTCTCAGCATCTAAATACTCTCATGATGGAATTATTCGCGTCCTCAAAGATGCCTATAAATCCACAAGAATAAAAGATATTGAAAAACCTATTATTTTAATTCTTGCTTACGATACTTTGTATCGTAATACGACCTTTTTTACAAACTGCCATCCCGATCTAGAAGAGAGATGGTACGATGACTGTTATTTATGGGAAATATGTACTGCTTCTGCCTCAGCTCCTACTTTTTTTCCACCATATAAATTAGAACCTGTAGATAAAGAAAAATTTGGCGATTGGGAATTCCCTCACATTGATGGAGGAATTTCTGCTAATAACCCCGCTCTCGCAGCTTTGAGCCTAGTTATGAGGATTAGTCAATCTTCAGTATCTCCACCAATCAAGCAAAAATATAAACTTGATAATCTACGATTGGAAGATATTTCTATTCTTTCTATTGGCACAGGCCAAACTGGTGAACCATATCAATATGAGCAAATAAGCAAATGGAGAGGCTTAGACTGGGTAAAAAATCTGACTAACATCTTTATGGAACCTACATCTGAGATTGATAGTACTATTTGCCGACAAATTATGGGTGGGTACGATTCCAAACGTTACTTACGGCTTCAGTTTGATTTAAATGAGACATTCCAACCCAAACCAAAAGAGACTTATAAAGATCCTCGCATTGTATTACCTCCAGAAGAGCGAAAAAATCGATTTACAGGGAAAAAAGTTAGTGAAGAAATAGATAACACTAATTCGGAGATTATTCAGCAGTTAATAGATACTACTTCTGCATTCATTGATCAAGGTCTTACGTACTATACTAGAAGCAACTCTGGTTCTCCGATAAAAAAGGCGATCGCCTCTTTTATTAAAGATAACTAGTACAGCGCTGCGGAAATAAACAACCCATTCCAAATCAACGAAACGCCTCCTACACTATATTCATTTTTACTTTTGACTTCCGCCTTGCGGTACTAGTGCATCCACGTAGGCATATTAATATTAACTAATACTAGGATCAGATAGCTCGTATTTCTACATAAGTATCGTAGAAATGCGAGCTATTTTATTGAAAACTTTATTAATATAAGTGTGAATTACAGATGTGAATAGAAGAAATTATTGCTATTTCAAATTACTTACATTAATCATTAAACATTTTATAAATCAGTATTATTATGTATATATTGTGACTTTAATTTGAGTATATTGAATATAAGGACAAGTTAAACAAGTTCTACAGAACTTGTTTAACTTTTCTCTACTAGCTTTGGCTACTAAATAATCCAGATTTGTTCTCTACTGTCATCGAGAGAACAAATCGGGTTAAACCAAGCTGACTAAGTTCTGTGAAAACTCTTATTTCACCAAACAAGAGGTTACATTTTCTTAATTAATACACTATCTAAATCAGTTTATTAACTGATTATTACAGCAAAAAAGCTGCTGTTACAAAATTTTTTCGTTTATTTTGGGTTGAAATAACAATGTTAGTAATTTACAGTGGTGAGCGTGGTAGTGGCAGATAGAAGGAGTGTGGAGTTTTCCTTCGACTGCTTACAGAATTTTTTTCATGTTGTACTCAAAAAAGTGACATTTCTCGTACTAAATCGGGAGATAAGTTTAAATCGCGGCAATGAACAAATAATTACTAATTCGTAATACTCGCTTCTGGCAAGAAGCAAGCTACGTAATTTGTAATTGAAGGATACAGAGTCACTTGATTAATCATTACAAATTATTTTGACTTCGTTAATGACACAATTGAATGGGATGAGTTCGACTTGACGAGTACCCCCATGCCCGTAGGTCAAACTCACACTTAGATAGCTATCTGGCTTGTAGGGCAATCGTTCCGCCCATTCAACTGCCACAATTCCTGGTATGACTTCAACACCTTCCCAGTAACTTTCTAAATTCAGGGCTGCAACTTCTTGTGGTTCTAAGCGATATAAATCTAAGTGGTAAAGGGGGAGGCGTCCTTCCGTGTACTCATTAATCAGGGTGAAAGTTGGACTGACAATAGGTTCAGCGATTCCCAAACCCTTGCCAATACCTTGAACTAGGGTAGTTTTACCAGCACCTAAATCACCTTCTAATAAAATTACACTGCCAGGAGTTAGGGATTCACTCAGAGTAATACCTAAGCGTAATGTTGCCTCTGTATCTGCAAGGAAAAGTTTCATAATTATTTAGTCATTGGGCACTTGTACTGAAGCGTAGTTGTAAAGCCTGCGGCATAGCTACGCTTTGGGCGCAGCCTCTGTCTGCGACACGCTACGCGAACGTAGAGAAGTATGGGGCATTGGTTATCCACTAATAACAAATGACTAATGACTACTTATCATGATGACCTCTGCTGTACCACCGTAATAGCACTCGTGCTAGTTTCTGCGGATTGTGACGGACAAAACCCGTTTCATCTTCATACAAAACATTAGCTGCAACAATCCTTCGCCCTAGCTGAGTTACAGCTTCTCTATCTAGGAAAACTGGATGGGAGTTTTGTTGAGCGTACCGCATGAGTGATTGCTCCGAGGGGGATTTTTTGTGGATTAGCACAGCATCGAATAGCCGTCTTTGCCCACAAGCAGCATCAATTGCTTTAATGTGATCGGCAACAGTGTAACCTTCAGTTTCTCCTGGTTGAGTCATTATATTGCAGATATAAATACGGGGGGCATCTGTTTGAGCGATCGCATCGGCAATTTCTGGTACTAATAAATTAGGAATCAAGCTTGTATAAAGGCTACCTGGACCAATAATAATGTAATCAGCTTCTTTAAGTGCCTTAATAGCTGCCGGTACTGCTGGAGGATTAGCTGGAATACAGCCAACTTTGACAATTTTACCGCCAGCTTTGGGAATGCTAGACTCTCCATCAATGCGGCGACCATCGGCTAATTCTGCCCAGAGGTGAACATCACTGAGAGTTGCTGGTAGTACTTGTCCCCGTACTGCTAGTACTTTGGAACTAGCTGCAACTGCTTGTTCTAAATCTCCAGTAATGTCACTCATTGCTGTTAAAAACAAATTGCCAAAACTGTGACCCGTTAACCCATCTCCAGCCCGAAAACGGTATTGAAACAATTCTGTTAATAACTTTTCTTCATCTGCTAGCGCAGCCAAACAATTGCGAATATCCCCTGGTGGTAGCACTCCAAATTCTTGACGCAATCGCCCAGAAGATCCACCATCGTCGGCGACAGTAACAATAGCAGTAATATTAGCGCTGTAGGTTTTTAATCCCCTCAACAACGTAGAAAGTCCCGTACCACCACCAATTACCACTATTTTCGGACCTCGGTACAATCGATGATGGGCCAGCAAGACATCGATGAGTTCTTCTCCGCCTTCTGCTCTTAGTACCTTAGTAATTGAGCCTACAGTGCGAGTTTGCCCCCAAAGCACTAACAGCAAGCCGCCAAGCAGCACCAAAGGCCCACTAACATAGTTGGGTAAAATGTTGGTGATTACTCCCAGGAAACCCCTAAACAACTCAATCATCCAAAAAATTGGGGTCAGCTTAATCCAGATAGCTAACCCCAAACTCGCCAGCAGTACACCCCCAACACTGATTAACAACCAACGTTTTACCGATAGTCCAGGGGATAACCATTTGAACCACTGGTTAACGCGATAGGAAGTACGAGAGCGCGACTGCTTTTGCAGGGCGTTGAGGGCTTGTCTGAGAAAACCAATTGACATACCTGATTTACAGCAGTGCTACAAACAATAATTAACAGAAAATGTACACCACTTGGTTTAAAACACTAGGCGTGAAACTATTATATTTGTCAATCCCATTAGACTAAGAGCAAGTGGTCATGATTGCCAGTATTCCTAGTTAAACAATACCTTGGCTTGGTAAAAGTGAATTTAATGGAAAAACGAATTTTAGGATTAGATCCAGGACTGGCAATTTTAGGATTTGGGGTAATTACCTGCACACAAATTTCCAATAAGGTACAAGAGACTACAGTAAATATGCTGGATTTTGGGGTAATCAAAACATCAGCAGATGTAGAAATGGGACAGCGCCTATGTACCTTGTTTGATGATTTACACACCGTGATGGAAGAATTTCAACCAGATTTGGTTGCGATCGAGAAACTATTTTTTTATCGAATGTCAAGTACTATTCTGGTTGCACAGGCACGGGGTGTACTCATTTTGGTCTTGGGCCAGCGTCGTCTTCCCTACGTAGAGTTTACTCCTGCTCAAATTAAGCAAGCTTTAACAGGGTATGGCAATGCTGATAAATTAGATGTGCAAGAAGCGGTGGCACGGGAGTTGGATTTAGATGAAATTCCCAAGCCTGATGATGCTGCTGATGCTTTGGCGGTGGCTTTAACGGCTTCGTATCAGCTGTAGGTGTGTACATAAACAATAAAGTTCTTTACTGGTTCGTAAAGTCCTTTACTAACTGTCACAGAGTAAAAATACTTAAGACACGATTGGTACGAGCGATCGTTTGCAATAATTTATGTTCTTTTAGAGGATTATCCAAATACATGACACTTTTGCGGTTTGCGAGATCCATTAAACCCAGAATATTTGCAGTAGGGGTTTGAGCCTCCAAAATTGACCCCTTTGAAAAAACAGCTATGGGTTCGTATGGTCAGCTATGGCGAAGTTTGGGCTGTTAATCCCTAACTATCTAATTGGTATACAAAGCAGGTAAGCTGAGAAAAGCACCTACCAGCAGTAAAAAATTAGTGATAGTAAAATTGCCTCGCCATCGCCCAGAACGAAAATTCAGTAATATCAAACGAAT
>JAHHHS010000109.1 GCA_019359215.1 Nostoc indistinguendum CM1-VF10 | reverse complement strand
AGAGCCGCTTACCACGAGCGAGTCAGTCTGGAAAAATGAATGACGATTAGCTTATCAGTTATCAGTTATCACTGTTTACTGTTAACTGTTCACTGTTTTTTTGGGCTTGTGTGATTAAATCAGTCTCGCAGGTGGTAAGTTCAGCCCAGTAGTCAAGTTTTATCACCTCGTATTTTTCAGCCACAGCCCAAAAGTCAAGCCATGTAAACTCAATACGTGCAAGTACTTGCCTAATTTCCCTAATAGCCATAGGTAGCATCTGTAATTGCTCCGTCCTTGTTGCGATGGCATCTGGTGTGGGACTAGTACCCAAAATTATCGCCGCCGCCTCAAGAGCTTGGGTATTGTTCATGGCAACGCTTAGGTTTTTCAAAGCCATGCCCATGAGGCGCAGGCATTCAGTCGCATTTTCTTTAGGCGGTTCGGCTGCCAGAGTTCGCAAATCAATTGTCTTCTCCAGTGGTTGCTCTCCCTTCTTGTTTAATGCTTTAGCCTGAAGTTTGGTATAGGTATTCCCCCAGTCTTGTAATTGATGCGGCTCAAAAGCGTTTTCCAAATCCCGAATGCGCTCTTTTAGCTGCTGATTCTCAGTTTCCAACTGCCGTAGCGATTCCATCTCGTCTAAGCGCTGCTGCAACTGGATATTTTCCTCCTTCTGTTGCCTGTACATGTTTTGCAGAGATTGGATTTGCTCACTTACTTGGGCTTCGGCTCTAGCCGACACCTCTGCTTGTAGTCCAATCCTCAATTCCTGTTCCAGTCGCTCTAACTCAAGCTTATGTTGCTCTTTAAGTGCGGCAATCGCTTCGGAGTACTCTGGTGGATAAGTTCGCTCAGTCGATTCGGACACAATTGCCTCATCCAAATCAGTGTTGTTTACCAGCAGCCTTTCGCCATCAGCGAAAGTCACAATCTGCTGCGAATTATTCGGTGCGTCTGCACAAATCACTCCGGATTCCCTATAACGGGGATGTTCTGGTGATGAAATTGTGATGGCATTTTTCGGAACCAATGGTTCCTGATGGAATTTATTTTTTCCTCTTGGCATTGGAGCAATTGTATTTGCGGCAACTGCGAAATCTGATTCGCTAGGGTTTGGGTTTGATGACAAAGCCAGTTTTATCGCAGCAATAAGTTTTTCAGGTTCTTTGGCTAACCTCAAAAGAGGACGGGCTTGGCGCTCATTTTTAATCTGTGACCCCAACTCCCCTGCTGCAACAATAACTTTTGATGCCCCTAAGAGTTGATTTATACGCCGATAGCCGCCATATATATGCAATTCGCCTTGGCAATATTGTTCAAAGTTTTTGTACCCAGCGATTCTGTACATCCGCTCATGATGCATGAGGCGGCAGAGTTCTACTGCTTGCAACTCAAATTGGTCTATGGTAGCGAAGGTTTCTTTGATACTGCTGTTGAGATCATCGTAATGAAGTGCTGATTTGCTTTCTTCTCTATCTAGTGTCAGCATATTTCTCTCCCGTCATTAGCACAAGGAGAGGGGGTTGAAAAAAATTTTGATGTCACCTTAACCCCGACACCAAGGTGTATTGGGCATAAGTCATTTTTCACGATATTTTCCCCTGATTACTTGGTTGACAAGTTCAGAGGGGGTTGCATCAGTTATCAGTCAACAGTTATCAAATAAAGGTCTACTCCCAACTGGTAACTGGTAACTGTTATTCACGCTGCTACATCTTTTAGCTACAAAATTCGAGACATTTTCTTAAGAAAACTTAACTTTACCTAAAATTGATGAATTTTGACAGCCAAAAATAACCATAAGACTTGTAATAGTTCTATGGAAACCCTATATAATAGGTGAAGCAGCGCGGATTATACTCTCGGACAAATTTAGTGGAATGACAGTCGCCAAACTATAATACCCACTGATTTTGTAGCTTCGAGATCAACCCCGCCCTGAGGTTATATGGAATTCAATACCCGCACAAAGCGCTACTCCTTAGTGGCGCTTTGTGCGTTAAATTTTGGTACTCTTGTATCTTCACCTCTATCTCCTTGTACGCAACTATCACCATGATTTTACATAACTTCTGGTCTTTCCGTATCTATCGACATTCTATTTTTGTGCTTAAATCCTCCATATTTAACAGTGTTTGTTCCAGCTTACCCTAGTTAGGTAATCGCTTTTTCAAGCAGTACATAGTGCAGAGTTTGTTCCTGCCTTGTTTTTCGCTCGAAAACTTGTAATTGGGTTCCTCTGACATGAACCATCGTTCTGTTTGCTGACCGAGTTTCCCAATGCAGAGCCTTGGTGGCTTATCTTAGACATAGGCGCTATCCTCTGCGGGTAATTACTGGCTGCATCTGTCAGTTTCTTCCAAATATTGGATTTGACTGTAATTAAAGTGATGCGACCATTACAGTCAAAATTAAATTCTTGCCTACCATTTTTCACAGGGTTGGGTTGTGGCAGTTCGTTGAGTTTGATTGTTATTTCTAGTTTTTCTGCAAGCATAAATACCCCTGTTAAGATGCGATTGCTAACTTTAGTGAATGATTAGATCCACGTACCAGCCCTCGCGGGTCAGTAGTAACATATTTCCTGATTACCGGTTGTAGGCTAAATTTGATTTCTTTAGTTAAAGGATCTTTGAAACTTTCAATCAAGGATTGTCTTTCGAGCTTCTCTATAGCTGTAATAATTTCTGAAGTTGACACTGATAGTTTCTGATTCACTTGATTTAACAATTTAGTAAAACTGGTAGTTTTTGAACTTAAAACAATTTCCTCTGCTAAACAAATCATAATTTGCTTCTGAGTTTCACTTAATAGTTGACCAAACATCTCATTAAGCATTGCTTGAAATTCATTGCTAATAAGCGTAGTTGGGTTTTCAAAAAACATTTTTGTATCACCAGCAAAGAAATGATTAATTCTCTTAACTACTGCTTTTAACTCTAAAGGATTGCCTCGGTAAGTCTCAATTAATTCACTACATTTTTCTTTATCAGTCAAGCCTTGCTCAACCAAAAGTTCCATTGCAGCATCTGTATCTAATCCATCAATTTTAAGATACTCAGGCGATTGTTCTGCCCTAATCATAATATCGATATCATCAGGTAAAATCCGACTTGTTAAGAGTAAGCAACTTTGATGTTCTTCCTCTATTAAACGATGAAAAAATAGTCCATACTCTAGCCTTTGAGCAAAGTTATTTCCTTGAAATAAAGCTTCAAATGCATCTAACACCAGCAGACATCGGCGTGATTGCAATCGCTTAATTAAAATTGAAATCATTGCTTGAGTATATTCAGGTAGAGTTGATTCTGGCTCTAAGGGTGGGATTAACTCTATTAACTCGCCTATTAAGTCTTGTAGTAGCGGTGCATGGGTTAAAGATTTCCAAATCAAACAATCAAATCCAGTCCGAGGCTCTACACTGATTTCTGCTATTAGTTTTGCTGCTAATGTACTTTTTCCAACACCTGCCACCCCTACTAAAGATATGCAGCGATGCTTGTTTATTAATTCTTTTAGGTAAGATAGTTCTTTTGCCCGACCATAAAATTTAGATATGTCAGGTACTTTGCCTTTGGAAACTTTCAGCAAATTATTGGGATCTGTTTTTTCTTTTTTATTTAGTGCAAATTGAATAAGATACTTTTTATTAACTTGCTCTAGAAAATACCAAAGCTTCTTTTTTCCTACTCGTTCGCCATTGCCAATTATTTCAGAGAGTATATCCCACAACTGGGGTGCTACTGTGCGCTGTATATAGTTAAGGCTGTAGGTTGAGTGAGTCGCTATCTCCTCATACTCCCGATCATTCAAAGCCCCTTTGATAATAAGGACTTCAGTTTCAGATAAATACTTGCCTCTTTTAATAAACACCAAATCATTTACTACAACCAGGGCTAGTTCAAGAGCTACACCTATTGAGAATACTTCCTTTGAAAGATTTTCCCCTCTCTTAGAGGCGAAAGAAGGATTAGAATGTTGGTGTCTTGATTCAGAAACAAAATCCATATCCATAGATGTCCTAGTCCTTTTGGTATAGCAAAAGCCCAGAAGAGGCTTTTTATAAATTAAGGCTAGTCTGAGTAATGTATTGCATTGCAGTTAATCATACATGATTTTTGGTTTTATGGTGATTTTTTGCATAAGTATTATTTTTTTATTTAGGCACCATACACCATGTACGGTGAAAAGGTATTAAAACGGCTATAAAAGGTTCGTTTATTGTCTGTTTTTGCCTTCCGAGAAGTATTATTTCATTTAACTAGCACAGCTTCTCTTATTTGAGGACAAACCCATGTAAGGCATAAAAACCCTTGAAGGCCAAGGTTTTGGGAGTTTTATAAATTAGACTAGTTTCCTGTCAAAATCCTTGTTCAACAAGAGTTTTATAAATCCAGTACGCTTATGCTGACCATCATTGTTATTCCTTGCTTTGCACTAGGGATATGCCCGGAATGGCACTAAGAAAAGCTGAAAGCTCGTCTGGGCTGGGTGTTGGGGCTAGGATGTGGAGTGTAGGAAAAAATTAGGAAAAGTAAATAAGAGTGCGGACACAAATAAATTTCTTCCTCAATACACCCGATACCCAAAAGCCTTATATATAATGAGTTTGCCGTTATCTTAGTGCCATTCGGATATGCTCGCCTGATCCTTACTTACACCCACTGCTCAATGGCTTCACAGCCTGTAATAATTATCTAACAATGCTTTCAGCTTTTCTTGATACCATTCCGCACTTGGTCAAATTTATGCACTCTCTGGCTCATTAACGCAATCACCATCCAAAGCAGTGTCTTTAAGTGTCTAATGTCTGCCCATGTTCTTGATTGACTCAGTAGTGGGAGCAAGCCATCGTATAGACTAGACGAGAAGTCGCTTCCATCTGTTTCTCTATCTGTGTTTCGCCACTAGCTAGAGTACGGCGGAATTACTCGTTATGGAAGTCTGTACTTCCTTTTTTCTGCTTTATTTTCTTCAACTCAGACTTTTTTTTTTCAGTCAACCAGGCTATACCCAGTATGTCTAGAAGATATGGAAAAGTTAGTTGAATAATTTTTACCAAAAAAAGACTCAAACTATGATATTTAACTTACACCTATACTTAAGCAATAGACAGTACCAGCAGTTTATTAACTGTTTTATATGTATTTTAATACTTGGCATATATGTCATCTTATTGTATTAACCCATTCTGTCCTCACCGTGAAAATCCTGAGAACACTGAAAAATGTCTCTCTTGTGGTACTTCGCTATTAATTAACAATCGAATTCGTCTGGTTGAACCATTGAGGCCGCTTACAGATGATCCTTTTAGCTATTTTGACGTTTTTGAAGTAGAAGACTCTGGTATTAGTCTGTATCCTGTTCCCAAGCAGCGAATAATGAAAGTTCTGAAATGGAATTCATCTAAGTTAGTTCAATTAATCGAAAGAGAGTCTTTGATTTTACAATTAGTTCTTCATCCTAGTATTCCTAGAAGTAGTTTAAGTGATTTTTTCACTTTTATTCCTAATAATAGTCTCTTAACATTACATTGCTTACTAATGGACAAGTTTGAGGGACAAAGCTTGGATCAATGGATAAAGTCTAATGGAGCAATCTCCCAACTATTAGCATTAAAATGGCTCAAACAGTTAATTGAAATACTTGACGTTGTACATCACACGGAATTTTTTCATAGAGATATTAAACCTTCTAATATAATTATTCAGCCCAGTGGTCAACTAGCATTAGTTGATTTTGGTGCAGCACGACGATTGACTAACACTTATATGGCAAAGGTAAGCGCAAGCGGAGGAACTAATACAAGAGTAGGGAAATATGAAATTACAACTGTTGTAACACCTCGTTATACTCCACCGGAGCAAATTGATGGAGAGGCGGTACCCCAGTCAGATTTTTTTGCTTTGGGTAGAACTTTCGTATATTTAAGTACAGGTGTTCCGTTGATTGATTTACCAAAACATAAACAAACAGGGAGACTAATCTGGAGAAATAAAGCACCGCAGATTGATAAACCTTTTGCAGATTTTCTTGATGATTTGATGGCTCCCTTGCCAGGGCAGCGTCCACAAAGTACTAAAATAATTTTGCAGAGATTACAAAATCTTCCTCTAAAAAATAAAATTTATAAATTAATCAGGTCTAAAATATTTATAATTAGTACAACAATTGTATCTATTATCTTAGGGAGTTTGGGAATTAGCAAAATAATTTTACCAACGATAACTTACAATTTAGTAATACAGGGGAAAAAATTAGAAGGTGCAAATGATTCTCATACTGCTCAACATCTTTTTGACTCAGCGATAAAAATTAGTCCTAAAATGAGATTTACTATTTCTAAGTTTTATTTTGAAAAAGGACTTAACAGTACAATTAGTCTAGAATCTGCTAAAAAGTATTATGAATTAGCAATTAAATATAATGATAAAGATATACAAAGTTATAATAATTTAGGTATTGTTTGTAGACAATTGTCAGACTCTAAATGTGTAATTAATGCTTATAAAAAATCTTTTGCGATAAGCTTTGATAATTGGGAAGGACATTATGGGTTAGGAATATTTTACGATGAAAATATGAAATATGATTTAGCAGAACAACAATATAAAATAGCTATAAAAGCTAGCAGTCACGCGATATTAGCTATTAATAATTTATCGAGATTGAAGATTTTGAAAGGGGATTATAAGACAGCAATTTCCCTTGCCCAAGAAGGACTTAAAAAAGCTAAAATTCCTGGCTTAAGAGCAACATTATATAAAAATATAGGTTGGGCAAAATTTGAGCAAAAGAAATATGGCGAGGCAAAATATTATTTAGAAAAAGCTAAAGAGTTAGATATTCAGAGAACATCTACCCACTGCTTGTTAGCACAGGTACAAGAAATTTTAGGTGATTTTGAGAATTCTTGGGTTTCCTGGGAAGCCTGTCTATTAACTCAATCTAGAGATCCAGAGGTTTTTACCTGGCGGTTAGAAGTATTAGAAAGAATTAAAAAAAAGCCTTTTCATCCAGGGCAAATGCATCCAAATTATCCTTGATAGCAACCAAGATTAACAACCAACAAAAAATCATGATTTATCGTTTGATTGACTATAAAGAAAAAAACAAAATTGTTAAAAATATCTCTATTTCTAAAGTATTAGTAGTTGCATCAACGATAATTTTTCTGGGTTGGAGCAATGCATGGGGCCAGGGTCAGGTAAAGCCAGAAGCAAATGGTAGCTGTAAAGTTGTTGGTCGAGTTACTAGTGTAGGCGATCTTCGGTGGCGAGTAAATAGCTTATTGTGTTCAGGAGATCGTATCAACCCAATGAAAGGGCGTACAGTTAGTACTCTATGTTATTTGAACGGAAAATTTATAGTTTTTAAAGAAAGTGGGATTTTCGATGATAAAGAGAATTGTAATCCGCCGCATGACACAGTGAAATTATGTACAGGATTGAACCCTAATGATTGTAACAGTAATAAAGGCCCAGGTGAGGAACAGAATGTGCCAACGCTAATTAGTCCCTATGGCAGTTCAATGTTGAGTACCAGACCTGTAATTTCTTGGTATGCTGTACCTCAAGCTACTAGTTACACAGTAGTTGTTAGCGGTTATGAGTTTTACTGGGAGAAGACAGTAGATAAAACTATTACTGCACTAACCTATCCAAAAGAAGAAAAAGAATTGCAATTTTTTAATACTTATAAATTTACCGTACTTGCTAATGTAGGCGATACTCCCATTAGTTCCTCTGAAACGTTAGTAGTTAGTGTTTTGAGACAAGAAGAACAAGATGCTTTCGCAGAGAGGGTAAAGCAGATTACAGAATTAAACTTACCTCCAGATGAAGCTGCGATATGGGATTTAGATGCTGTGTTTATGGCAAGAAATCTTTTAAATGAAACGATTGAATCATTGAAAGTAAGAGTAAGAGCAGGAAGTCAGAACCCTACTATCTACCGATTATTAGCAGATCGGTATTTAGAAGCATGGTTACCAAAGGAGGCACTTCGTGAATATAGCAAAGCAGCACAATTGGCAAAAAACACTAATAACTTAGATGAACTAGCTCGTGTACAAGAAGGTTTAAAAATAGTAGAACTTTATAACCATCCGCCAACTAGCACAAAGCCTGACCAAAAGTAAGGATGAACGTATTTAGGATTAGATGATAAACTTAATTTTGCCTGACGCAGTGCCTCTGCTTTAGCCAAACCATTTTTCAAACCCTTGTAGAATTCTTGCATAAGTATGGCAGTAGAATCCTCATCTACTAGCCATAAGCTAGCGATTACACTCTGTGCGCCTGCTTGTGCTGCCACTCCAGCCATTCCCAAGGTTGAACGCTTATTACCTTTGGCTGTCTGACAAGCACTTAAAACTAATAATTCGATTGTATTTTCATTAAATCGAGTCTTTTGTTTTAGTAAACTATCAAATTCTAATACGTTTATTACTTTGTCATAAGCTAAAAATACAGTTTTATCAGAGTTAGAACTAAATTGTCCATGAGTACTGATGTGAACAATTGGAAAATCATTTTTAATAAGTTCTTGTTTGAACTGTAGACTAGTAAAGTTTTCGTTTAGCAGTACAGTTGAGGAATCTGTCTCTTTCTTAATTTGGGCTACTTCTACTGCCACTTCTTGTAGCGCTTTCAACCCTTTTGGAGCGTTCTTGTCATTGAAGCTGGGGCTTTCTTTGCTGAGTCCAGCGATTAAAGCTGTGAATTTATTTTGAGATAAAGATTTAGGTGATCGGATTTTAGAGCCGAAAGTTTCTACAATACTGTATTCTTCTATTAAATAGTTTTTCCCGTTATAAAGTAAATCCATTGGTAAACTCTGAAATGATCTATCCAAAGCAAATACAAGTGTCCCTGATGAAGGTAAATATGCTTGAATAGGTTTAATCAGTAGCTCATAAAGTTTTTGATAATATAAAATAATTTCCTTGTTAGTACTAGAAAAAAATCTGGAAGACTGCACAGTATCTAATATATTATTAACATGACTTCTGATTAACTTGGCGTCAACAGAGTTACGAACAAGAGAGTGATTAGAGGATTGGGCAATTACTTCTATGCTGTCGCCTAAATCAATAATATGAATTATTGCGGTTGTGATAGGCAAGCCCTGAAGCTTATTCAAAGCTACAACATCCAGTTTACCGCATTTCAAAAAATTCTCTAGTTCTGCTATTTGCAGTTGCTCATTTGTTTGAATCACTAACTCTAGATTGGGGTTGGGAGATGAGAGCAGTAATCGCATATACTCACGATAAACAGGCTCTACTTTCTCATAGAATGAAAACTGTAAATCTGCGTTGCTTGCTAAGAGATTATCACGAACTTGCGTCAGGTTATTAATTGCAGCACTGTAAGCTTCAAGGGCTTTGTCATATTTCCCTTGTTTGTAGTACTCTAAACCCAATTCGTGCTGCCACTGGTATGCGATATCCCATGCCTGAATTGATTGAGCCAAAGCCATAGCTTGTTCAAAATAATCGAGCGAACGCTCTCGTTGTTTTTCTAGTTTGCCCAGTGTGCCGAAAGCATAAGATATGAGCCTCTGTTTATTAGTGCTTTTAGCCGTTTGCAAAGCTGATTCTGCATATTGGACGGCTACCGAATGTAATCGTTCGTCTGGAATTTGATTGAGACTATTAGCAAAGTTTAGCTTGGTATAAATAGATTGGCTAGCAGGTAAATTAGAAAATGCGAAAGAATTTTTCAGTATTAGCTCTACTGAAGGTTTAATCTGTTGATTTATTTGAGTTTGAATCATAGCTAACTGTCTATTACCTAAATTGGATTCTGCTGTTAACCATCTTTCAAAGTCTAGCAGTAGGCTCAATCGGTGTATTTGAGCTTGTAGTTTGATTGGTACTGGTACAGTTAGAGTATTAATTAATGACTGATAATTACTGAGTAACTCGAGTCCCTCTTTTTGAATAAAATTAACAGTTTCTTGTTGAAAAACTGGTTCTTCTATCCAACTATATTTATCCCGTGCCTGTTGATATATAGATTTCCCAGTAATATTGAGTGATAATAAAATTGCACTGTTATCAAAATTAGCTAACTGTTGAGCAATTGATAACGTTTTTCTCAAAACTAATTTTGATTCAGATAACTTGCCTAATTGTCGCAATACATTTCCTAAATTTTGTAATCCCAGTAGGTGTACAGGTATTGAGTTTAACTTATCAATTTCTGCATCAAGTAGTCTTTTCGTAGAATCAGCAGGCTGGTCTGACGAGGTGGCACAGATTTCAGCATCGAATTTCAAAGCTGTGACAACTATCTTGCAGGCCCGAAAATGTAAACCTAAAGCTTGTAGAGCGACGTTCTGATTAATTAAGGTTCCGGTGATTCCTTCTCTATCTTTTAGGTGTTCAAAAAGTTTTGTAGCTTGTTGCCAAGACTCTAAGGCTTCTCTTGCCTGACCTAGATCCAGTTGTCTCTGCCCTCTCTGGTTCAGTACTTCAGCTTGATGCTGTTGTGCTTGTTTGCTTACTTCCTGAGCCAGAATCAAAGACGGCTGTCCTATAGCTATGCATAATCCTAGAATGCATGACAACAAGTACTTGAATAAACGCCAAAAACTAATCATTTTAACCGTACCGCTTCTGTTATCGAAGATACTGGTGGCGTAGAAGATAGCTTATGGCATCTAGAAGCAGATACCTCAGCGTAGGGGCTTGGTGGATCGGCTTGTGCGGTTAAGACTACATCTCCATCAGCATTTAGTATCCAACCCTGGGCTTCTACAATTTCTATGGGTTCTTCAGTATTTGATGGCTTTGATTGCTCCCAATCATCAATCGCCTGGACAGGATTAGAATTTCTCTGCCAAGTAGAACTGTTATCTAACTGATTGTCAGAACTCGTTGCTAGCCCCCCAGCACCAGTATTCACAAATGTACTCGCTACTCCACCAGAATCACCTTGGCATACTGGCACTACCTCTGGGGTTTGTGCGATCGCTTGTGGCTGCACTTTGGTTGAGCTTGGATTTCTATCTTGAACATTGATCTCCACTGTGCCGTTAATACCTCGTTCAGAACTGGCTGTAATCTGTGTGTCGGGGGAAACAAACAATCCTTTTGTATCAATGCGGATATTGCCCCCACGCCCACGAAATGCGTTCGCTGTGATGGCGTTGTTGTCGGTGGCTGTTATTATGTTCGTAGCTATACTAATGTTGCCGCCGTTGCCGTTGTCGTTGGCTGTCGCCGTAATACTGCTGTCGCGTAGGTGTAGGTAGCCGGAGGTCAAGAAGATGTCGCCCCCTTCGCCCGATGCTGTGGAGGCGTTGATGGAACTTTTATTGTTTAAAGAGATAAACCTACTGTTAACCTTGAGTGTCCCTGCTTTGCTTGTTCCCTGATTCCTGACGCTAACTATTCCTTGAGTCAATCTTAAACTTTCTGCATTAATTGTTATCTGACCAAAAGTTCCATTTTGCTCTGAAGGCGCTGCAATTAGCTGTTGGTCATCCTGTTCCGAAACAACAGCAGAACTGATATCACCACCATTTATCTCGATATCAGATGCATTGATGGTAACAAATCCAGGAAGACCAGAACCAATAGTAGAAGTATTAACTGTTGCTTGTTCTCCTACCACGAACTTGGATGCGTTAATTATTAAATTTCCAGCGTTTCCTCCGCTAAAAGCTACAGAGGACAAAAGGCTGGGAGTATAATCATTTCCTGAATTAATTAATTCAGTAGAATTAAGTAATTGTATAGAATTTGCATTTATAGTTATATCCCCTGCAACTCCGGTTCCAAGTGATATAGAGGTTATTTGTCCTCCATCCTGAGCCAGAAGTTCTTCTGTTGATACCGTAATATTTCCTGATTTCCCAGAAGTTAGATTACTAGTTACAATTTCACTAGGTGCAAAAGGATTAAAAGTTGAAAAACCAAGTAATTCAATAGACTTAGAAGAATTTACGTTGACATTACCCCCTTCTGCAACACCATAATTTCTATTACCTATAAGCGCTCCACCTTCTATAAGTAGATGCTTAGTAGAAACATCTATGTTTCCTCCGTTCCCAGAGCCAATAGATTCAGTTCGTAAGAGGGTAACAAAATTCCCATCAGCTGATGTTCCACTTAAATGTAGTGACTCAGAAGCATTAACTTTAATGCTTTCCCAAGATTGTGCGCCTTGATTTTGAATTAAAGCAGCTGACCCATCACTCAAAGAAATTTCTTTGCCTTGTAAGACAATAGAACCACCTCTATTTCCACTGGTATCTACTAAAGACTGTTGCGATAGATTAATATCTTTGAAAGAAGAAACTCCTTCGTAACCCAAAGCCCAGCCTTGAGAGGTTGGATTAAGGCTAATTACACCAGAACTAACGCTACCTAGTTCAATTCGTCCTTCTTCAGCGGTTATAGTCCCACCTTTCAAAGTAATATTACTTCCTATCAAAGCTAGAGTTTTAGTTGGTTGTACTGTTAGATGGGTTGCATCAAGATTTCTGGTGATTGGTACATTGCCTCTACTTGGAGCGACTAATCCTTTACCTGTTCCTTGGACTTCAATAGCACCTGAATTGCTGGTAAATTGCAAGCCAATCGGTACGCTGACTGTCAGTAGGAGCGTTGTTTGAGGGTTCATAGCACTAAATTCAAAACCATCAGCAAATTTGATGGAACTAGCAGTAGTTGCAAAAAAAGATCCACCAATATTTAAGCGAGCATTCTGACCCAAAATAATCCCATTTCGATTAATCAAAAACAGGTTGGCTGTACCATTGGTACGAATTAAACCATCAATATTAGAGATAGAACCACCTGTAACTCTAGCAATAATGTTTTGAATACTTACATCATTGTTGAAGAAAGCAGTACCACCTGTAGGAACAGAAAACTTTTGAAAGCTGTGAAACAGGTTACTATTATTAACACTGCCACCTTCAATAACAATACTATTACCCTGATTTGTTATTAAAGAATTGTCAGGTAACGTTTTATCTGGAGCAACTTGTGCTACAACTGATGAGGAAACTAATAGGCAAAATAATACACTACTTTTAACTCCCCACAACCCTGTGCTAAGTTTCACTTAATATTCCTTTGTTGAGTTTTACAATCTTGCTCAAGAAGTTTGATTAGCAACTTCTAAAATAGATATATTTAATAAAATTAAACTATAAATTAGTTAAAAACTCAAGATTCAGCTTCTAAATTATCCACCACTCCTAAACGAAGCGCAACACGTTTATACTTTGTTGCATCATATGGTAATCCTCTGTGCATTACTTGAGAATTGTCCCAGAATAAAACGTCACCCTTTTGCCAAACATGAGAGTAAATAGGTGTACGAGTCAAAACAGTTTCAAATAAATCTTGTACGAATTGTTTACCTTTTTCTGGTTCATTTTCCATACCAACCGGAACTGCACCATACGACCCCACGTACAATCCCTTTTGTCCGGTAATTTTATGGGTTGATACGATTGGATGTACTTTTTTGGGAATATCAATAGCTTCTTTAGAAAAAACAGGTGCTTTATGAGACAACGAGATATTTTCTAGTAGTTTTTGTTGCTCTTTATCTAGCTTGTTGTAAGCTTCCAACATATCGATAAATTCAGTGGTGTGAGGTTGTCCATCTAACCCTTCTGGAGGAACTTCTACTCCGTAAAGCATTACCACGTACAAAGCATTCATATCAAGTCGTTCTATGCGTGGTATGGAATCTTTGTCTTGATGCCATATCCAAGCAAACTGTTCTACTGGTTCGGTTTCTCCTTTCGGATTTCCTAAAATACTTACATATTTGCTTTGCCAGTCTGGACTAATATCTGGATCTAATGTTTCAGAAGAGCTACCAATTATTAATTCCCCAAAGGTTTGTCTTGTGAACTCTTTTAACTGTAATGCAGTCAGATTTTGTTGTCTGACTACAATAACACCATGCTCCCAAAGAGATTTTTTTAATTCAAACCTCTGTTCTTCTGTAAGGTCAGTAAGATTGTAATCTTGCAGAACTTCAACTCCTAATCTTGATTTATACTGCAATTGTTTGTGCTGCTGGTTATAAGTCATTTATCTAATTACTGACCTTATCAAAAATTACTGTTTCCGAAATATCTATTAGCATATTAGCTCACAAAGAAATATTAAAATCATCTTTTTACTATTTTTAAAAAAATGTATTTTAGTTCAATATTTTCACCACAGAAGAGGATGAAAAAAGAGAGCTAATCTAGTAATGGAACTTGCTGCAACCAGCCACTTACACAGCACAGACTTATACCTCTAAACAAAGCTAATAGCAACTTGACACTGCCCCAGGCATCTATTCCCCACTACCTAACTCCACCCTAAGACAGCCCCATCAGATTGAGTATCCCTAATGGCGCTGTAGGTGGTGACTGCCCGTAGTCCGAGTGAGGTGATTATGATGCCAGTGCTCCTAAACTGCCTGTTTGATGATTAGTGCTGAAGTTTAGCTTTTTTGTAGATTAACCCCCTTTAACGGCGATGTCTGCGACAAGCCGCCTAAGCGTTAAGCGTCCACCGATAGCGAGCGCTACTGTTAAGAGTCCTACTGTCCACGCAAGTTTTAGATTCATGCAGATTCGGGTCTACACTGTTGTTCTACACTGTTGTAAAGAAAATATATTACAACTAGCAATCAACTTGATATATTAATTTTTATTTACTCAGAGCTTAATTTACCCACAGAAATCATCAACTCTCAACTCGCGCCAAACATCAGACGGTTGCCACCCGGAGTTACCCACAGAGCGTAAGGGGCGATAGTGTTCTTTTATAGAGTTAGATTCAGATATTATTTTGTAAGATGGGCTGGACTCAATCACTGGTTCTGTTTCTTGAACCTTTTCGTGGGCAATTGATTCAGTAGAGGATGGGGTAACATCTATTTTTTTGCGAACTAGCTTAGACCTTTTCTGAATGAGTTCTCGCATATCCATAGGAATTACTTAGCTGCTACAAGGAACGGATATTTTACGATACAGCAAATTATTTCCAAATCCGATAGATTTTACGATTATTTGTCTGGCTAGAATCACTGACACAAATTCTCGGCAGCGAACGCTTTTAAACCTCTGAGGTAGGGTTGAAAGAAATTGTGGTGTAGTTATGATACAGTTCGGATAAGAAATTTACTCGTGTTCGCGTAGTGTCTCTGAAAAGAGAAGGCGAGCTGAAGAGCCGGGGTGCAGAGGTGCAGAGGAGGTGAAGGCTTTTGAGTAGGGGAGATAATTGTATAAGTTCTTTTCTCTCTGCTTTTAAGGGGAAAGAGATGTTTTAACCGAACGGTATTGAAGTGGCTCCAGGTTTAGGGGGTTCTCTTTTTAAGATGTTTCATATTTAATAGTACTTTAAAACTGCAAAATATAAAAAGCAACGAAAAACCCCAGCCTATTTGAAGGATGGGGGTATAAATATAAAAACTCTATTTTCATGATGACACAACTCAATATTGCTACGAGCCAATTTGTTCTGAAGGTGCGGCAATGAACAAACCACCATCTAGACGCAAGAAAATTACCCCTGCGACATCTGGTGAACCAAAGCCAGCGACTGACCCTGCTCCCGAAAATACTTTTATCCAAGACAACCCAGCTTCAGCAACTATCACGGTTACGGCTGTTGAAGTAAAAGAGTTGACCGACCAAGAACAAAGCTTACGCTTGCAATTGGAACGCCGTGTAGAACGTGCATTTTTAGAAGCGGGTCAGGCGTTAATGGAGTTGAGAGACAGACGGCTATACCGTTCCACGCACCGAACTTTTGAGGAATACTGCCGCGAACGTTTTGGTTACAGCCGTGATGCAGCCTACTTGAAGATTTCGGCTACTGCTGTTTACGAGAATCTTCAAAAGTTTTTGCCGACCAATGGTCAGCAAATTCCAATGCCGACCAACGAACGACAACTGCGGTTTTTAGCAAAAGCTGAGTTGGAACCGGCTGTACAAGCAAATGTATGGCAGCAGGCAGTAGAGCAAGCTGGCAATAAGATTCCATCCGGTCGGATCGTGAAAGACGTGGTGGACAGGATACGCGAAAGTCCGAAAGTACCCAATCCTTACCATATTGGTGAAATATGCATTCTTCTGCCCAAAGATAACCCAGACTTGAGAGGTAAAACAGGTTATTGGGGAGTAGTCAGCCACGTTGGGGAATACAATTGTACAGTCCAGACCTGGGACGGCGACTACACCGTAAAAATCGAACACCTGAAATCGCTGGAACTATTTGATGAAGATTGTAGATTTATGCAACAGTTATGTATACGGTTGCGCCAGTTAAATCAAGTGGCTAGCCGTGACGAGGCTGTGGATTGGCTGTTGCAGGGGTTGGGGAAACAAGCTAAACCATATCTATCATCCTTGCAGGCAAAGCTGCTGGTGGCTGTGGAACGGGAGTACAAAATCGAGTGGAGGCAACAGAAATGATGGTGCAGCTAGGAAACAATAATTTAATACAACAAAGTTCACTAAACTCGTTTAGTTTCAAATATTTCTCGCCACAATTTAAATTCCGGACAATTGCACCAAAGGGTAACGAACCCATCAAAAAGTTTAGTTTCTGAATGTTTAACTCCCCTTGGGAGAACTTGGATCAAGATAGGAATATCCAAATCACATTTCCAATTTTCTATTTCTTTCTGAAGTTGGGCAATAGTGTCTTGATGGAATCCTCGGTCATTGTTGGAACACTGAACAAGTAAACATCCATTATCAGAATCTTTGACTTGCTTGATCGAGAAATTAATCTGCGTCCACATTGATTGGACTTCATTGAAAATATTAGGCAAACCATAGTGATTGCCTAATATTGCCTTTCGGCGTTTCGATTCACCCATAAGTTCCCCTCAGCAATACAAATTTTGACAAGGATGACGAAGAAGATAAAGAATCTTCTGACGATGAGTAACAAAAATTACCTCATTGCATGAAAGCGGTAACGCGTTCGCGAACTGCGTCTGGTAGAGAAGACGTTGCCGGAATGGCCTATCGCTTCAATGAAAGAATAGAAATCAATACTTGTTGCAATTGATGAGGTTAAATTTAAAAAGCCCCGATAAAAATTCAGGGCTTTGCTTTATATGCGGTTTATTAAATGCCAGGCAAAAATTTGTGCCAGCGCTTTTCTATAGAATTATTCATCCCTGAATCGCTTGATTAAAGATAGCGGAGAACTACCAGCCACTTCGACCAACCAATCCAAAAACTTTAGGATCAGTGTTTCTTTAGGGTGGTTCATTGCATACACGACCGAATAGCTAAAACCGTCTAGCGACACATTAAGTGGTTGCACTAAAAACCCCAATGCAACATCATCAGCGACATGAATGTTGCTGCATAGAGCTATACCTTGACCGGCGATCGCAGCTTGAATGGTTAAACTTTCTTCGTTGAATTTAATTCCACAATTTGGGTCAACAGTTTTCAGCCCTGCAAGGCTAAACCAGTTTCTCCAGTCAGGGGCTTCTGTTCCAAAATGAATCCATTCAAAATGTAGCAGAGGATGATGTACTAAATCACTTGGCTCTTTAATCGGATGCTTTTCATTCAGCAAATGTGGACTACAGACGGGTATAAATACATCTGACATGAGCTTTTGAACGGTCAATCCCGGATAGTTGCCTTTGCCATAGCGAATAGCTACATCAACCGTTTGCCTATGTAAATCGACGACATCATTGGAAGTTTGTAGACGAAGATCAATTTTGGGATGGGTTCGTTGAAACTCAGCTAAACGAGGCACCAACCACTTGGTTGCAAAGACCGTGGTCACGCTCACAGTTAATGTAGTAGATTCTGAAACTTGCGAAAATTTCGCGATCGCTGCTGCAATTGTATCCAAGCTTTTGCTCACTGCCGGATACAAGAGTTGTCCTGCTTCTGTCAGCGCCAGAGGTCGGGGGCGGCGGCGAAACAAGGACATCCCCAAGTGATCCTCCAGCACTTTGATTTGGTGGCTGACTGCGGTTGGCGTGATATCCAGTTCTTCAGCCGCTTGCTGAAAACTCAGATGTCGAGCCGCAACCTCAAAGGTATGCAAAGCGTTGAGGGGTGGCAGCGAGCGCATAAGATTCTTGATGAGTTTTTCTCATCCTAAGCGTGAGTAGATTGAATTTGCAATCCCCTACTGTCCCTTGCTACTGTCTAAGTTAAGGAAATGAAACAGTTTTCTGATCACTCATCAGCTCACTTAAAAGCCTTAGCCGTTGCTCCCGATGGTACTGAACTTAAACTCAATCCATGTGCTCACCGCCTCCCAACTCTCGAATCATTTTCTAGGGGATGCAATTGAGATCTGCATTGTCACTCGCAATTATCAGCAAACTATGGCAGGTCTGGTCCAATTGGGCATTGGACCCTGGCGAGTTTATACCTTTAACGCCCAAACCGTTACGGAACAGACTTACAAAGGGCAGCCGACTGAGTACTCGATTAAAGTCTGTTTTGCTCAAGCTAAGAACGTCATCTGGGAGATTATGCAGCCGCTCTCTGGTCCCACCATCTTTCAAGAATTCCTTGATCGGCACAACGAAGGGATTCACCACATTGCATTTAATTGTGGCGATCGCCCCTGGGAAGAGCGTATCCAAGAGTTTGAGTCCAGAGGGTTCCACCTGATTCAGTCAGGCAAGTGGATGGGGCAAAATGCCTTTGCCTTTTTTGATACTGAGAATGCTACCACCACTATCTTTGAAACGTATTTCTTTCCACCTGGTTTTGAGTATCCAGAACCTGAAGCCTGGTTCCCTGCACCCCCTCCCTAGGAGATTACAAAAATGGCTACAGTGTTGAGAATTGATGCTAGTGCGCGCGTGACTCGTTCTCTCAGCCGAGGTCTAACAACTGCATTCACTGAACAATGGTTGAAGTCCAGACCCAACGACACCCTCATTACACAGGATGTAGGACTGAATCCACCTCCAGCCATTAGTGAGGCTTGGATCGCCGCCGCTTTCACCGCACCAAAGCAGCGGACTCCCCATCAACAGGAAGTACTCAAGATTTCCGACCAACTTCTCGAAGAGCTAGAGCCTGCTAGCCTAATCGTGATCGGTACGCCCATGTACAACTACGGAATGCCAGCAGCGCTGAAAGCCTGGATCGATCAGGTGATTCGGGTTGGACGCACCTTTTCATTTGACTTGGCGCGTGGTGAACAACCGATCGAGCCTATTGGAACCGGAAAAACTCTAGTCATTTTGTCGTCATCGGGGGAAGGCGGCTTTGAACTTGGTGGCGTTCATGCCACTATGAACCATCTTGATTCCCACATCGTGACAGCTTCAAGACTGTTGGGAGTCAGTGAACACCATGTCATTCGCATTGAGTACCAAGAATTTGGGGACGATCGACATCAAAAATCTATTCAGTCTGCTCATGCCGCGATTGCTGGTTTAGTGCAACAACTAACTCAGAACATGGTCAGACTGAACTATGCTGATAGCAGCAAATCAAGCGGATGAGACTGCAATCTGATAGCCGAAACAGCCGGGTTCCAGCATTTTCTACCACTAGTTATAAGGATTCTGTGCTAAAAACATCAATACCTGAAACAGCAACTGGAGCTTCTCAACGCAGGTTAGGGTTAGTGGCGGTACTTTTCGCAGTCGTGCTCTGGGCAGTCGCTGCCAACATGATCAGTAGCTTGCTTGTCGCAGGCGTGAATCCTTTTGAACTGGCAGTATCGAGTGTGGCGATCGCCACCTTTGGTCTTGCTGTTGTGAATAGCTTCAGGATGAAACCAGAAGCCAAAGCAATGAATCGGCAGCAGTTTATTCTGGGCTTGTTATTTGCTGGCTTAATAGGAGCAAATTACCTGGCGATCGCCCGTCTTCCAGCTTAAAACTTCTTCTTTCTCCCCTGCACCTTTGCTCCTCTGCACAAGAGCTGCCTCAACGATTTCTCCTTTTCAAGCGTGCCATTCGGGCTTGATTCAAGACATATAAGTCTGTCCGCTTCCATCGTCCGGTCACACAGCCTAACACGGCGATCGAGCGAACGCTTTAGCCTCAAGGACGCGCCCGGCGAAATCTCGCGCCTCATTTCCCACTTCATCGCCTAACCAGGAGAACAAATATGCACGTTTTAACAGTCTTCAGCCATCCGCAGCGTAAGAGCTTCCCCGGAGCGGTGCTCGACGCGTTCGTCGAAGGCGTCGTCCAGGCCGGTCACACGGCGGAGGTCGCCGACCTGCACGCCGAAGGCTTCGACCCGCGCTTCACCGCCGAGGACCACGCGCACTTCTGGGGCGGACCGCGGCCCGCCGAGGCCGCTCGGGAAGCGGCGCGCGTCGACGCCGCGGACGCGCTCGTGCTCGTCTTTCCGGTCTACTGGTGGTCGTTCCCCGCCCTGCTCAAGGGTTGGATCGACCGCGTGTTCACGTCCGGTTGGGCCTATTCGGTCGACGCGGAATCCAACACCCGGGGGCACCTGAGCGCCAAGCCGGTCATGTTGATCGGCACTGGCGGGACGCGCCCAACCACCTACGCCAAGTACGGCTACGGCGACGCACTGCACACGCAAATTGAAGTCGGCATTTTTGGCTTTTGCGGCATGACCGACGTCGAGACGCACCTGCTGCTCGACGTCGACGGTGACGCCAATGCAGAGCGTCGAGCGGGGTACTTGGTCGACGCCCGCGCGCTCGGGGCCGGGCTGGTCGCTCCCGACCGCATTCCTAAGCGCGTGCAACACGGCGCCGTGCGTCTAAGCGCCTAACGAGCGTTCGACGCCCAGACTAGTCTAAACTCCAGTATTAAAGATCGCGGATGCTTTGAGGCTAACTGAGAGTATTTTTAATCTCTAAATTCCATTTGATCTACGTTCTCTCATATCGCTTTTAGTCTAAACTCCAGTTATGAGCCAACTACGATTGGAGCCGACTTGACGGGCGCTCGCGATTTTTACGACCGGTAGAGCCACGCCCTCCGGCGACCCAGCGTTCGACGCGCTTTACGGCGGCTGGGTCGCCGCTATCGACAAGCGCGACCGAGCCGCCATCGTCGCGAACTTTGCCGAAGACGGCGTCGACATGCCCGACGGTGCGTCGGAGGGCGTAGCCGCGCTCGGCCGGCTTTGGGATGATCTGCTGGCCCGCCCGGGCATGGCGGTGATTTAGTCCCAACATGACGATCGCCGAAGCGGGCGACCTCGCCTACGATCACGGCGCCTACTCGATCCGCTTCGACGGACCCGACGGACCGGTGCGCGCCGAAGGCAAGTACGTCATCGTCTAGAAGCGCGTCGGCGACGCGACGCCTGGCGCGTTGCGTTCGACATCGACAATTTCGACCGGAGGGCGTGAAATCGAGTGGAGATGGTAGAGTAGTTCCTAGGCTCAGGAGTTATTATTTGATCCTGAGCGTACAATCTGTTGCCTCACACCGCAATTCGATTGATTGTATCGAAGCGGTTTATCCGCGCTTCGTTTTAGGGGATTTGGATGGACGCAAGAGCAAGTGACCTCCGGGCAATTCGGGATCTGATCAATCGCCAGCTCGCCAGCATGAGCTGGTCGGCAGGGGGAGGGCCTGACACGGTCACGTTCGGAAATGACTTCCTCCACGGCGCTCCGCTCTACCCATCCGCCCGCCCTGTTTCGGTGAGATCGGTTGATGAGTTCACAGAATACATGGGCGAACTTGCGCAAACGACGCTGACGTCATTCCATGAAAGGGTGATCGGCGCGAAGGTCATAGTCTTCGGCAATGTGGCCGTGGCCACCGTCACCTGCGAGAACACGGAGAACGGCGGCGAGGTCAATCGCAACGTCGAGATGATGCTGCTCGTCAAAAGCGAGGGGCACTGGAAGATTGCGGCGCAGGCTTGGGACAAGGAAACGAACAGCGTGCCGATACCAGCCGAACTACTGGTGGACTTCTGACCCGGTGCTCAGAAGCGCGGCAGCCAAAAGAGTGACCCTACCCCAATTAATAGTACCGATGGATTCAACCGGTCGATGCAACACGTTCCGTTCAATCAATTTGAAGAGGGCGATGAATTCTGTTTGCCAGCTCGGGCGGTGTAAAGACCTCGTCGCTGGACAGGTTGGCGATGCATGTCAATACATCCGGGTTACGTCCGCGCAGCGTAAAACTGGCTTGAATAGTCATGCGGTTGTGTCGCAAAAACGAGTTGAGGACAGGAAATCCTGCTCAATCCCTGTTTTTTATTGGGCAACTCCGAAAACTTGAGACACGAATTCTACCTGTGCTCGCAGGTCACCTTTGTTAACAGCTTCCACCTGTCCTTTACGGAGCATATGCATTGCTTCCATTCCTTGCAAGGTGCGTCGTGCTGTATTGAACGATCCGAAACCCATGCCTAGTTTGGTCAGTCGTTTGATGAATCGGTGATCCTGCTCGATAAGGTTGTTCAAGTACTTAACTTGTCGCAGTTCTGTAGTTTCGGGAAGCTGTTCATCGGCTTTGAGGTTGTTAACAGCAGGCGGATAGGCGGCATTCTTATCTACGTTAATTACCCTGGGTTCCTGAGTGTGAGAAGCATTGAGCGTTTTCCGCAAGAACCGCTCTGCTGCTGTTGCGTCGCGTTTCGCACGCAGCAGAAAATCCGATCTTGTTACCCTCGGAATCGACCGCTCGGTACAAGTACTTCCACTGTCCTTTGACCTTGATATACGTTTCATCGACTCGCCACGAGTCATTTGTAGGTCGTAGATGAGGGCGAATTCGCTTGTCTAGTTCCGGAGCATATTTCAACACCCAACGGTTGATGGTCGAATGATCCACTTCAATACCTCTCTCAGCCATCATCTCTTTCAAATTTCGATAGCTTAAGGCGTAGCGACAATACCAACGGACATTGAGCAAGATGACATCAGGCAAAAAGTGTCGCCATTTGAATAAAGATGGAGCGGACATTGGAAAGCGGGATTCGAGTTTTAGGCTTTCCCAGCTTATCATTCACCTGTTTTTGCGACACAATCATCGATTATGTTCAGGCTCATCTCGATCAAGATTTATCACTGGCTGAAATTGCAGCAGCCATTAACATTAGTCCGACCTATTTTTCCAGGTTGTTCAAACGCGCTACCGGAAGTTCTCCACATCAGTATGTAATTCAGTTTACGTTCGTGGAGAACTCGGCGAACACATGAGTACCCTTGCCCCTATTTTCTCTGAGTTTGTCGGTGAGTCCCGTCCTGCCGTGACTGGAATTGGAGTCGCTTTTCTGGCGTCACCAGAGACTCTAGTGGAGATTGAAGCAGTAGCCAGTGTTAAATAGCCCAAGCATGAGAGTCGTCCTCGCCCTACAGTTTTTGTCCCATGCTTAACCAACCGACACAAAATAAGATACCCTTATCTTTTATCCGACATAAACTACGATTAAAACTACTTTTCTTGATATACAACACTTTCACCAACATGCGATCGCGGAGGGTGCATGTTGGCAACGGAACAGAAACTATTACGCTGCCGATAAATTTTGCTTGTTTTGGTATCGCCTTTGATGCGTAATCCAAGCGATAACCATTTACAGGGTGCTAACTTCCAGTTATAGTTAGCCGTAACTTATTATAAGCACAATGCAACTATAGCTTTGACTTGGTGCAAAGATAGTTTACAAAGTTGCTCAGGCGGTTGTTTTAGTTCCGGTTTAATTCGAGAAGCTATCCACCCGAATATCCCGCCAGACATCAGAAACCTGCCAGCCGGAATTGCCCACCGATTGTACTGGAGGATTGTCAAGGAATGGAATATAGTCGGGAACTCTTGGCTCTGAAATCGCTACTGGTTCCTCCTCAACCACAGGGGCTGAAGAATTAACAGGATCAGCATCAGCTTGAAGATTTTGGTCTTCGGCTTTTTCGATTTCCATCATTTGCTTCAAAGTCAGCTTCTCAGATTTTTTGATGATTTTTTTTGTATGTATCTGATTAGAAGTATTCATTGGCTGTTCCCTCAAAGGCATTGGCTTAAAATTTGGATGAGTAAAGTCGGGGAAGGTAGGTATAAATAATTTGCACGGAATAAACACTCTACTGTAAATCTATGGGAAATACCAGTCCTTTGCTGAAGAATTTATCAATATTTTGCGTAAAAGCAGCATCAAAGATGTTTTAAGTAAATCGGTAGAGCGATTGAGCTAAGTTTCGTCAGTTTGATGGATGTCCCAGAGCGCTTGATATGGTGAGATTGTGTTCAAAGGTTTTAATCCAAAACTCGTAAAGTATTTATGACACAAATCCCCATCGTTCGCCAGATTCTATCAGATCCAGATACCGGATTGTTGTCATATCTTAGTCAACAACTTCAAACACCGAGCTTTTCACATTTTAAAAGCCAATTTGGTTTTTATGTAGATGAGTCTTGTACACAAGTTACCTCGATAGACGATTCTTTAGAAATACAAACGATACTTTTGCTGACTCTAAAGTTATCGATCATTGTAGATAGCCAAACTCCCTCGGATGAGGCGGCAGTACACGCTGTTGAGTTTCAAGAATTGTTAGATGCACAAATTATTAGATGGAGCCAGAACAACCCACAATTGCTTAAACCCATCTCATCCATTAAAAATACATTCAGTCAGTTGTCAGATATCCCGTTCCACGGTGGCTATCTTCCAGGTTTTGAAATTAGGAGCCAGTTTACTCTAATTTACAGTCCTATTACTGCACAGTTAAACCAATCAGATGAGCCTCAATCTTTTTTACATAGTCCAGGGGAACGCACTCCCATTAGTGGACAGTATGAAGTAATCAATTCTAATGGAAAAGGCACCGGGCTAGAGGTAACATCAACTGCTGGAAATCCGTTTCCTCCAACGAGTGAATCTGACCAATCATATCGGTTAGTTGACCCTACGAAGCACAAAAACTCTAAGAAGTAAAGTAGCATTAGCGTTGGTCAAAGGCAATCTTGAGCTAGGGGAGCTTCTGCTCACGAACTGTTAACTCTCAGATATAGTTGGATTGCCCTGGAGCGCAACCAACGAAGTATGAGTAAGTAATCTGTCTCTTGCAAGATTAGGAAAGGCAACACAGCAACTAAGCTGTTACTAAGTGGCTAATCATTAGTTTGCATAGGGGGGGTACTTAAACAAAGTTTAGGTACTCTTTATCTAAGTATTTTTCATTGATTCAGATGTTCTCTACAAGACACTATTGCTGGCTGGCTTTTGACCAGGAGTCATTCACGCACAATATAAGAATCTTCTTCTCCGGTTGGGAGTCAGCCCTGCACCGATACCGTACCGCAAGGTATCAGAAGAAACTTTAGCAGCAGCGATTGAAATCGTACTGGGTGATAAGGTAATGCGGTGTAAAGCCCAGGAGTTAGGGCAGAAGT
>JAHHHS010000107.1 GCA_019359215.1 Nostoc indistinguendum CM1-VF10 | reverse complement strand
AATCTTATCATTTATCTAAGCCTATCAGCACTTCTACATTTTCAAAAAAACGGTATCGTAGACTACTATTTTTTAGCGATGGCTGCGCCCGCCGAAGGCATCGCCAAACTTTTCGATCTACTGAATTGAATTTACCTAACAATGCTGCCCACTTTTTATGTCGTTACAATACTTTTTCATCTCCTATAAAAGCAGTTAAACATTTTAAAGATAATGATAATAAAATATAGGGGGAGCAGGTGAGCGTCGCTCACCTGCTCCCCCTACCCTGAACACGATTATCATTCTTATTTAAATTATTTTGAGTATTTTAACTGATTGACAAAAGACACTTTGTCCTAAGCTCTCACCGATGTTTGCCCTCATATTCTGGGGGTATTTTTATGGCGGTAGTTGTCGGCATGAGCGCCGGGGCATCAATCCCATGAATCTTGCCATTTTCTAGGAAAATAATCGGCTGGTAATAAAGCCGAAACTCTTGGCGCTCAATAGCACGTCGCAGATCCATTTCTAATTGCAAGCGTGCTACGGCACGAGTATGCATATCCTTGTATGGTTCAGTGGCGCTGCAGGCGCTACGCGCCCACAAGCTTGAGGCGATCGCATGATTCATATTTGGATTCAGCAACGCCAAAAATTCAGATACGATTAGGACATAATTGGTAAATCGTCGTATATTTGTAGTTATTTGTTACACAAGCAACCATGACACGTGCGCTCGCTGAAGATGATCACTTGAATGAATCTGATAAAGACCTGTGTTTGCATTCACGAGCAAATTTCTACCTCAGCCAATAGTTCATGGCTGAGGTAGAAGCACTTTCAATTTTGATGAAGTTAGTGAATTAATAAGGCATTGTCTGCAATATTTATTTACATGTCTCTTTTTGCAGGTATCTCGGTGTCCACCCCTCTTTGTGCAACATGGCTAATGTTGCGGAAACTAATGATTTTCAAACGACGCATGGCGGCAAAATTCGCCTTGGCTACTTTTACCCCATATTCAAGATTAAGAAGTGGTTATTAATTTTTGCCCAAACGGAAGTGGTAGGAATAAAAAAGCTGATGGCAGTATCGCAGGCTACTAATCAATTGGTGACACAGACAAATCAATCTCCTAAATGGTACAGAATCTTCTTTGGTATTCGCACACGTATTTTAGTTTGCTATGTTCTGCTAATGGCTTTCTCTGCCGTGGTATCCATCGCGGTAATTCGTCAGGTTCTGTTTGTTCGTTTAGAACAGCGGATTGAAAAATCTTTGGAGCAGGAAATAGAGGAATTTCGACTATTGACTCAGACTAGTAATCGCCAAAGGAGCCAGCTCTCTGAGGATGAGATCGCTTCTATTTTTAAGGTATATCTCAACCGCAACATCCCAGATGATGATGAGTTCATGATCACACTCCTAAACGGTCAATATTACAAATCTAGTCCTAGAGCGCTTCCAAGCTATCTAAAGAATGATTCATACCCGATAAATTACTGGGCTGAAATGACCAAGCCTCAATATGGTCATATAACTACCCGAAAACATACCATAATTTACCGAGCCGAGCCGATAACTAGGGGGGATACTCATGGGGTATTTGTAGTTGCTCAATCCCCTGCTAGCGAATACCATGAAATAGATGAGGCGGTTATGGTGATTATCGAAGTCAGTTTTCTTGTCCTAGGTGTAGCTTCATTGCTAGGCTGGGTAGTAGTTGGACGATTACTGATACCCCTACGCTTACTTACCGAAACTGCTCGTTCGATTAGTGAGTCCGATTGGAAGCGAAGCATTCCTGTAACAGGATCGGACGAAATAGCTGAACTTACTATCACCTTCAATGAAATGCTGGAACGACTCCAAGCAGCCTTCGCCACTCAAAGAGACTTCATCAACGATGCAGGTCATGAACTACGGACGCCGATTACAATTATTCGAGGTCATCTAGAACTACTAGGCGATGACCCCCAGGAGCGCCAGGAAACAATAGAATTAGTTACTGACGAGCTTGATCGTATGAGTCGCTTTGTCAATGACCTTCTATTACTAGCGAAAGCAGAGCAACCCAATTTTTTGAATTTAAAAACTGTAGAAATCGGCTTGCTGACCGAAGAATTATATGCCAAAGCCAAAGCTCTAGCAGAGCGAGACTGGCGCTTGGAGGCTATAGCTTCAGGTCTGATTGTAGCTGACCGTCAACGGCTGACTCAGGCAATTATGAACTTGGCTCAGAATGCTACGCAGCATACCAATGATGGGAGTATGATTGCCTTAGGTTCACTAATAACAAATGGTACAGTGCGTTTTTGGGTGCGTGATACTGGTGCAGGAATTGCCCCTAGCGACCAAAAGCGAATTTTTCAGCGCTTTGCTCGCGGTTATTGTGGCCGCCGTTCGGAAGGTGCTGGTTTGGGACTGGCAATTGTGCAGGCGATCGCAGAAGCTCACGGTGGTAAGATCGAACTCTTTAGCCGTCCACTGGGTGGATCTACTTTCACTCTCGTCATTCCCCTAAAACTAGAGCAGGAGATTTTATCTCATGAGCCGGATTTTAATCGCAGAAGACGAACCTCGCATCAGCAGCTTTCTGGAAAAAGGTCTTAAAGCTAATGGGTTCACTACTGCTGTAGCTCAAGACGGAAATACAGCTATTTTCATGGCTCGTAGTGGGAAATTTGACCTACTTGTCCTTGACATCGGTCTTCCTGGCAAAGATGGGTGGACGATTTTGACAGAATTGCGCGGACAGGGTGAGCAGATACCGATCGTTATTCTCACTGCCTGTGACGACATCATAGATAAAGTAACTGGGTTGGAAAGTGGGGCTGACGACTACGTTACTAAGCCGTTTCGATTTGAAGAACTTTTGGCAAGGGTACGTCTGCGGTTGCGCGATCGCCAATTGCCCAAAGGAAAAGATGAAATGTTACTTACCGCAGGCGATATTGTCCTTGACTTGCGTACCCGTCAGGCGAGAGTAAACAATCGCCCGATCGAACTATCAGCTAGAGAATTTACCTTAATTGAAACTTTTCTACGTTATCCCGGACAAGTTCTTAGCCGAGAACAACTGCTTAGTCATGTCTGGGGTTACGATTATGACCCAGCCTCCAATATTGTTGATGTTTACGTTGGTTATCTCCGCAAGAAACTAGGCTCAGACCTCATTGAGACAGTTAGAGGTATGGGTTATCGGCTTTATTTATAAGAAAACTCTCATCAAACTTTTAATTTCAATTAATTTTGATTTGAGAATATAAATAATATGAAACAGATGTTCATCTGTTCGGTTTATCAAATTTTGTTGATCCGATTTAAAGGCGCAATCCTTTAGGGCGACTACTATAGATTTGAATGCATGGCAGCAATCGCAACTATCCAATCGATGTTGATCGGGATAGTAATGTGTGATTTGAGTTGATAATTTCCGCACGAAATTGCTTTTTTTAACAAACTATTGTGAGGATTGATTGTGATGGATATCTCTAAATTAGAACTGGAAAGACTTGCTCAAGCTAAAGCAGCATTTACTACACGTTATGTAAATTTTGGTGCGATCTCTACATTAATTACCGGAGATATCAAACCTGAATGTGGTGACTTAGTACTGGTGAGAGTAGACGAAATAAGTCAGCACGAACGTATTGAATTAACCGATGGTCGGAAAGCCTTATTATTTGCTGGTGACGAACTGGTAATTTGCTACGGCAACCGTTATGCTCCTGACCAATTTGAAGCTGAGATTCCGGAAGATTTGTCTCCATGTCATCTAGCAGCTGCGGGTGGAATAGCTGCAAAAGTGCTGTCCCAGCACGCCAAAATGAAAATGCCCACTGCTATTACTCCTATCGGTTTACTGGGCGATGAACAAGGTAAACGCATCAACCTAGCTGATTGGACTTTGCCCTCAACTAGCTATATTGGGCAACGACCTACCACAATCGCTGTTGTCGGTACATCTATGAACTCTGGCAAAACAACCACAGCAGCTAACTTAATCAATGGCTTGGTCAAATCTGGCATGAAAGTGGGAGCCGCCAAAATTACTGGAACTGGTGCTGGTGGTGACCTCTGGCTGATGTCCGATGCTGGAGCTAGCTTGGTTATAGATTTCACTGGTGCTGGTTTTCCTTCCACTTATCGAGCCACTCCCAAACAAATTCAAGAAATTTTCACTACTCTCACCAGTTACCTAGCAACAGGAGGGGTAGATGCAATTGTGCTAGAGATTGCAGATGGACTTTACCAGGATGAAACATCAGCCGTGGTTTCTTCCCTTAACTTCCGCGAAGCTGTTGATGGTGTAGTGTTTGCTACTGGCAATGCCCTGGGAGCCGCCGCAGGTGTGGAATGGCTGCGGCGCTATCAACTGCCTGTACTAGCGGTTAGTGGTTTGGTGACAGCATCTCCCCTAGCTGCTCGTGAAGCTGCAAAAGCCACAGGTTTACCTGTTTACGATTTGGAGATGCTGCGCCAAGAAGCAGCTAATTTATTGCCAAGTGCAAAAACAGTCGTGACACTCTCCAGTGCGATCGCTACTCAGCAACCAGTACTGACCAGTAAAGATTGGAACTTAGACATTCAAAATATACTGGTTAACTGAATATCAATGATACAGATACCTCGTGCAGTAAGTAGTAACCGCACTTGGCTGTTCGCTCGGTTGGTGATTAATGGCTTTTGTCAGGCTACTGCCACTGTCGCCAATGCCTTACTAGTAGAAATGGCATTTGATAAGCTAATTACAGGTGCTAATCCTGCCTTTAATCAAATGATTGGGCAAATTGGTCTGGGTTTAGCAGCAGCAGCTATTGTCATTGCCTTACTCCGGATGGCGGAACGAGCTGATGCCGAGCGGATTGGTCAAGATTATGCCTATCAAATCCGAATGATTCTATACGAGCGATTAACGAGCCTTGCCCCTCGCGCTCTCCAAAGTCGGAGTCAGGGTGGAGTAATGCTGCGCTTTGTGGGTGATTTAACTGCCCTCCGCCAGTGGGTGAGCTTGGGTTTAGCGCGGATGGTGGTAGCTATGACTACGAGTATTGCCTCCTTAGTGGCTTTGTCTTTAATCAACAGCCGTTTGGCTCTAACTGTTGGCATCATTTTGGCTATTGGTGCTTTAAGTGCCTGCAAGATGGGCGATCGGATGCAGTCTGTAGCCAAAGAAGCGAGGCGGCGACTGAGTTATCTCGCTGCAAATATCAATGAAAAAGTAGCTGCGATCGCCGTGGTGCAAGTTTTTGGGCAATCTCGACGGGAGAAGGGGCGCATTGCCCGCCAGAGCCGCCGTTTGGAAAAAGCAATGGTGGATCGAGCGATCGTAGTTGGTCAGTTACGGGCGATTACTGAAGGAACTGCCGCGATCGCTTCTGGTGCTGCTTTGCTAGTAGGGGCAATGGAAGTGGCTGAGGGTCGTGCCACTCCTGGCATGGTCGTCGCTGCAATGACGATTGTCGGGCTGTTAGTACCACCGTTGCGGGACTTGGGTAGGGTGCAAGAATATTGGCACAACTCGCGGGTATCTCTGCAAAAAGTTAAACAATTTCTAAATACACCGTCTTTGGTTACAGAGGTGCCCAATGCTCCGAAACTAAAATTAGGAGCAGGGCGTTTGGAATTTGATGGCGTCAGTTTAGAGGGAGCATTGCACAAAGTGAGTGCGATCGCCCAACCGGGTCAAGTTGTAGCTGTGGTGGGGCCGAATGGTGCTGGTAAGTCAACCCTACTTTCTCTAACAGCACGTCTAATCGATCCTGATGAAGGTGCGATTCGTTTGGATGGGCAAGACTTAGCAGATCACAGTATAGAATCAATTCGGCGAGCGATCGGTATGGCTGGGCCAGATTTACCGCTACTACGAGGAAGTGTTGATAAAAATCTGCGGTATCGTTGGCGAGATGCTCCAATTGAGGAAATCACTAGAGTTCGGCAAATGTGCGGCATTGATGAAGTGCTAGCAGAGCTACCTGAAGGTGAAAAAACCAGAATCTCTGAAGGTGGCATAGGTTTATCAGCAGGACAACGCCAACGCATTGCACTTGCACGGGCGATTTTAGGCAATCCACCCTTATTACTACTTGACGAAGTGGATGCTAATTTAGATGCCCAAGCTACTGCTGTTGTAGACCGAGTGCTGACTGAACATCAAGGTACAGTTTTACTAATTACCCACCGAAAAGAGCGTTTAGCGACAGCTGATGTCATCTGGTACTTAGAGAATGGTCGGTTAATGGAAACAGGTTCTCCAGAAGTGCTGTTAAACGATGATAGTCTTACTGCTCGACTGTTTCGCGATCGCCAAGAAACCGTTTTGTCTGGCTAAAAATTTGCAAATGATTTTCTCAAATTTTCTATGGCTTGGCTCAGTGATTCTGACAATGGCTCTGGCTCCGCTAGAAATAGCCTTTGCGATTACAGATCGGAAAACGAAGCCTTTAGACCAGATAAACTCCGTTTCTCGTCTGTCAAATATTAGCCCAACTGATTGGGAATTTTCAGCCCTGCAATCTTTAGCAGAACGCTACGATTGCATTAGTGATGCTGCTCAAGGCGATCTTTTTGAGCAACTGCCCCAAGAGCGTCTTCCCGTCTTCACCCGATACGAATTTGCTATCAGCTTGAATGCTTATTCGAGGTGTATCCACCAAAACATTGCTGTTAGTAGTACTAGTTTGGTGAATCAACAAGACTTAGCTACCTTGAGGCGGTTGCACGCAAAATTTGCTCCACAGTTAACTACCTTGCAAGAAAGGTTAGACAAGCTAGAAGTGCAAACGACTCAGTTGCAACCGCAGCAGTTTTCCACAACAACCAAACTCAGTGGGGAAGTTATATTTGCTTTCACGGGGCTTAATGGTGGAAATAAAGCTGATAATAATTTTATTTTCAGCAATCGGGTGCGTTTGAACTTTGATACAAGCTTTACTGGCAATGACCGTCTGAGAGTTCGTCTGCAAGCTGCAAATACCCCTAGTCTTGATAAAAGCTCAGGCACTGAGATGGCTCGTTTAGGGTTTGAGGCGGATAATAACAATGAGTTTGAGATTAGCCGATTAGAATATCGTTTCCCTATTGGTAAACAAGCAACAGTTTACATAGAAGCTGCTGGTGGCGAATTAAGTGATTTTGCTGTTACAGTCAATCCCTATTTCAGCAGTAGTAGTAACGGTTCTATTTCCCGTTTCGGGCGTCGCAATCCTATCTACCGCCAAGGCTCTGGCCCAGGGGTAGGAATGAATTACAAATTTAGCGATGCTGTCAGTTTTAGTTTAGGTTATATTGCTGACCGAGCCGGAAGTCCGAAAACGGGAATTGGTGAAAGTCCTTATGGGACAATTGTGCAGTTAAATCTTGAACCAATTGAAGATTTGGAGATAGGCTTAACTTATGTGCGCTCATACAACAATCTCAACACTGGCACAGGGAGTGAACTTGCTAACGATCCTTTTGACGATGAAAGCGATCGCATAACTGCAAATTCTTATGGAATAGAAGCAGCTTGGCGATTAAGTCGTGATTTTACTTTCGGGGGTTGGGTTGGTTTTACAGAAGCCACAGCCGAAGACGTTTTAGGTAAACCAGAAGCAAATATTTTCAACTATGCCATTACCTTTGCCTTTCCAGATTTGGGCAAAGAAGATAACTTGGCTGGTATTATAATCGGTCAACCACCCAAGGTGATCAAAAACGATTTTGACAATAATTTCCAAGATGAAGCTACCTCTTGGCATTTGGAATTCTTTTATCGTTATCAAGCTACTGACAATATCGCCATTACCCCTGGTTTATTAGTAATTACCAATCCCGAACACAAACAAAATAAAGACACAGTTTATGTAGGAACAATTAGAACAACTTTTTCTTTCTAAGCATGGCTGATGAAAATCCCTCTTTTTTTCTAGAGCGGCAAAGTTTGCTAGAGAAGGTCAGATATTACAGGTTTGTGTCCAAAATTGGCAACAATTACGCTCTGATTTACGCCAACATCAACTTAATCGCATTGAACAACTACGATTCCGTCGAAATCCTGAAGCTTACTTGGCAACTCTTGAAAAACTACTTCTCTAGCAAACTTTGCGGTTCTAGTTTTTTTTGTAAAAGATAATGGCATTGGTTTTAATATGCAATATGCTCATAAGTTGTTTGGAGTATTTCAGCGCTTGCATAGCGATCCACAATTTGAAGGCACGGGTGTTGGATTAGCAAACGTGCAACGCATTTTCTGCACTGGCTATCTGTGCAACTAGGTATGCTACGAAATTAAAGTTTTTTTCGTCCATGATAAGGCACATTCAGCAAATCAATCGCCCGTTTCTTCGCTGCTTCCCCACGCCTATCGTACTTACTTGTCGTATTTGGCGACGCATGACCTGCAAGTTTCGCTACCGTGACGATATCTGCACCCGCATCCAATAGATTACCGATAAAAGTTCTTCTAAAATCATGGGGTGTAAACGTTTCCACATCAGCTTTTTCCCCGCGCCGTTGCAATGCTCGTAACACCCCTTGCTCACTCATCCGTCTCAGTATGATTTTCTTTGCCTTATTTAAGGGATAAAATAGTGCCCCTGGTGCTTTACCTCGAATCAGCAGCCAATCAAGGACTGCTTGCACACCAGCTTCAGGTAAATAGACAATTCGTTCCTTCCGCCCTTTCGCTTCACGTATTGTTAGTGACCGACTACGCAGCTTAAAATCACTCAAATCAAGATAAGTTACCTCACTGCGACGCAAGCCAACCGTCAAAACTGCCAGCAGTGCCGCATCCCTCCGACCCAATGTTGAGTCATCTTGAATACAATCTGACCACAGCGCAGCAATTTCTTCAGGATCGAGTTCGCGCCCCTTCAATAAACTCTGGCCCCGCACGGACTCAATATCAGCCGCTCGTCCATACTCATCTGTGGACATCAACCCCAAACGCCAAGCTTCCTTGAGCGTCCGCCGCAACGCACACAACATTTTATTAGCCATCGCCGGACTGTATTTTTCCATCAGCACCGACCTAACTGCGGCTGTGTGCTGGTAACGCAACTTTGACCAATCCAAAGTGCTTGCATCACAACTGCCGTTGGTCAGGAGTTGAGCGATCGCATTCAAAGCTTCCCGCATAGTGCGCCGCGACCCTTCCCCTAGATTGTTAAGGTAAACTTCAGCCGGGTGCATGGTTAGCGGTACTGGTTCAGTTAACGCCAGCGACTCAGGATTAAAATTGGATGCGATCGCGTGGATGTTCACGGGCAGTTAAAACAAGCTTTGTAATAGATCCTCCCTCAAAAGTGGCTTTTTACACAACTTTCAGCCGTTACCGGGTGTGAGAACACCATTTCTCTTCACCCATTTGCGCCAGAAGGCTTTCCACACCTAGATATTGTCTTTGTGTCTGCTATTGGACTGATTGCTACTTTAATTTTTTAGCCAAGTTAGCTAAACGAGTAATGCTAGAGCGAATATTACCTGCTTCTTTGCGACTCTTCAGCCGTTTTTTGGCTTCTTTTAGTACTTGTTTCATGACTGTATCTTTATCTTGGCAGGTAACATAAAAAGCCTCCAAGAGCGTTTCAACTGTTATTTTTTCTTTGTTGCATAGTTCATCGAGTTCTTGCTTGATTGCCACCTCTAGACGTACAGGTACTCTAGGCGCAATTTCCGGGAAGTTGGCTAGTTGGTCTTCTAAGAAAGTGAGTTCAGAAACCGAGCTATCAGCAGTCGATGGCATATCAGGAGTAGGAGAACCCTGCTGTTGTGGAGCTAACACATCTTCTCGTGGTGCAACTGTTGGTGCAACCGCTCTATTTCTGATTTCGTCTAGGATATTCATCTTTTCACCTAATAGTAAAATTTATTACACTGGTTCTAAGGGAATTAATTTGGCATATTCTTCTGGCAAAGCTGGCTTGAGTCGTTGAGCTAAGACGTGAATCGCATATTCCAGATTTGGCTGCCCCAAGTCTGTTGGCGCAACCCGTTGGTTGATGGCATTTTTGAATACATCCGATTCCAAAATATGCGGCAACATCAACTCACTACCCACCAGCTGCCGTATGGTATCGATACTTGTTTTAGTAGCGGTTGTTGGGTGCAAACCAGTCCACCGAGCGCGAAAAGGCACTATACCCAGTAGTTCACCATAATGTAGCGCTCCTTTAAATTCTTTAATTAATTCCATAGTCCGCAACAGCGATTGCACTCCCTTGACGTTTGACTCTGCTGGAATCACCCATCTATCCCCAGCACCCAAGGAAGTCTGCGCTAGATGTGAACGTTCCGGGGGTGGGTCTACAATTGCCACACCAAAATTACTCACAATTGGCTGGAGGCGATTTCTTAAAATAAACAGACTTAAGCCACTGGAGGCCAATTTATAGTTAGCACTCTCCAAGCCATCATCGGAAGGAATTAAGAACAGGTTGGTATTGTTAATGGTACGGTCGCCCAGTTTAACGTTAGGTACAGGCGCAATGGCATCAAGAATTTTTGTTTTCTCTTCCGGTTGTGTCAGAACTTCCAGTAATGTTGGGGTATCAGGCTGCACTTGCACCCCTAAAAAACTGGTCAAGCTAGATTGAGGGTCGCAATCCACAAACAAAACGGGAATTCCTAAGCGCCCCAAATACCTCCCCAGCATCAAGGCTACTGTAGACTTTCCCTGACCTCCAGCCAAGCCCAAGGAGACTACTGTTGGCGGATTTGGCATAAAGCAATTACATAAAATTACTAAAGTACAATGTCACAAATATACTAATTTACTTTTGTAGAATTGTACTAAAATACAATTTTACTTTTGTACAAAAGTAAAATTGTATTTTAGTTAAACTATAATGCTCCAGACTAAACTTGCCAACGATAAACCCCAAGTAGTCTGGATTGCAGTTCAATATAGATATTGCAGTAAAGCAGAACTAACCATGACTGAAGCCAAGTCTACTCGTACAGTGCGCCGGGGGAGAATATTCCCCTCAATCCAGTGGTCATCAGAGAAGAAAGCTCAATGGAAAACTGAAAAAACAGAATTTAAGCAGCGTTGCGAACAAATCTTTCAAAAATTGCAACCTTCTTTAATTGAAACTCACTACAACTGGTATGTGGCAGTTGAACCAGAAAGTGGGGAATATTTTATTAACGAGGATGCATTAGCAGTTAGCCAGATGGCACATGAAAAATACCCGAACTTCCGGCTGCACGTTTTCCGCATAAATGAAACTGGGGTGTGCGGCACGATATGATTTCTGGCAACTTTGGTGATGAGGATGAATTATTTTTTGAGATAGAGTTGATAGCTGCTAACTCCTTTGCACTACCAGTAGAAGCACTTTTTGATACAGGTTTTTCTTGGTGGCTGGCAATTAATAACCAGGATTTAGAAGCACTTGATTGGATTTATTTAGAACAGCAAACAATGCTTACAGCCCAAGGAGAAGCGGAATTTGATATATATTTAGGAAAAGTGCGAATTGATGGCAAGGAATTTGATATTCCCGTTCATGTGGGTGAAGGAGTATCAGAAGTTTTACTTGGTCGCCAGTGGTTAAAAACTCGACGGTTGGTTGTGGATATGCCATCTAGGGTGTTAACGCTGGGATAATAGCGTGACCCAGTACCACGAGTAGGTATGACCAAAGAGGGGAAGCAGATCAGAAACGGGCGATTGATTTATTGAATATGCCCTACAAATTATTTCAACTATGCTTAAAAACTCAAGAAAGCTAAGTACATAACATAGATTAAATTCAATCTCTCGGTGAGGTAGTACTTTAAACTTATTTGCTAGTACTCAGAAAATTAAGTTAATTTGAGCTTATTTGTAAAATATTGATGTAAGCGTATTATTGGAGCAAAATGACAGCTATCGCCATTTGGTTTAATGATGAAAATCCCGAAAATCCTTGTCTTTGGATCGCGTCAGATAGCCGTGTATCTAATCAAGGTTCCACTCTCATTGATGATGCTGCAAAAGTATTCGCACTACCAGTAACTTGCAGATGTCCTGGCGAAAACGGCTTTTTCTCAAAAATAACTCATTATCATACCTATGGTTACTGCTTCGCAGGTAGTACTTTATTAGGGCAAAATACATTCCTAGCATTGATACCTTTGCTAAATAATTTAGTAGCTGTTCAGCCATACACTCCTCCAATGGATTGTGTAGCGCAGTTTATCCTGAAGTATTTAGGTAGGTGCTTCGACGAATACAAAGTAATAGCTACCACAGGTTCAGCAATTGAAGTTGCTTTATTTGGCTGGTGTCACGCTACCCAAATGCATTACATTTTTCACTATCATCCTGAACAGGATGACAATGGTATCTACATAATTAAATATACAATTCACACGAATTTGGATAATAAATCCTTCGTGTATCTCGGTGATGATAGAAATGAGCTAACGCATAAAATTAAAGAAGCTTTTGACGGGGAGAATATCCCTGGTAGACCTCTATCAAGAATTCCTCGATACGTTATTGAAGAACACATTCAAGACAGTAGATATATAACTATTGGTGGAAATTTACAATTAGGAATTGCTGATCGATACGGATTTCGACCATTCTCTATTTTCAAACCCAGAGTTACTGGAAAGCCAGAAGCATATTTTAGTTATCTGGGCTATGAGCTATATGAAGACATTCAAAACGTTGGTGATGCACATGTTGGACTGCTTGGAATGCTTTAAAAGTTACTTGTTAACACAGTGCAAAAGGCTAATAATTCGGGATATTATTAGAGAAGCTGACACTTTGTACCATATCCCGTCAAGAAGTTAAAAATAAGTTTTTTGCCAAAAAAAACGCGATCGCATCTGGAGGTCACGCCAGAGCAGAAGCGAAAAGCTGTTTCAGTGATTGGGTTTTAGATTCTGGCTCCTGATTAGTGTTTACTACAAAGGAAATTGAAAAAAGTTTTTGTTTCAGCCGAGTGCGAGTGAGTAGACACTACGTATTCATGGGGGTAGAAGCAAAAATGGCTGAAAGGCTTATTATTGCGTACTTTCTTAGAACAGATATGTGATTTTGATTTATAAATCACATTCAGATTTTATTTTTTGAATCGTGCCATCGTTTAAATTTTCCTATAGTTCCGTCTTGAATAGCTTTTGGAGAATCTACAGGTAGTTTCAATTTTTTGGATATATTTTTAGCTAGTTCACTATGAGACAAAGGATAAAGTTGATACTTAAGAGGTAATACAAATCCTTCATTTTGTATTACTTCATGAATCCATATTTTAGGCATCATACGAACGACAAAAACAGGTATAACTCCTATATGATGGCAAATTTTTGTCTTTTCTTTTAACTCTTTGTAATCCATATAACCAAGAGTATTCTTTACTTCAATACCATAGGGGACTGAATCTATTTCAAAGATAAAATCCATATTTTTATCGCTTTTTGTCCAACACTTTTCTTTGAAGTGCTTTACATCGCGTCCTTTCATGACACTTTCTATACGAGCAAAGGCATCCAAAACCATTAACTCACCATAATGGCCTACTGAACGTGTAAATTCAGGATTTGAATAGCTTTCAACCAACTCAATCAAGTCCTTTGCGCTCCGTTTATAGTAACGATAGTTTTTGTGCCAAAGAAGTTTAATATCTCCTTTGGAACTGAGTGTTCTAACTTCCTGTTTAATCACTCCTTCTTCAATAAGGTCTCTTATAGCTCTATTCGTAATCCAATGAAAATATTTATCTTCATGAAAAATTTCAATCTGACGTGAATAGAAAATACCTTCTTGGTTATTGTCAAAAAAATCTCTTACAGTATCTCTGGCTTTTAACTCTACAACATCAACTAAATGCTGATTAGTATCTTCATAATCATCAAAATCGTTATAGTCTGACACAAAAGAATTTACTTCCTCTGTCAAAAAATTTTACTTTTCAAAGTTTAGCATCTAAAGGTGTTAATTATTACATAGTGAGGATTGCTAACTCGGAAATGGTGCGAAATGAGCATGATAAGCCACTTTCAGTATTGCGATCGCCAGGTTTTAAACTATTAAAATCATCGCGTAGCAAGCGAAAACCCTAATTTGGCGTGAGCGCCAGTCAGTGCTGGCTCGACTATTGCAAATATTTATTTATTCAGGGAGCCACACAACAGATATAACCCCATGATGGCGATGCCGAGAGAAACATTTCGGTGCATAAGACTGCATCATGCCGAGGGCGATGCAGTAGCGTAGAGATTTTTTCTTTAACTATCTCTTCGAGTGCGCGTTCGTCTTCTCCCCCAATCAACCGGAGATTCTCTCTAGTTGGATCTGCGTTGGGTGTTTCTCTATTCCTGGTAACATGGTCATCACTTCCGGCAACGTTGCCGAATGTTTTTAGTTTCTCAATCCTGAGAATTGTTAGTGGCGACATAAAAGATTTATGTTACAAATGCAGTGTGAGTGTAGTACTCAAAAACCCCTTTGGGCGAACGGCGGTTTCATGTCACGAGCGCAGCGAGAGATGGCGCAGCCACCCGCAGGGCATGAAACCATAGTGAGTATGTATGGTATCACTTATACAAAACCCCGAAATCCACTTTTGGGGGAGAAATCGCCCTTACTGCCTGGTGCGAAAATACGCCCAAAAGCACCTTTAGGGGGTATTATGACAGTCGTTTGACAGTCATCGGGGTTTTGGACAATGACAGTCAAACGACTGTCGTTATGTACAGTAAAGGGGTACTTAGGGGTAGTTTACGGCGCATTTTGACAGTCATCGAAATATGGTATCAATCAACACGATGGCTTACTTATAATCTCCTCTAATTCGGTAGTCATACAGGACATCGAGCAACCTAATTTAGAAGTGCTTTCGATTAAGCGCAGTCACGACAGTAGCGATGGTCAGTTGCTGCAATTTTTACGAGAGCGTGAGCGTAAAATGTCGGGCAGAGGTTTGACTAAAATTGTTTTGAGTACGTGGTTGATTTTTGATAGTTGAGGTGGATAAGTGCGAAGCTGTTATCAGGGGCAAGATGGTCTGAAAAAGACAGCCCTGTATAGTTAAGTTTGCTCCCCGCGTTTGGGTACTAATAAAGAAAGCTAGTCAAACAATTGTAGATTGCCGATTGTAGATTTGAGATTGACGTAAGCGAGTCCGCGAGCGAGTCCGCGAGCGTCTTTTAGATTTATTCCGCCCACTTCCCTGCTGGGCTTGTACCAAAAACATTCAATCTCCAATCTGCCCTATTCAATCTCCAATCTTCTCGGTCAACATCAAAGGATTTAGCATTTTCGCTCATAGAGAATATTCCTTAGTCAATTACAAACGTCTCGCAGAGAGATGCATCTCGGTTCCCTTGCTCGGTGGCCACAGTCACAATTCCATTCTTGGGGTCACAGTTAATCATCTCACCTGCGAACTTGACCGCACCACTAAGCGATCGCACTTCAACTTGGCAACCAACAAACCCTGCGATGTCCCCGCCGTCTTTTTCAATCTGCAACAGTATTGTACTCAATCAACGGTTCATAAATAAAGTAATCTTCGGGGGTATGAGGGTCTAGCCGTGGAATAACCTTATTACCTATCAAAACGGGTCTAACTATCCCATTAGTGCAGTTAATCCCTGGTGGATTGAGTAATTCTGCCTCAATCCCTGTTCGCATTTTCGCCCACTCTAGAACCTTCTTAACCGAACTGGGTGAAGCGTAAGGATAGGATTTTTTACCTTGCTCATTTTCAACTGCAAATGAATTACAAAAGTCGGTTATTCGCTTAATTTCTCTAGAGTCTGGAGAGTGTTCATAGTGGTTGCCAGTATGCCAGTAGAGCTTATCGGCAGCACAGATCCAGTTCTTGTCTGCATAGAGGGTTTGAAACGCAATTTGAATGAAACTTACAACTGGATCTTGATGATTTGGAGCATCGCCAAGATTTTGTAGCTCTGCCAGTTGCTCACGCTCTGCCACGGCCGCGTGGATCTCCTGCTCAAGAGCGCGGATAAATTCTGGTGTTTCCATCTGCCCCAAGATTTCTTTGATGTCACTTGATTTATATGGTAAATCGGGGCAGATGTCGTGAGGGTTAATTCCAATAAATGCAATCCCCACCTCGTCGGCACAGTCCTGGCAGGTCTGGAGTTTCTTTAAGCCAGTGTCGTCAGCATCGTGCAGAAAAACGATTAATCCTATGCCTGAATCCTTGATAAGTTGGTATTCTGGCAGGATTGATTTTTTGTCCCAGGCACTACCTTGGAAGGTAAATCCAGCAAGCCCATGCTCTCGACCAACTTCTACGCACCCCTCCCCTTCGTGTTGGAGTAGTGCCGGGGTTCCTTGTACAGATTTACCAGCAGCGATCGCTTCATCAATGCGGTAAGCTTTCCAGGGTTCATCCCCTTTTCTCATCTCTGGAGTGCCGTCCGGGAGCCTGTGCCATTGGCGGAAGGACTTATCATAACCCTTCTCTTTGATGTAATCCGCCCATTCATAGCGAATTACCCATTGGGTTTGTGAGTAAGGGTAGATTGTTTGTGTTGCATTCCCTGGTATTCCCTTTGGGAGCTTGCAAGTTATGTTTTGAGTTTGGGGTATGTCAGTCGCCGCTTGGGTCAACATCACCAGTGCTAATTCACCATCTGGAATTGGCACACTTTTGGGCAAGATTCTCTTGGGCTTCGCTGCCAAACGGTTTAGGGATGGAGTGTAATTAGCCCCTGTTCTTTCTGCCACCACTTCAGCCCAAGGTTTGATCGCCTCTCTGATGTCCTTACACTCACAATTATTGAAGCATCTGTACTTCCCGGTTTCTGGGACAATAGATAAGTCATTCCCGCCACAAACTGGACAAATAAACTTATTTTTAGCTTTGGACGGTTCTAACTGATCTTGAAAATTTCGGATGTCAAATTTTTCAAATGCCTGTTGAGTTCTTGAGGCATTAGTTTTTTGTGGTGTATCTTCAAGGCGTTTATTTTCTACACTGGAAGTTTTGGTATTGTGTGCTGCTAACTGTTGCTCCCCTGTGGCTGACTGTGCTATAATGACGGGATCTGAATTATTCAGTAGTGCGCCATGATGTGAGAGTCCGGGCGCATTCTCAATTTTTACCGTATTCATTTGTGGCTCCTGAATTTAGTGATTACTTTCGATAAAGATTGAGTAATCCCTTCCGTTTTCAGGCACGCCACTGTTACGCTAGAGCTATAGAAATTAATAAATAATGATTTTGCGGTAGGACTAACCGCTTTGGCGACGACTGACAATCGTCTTGGTATGGCATAGCTCTAGTATGAGGTGGCGTACCCTAAAGTAGGTGGGGACTACCCTTTTTTTTGTGTTTTTTGCACAGTATATCTATACAAACATGAGTTTTTAGCCTGTGCGCGGAAAACAATAAGGTTTTGTGCGTCTTGCCGTGAAATATAAACAGTAAACTTCAGTGATGCTAATCATCTTTTAGTTTGCCTGCCTTAATTAATTCTTGTTCTATATACTCAGTAATCCTTTTACTCATATCTGTACCTATCTCTGTGCAATACGCTTTAAACAGCCGTCGGTAATTTTCTGGCACAATTATGCGGACTTGTACCATTTTCTTTTCTTGGTCACTCATAGAAACCTATGCACAGTATAGCCACTACAGCCACCAAATGAAAGCAGTAGTGGCTATATAGCATTTTATTGCTGTAAAGCCACTTTTGGATAAGTAATGGCTATAGTGTCTTTATAGCCATTATAGCCATTTTGTGTTAACTTTATAGACATGAGCGCAAAACGGACGATAAAGCGCGTGAAATGCCACACCAAGGATAAATAGGTTGTAGGACAAAATAGCCGCTTAAAAATGACTGCAAACGCTTATCAATCAAAGGATTAACTCTAAAATCTGAACCATGAATTACGCATATACCCAGCCAGTTTACGGCTCATCCTATCCGCCAAGTAACGGGTTTGTAAGTCCACAGCACGGACAGATAAGACCGCGAGTAGTTTTTGATGGGGGCAACCGTTTTGTGAAGTGGATTGACCCCAACAACGTTGTGCAATGTCTGCTCAGTGTTGTAAAAGAAGTCAGTGAATACCAGTGGAAGCGGCTCAAGGTTGATGACCAGTCAGTATTGATTGAAATTGACGGTAAACGCTTTGTAATTGGGCGATTAGCTCAAGAACTAGGTGGTGAGCCTACCTTTCAAACAGATAAATGCCAATTGGCATCCATCCTGGCACTAGCGGCAATCCAGCCCAATCCCGGACAAACATCTGTACACATTCAGCAGATGATTGTGGCACTGCCCAATACTCTCAACGATGACGATGTAGCCGCAGTGAAGCGAATTGCTAACCACCCACTGACCAAGGAATTTAAACGCAATAGTGAATACATCACCTATACCGTGGGTGAAGTTGTCCCAGTTGATGAGACTGAGCCAGCATTTCATTACGCCTTAAATCAAGGATTTTTCAGCTTCCCAGAGGCGAAGAACGCGATTTGGGATTTAGGGGGAGGCACGGCTATAGCCAGAATTTACACGCCGAACGGAACCATGATTCATGATGCGGAGGTGATTCTACCCGGAACTAAGGCACTCGCCCAGCAAGTAGCGGTAGAGATGAAAGAAGTTTATTCTCTCGATTACAGCCCCAGTTTACAGGGCATCATGGACGCGATCGCACGAGGTGATTGCCTCTACGGGACAGACAAACTTGATTTCTCCTCCATCTTTGAAAAAGCCTGTGACCAGTGGGTAGAGTCTGCCCGGAGAGAAATCCGCTCGAAGTGGGCGCAACACCTACCAGAGTTGGGAGAAGTCTTGATTGTAGGCGGTAGTGCAGATATCGCCGCCCCTATCTGTGCCTATTCTGGAGATCGCTTCAAGATTGCCCCTAAGCCGCAGTTGTTCAACATCATTGCAATGGCTTATCAGGAGTAATGCCAATGACGCAAACAAGAATTGTTCTTAATCCCAAGTACAAACCCAAAGCCGAAGAAATTTTAGAAGCGACTGGAATTGATAACCTCTCTCAACTGTTTACCCTGCTGCTAGTTAATTACGGTGATTGTTTAGTTAACTGCTTAAAGCACTCACACCAACTACCTATACAGTCATCTCTAGTAGCTCAAACGCCCACACAAAACCCTCTTCAGCCACCATCTATCAAACCTCAGCCATCACCACAAGCTAAGAAATTTGCCCCAATGGGGAGCTTTTAACAGTGAACAGTGAACAGTAAACAGTTATCAGTTAAATCCCTGGGTCTAAGTCCCCTACAAAGAAAGTGGAAAGCGTTGGTGGCGCTTCTTTACCTACGCCTGATAACTGATAACTGATAACTGTTTTAAGCCCCAACCGCACCGATAAAAGCTCAAAGAAAAGGAAAGAAGTCATGAGCGACCAAGATAGCGTGCAGACACAGCCAAGCCTAACAACTACCGAAATAATGACCATCATTCTGGGTTGCGAACAGACTCTAAGGTTCGTGCAAGCATCTCCCAATTACCGCCAAATCGAAGCCTCCGAGCGGTTCAGTACATCGAATGACCTGCGTCTGGGTGATGCTGTCCAAGCCTTGATGGAGATCCACGAAGCAATCTTAAATATCGAGTTTTATTCGCAAGTTTGAGGGACATGATTGTTGGCAGTTGTGCTTAAGAGAGTGTTTCACAAAACCTTTCATGAAACTGTTTCAACGGTTGCATCAATGTTTCAGCCTCACAACAACCGGGAAACGGCATGACCACAGTGTGAAACGTGAAACACGAAACATGAAACACCAGTTGATTGCAACCGAAAAAACCGTGTGGCAGAAAAAACACAAATTAAGGATATCAAAATGGCGCACCCCGTAGGATATTACTCCCTCTCTCACGACAACGCACTGATTAAAGATATGTGTGAGACATGGGGGGAAGGACTAGAGAAAATGAACGAATCAGACACACTCTGGTTAATTGCAAAAATCGCTCATGAAGCATGGGTAGAGTGTGAACCTTCTAACCCTCCTAGCAACGAAGCGGAGTCAGTATTGAAACGACTGCATGAGTTAAAGCAATGGGAGAAGTTTGCACTGATTACCGCGATGGCACAGTGAGATGTACAAGAAGCAACTGTATTTAGCTTTGGCTGGTGTCGGTATCTGCATGTTGCCTTTCTTCATTCCCTTAGTACCCAAGTTGGGGGCTTATGCAGAAGCCGAGAGATTAAAGGCTACCGAAGGATTAGAACGTCAGCGCATAGAAGAACGGGCAAAAACCAGCGATGCCTTATATGAGGCGGGAGTCATGCCCACAACTCGTTCTCTGAGGATTACTAATTACTTTGACAGCAGTAAACGCAATCCCAGACCAGACACAACCCTATATCTTGATGACGAGATTGTTGATGTGTTTGATGCTTCTGGGCGCTGCATAGGTCGGATTGAAGAAGGAATTTGGAAGTGGAAATACAAAGCCAAAGGGATTTGTAAAAGCGTTCAAAATATCAAACCAGTGAGGAGAAAATAATGGCGTTAGGTTCATCAAGTGCAGAAAGTAATAGCACTGTTAACAGCGATGGTAAACCCAAGGGTAAGAAGCGAACGCTTGGTGAAATCATCGATTTTTGTGCCAAGGCTGTTGTGATGATTGTCGGCTTACCCATTAGGGCAGCCGCCGCTATCGTCAATCAGTTTGTTGCTAACGGTGGCGCGGGTCGTGCCTTGGTAGGCGGGATTTTATTTATCGGCGGTTCTGTAATTAGTGCTGATTCAACTTGGCAATTAATCTTTACTGGGCCCCCTGTTTGTCCTTGGTTTGAGCCGACTTGGAATTGGCTAAATGTGCCGTTTGCAGCGTTCAACCCTCTCTTTTACCTGGCATTTATGGTTTCGGTAGGTGTGCAAGTAATCGAAGCCCATGCCCTACGCGGTAAAAACCCAGATTCAGCACGACGGGAACTTCAAGACCACATGGTTTATGAGCTTGAAACCAAGCCCAGTGGCAAGATTGACTTAGTAGGCCAGTTGTGGCAAGACTACAAAACCGCAGGTACACGCGATCGCTCTAGTGCTGGGTTAGTTGTGATTGCTGTTTGGGTGTTCGATATTGTCACCACCTTTGCAGCTCGTAACCCATTCGACTACACAGCCCCATTCATGATTTTGGGCTGCACCTTATTCAACATTGGGACAATGATGGCAGGTGAAATTGGGTTTGCCATCTGGCGCTTGACCAAAGATTAAAGCCAGTGCCGCTCAACAACTCTCTACATTGAGCGGCTTCTTAATTCAACAGGGCATTTGTTTTATGCATTGCAATAATATCCCAAAAATTACAACTAAGGAAACAGAACACTTACGCGAATCATATCCGGCCTTATCCCATTTGGAGGCAGGAAATGTTTCTGAATGGTTGCAAGAGCGCAAAGATCAATTATTTGAAATGGCCCGAGTTTCTGAAAACGAAGCAGACATGACTCGTGTACTTGGCTTGCTGGCTGGGGGGATTGGAGCGGTTTGTTATGCGGTCAATCCTTTGGCTATAGTTGGTGGTTTAATTGGCGGTGCTGCGTGGTTATGGTTTGTTGTCGAACACTCCAACCGCACTAAAGAAATTGCACCAATACCATTTGTACGTGGCAACTTTATAGACGCTCTAGCTCGTGCCGGTGACTATGATAATCGGAGCAATTATCAAGCGGATCATCTTGCTAATACCGTTAAATTCCTAGAGCGGCAATCAGCAGAAGAGTACGCCTTTCTTCATGCTGAATTTGAAAATATTGGGCAGTATTTAACCCAAGTTGAACCAGGAAAACGTTTTTATGCTTATCGCTGGATGTTTGGCTGGTTTGGCAAGCTTTTGGGTCGTCAGCTACCGACTTATCAAAGTATGGCTCTCCATTTACAGGATGTGACCATTGACAGCCGGCTGAATCGGTCTGAGGTAAGTGCCATTGCACAGGCTCAAACCCAGTTACCACCCACCGTAGATATTAAGCAATTTCAATCACCACAAGTAGATATTCGGGACACTCACCAAGCGGCTTCTCTTTCTAAACCGGAGGAGTTACAGCCATCAGCTAATGGGCTTTCACCAGAGACTATAACTAATCTGACTTTGCCGAATAGAGCAAACGCACTCATCGCGGCTTTAACGAAAAGTGGTTTTCAAGTAGAAGACATGATGAGTTCCCAAGTCATTGCGATCGCTGGTACTCAGCGAGGTGGTAAGGGAACCTTAGCAGCAATCTTAGCAACATTATCTCTAGCTTTAGATTCGGGATTAAATACCCAATACTTTACAGCCGGGGTGGATGTTTACCCCTTTAGTTGCAATCTGATTTCTGCTCTGAAATACCCCGAAAAAGATGCGGACGGGGCAGATAAACTAGTCGCCCGTGACTTGCTTAAATTTCTTAAAGGCTTAGATGCAAGTGAACCTTACTCCCACAAAAACTTACTCCCAGTGATTGATGAGGCGATGCGCTTGCTGTCCCTACTTGATGAAAGCGATCGCACTTGGGCTATTCAATATTTACTTTCTCGCTTCGCCAAGTCTGGCGGTACATTAATCATTGTGTTGCATGGCTCCAACTTAACTTCTGTGGTTGGCAAGGCCACAGCAGGACTAGCAGACACCTTTAAGCAATCAGTTAACTTCATTGGCTGTGTAGCTCAGTCTGTCAGCGCTGGCGGATTGCGAAAAATTAATGTTGCTAGTGGCGAATATTTTAAGGCTAACCCTAATAACTTTGCTGAACCTGTTAGTGGTGGCAATCTCGGCATGATTCCAGACTGGCTAAAGATAGAGTTACACCCAGGAAATGGTCAGCCAGATCCAGCTAGAACATTACTCAAATTCTTCCCGGAACTGGTGCAGCATCACCAGCCAGCAGTTATGCCCAGAGGGGAGAAAATTGCACCATCAGACGCAGTTAATCAGCTAGAATCCATTTTCTCAAAGCCTACCCAAGAGGCTGAAATTGCAGAGCTAGAAGAAGTTAGCATTTCTGAAGCGGATTTGTCGCAGATTTTAAACATCGTTACTTCAGCCGTTACAACACCAGTCAGCTTTGCTGCGATTAGAAATAGCCGGAAGTGGGGCGAAGATAAACCTAGTGTTCGCTATTTAAGGGGTGCGATTGCACAACTTATAGAATCCAACCAATTGAAGGGTAGCGAGAAGTTAGGCTTTACCGCTTTTTAATATAACTGCAATCTCAAAAAGCCGTTATGAAAGCACTTAGTTCAAAGACATCAAGACATCAAAAGCCGAAAATCTTAGCAATGGATTTAAATTTATGCACCCAATTGAGTTTAAGAAAAAGTGGCAGTTAACTTACGACGAGCTAGCACTTGTCTTAGGTTATCAAGGTGATTATACTGTTCGTTCGTGGAATATGATTGGAAGACATAAGCGCAACCCTCAAAAAGTTGTCTATGTCGCTTGTCGCCTTCTAGATGAGAAGTGGTCAACTCAAGGTAAACTCGTGGATTCTTACCTCTGATTATTTCTATTATTGGGGCAAGTATTACCTTAAGGCTGTTTGCCCCAATCACTATATATTGCCCTTCATCTTCGATTTCGGTCAGTCCCCAAACGCTTTTCTACCCGTTGTAGCTTGACATTGCTATAACCAGTACGCTGCCAGATAGCTCGGAGATAGGTATTGAAATCATCCGAGATTTTTACCGGAATAATTTGATTGATTGAAAAGAACATTGACAAAGCAAATGATGTAGTAATCAGCCCCATCATTCCATATTTAGTTAGGGGTTCAGAGCGATAAACCTCTTTCTCTATGGTGATGGGTTTGGGGGGAGGGGTATTCTTCAACTCCTGAATAACCGTAGTCAAGTTCTTCGTGTGATTCAACAGTTGATTCCAGTTCTGCTTTAATTCTGTTATCTCGCTCTTTAGCCCTTTGAATTCTAAGCTCTCTAATGTCGCTCTTGACTTGGGCGTATTCTTTAATTGCGTCAGTAAGGGAGTTAATTCTTGTCTCAAATCTTCGTTGTTCTTCTCGTACTCGTTCGATGAGAGATTCTGATTCTTCAATTCCTTCGTCAGGATCTCGATTGTCGCTATCGCTTGGGTGAGCAGTTGACTCTGAATTAAATTCGTCTGTGACCATGCTTGTAACTCCGCCCTATCTCTTTCGCGTTCAGTTTTTTGGGATTGCTTAAAATTTTCAAACTCTCTATATAATCTGCCCAATGCTATCTTGACCTCACCCTGTTCACTGCTCTCTACGGAATTGGCAGTTTCAGAGTGAGGATTGCTGTGATTGCCGTTGCCATTATTATTGTTGCTCATTAGTTTTCTTTTGACCCCGACGAGAAGTAGACGCAGTAACTTTTGTCTGTTTTGATGTTGAGGTGTTCGACTCAGCAGCAACCAGAACCTCTGGTTGTTGTAATCCCAGATAAGCCCCAGCTTTTTCTAGCTCTGGTTTCGCCTGATCCAAAAACCCACTCACTAGCAGGTAATCTCCAAATGGAAATCCGTTCTCTTCAGTAGCAGCCGAGTAAGGTAGACCTTTCTCTGTCAACGTGTCAAAGGTCGAGTAGTCTAGCTCTGGCATTTCTATTTCTATGCCTTTAAGTTCTGCTATAGCTGCCGACGTTTTACTATTCTCCCAGCGCTGAAAACCTGAACCTTTATCCCAACAGAGATTTTTTACCACCACATAATCAGCTTTATCACTACAGAATTCAGCCATAGTTTTTAAGCTGGTTATTACCGAGTACCCAAGGTTAAGCACAGTCACCAGCGTTACCCGATAACCCAAATCACCTGCAATCTTGAATAGCCCAAACTTACTGATAATCTCCCTAGTTTTATTGCTTGATGCTCCCGGCATATCTACTATTATTGAGTCTGGTGATTCCGCTTTGATTTCCGTAAAGAAGCGTTTCGCCTCTGCCACCTCCAAGAAGTTCAACAGCCTTACCCCTGAGCCAAAGTTTTGATAGTATTCGTACAGTTCTGGATTCTCTGTATCTGCATCATAAGCTAGATAATTAATGCCCTTCGAGTGCATTACATCTAATAGCAAGCGAGTAAAGGCAGTCTTACCTGTACCACCCTTGCCCCCCAGTATCATCACTATGCGTTTCATATTTCACTCCTATCAGTGATGTTAAATTGGGCAGAAGTCTTAGGTGTTGTTTTTTTACGTTTTGTACTTTGAGATGCTGAAGGTGAGGATACTTCACTACTATCAGGTGGTGAACTATCTGGCTCTACTGCTGGAACATCATTATTAGTTGTGGTTGAAGAATCAGTTGATTCTGGCTCGGAGTCAGAATTAACTGATTCTTCAACCGCTTTATCTGATGATGAATTACTTGAATTATTGCCAGTTGATGTTGAAGCTTTTTTATGAAAACTCTTCATACCACTGGCCGCCAGTTCTACCCCATGACCTTTAAATACATCAGAAACATCTTCATACGAGTAGCCACCGTCTAACATATCCTGAATAGGTTTAGCCAAACTGAGGACGGGAGCATCCCAATTTGGCAAAAAGATGGGAAGAAGACAAGAATATTCGCGATTGTAACTCGCGAATAAAAGGGGAACTGTACATCAACACCGGAATTCGAGAGAATTAATAATGTTCAACAAGC
>JAHHHS010000106.1 GCA_019359215.1 Nostoc indistinguendum CM1-VF10 | reverse complement strand
CCTAATTATCAACAGTGAATATCTCAAAGTCTTATTTTATCGTACAGACTAGCTAATTTAAGATGATTGCATTTATGGGCTATAGCCTAGCCACACAAAGGCTTTGACTGTTTTCGGAGATGTCTTCAGAAAACTCAGGTTATCTAGTAAGCGATTAAGTTCAGCTTCCTCAGCAAGATTACCAAAGACACCACACACAATCACAATATCTGCTGGTACTGCTTCTACATAGTTAGCAGAAAGAGTTGCATCACCATTAATAAACTCAATTTGCTTGGCTAAACCCAATGATTCTATAGTTGCTCGTCCCCGTTCGACTAACTGGGGATTGAGTTCAACAAGTCGTGCGTATACGTCATTTCTTCGGGGGTGATTTTTTAAGGTTCCTAATAAATCTCGTCCATCACCCGCGCAAACACTCACTACACGGATAGTTCCAGATGGCAACGCATTCAAGCTATAAGCAATATATTCCTGCACGATTTCTAGACGCTGTTGCAATTTTGGCTCAGTGTTGTAGAGGTCGTGCCATTCATACCAATCTTTTGGCATAAGGGGTAATTCCCGTTTAATGCACATCGTGTATTCAAAAACTACTGTTAGTCTATAGAATAAGTGTAGTTATTTGATAGATGCAGAGTATCATATAAATTCATCCGAAATCAAGTCCAATTATTTAATCTGGGATTAAAATGCATTGAATCCTAGTAAATAGACTTTATTAATTCGGCGTGGCTATTGATTTTAACTGCAATCGCCCAGAAGAATCAGTAAATTTTTATCCTTGGTAGGTAGCGTTTTATAAGCATTTTGACTTCACTACGCTACTAGCCCATAGTCTCTATTATTTAGTTGTGATTTGGTTGGGTAATTAAGCCCATCTTGATATAAACAGGAAATACTATTTTTTCCATTTCCGGCAATTTCATTGCAAAAAAACAAGCTCCTACGAAACAAGATATACCACCAAATAATAAAGCATTATCAACTCCAAATTTACTTGCCAATCCACCGAAAAATAAATTTCCGAATGGCAATATTCCTAAAAAGCCTGTCGTGAATATGCTAGTGACTCTAAGTAGGTAGGCACAATTAAACCGAACTATGTAAGCTTATGTAAAACGCTAGAAACGCTTTGAATACAAGCTTTTAAGCGATTTAGATTTCTTAATTTAGTTGTATTTTTTAGCGCCCACTTACTTACCTCGTTTAGTTTCATCCACAAGAATTAACTGGATAAAATTACTAATTGCAGCCAAAGTGAGAGTATTAGTCATGCCAACGAGGAAGATTAAGAATAGGCAAATTTCTAAATTACTAGAACGAGAAAAAAGTATCAAACTTAAACCTAAAATAATGGTAGAAACCGCTATGATTTTTTCCAGTCCTATGGCTTTTTTCTTCAAAACTAGATAAAGTCCTGAAACTATAGAACCTAATGCAGAAGCAGTCATTAAAATTCCCATAGTCTCGGCATTACCGTTTAATACTTCTTTCACGAAAATAGGTATGAGGTTAACGTGAGTCATTGCCATAAAACAAATCAAAATTTGTAACATTAATATATATTTAACAGGGATAAATGTATAAGTGTAATTAAATCCTTCTTTTAGATTTTGCCAAACATTGCTTTTTTCATTTGAATTACTAGTAACTGACTTTCTTTGACTAGTTAAGATAGCAGATATAAATGGTAAATAACTAATGCTATCTACTAAAAAACATAAAGCTGCTCCAAATTTAGCAAGTAGTAAGCCTCCGATCATGGGACTGACAAACTTGGCAGTATTAATTAAAAATGAATGAATAGCAATTGCATTGTAGGCATCCGCTTTATTATCTACCAGTCTAGGAATAGTTACTAGACGTGCTGGTAAATCAAAAGCTTTGACAGTCCCCTGAAGTGTACCAATAATAATAATCCATATAACGTTTATGTAACCGCTAAAAGTCAGAAAAGTTAAAGCGGTAGATAGCAAAATAGAAGCTAGCTGAGTAGTTATTAGAACATATCTGAGGTTCCATCTATCTAGTAATACTCCTACTAACGGTGTAATAATTAAACCCATAAATTGATTTGTAAATCCAACTACACCAACCAACATTGCTGAGTCTGTGAGTTGATAAACCATCCATATTAGGGCAATTTGAGTCATCCAAGAGCCAAAAAAAGATACGCTTTCTCCCAGCACAAAACAACAAACATTTGGCGATTTAAGAATAGGTGGCATCTGGAAAAAATCTAATAATTTTTGCCCTTTTATATGAGTTTTTTGATTAAGCTTTCTCATTAATATTTTCCTTTTTGAGAATATTTATAGGACTTTGATTTAAGTTGCTTCAAATTATATAGAAAAACTTAAATTTAGGAATACATACAATTAGTATGCGTATTGTTTTGGTACAAGAGTACTTGTAAGCTAATGAGCATTTAAGTTGCATAAAACCAGGGCTGAAGCCCTTACTACAAGCGAATCAGCTTGGAAAAATGAATGACGATTAGCTTATAGCCCATACCTTTTACTGTTGAGCGAGTGTAATTAATAACTTAGTGCGATAACCTTACGGTGACACAGTAGTAACATAAACGACATATCAGCAAAATACCTACTCATCACAGGTATTTAGTGAACTGACAAGTCCCTGCTTGCTTTTGACTGCTCTCTGTGAAAAAGTTTTGAGTATTTGTCAGCAAATACAACAAGTGTATAGAGTTACAGTAGTATAACAAGTCAGGCAGCAAAAATTCCCAAAAGAGCGATCGCAACCTTACAGCTACCTGAAATAGCAATCAAGATCAGAAATTTGTTATGCACACAACAAAATTAGTGTAACTAACAATTAGTAAAATATATATTTAGGCTAACGTATACTTTTGTTTACTAAAGGCTTGCATTAGAACTAGGGTTGTGTAACCATACTAAATTAATCAACGATAAATCGATCAAAAAACCGTACTTTAATGAAAAGCTAGTACCAGTAAGGCACAGAGGAATAATTCCGACGGTGTGATTATGAAGTCAGCAGTGCCCTTTGTTTATGAGTATTGCTGGACAAAACTAGAATTTAGTATCAGAGGTGAAGATCATGAGCGCAAATCAACCAGCATCAGATCAACAAGCTGCCACTAGCTTCTGTGCAAATCAATAAACTCTTCTTATCTTGCCGCACTAACTTATTGCAAGTTTGTAAGCAGCACTTTCGGTCTATTCGTAAAACTTAGTGTGACAAACTCCTCTCACAACACAGGCTGATATCGAGCTATCCCTTGGAAAGTTTTAATTTTTACCAAATTTACATCTGGTGAAAATTCCCATAATTACATAGATATGGAGAGATAATCATGACAGTTGCACTAGAACGTCCTACCAAAAAGTCTCGTTCAGCCCAGATTCGGGAACAACTCGGTTATCCCATCATCGATACCGATGTGCATACCCAAGAATTTGAACCTGCTTTTCTGGACTATTTAGCTCAAGTGGGTGGTTCTAAGATTGCCGATAGTTTCCGAGAACATCTACCTGGTGCTGGTCGCTATCGTTGGTTCCAGCAAACACCAGAAGAACGCCACACATACCGCACTGCTCGTCCTCCGTTCTGGGGCCGTCCCACAAAAAACACTTTAGACCTTGCAACAATCACTTTGCCAAAGCTACTGCATGAACGTTTGCAAGAAGCTGGGACAGATTTTGCTGTACTGTATCCTAATTTAGCAACCTTAGCACCGCAAATTAAGAACGAAGAAATGCGGCGTGCTGTGTGCCGTGCTGCGAATCTCTATCATGCAGAGATATTCCGTCCTTACTCTGACCGCCTTACACCCATTGCTACTATTCCTCTCAACACACCAGAAGAAGGGATAGCAGAATTGGAATATGCAGTTAAAGAACTGGGATTGAAAGTAATTCAAATTCCTGGTTATGTTACCCGCGTCATTCCTGGCTTCGAGAATTACTCTGAAGAAGTACAACGGGAAGCAACTTGGATTGATAACTTTGCCTTAGATAGTGCTTATGATTATGATCCCTTCTGGGCGAAGTGCGTAGAACTAAAAGTTGTGCCCACTACTCACGCCTCTGGTATGGGTTGGACATCTCGCCGCTCGATTTCTAACTATCAATATAATCACATTGGACATTTTGCTTCGGCTGCTGAAGCTTTTTGCAAAGCACTGTTCTTTGGTGGCGTGACTAATCGTTTCCCTAACCTAAAATTTGCCTTTCTAGAAGGTGGTTCGGCTTGGGGTGCGAGCTTATACACCGATATTATCTGGCATTGGGAAACTCGCAATCCAGAGATTTTACAAAACAATCATCCTGGTAATGTGAATCAGGAAGAATTACGAGAATTATTTACTCGTTACGGTGGAAAAGAATTCCAAAATCGCTTTGATGAAATTGGTAGTGGTTTAGGTTTCCACGGAAAATATTTTGCACCTGAAGATCCAGGCGAATTAAACGAATTTGCGGCGGCGGGAATTAGCAAAGCTGAAGATGTACGCGATCGCTTTTTGAATCACTTCTACTTTGGCACTGAATCAGACGATGCTCGTGTAGCTTATGCCTTCCATCAAAAGGCTAATCCTTATGGCGATCGTGTCAAAGCTTTCTTGGGTTCTGATTCTGGTCATTGGGATGTACCCGACATTACAGCCGTTACTTCCAACGCTTACAGTATGGTAGAACGCGGCATTCTTAACGAAGAAGACTTGCGATATTTCTTATCTACCCATCCTTTAGAGTTATATACCAGCCTCAATCGTGACTTCTTTAAGGGTACAGCGATTGAGAAAGCTGCAACAGAATATTTAGCTGGGAAAGAAAGCCAAAAATAGGAAGTAGGGAATTTTAGATTTTGGATTGGACTGTAATCTAAAATCCAAAATCCAAAATTGATTACCCTATTCCCACAGCTGTCCATGTTCCATTTCCTCTGTTCTGTGGAGTGGGAAAATCCCACTCTACATTCCTAGTAAATTTTCTATCTTTCGGTCATGAAAACACTTTCCACTTATGACCCGACATTATTTGAGGGTGCAGCTCAGGTTTACGCTGAATATAGAACTAAATACCCACCTGAAGTATTTGAGAAACTAGTTGAGATTTTCCATCTCAATGGTCAGGGACGACTCCTGGATTTGGGTACTGGGCCAGGATTAATTGCTATTGCCTTACGAACCAAATTTGAGGAAGTAATTGCGATCGATCCAGATCCAGAGATGCTTAAAGAAGCGCAACAGCAAGCAGCAGCCAAAGAAGCAAACAATATTACTTGGTTAGAACAAGGAGCCGAACTAATTAACCCTAGTTTGGGGGTATTTAAACTAGCTACCATTGGCAGAGCTTTCCATTGGATGGAACGAGAAGTTGTGCTGGAACGCCTTTATGAATTGCTGACAGATGATGGAGGTTTAGCACTACTCAACACTGGTGATAACCCTTGGGAAAGCTCTTTACCTTGGAAACAAGCTGTTATTGGAGTAGTGAAAAAATGGTTAGGTGAAGAACGACGAACTGGACAACGAGGACAAGGTATTCGTAAACCAGTTGATCCTCCCCACGAAGTTATAATTGCCAATTCCAAATTTGCTCGTCAAGAATTCTATAAAGTGCCTTTTGAAAAGTCCTGGACAGTCTCTAGCTATCTTGGTTACTTATACACTACAGCCTTTTCTCTGAAAATTTTCTACGGTGATAAAGCCGAAGAATTTGAAGCAGATATCAAAGAAGCATTATTAGCAGTTGAGCCTTCTGGACACTTTACAGAAGAACTCACAGCAACCATCCAAGTAGTTTGGAAAAACTAGCTCTCACACTAGAAAAATACAAAACTTAAACTTCCATTCACAGATGAGTAAAACACGCAAGTTTCGTTTAGGTGCATTTATTCAAGCCACCGGACACCATATTTCTGCATGGCGACACCCTGATGCACAAATAGACGCTGGATTCAACTTTGAGCATTACAAGGAAATTACCCAGACAGCCCAACGTGGCTTATTTGATGCAGTTTTTTTGGCAGACAGCCCAGGAGTTTGGGGCGATGCGCCGGAAATTCAGAAACGCAATGGTAAACTTGTCCATTTCGAGCCAGTCACTCTTTTTTCTGCTTTATCCTCTGTAACCCAAAATATCGGCTTTATTTCCACCGCTTCAACTACTTATGAACAGCCTTACACTCTAGCACGTAAGTTTGCCTCTCTAGATCACTTGAGTCAAGGTAGAGCGGGGTGGAATGTCGTCACCACAGGTAATGAAAATGCCGCAGGTAATTTTGGTCTTGAGCATCACCCGGAACACAGCCAGCGTTATGAACGTGCCCAAGAGTTTGTGGAAGTGGTAAAAGGACTATGGGATAGCTGGGACGACGATGCTTTTATTCGCGACAGAGAATCTGGAATTTATTTCGATCCGAATAAACTGCATATACTCAACCACAAAGGTAAATATTTTTCTGTCAAAGGCCCCTTGAATGTCGGTCGTCCACCCCAAGGTTATCCGGTAATTGTGCAAGCTGGAGCCTCGGAAGCCGGACGAGACTTAGCTGCGCGGACTGCTGAGGTGATTTTTACTGCCAATCAAACCCTAGCCGATGCCCAAGAATTTTACGCTGATGTCAAAGGTAGGCTGGCGCAATATGGACGTTCTCCAGACGATCTCAAAATCATGCCTGGGGCTTTCCCAATAATTGGCAGAACTGAGGAAGAAGCTCAAGAGAAGTATGAATTCCTACAATCATTGATTCATCCCGATGTAGCTTGGGGCATTTTGCAGAATTATTACAGAGGTGTCGATTTGTCTAAATATTCCCTAGATGATTTGGCTCCCGAACTGCCCAGCGACACCAACAATAACAAGAGCCGTCTGAAACTAGTTAAAAATTTGGCTACTCGTGGGACTTTGACGCTGCGCCAGTTATACCTTGCTCTGGCTACTGCAAGAGGTCATCGCACCATACTTGGTACTCCTGAAAGCATTGCTGACCAATTAGAGGAATGGTTCAACAATGGTGCAGCAGATGGCTTTAATATCATGCCGCCAATTTTGCCTACAGGGTTGGATGACTTCGTTAACTTAGTCTCCCTGTTCTCCAGAAACGGGGTTTATTCCGCACTGAATACGAGGGCAGTACCTTACGTGAAAACCTGGGGCTACGTCGTCCTGGTAATCGCTTCGCCGCTAAACAAGTGGAAGAGAGATTAGTTTTGGCGTAAATTTTCCAGCTTTCTTTGCATATTTGCAAAGCACAGAGATATCAGAACAACTTGTATTTTTTCAAGGAAAAAAACATGACTCAATATAGCAGATTGAAAACATCCCGCTCCGCCGCCATTAAAGCCAACCTTGATTATCCAATCATTGACACCGATGTTCATACCAATGATTTCACTCCGGCCCTTGAGGATTATATTGCTAAATACGGTGGCTCGAAACTGGTAGACGAATTGCGTAAGGCGGAAGCCTCTCGTCTCAACTCCAAGAGCAATGGTAAAGATTGGTATCAACAAACTCCAGAAGAACGTCAATATAACCGGACAATTCGATCGCCTTGGTGGGCTAGAGTTACTCGTAACACGTTGGATCTCGCTACTTACACTTTGCCCGAATTGTTCTATGAACGTCAGGCGGAGCAAGGATCAGATTATTCAGTGTTATTCCCCAACAACGTCCTAGCACCAGCTGGAGCCAGTTCAGAGAACCGTCAAGCACTGCAACGGGCAGTCAATCATTATCATGCTGACCTCTACCGCAAATATAGCGATCGCCTGACACCAGTAGCTGGCATCCCCATGAGTAATCCTCAAGAAGCTATCGAGGAATTAGAGTTTGCCGTAAAAACACTGGGTCTTAAAGTGGCAAATATTCCTGGTGGTGTAAAACGCCCAATTAAAGCGATCGCAGATAAATATCCTGCCGATCAATTCCCGGAAATCGCCAAATATTCTTCTTATATCGACTTTTATGGACTGGATAGTGAATATGACTACGATCCGTTCTGGGCTAAGGCAGTTGAATTAGGTGTACCTATTACTACCCATTATGGTAGTCAAGGTTGGACTGGACGCTCCTCCATCAGTAACTACATGAACAACCACATCGGTCACTTTGCTGATGGTTCCCAAGCATTTGCTAAGGCACTGTTCTTTGGTGGTGTGACCAAGCGTTTTCCCCAATTACGCGTAGCCATGCTCGAAGGTGGTGCGGATTGGGGCGCTCACGTTTACATTCATTTGGTGGATCGTTTCTCTAAGCGCAATCTTCAGGGACTTCAAAACTACAACCCAGATAATGCTAATCCCGATGAGTTGTTCGAGTTGTTTGAGCGCTTCGGGGGTGAAATTACTCAAGGACATTCTCTCAGCAAAGAAGAATTGACTAAGAGTGTACTGGGTTCTTCCTTTAACCGTCATAGCCGCTCACCCGTTGGTAGTGAACTGGAAGACTTTGCCGCAGCCGGGATTGAAACTATTGAAGACATCCGCGATCGCTGGGTGAACAGTTTCTTCTTTGGTTCCGAGTCTGATGATCGCACCATAGCCGCAGCATTCAATGACAAAGCTAATCCCTTGGGTGTGAAGATCAACGCCATTTATTCTTCGGATGTTGGTCATTGGGATGTGCCAGACTTGACCGACCCATTAGCCGAAAGCTGGGATTTGGTGCAAGAAGGTGTGATTTCTAAAGCTGACTTCAAGGACTATGTATTCACTAATCCTTACAAGTTCTATACTCAAGCCAATCCTGACTTCTTCAAGGGTACGGCGGTTGAATCCAAGGTAGGTAACATCGAATCTCTACAAGTAAATAAGAATTTGGTGACGGCGTAAGGGATGAGTAAGGAATAGCTATATTCCCTTCTTCTTTGCGATCGCTAGTACTGGTTAATTTGTCGATCCGTTGCTTGGTGGGGCGATCGCTACGAACCACCAAGCAACGAAGAATTGGTATCTCTGTGTTCTCTGCGCCTCTGCGGTTTATTTACCTTACGAACCACAGAGACACGGAGAACGCAAAGAAAGTAAGAAACAGAAAAGTTTATTGCGCTCTAAAATCTAGGAATCAAAATTATGCCCGTCGAACAGCATTCTTTTAACACCAGCAATGGTTCCTTGCCTTATCTTTTTTCACCTGTCTCTGCCTATGCTAATCAACCCGCGCCCCTTGTGTTGTTTCTGCACGGAGCGCGCGATCGGGGCACAGATATAAATGTGCTGCTGAAATGGGGTTTACCTCGTTTCGTGGATTCGTCTAGCCCCTTACCTTATGTCTTTGCTGCTCCTCAACTTCCAGAAGGACAGACTTGGATAGATCGAGAAGCAGATGTGATTGCTTTGCTTGATGATCTCATTGCCTCCCAAGCGATTGATCCGTCCCGTGTAATTTTGTCTGGGTTCAGCTTAGGTACAGCTGGGGCTTGGCATATTGCTGCTTCCCATCCTGGTCGTTTTGCTGGTCTGGTGGCAGTTTCAGGTCGTGTACCCAAAACATTAGAAGAAACCCAATTAGCCGTGCTGAAAAATATTCCCATCCAGATATTCCAAGGCGGAAAGGACGAAAAGCTTTCTGTTGAAGATGTGGAACAAATTGTTAATACCTTACGCAAAGCGGGGGGAACAGTAGATTTTACATTGCTGCCTGATGGCGATCATTTTATTGCTGATGAAGTATACAGTGACCCGAAATTGCAACAATGGTTAGGTTCACAAAAGCGTCGTCAAGTTTCTGTAGTTGCATAAGCACAATCCCCAGTCTCAATCGCCATCACCTCTTAACATGACACCAACAACTAAACTCGGCCAAACTGGATTGACCGTTTCCCGTCTCTGTCTTGGCACAATGACCTTCGGCTTGCAAATCGACGAAGAAATTTCCAGACAGATTCTCGATACCGCAGCCGATGCGGGAATTAACTTTCTAGATACAGCCGACGTTTATCCCCTTGGCGGTGGACTGACTACAGCTGGACGGACAGAGGAAATTGTCGGACGCTGGCTTAAAGGCAAACGCGAGCATTTCATTTTAGCTACCAAGTGTGTGGAACGAGTTGGCCCTGCACCTTGGGATCAGGGTGCTTCACGCAAACATATTCTTGATGCTATTGATGCTTCCCTCAGAAGATTGGGAACCGATTATGTTGACTTATACCAATTACACTCCGACGATGCCTCAACCCCTCTGGATGAAACCTTAGAAGCATTAGATACCGTTGTGCGTGCTGGTAAAGTGAGATATATCGGGGTTTCTAACTTCTTAGCCTACCGACTCAGCCGCGCCTTGGGTCGAGCCGATGTGCGTAATTTAACTCGCTTCGTTTCAATTCAACCGCGTTATAATCTTCTGTTCCGTGAAATTGAACGAGAACTATTGCCTTTAGCGCAAGAAGAAGGACTAGGTGTAATTTCTTACAATCCCTTAGCAGGTGGCCTACTCACAGGCAAACACAGTCTTGCTCAAGGCCCCACATCAGGCAGCCGTTTTACCTTGGGTACTGCCGCAGAACGTTATCAAGAACGTTACTGGCATGATCGCCAGTTTAATACTGTCGAGGAATTACGCACAGTGGCGGATCTAGCTGGAGTGTCCCTTACTACCCTAGCGGTGGCTTGGGTACTGGCTAATCCTGTGATTACTGCTCCTATTATTGGTGCTAGTCGTCCAGAACAACTTTTTGACACCCTCAAGGCTGTAGAACTGAAACTTGACGACAATTTGAAGCAAAAACTAGACGAAATCACCGCCGAATACCGCAGGGGAGATTCTGTGCGTTAAGGTTGCTAACTCAGCGATTTTATAGAGCAAGATGCTAAAAATTCGCCAAGCAAAATTGCATGATTTTGAAAATATTAAAGCTTTTTACAAACAGTGTGGTTACGGAGGTGATCTGAGTGAGGAAGCCTTAGCATTCATTGCTCAATTTGAGGAGAAAATTGTTGGTGCAGTACGTTTATGTCCAAATACTGGATTCTTTGTGCTAAGGGGAATGCAGGTTTTAGCTCAGTTTCAGCATCAAGGTTTTGGTAAGCAGCTACTTCAAGCTTCTACAGAGCAACTTGCTGATCAAGTTTGTTACTGCATTCCGTGGCAGCATTTGAAATCTTTCTATCAACAAGTAGGGTTTCAAGAAGTTTCGCCAAGCAAGGTTCCAAACTTATTGCGTGAGCGATTTAATAACTACATTTCCAGAGGAATGAATGTCATTCTAATGCGTCGGTTGCCAACTGTAACAATGTTAGGAAGAAGCTGAAGTGATACGCCGCAATCGCCGTTCTTTAATCAAAAGTCAAACTGGTACTCGGAGCGAATTCGTTGGTTTCAGTTTATTTCAGCAGCCATTTTGAAAGTTGGTACTCTGTATTACTCGCTCTCTCTGTGGAATCAAGGAGCGATCACAGCTGCTGATTTTGTGGTAGCAACTAGTTTATCACTGTTAATTATCAGTGAAGCCCGTAATTTGAGCCGACGGTTTCTCGAAATATTTGAACATATCGGGAATATTGCCAATGGTGTTTTAACTATTATTCAACCCCATGAACTGATTGATCAAGATGAAGCGATCGCTCATTCAATCACTCAAGGTAAGATTGAATTTCGCCTAGTCAATTTCAGTTACTTAGAAGGAAAGCAAGTTTTTCAGAACCTTTCTGTCACCATTCAATCAGGTCAGCGTGTAGGACTAGTAGGCTTTTCCGGCTCAGGAAAATCTACTTTCGTCAATCTGATTTTGCGTGTATTTGACCCCCAATCGGGACAGATTATCATTGATGGGGTGGATATTCGTGATATGACTCAAGAGGCTCTCCACGCTCAAATTAGCTTGATTCCCCAAGACCCTTCTTTATTCCATCGGACATTGATGGAAAATATTCGTTACGGACGACTGGATGCCACCGATGAGGAAGTGATCAAGGCGGCACGAAAAGCTCATGCTCACGATTTCATTGCCCAGATCAAAGAAGGTTATCATTCGCTGGTGGGTGAACGTGGTGTCAAACTATCGGGAGGACAGAGACAGCGCATTGCGATCGCCCGCGTGATTCTCAAAGATGCACCAATCTTGATCCTAGATGAAGCTACTTCCAGCCTCGATTCGATCACCGAAAAAGCGATTCAAGACACCCTAGATTTGGTGATGAATGAGAAAACAGTCATTGTGGTAGCTCATCGACTATCTACGATCGCCCATCTAGACCGCATTTTAGTATTTGACCAAGGTCGCGTTATTGAAGATGGTACCCACAGCCAACTGTTGGCAAGCGGTGGTGCTTACTACAAGTTATGGAAAATGCAGGCAGGTGGATTTTTACCTGTAAAAGCTAATAATCAGAATGTATCCGAGTTACCAACCAGATAGTTGTGAATAAGATGCTTTAGTAGTTCGCCAAACAATTTGGCTGCAAGCTTAGTACTTTAGCTCTTAATACTTATTCACCCAGTAAAGTTGCCTTCCCAGACTACTTGAAAAGTTTTCTAAGTAATTTTTAATTTTTAGCAAGTATGAATAGACTATTCAACACTCGCCGCCACTTCATCAAGCTGAGTACAGCAAGTTTACTAGGATTATCAACTTCATTTGCTCTGGGTAGTTGCAATACAAAGACTCAGCAAGCAGAAATATCTACTAGTGCAATTAATGTATCAGCTTCTAATAAAATCAAAGCAAAAGTACTCCGTATGGGGTATCAACAAGCTGGTGATTTAGTAAGAGTTACAGGAGTCTTAGAAAAACGCTTAGAGCCTCTAGGTATCAAGGTAGAGTGGGCGCAATTTGCCCAAGGACCGCAGCTAATGGAAGCCATGAATGTTGACAAAATCGATTTGGGTTCCGTAGGCGAAACTCCCCCAATATTCGCCCAAGCATCTGGCGCTCAAATTGTTTATGTTGTTGGTTCCCGACGCACTGAAAAAACAGGTAGAGGAAGTGCGATCGCAGTACCCCCAGATTCTCCAATTAAGACTGTCCGGGATATCAAAGGGCAAAAAGTAGTCTTCCAAAGAGCTTCTGCCTCACACTATTTTATTCTCAGAGCTTTAGAAGATGTAGGCTTGAAAGCTAATGATATTGAAATTTTGAGTATACCTAACGTAGAAGCCAGTAGTGCTTTTTTGGAGGGAAGAATTCCTGTTTGGGTAAGTGGTGATCCTCATTTAGCCAGGGCGGAAATATTAGGTAAAGCGCGGATTATTAAAACAAGCCAGGGACTTGATACTCCAGGCGGATACTATATCGGCAGAAAACAATTTGCAATTGAAAATCCAGAATTGCTGCGAATAGTGATTGAGGAGATTGATAAAATTCAACGCTGGGCAGAAACACATCCCAAAGAGACAGCAGCCTTAATTATGCCTCATCAAAAATTAGATCCACAAGTGATGGACTTGGTACTTAGCCGTCGTAGCTACGGATTAAGGGCTATTTCTGCTGAGTTAATCAGGGATCAACAAAGAGTTGCTGATTACTTTTATCAAAACGGAGTGCTGCCTAAACCTGTGAATATTCAAGCAGCCGTATTGACATCTGAACAATATGCAGCTATTACTCCGGAAACAATTAGCCAAAAATAGCATGAATAGAAATTTGCGGCAGCAAAAACATATACCCGCGCCGCCAATTGAACAAATAGAGAAACAACTGTTTTCACTGCTGTCGCCAACAAGCTTTAAACCACTAAAATCATGTTCAGCCAAGGACGAAAAAAAACTGCGTGAGCGAATTTTGACATTACCAGTATAGAATTCTTTCATGACTTGGTTGTAAGGTGCGATCGCCTACTCTTGTACTTCTAATCTATAAGTTTCCCGATGCAATACTGCTGCTTGGAGTAACCGTGGTTGAATTTCCAGATTCACAGATGGATGTGTGTAACCAACGCGCAACCCAAACATAGACATGAGGTAACTCGTGTACACAATAACGACGATAAAGTAATTTGGTAGGATTGTTCATAGCTTTAGCGATCGCAACTTGAAAAAAACAAAATTTACTGGTGTGTCCGACTTCCTGTAGAGTGTTACAAATTCTTAAATTTTTGGTGAAAAAGCTGCATATTGCTCAGGTGTAAGCATTGCTTCTCTGACATCGATTTGTTTGGGAATTAAATTCAGTTTGTAGAACTTATTAGCAACTTCCTGTTGTAGAGTAATTAGCTCTTGAGTGATTGGTGTAATGCCAAAAGTTCTTCTGTTCGTACTTTTTTGCATGGTTTCTAAATCAATCCCCAAAATAGGAGAAAGAGTAGCTGCTACTTCTTCTCGATTCTGAGTAGACCATGTTTCTAATTTTTGAATTTCTTCTAATACTGCCTTAATAATTTCTGTTTGTTGGGCAGCAAAATTCTGGCTGGCAAGGTAATATCCTCCTTGTTTATTAATTCCTGTGCCATCAATTAATTTGCGAGCATTGACAGATTGTTCGGCTGCTGCATAGAAGGGGTCCCAAATTGCCCAAGCATCAATACTACCTCTGACAAAAGCAGCACGAGCATCGGCTGGTGTTAAATATGTAGGTTCAATATCACTATACTGCAACCCATATTTTTCTAAAATTTGCACTAGCATATAATGAGCGCTAGAGCCTTTTTGAAAAGCAATTTTTTTACCTTTCAAATCATTGACTCTTTTGATGGCGGAATCTTTAGGTACAAGTATTGCTGAACCAGCCGGGCTAGGGGAAATTCCAGCAACATAGGTAATCGCTGCACCTGCTGCTTGGGCAAAAATTGGCGGTGATTCTCCTACGTTTCCGAAGTCTATACTGCCAACATTCATAGCTTCTAAAAGCTGTGGCCCCGCAGGAAATTCAATCCATTCTACAGATACACCTTCAGGTTGTAAGCGTTTCTCTAAAAGCCCTTTACTTTTAAGGAGAATTGCCGATTTTTGATAGCCGATTCTAATTACTGATGCTTTGCTTGCAGTTGGGTTATTAACAGATACAGCAGTAGTATTGCTGCCATTATTGGCTGTACAAGCAGCAAATAACAAACTGAGGCATAAGCCAATCATAAAAGCCCCAACCAATGGGATAGATACGACAGATATACGAAACTTCCATTTTAAAAAATGGACTATTAAACGCTGGATCATGAGATGAAGCACCAAAATTTATCCTGAACTAACCAAATTCTACATTAAACCGATCAATTTGCCGTATTTTGCTTACAAAAAAATTCACTTCCCCTACGGCTAAAATGCCAAACTGGTGCGGAGAACACCTACCCAAATCGAGTCATTAGCATCATTATGTTCTGGTTTGGTAATCAAATAAAAAATTGGTGTGATACTAATGTTGTCATTTACACGGAAACGATAAAAAGTTTCGATGTGTAAAGATGTATCCGGGTCTTCACGATTTTGTCCAGCTACCTGAAAATTATTACTTGTTACGTTTGGTGGTATCCCTAGAGTAATACCACCAACATTCCCTTCTTTAAATAAATCTGGGAAAGATAGATTCAAAGCACTATTGATAATAGTGGCATTACTATTATCATCGTCTTCTTGATTAGCCAGGGTATAACCAAACCAACCACCAACATGAAATCGAGGATTTACTCTCCAGTTAAATTGCAAGCCATAGTTATCAGATGTGGTGGCGTTTTGTAAAAATGGATTTCTGGCAAAAGCGCTGCCTGTGCCACCGGTAAGATTCAAACCAGAATTAGCTGTAAAATATTTACGGGTGTAAGTCAGACCTAAATTAAACTGGTTACTGGGTGTAAAAGTAAGCTGTGCGATCGCAGCAAAGGAACTGTCAAAAAGTCCACTATCAGGACTGTTTGCCTGAGTATCATCAGAAATATAAGCCGCGTGTAGTTGCAATTGATTACTAAATTTATAGGCTACAGCTGCACCAGCACCATCAAAGCCAGGGCGATATACAGTCGGGTTGAATGCTCCAAACCGAGAAAAACCACCTTGTAAAGCACTACCATTGATGGGGTTTAAGGTAGGGACATAAACTGGAAAATTGAGTGTTCTCGTCCCTATCCAAACTGTAGCTTTGTCACCTACAGGAAAGGTATAGTATAAAGCTGATAAATACACTTCATCATCTTCAAACTTCCCAGCATCCAAGGTAAAACGAGTCATGTGAGTACCCGTAGTTGCAGCCAAGTTAGGAATGTTCATGGCTTGTAAAGACGTGACTAATTGATCTCTACCTGTAAAGCTAGTTTGCAAGGACAGTTGGGAACGGTAAGAGAAAAAAGTGTTAGTGTTATCACTAGTATCATCTGCGGGAGTATTATTTGCCCTGTTACCAAAGGTATCGACCACCACAAAAACCGCATTACCGATTAATTTAGTAGTTGTGGAAAATTGTTCTGCTTCTACCTTTGCTGTTCTGACTTCTAAATTATCGATTTTTCCCCTTAAATTAACCAATTCAGCCCGAAATTGCTCTGTTAATCGTTCAAGAGCCGCCAAATCTTCTTTACTAGATAATTCAGCTGTAGACGATGCAATCAATTGTCTAATTTGTCCTAAGCAAGCATTTAACCCAGCCGCAAATTCGTAGCGAGTCAAAGCACGATTTTTGCGATATGTGCTGTCAGGGTAGCCAACAATACAACCGTACCGTTCCACCAAAGATTGCAATGCTTGAAAGGCCCAGTCTGTCGGCTGTACATCAGAAAGTTCAGATACTGATGTTACAGAAGATTGGTTAACTGGTTGTGGAGTAGCTTGGACAAGTTTAGGGTTAATGTTGATTAATCCTGCTGACTCAGATGTATCAACTTTACTCAATGGTAATAATGTCCTTTCTTCATTGGCAAGAGCTTTGATACTTGCGGTTAAGATTAACAACACCCCAAAGATTGGCAAAGTCAGTAATAAATTCCAAAGAGTTTTTTTCATCTTGATAAACACACAATTCGGTCTAGTACAAAATCTTTTGTAATTCCCTATTAGTCCGGTCACGTCATAAAGCTATCTTGTGCCACAGGCTAAGGTAGCAAAGATATTCAGGGATTTTTAATTATTGGGTATGATGAAAAGCGCACAACGTGCAGGCTAAAGCACAGATGAGGTAATCTATCCCAAAAAAAGTCTTTAACGTGAGATTTTTCCAAATCGCAGCCTGAAGTTGACACAAAAGAACTTTGCTTTGCCCCCACAAAGCGTTTCATCTGTAGTCAAATTATCCAGAACTGCTATTGAGATTAATATACGGCAAATCGATCGACTTAGCGAGCTTTAGATTTTACAAGATAGTAGCATTTCATAAAAACTTTAGTAAATGGGTGTTTATCACTGCAATTATTTAAGATTTAAAATTAATAAATATAGTTGCCCTGCTCAACGATATCTGGTAACGTGTATACTTCAGATACTAACTACGCTCAATTGGTAGGTTTACAGTATTTTAAGATTAGTAGCATAGCTAATGCAGATCAATTATTCAAAGATATGAAATACAAGCAACTTGGTGAAAGTGACCTAAAGGTTTCCGAAATTTGTCTGGGAACTATGACTTATGGACATCAAAATACTATTGAAGAAGCGCATCAGCAACTAGACTATGCTGTTTCTCAAGGAGTGAATTTTATTGATGCTGCCGAAATGTACCCAGTACCACCACGTGGTGAAACTCAAGGTACAACGGAAGCTTATATTGGGGAATGGCTACAAAAGCAACAGCGTGAAAACTTGATAGTTGCCACCAAAATTGCTGGGCCCGGTCGTCCTTTTAAATGGCTACGGGGGGGAAATATCAAAATTGACCGTGATAATATTAAGCAGGCAGTTGATGATAGTCTTCAGCGATTAAAAACAGATTATATCGATTTGTATCAGATTCATTGGCCTGATCGTTATGTTCCCACTTTTGGACAGACAGCGTATAATCCTGAATTTGAGAGAGAAACTGTTCCCATCTATGAACAATTAGAAGTATTTGCAGATGTTATCAAAGCTGGAAAAATTCGCTATGTAGGTTTGAGTAACGAGACTCCTTGGGGAGTTAGTGAATTTGTACGTGTGGCGCAACAATTAGGATTACCCAAAGTTGTTTCCATTCAAAATGCTTACAATTTACTCAATCGAATATTTGATTCGGCTTTAGCAGAAGTTTCCCGTCATACTAATGTTGGTTTGTTAGCTTATAGCCCTTTAGGATTCGGTTTATTATCTGGCAAGTATGTACAAGGTAGACCAAAAGAAGATACAAGAATCAGTTTATTTTCGGGTTTTGGACAACGCTATCTCAAACCAAATGTGAATGAAGCTGTAGCAGCTTATGTAGAAATTGCTAAGAAACATAATTTAAAACCTGCTCAATTAGCTTTGGCTTTTGTAGAGAGTCGTTGGTTTGTCAGCAGTACCATTATCGGTGCTACAACACTGGAACAATTACAAGAAAACATTGATAGTGTGAATGTAATTCTTGACCCAGAGATTTTAGCAGAATTAGATGCAGTTCACACGCGTTATCCTAATCCTGCACCTTAGGTGATTTCTCACAAAGAATATACCCAGGTTGACGAGTTTCGACTTCTCTGCGAGACGCTACGCGAACGCTCAACTCTCGATTTTTTAGTTAGTTGAGCGAAGCGATGCACTGGCTTGTACTGAGCGCAGTCGAAGTAGCCTGTTGTAAAGCCTGCGGCATAGCTACGCTTCGGGCGCAGCCTCTGGTAGAGAAGTGTCGAAACCAACGGTGGCGGTAGATTTATTAACGGAAATTGCCTTAGTTTTCTAAGAATTTTATATGTCTTCTTGATTTTTTAAAAAAAGTATGCAAAGCTTTCTTTATATAAAATACACTAAATCGATAGATAATTAGTAAAATTGGTATTTGAGAAGCCAACATACTGATGACTTTAGCTGAACAAGCTATCTTGGTTTGGTTGTTGGTCTATTGCATCTAACGTTCAAGTTTGCGTTTAACAGTAAGTATTGTAACTGTCTTGTCACAAAGGTTTTTATGTTCATGCAAGCATTGATATTGCAGTGAGGGATTTGATGAGTAATAACCTGTATTCTAAGAATTCATCTGACAACGATTTTGACCAGACCTTGCTTGGTGATGTGCTGGTGATTGGCGGTGGTCCAGCAGGTACTTGGGCTGCTTGGAGTGCAGCTTCTGCTGGTGCGCGAGTGGTTTTGGTCGATAAGGGCTATTGTGGTACGAGTGGTTGTGCAGCAGCATCAGGTAATGGTGTGTGGTATGTACCACCAGATCCTGATAGTCGGGAAACAGCAATGGCCAGTCGGGAAGCATTGGGAGGTTTTTTATCCAGCCGGGATTGGATGCAACGAGTGCTGGATCAGACTTTTGCGAACGTCAACCTACTTGCTGAGTGGGGTTATCCTTTTCCTGTAGATGACGAGGGTAGACCCTATCGGCGTAGTCTCCAAGGGCCAGAATATATGCGCCTGATGCGGAAGCAAATTAAACGGGCAGGGGTGAAAATTTTAGACCACAGTCCGGCTTTGCAGTTATTGGTAGATGCAGAAGGTGCAGTAGCAGGAGCGACGGGAGTTAACCGTCAAACTGGTACAAAATGGGTTGTGCGATCGCATACTGTAATCATTGCCACTGGGGGCTGTGCTTTTTTAAGCAAAGCACTGGGTTGCAATGTATTGACCGGGGATGGATACTTAATGGCAGTCGAAGCGGGTGCCGAATTGTCGGGGATGGAGTTTTCCAACGCCTACGGCATCGCACCCGCTTTTTCATCCGTCACCAAAACTTTATTTTACAATTGGGCAACCTTCACATACGAAGATGGTACGCCAATCCCAAATGCAGGTTCACAAAGGGGGCGTTCTGTAATTGCTCAAACTTTATTAACACAGCCAGTTTACGCCATCATCGACAAAGCCACAGAAGAGATGCGGGTGAATATGCGTTTAGCACAACCCAACTTTTTCTTACCTTTTGATCGTGCTGGCATTGATCCCTTTACACAGCGCTTTCCTGTAACTTTACGCTTAGAAGGGACTGTGCGTGGTACGGGTGGCATTCAGATTAATGATTATACTTGTGCTACTTCTGTACCTGGACTTTATGCAGCTGGAGATGCAGCCACAAGAGAATTGATTTGTGGCGGATTTACAGGTGGTGGTAGTCACAATGCTGCTTGGGCGTTGTCTTCAGGATACTGGGCGGGACAGTATGCAGCTATTTACTCTCTTGATTTAGGAAAGCAAGCGAACCAACGCCAAGTTGAAGCTGTGGGTGGGGTAGGATTTACATCTGGTAGTCAACGCCAAATTAATAGTGCAGAAGTTATCCAAGCTACCCAAGCAGAAGTATTCCCCTACGATCGCAATTATTTCCGCACTCAAGAAGGGTTGACAGCTTCATTGCAGAGATTAAATTCTCTCTGGCGAGAAATACGTACCAGTCAAGCAGCAGATAATCACAATATTCTCCGCACTAGGGAAGCCGCCGCAATGGTAGCTACAGCCCGATGGATGTATAGCAGTGCCTTGGAACGTAAAGAAACGCGGGGAATGCATAGACATTTGGATTACCCAGAATTAGATCAAAAACAGCAACATCATTTAATTAGTGGCGGTTTAGATCAAGTTTGGGTGATACCGGAAGGGTTGAAGAGTGAGAAAGAACTGGCGATAGCATCTTCTTGATCTCTTGTCTTCAATCTAAAATCCCAAATCTAAAATTACTATGATTGAATTAGTCAGTGAGTCGCGGTGCATTGAATGTAATATCTGCGTCAAGGTTTGCCCGACTAATGTGTTTGATAAAGTACCTGATGCACTGCCTACTATTGCCAGACAAAGCGACTGTCAAACTTGTTTTATGTGCGAATTGTACTGTCCAGTTGATGCGTTATATGTCGCCCCTGAAGTCGAACCCCTGACGGAGATAGACGAAGAGTCACTTAAAAAAGCGGGATTTTTGGGAAGTTACCGCGAAAATATTGGCTGGGGAGGCGATCGCACTACTAAAGCTAAACAAGATTCGACTGCCCAAATTCTCAAGCAGATGAAATAATCTGACAACTTTGATAGAGATGCGTAATATCGTGTCTCTATATTTTAATTTTCTAGTTTGTTTACCATGATTATTTCTACTCGTTATATTCCTAAGTTATCCACCCTCGCTACATTATTTCTCTTACTCCTCAATACTGCTTGTAGTTCTCAAGCAGTAGAAAATTCCAGTGGGGAAGTCAAACAAACGACTAGCACTCTGCGTCTGGGTTTTATTAGTACCAGCAAAAGTCAAGTTCCTACAGGCCCGACTGGTTGGGCAATGTATCATCATAAATTCTTACCAGGATTAGAAAAATTGGGTATTACAGAGGTGAAGACATTGAGTTTTCCCAATGGCCCCAACCTCAACGAAGCTTTAGTGGCTGGAGCAATAGATGTTGGTATTTATGGCGATACACCTGCATTAGTTGCTAAATCTCAAGGAATTCCTACCCGCTTAATTAGTCAGGAACAAGTGGGGATGAATGCTTGGTTATTGGCCAAAGAAAATGGCCCTCGTTCAATAGCAGAACTCAAAGGACAAAAAGTAGCGACAGCCAGGGGATCATATATGCATCGCTACTTAATCGGATTACTACAGAAACATGGTATTGCCGAACAAGTAACTGTGGTTCATTTACTGACTAGCGAAGCAGAAGCAGCCTTAGAACGAGGTGATGTTGCTGCTATTGCTGCCGCCGCCGGTGCGGGACCACTTTTGCAAGCTAAAGGCTACATGGCAATTGATGAAGCAATCAACCATCCAGATTTACGGGGAACGAGTGTGGCTGTGGCTACAGAAGCTTTTCTCACTAAACATCCAAATTTACCGCAAAAATGGAATCAAATTAAACAGGCTGCGGTGCAAGATATCCAAGCTAATTCAGAAGCTTACTATAAATTTCATGCTGAAGTTTCTGGATATCCCCTTAATGTGGTTAAAGTTTCTTATCCTATCAAACAATTTCCTAAAGAAGCTGTACCAACGCAAGGACGGCAACTTTTAGAAAGCACAAAGCAGTTTTTAGTGTCGCAGAAATTAGCTAAATCGGATTTTCTATTAACTGATTGGATTGTGCCGTAAGGGACTTCCAAATAAAAAAATAATCAATCGCTTTGGTGAGCAGGGGGAGAAAAAATCGGACAGTCGTATTGGGCGCAGCAATTAAGTAGTTTAATTTTTGGATGTCCGTAAGTACAAAAATAATTAAGGGAGTTATCAACGATGAAACTCATTATCCCAATAGACGTGGCGGCTGAACTAGAACCAAAATTACCAGATGATGTAGTAGTTGTACGTGCGGATAGCGAAGGCAACTTAGATGGTGATGCTACAGATGCCGAAGTTTACTATAGCTGGTTTCTCCTCAAGCCGACAACTTTACAACGAATTCTCGCTTCTGCACCGCAATTGCGTTGGCATCATGCACCAAATGCGGGTGTCAATCACATTATTACACCAAAATATATTGAACGTAATCTTATTTTGACTAATGGGGCGGGAGTTCATGCTATCCCTATTGCCGAATTTGTCATTGGCTATATGTTGTCCTATGCCAAACAACTACCAAGGTTACAAAAACTGCATACTCAACACCGTTGGCAAAGAGGTTTTCAAATTGAAGAATTGTTAGATAAAACTTTATTAATTATCGGTGCTGGTGAAATCGGACAAGAAATTGCTGTCCGCGCTAAAGCTTTCGGGATGCGTATCTTGGGCAGTCGCCGTCACCCACAACCATTACCTAACTTTGAAAAAGTCGTGGGTGCTAATGAGTGGAAATCATTACTAAGCGAAGCTGATTATATTGTAGTTGCTACACCATTGACATGGGAAACCAAGGGCATGATTGATAACGAAGTATTCCAATTAATGCGTTCTCATGCTTACTTAATTAATATTGCTCGTGGGGCAATTGTGGATGAATCTGCACTTACAAAAGCATTACAAGCAGGTAAAATTGCTGGGGCTGCTTTAGATACTGTATTTACAGAACCACTACCAGCAGAAAGCCCATTGTGGCTATTACCCAACGTTTTTATTACACCCCACTGTTCTGCTCATTCTCCTAGAACTAAAGAGCGATCGCTGGCTTTGTTCCTGGATAATTTAACACGTTATCGCCAAGGTCAACCTCTACGTAACATCGTAGATCAAACAGCAGGTTATTAATTCATTTGGACTATTGCGATGATTCCTTTATCTCAGTCCAGATCAAAAAAAATCAGTAGCTTTTTATTGACAACTCTGTTTATGAGTTTTCTATTCCTGGTGATTCTGCGATCGCCTATGGCCGAGATGTGATTCCCTTGGTAAAAAAAGAAGTACAGCGACGAGAACAACAAATAGAAACAGTGGCTTAAACCACCTACAATATTATGTCTCACACAACTATTCCCGAACCCTTAGAAACAGACCAATGGTTTGTTGATAGTCCTGAACTATCTGAGTTTGTCGCTACTGCTAAAGAAATTATTGCTAGTACCAGTGGCGATCGCGCAGAAACCCTCAATGCTCTAAAACCTTTTTTTACTGCCCTACTCAACAAACAAAATTGGCTACCACAAAATTTTGCTCGACCAAATCCTGACGGTGGTTTAGGTGGTGGTATCGGTCAATGGTTGCTGTATCGTTCCCAAGAGCCATGTCTGACGACAAGCCGCAACTCTTGGAGAGGCTTTGCCAATGCGTCTACGTTAACTATTTTTAGTTTAGTAATTCCCCCTAATTCTATAACTCCTATTCATGATCATTTATCTTGGGGACTTGTAGGTTTGTATCAAGGCAAACAAGAAGAAACTATCTACCGTCGCCTAGATAAGGGTGAAACAGAAGGATTTGCCGATTTAGAAATTGTTGGCTTGCATCAAGTAAACCGTGGTAAAATTTCCCATTTGTTGCCTCCTGATGGAGATATTCATTCTGTGAAAGCTACCACAGTATTTACACCATCTATCTCAATTCATGTCATGGGAAATGATACTGGTAGTATTTGGAGAAATCAGTATCATCCAGAACAACAAAGTATCAAATCTTTTCGCTCTGGATACTCTAATGTACCTTAAATCAATTCTCCAAAATCAACAAGTTGATGTTAAGCAACTATGGGATAGGAGTTTTAATGAAGATATCGCCAAATGCAATTAGCGGTGTCTCCAGAAGTTAGAATTGAGAGTCAAATGTCACAATCACCTGTTTTAGAACTTACCACAGCACCATGTTCTCCTGATTTATTTGAGCTTGTCGCGTCGCTAGCGGCTGATTTTGCCACACGTGCAGCCATCCACGATCGCAACGGTTCTTTTCCGTTCGAGAATTTTCAAGCTCTCCACCAAGCACAGCTGTTAAGTCTCACCATTCCCCAAGAATTCGGTGGTCAAGACGTAAGTTATAAGACTATCTGTAGAGTAATTGAAAAGATAGCTAGTAGTGATGCTTCCACGGCTTTAGTGTTGACCATGCACTATTTACAACATAGTAATGCCGCCCGGACTCGTCGTTGGCATCCCGCAGTTTATGAGCGCTTGTGTCGGGAGTCAGTCACAGGTATTGCTTTACTCAATGCGGCTCGTGTAGAACCAGAATTAGGTACACCCGCCAGAGGGGGATTACCTGCAACTATTGCCCAGCAAACAGAAAATGGTTGGCTGGTAACCGGCCATAAACAATATACTACAGGCAGTCCTATCTTAAGTTATTTTGTCGTTTGGGCACGCACAGATGAGAAAGAACCAAGAGTAGGCAGTTTTCTTGTGCCGCGCGATCTTCCTGGTGTGAAGATTGAGGAAACTTGGGATCATTTAGGGATGAGGGCTACAGGTAGCCACGACCTGATTTTAGAAAATGTCTTGATTCCCCAAGAATACGCTTTGGATATTCATCCTGTTAAAGCTGTGTTAGTACCAGACCCCCTGAAACTTGTAAGTGGTAGTTTATGGTTAAGTGCGTTATATCAAGGAGTAGCCACAGCCGCACGAGATTGGTTAGTTGAATATTTGAATGAGCGATCGCCTACTAACTTAGGTACTAGTTTAGCAACTTTGCCCAACTTTCAAACAGCTATTGGTGAAATTGAAGCCTTACTGTACGCTAATCAACGATTAATCTACAGCCTAGCGGACGACATTGATCAAGGTGAATATGACACTAAAGTTGCTTTACAAGCACAAACAGTAAAATATCTAGCTACAAATAACGCTATTCGTGCTGTAGAAATAGGACTCAAACTAATTGGTAATCCGGGATTATCTAAAAAAAATCCTTTAGAAAGACATTATCGAGATGTGCTGTGTAGTCGCATTCATACACCACAAGATGATGTAGTTTGTCTCTCTCTAGGCAAGTCAGCATTAAAAATTCAAACTTAAAAATGTGAAATTAGAAATTATCTAATTTCTGCATTTTATCTAGAGGCAAAACAGATGTTTGATGGAAAAATTGAAAGAGAATTATTAGATGGAGAGCCTTGGTTAATTAGGCAACCATGTAAACTACCATATTATCTTCAGCTATTAGTCGATCAAGAACAAGAAAGAAAAGATATTTGGGAGTTAGAAGAACACAATATATCTACTCTGAACCCAAAACAGAATAATTCACAAACTACGAATTATTTTGAGCCTGATACCAATTCTGTATAGCACCCATTCTTTTTAAAGATGAGATGAGAGGCACCCCGTTGACGGTTAACAGTTAACAGTCTTGCGTATTATCCCATCCCCTTTTAGCAATACCCACCTAATTTATAGGTAGCACATCCACTACAATACAGACGATTTCTCTTATAAAACTGGGATTTGTTTATTTTGAAGAAATTGCTGTAAATGGGGTTGTTCTAATTTAAAGTTGAATTATTGAGCCTTTTCCTTATTCCTTGCTTAATTTCACGCCGTTCCTTAGGTTTGGCTTTTATTCTATAGCAGCTACAGAAATGACATGGTGTTGCCGGAACAAGCACCACCTTGTAGCCATAGTACGTTAGTCATCGGCTAGATGTTTTTGTATTGTTTACCATACGTGATTTAGGAAATAGTGCTTGTGGAAACTCACGTAT
>JAHHHS010000105.1 GCA_019359215.1 Nostoc indistinguendum CM1-VF10 | reverse complement strand
CAATTCAAGAGACTTAATACTACTTCTTCTCATTAAGTCTCTTAACTTTTTAATTCAATTTAGTTCTTATGTACTACTCTGTCAGCTTTTTGTTGATGTGTGACAGTTAGGGTGCGGAAGGTGGGTTGTAAGTGCCTTATCTGCAACTGTTTGACTCTGCGCTAGTAGTCCGCCAAGGAAACTTTGCATGGTGGCTAGCTCCAAGGGCGGAGGAGCAGAGGAGCAGAGGAGCAGAGGGGAAAGAACTTGGTATTTGAACTCTCCTCTGCACCCCTGCACCCCTGCTCCTCTGCCTGCCCCCACCTAACATTTTTGGGTTGGCAGACTACTAGACTCTTCGCCAAAATCTACTTGACAACATATTTATATTTACCAAATTAATTGTCAGCAGATTTTGCAGAACTACAAGTAACTGGTGACTGCTGCCAGTTTTTGTGGGGAGTGCCAGTAGATGCGTTGGCTGTAAGTACTATCTCACCTTTAGTATTAATTCCCCACCCAGTAGCTTCGACAATCGGTGCTGGTGGTGTGGGGATAGGGGGCTTTTCTTTGATAGTTTGCTGAGAGTTAATATCATTGCTTGGGTCCAGAGTTGCCCACTCTGGTCGAACTATATTGCTACTAAAAGCTTCTCTGGGGTTAGGAGGTAAACCACCGCGTCCAGTAATGATAAAGCTGTTCTGAGCATAACCTGGACTGTAACAGCCCTGGGCTATCTGAGTGTCTACGGCTACTGTGGGTAGTTCAACTAAGCCACTGTTGGGGTCAACGTCAGGTGTGTTGAGTTCTACAGTCCCTTGTGTACCAAATTCTGAACTAGCAGTGATGTCACTCAAGAGAGTTGGACTTTCACGAAACTTAATACCGTAAATGCCGTTCGCTTTGATATTTACTCTCCCACCCGCACCTGAAAAAGCATTAGCGCTGATATCGCTGTTTTCACCAGGCACGGCAACGATGAAGCCCGACGGTGCGTTGATAATGATGTTACCGCCGTTTCCACCCCTCCGGTCTGTGCCTGCGGTGGTGGATATTTCACTACCGCCACGCAATAGTAAAAGATCATCGACAGTTAAATTGATGTTTCCACCATCACCAGAATTGCTTGTTGCTGCAATAAATCCTTGGTTATCAAGTGCTGTGGAACCAGAATTAATATGAATATCTCCGGCTTTCCCCTGACCCTCACTGCTGGTACTTACTCCCCCACCATTACTTAAAGAAAAATCATTTGTGATCACGTTAATATTACCACCATAGCCTATTGAACCTTTTTCGGTGTTAGCAAATAATCCGGTATCTGTTCCAGATAAGCTGATCTGGTCACGGATTTCTAAGTTAATATTTCCGGCTGGGGCATTCCCGAAGGTTGCAGTTAATAATTGTGCGCCATTATTAGCTATTAAATTATTAGCATTGACCTGAATATTACCCCCTTTACCAGTGCTATTATTAGAAGCTGATATTTTCACACCATCATTGATGTTTAAGTTTTGAGTGGTAATTTGAATATTACCTGCCTCACCTGTACCTGTACTTTCTACTGTTAATTTGCCTTGACCTGCAACGTTAATAGTTTCTGGTGCTGCAAGAATTAAGTCACCACCTTTACCACTGGCAGAAGTGGAAGCGGAAATAGTGGAATTAGGGAAAAGGGTAATGTCTAAATCGGGCTGGTTTTGATAAGGATTAAGTTTTAGTGTGCCTGCGGGTGCTTCTCCTTGGGTTTCAGCAAAAACACCAACAATACCCGCTAGGTCTATCTTAGAGGCGTTTAAGGTGATACTGCCACCACCTTCGGTATTAGTGGCTGTTTTAGTCGCAGTTGCAGTGATACGAGCAGTATCGGATATGCTAAGGCTAGGAGTATTAACAATGATATCCCCGGCTTTACCTGCACCGCTAGTTTCCACAGAGAGGGTGGGGGCAAAGTCTTGAACACCAATACCAAGATTAACTTTATTGGGCGCGTTGATGGTGATTGTCCCGCCATTACCGATGCCTGTGGTTGTGGCGAAGATTTTCCCAGCATTAGCTACTGTTAAGGTAGGAGTGTTGAGGGTGATGTCTCCGGCTTTTCCATCTGCTGTCGTGGAAGCTGAAATTTCTGAAGCATCTGTAAGGACTAAGTTATTGGCATTAATTTCAATATTGCCTGCTTTTCCTTGACTGCTAGTGTTGCTTGTAATTTTACTAATATTATTGTTATTGAAGGTGACAGTACCAGGACTGGTGATAGTTATGTTTCCTGCAGGGTCGCTGCCTTTGGTGTCACTTTCAATGCGACTATTGTTAAAGGTGAGATTACCTCTACTGGTAAAAGTTGCATTCCCTGATTGACCTACTCCTCCGACATCTAGGATAATAATATCTTTTTGTGAAAATGGATTTGGATCTCTAATAGTTACCTGTTTACTGGTAATAATGTTAGTATTTGTCAGCGATAAGTCCCCAAAACCCTTAATTTCAACATCTCCAGATTTGGAGCCAGAAGACAGAGTTAAGATTTCTAAATCTGTAATTTGATTTTTAGCTGCTAAAGTAACGTTGCCACCTTGTCCTGAAACTCTGGTTTTGGAAACAGAAAATGAAGAAAAAATTGGGAACTTATACTCATTCTCTGAATTATACCTATATCTGATGCCCTTAATATTGCCCTGTGCAGTGAGTGTAATTCCCCCACCATTTCCTGCTGTGCCATTAGATGAATATGAGGAGGAGTTGAGGTCGAAAGTAGAGATATTGCCCTGTGCAGTTAGAGTAATCTTCCCACCATTTCCCGCTGTGCAGTCAAAGTTATGTCCCCACCATTTCCCGCTGTGTCATCAATTGAATTTGAAAGAGAGGAGGAGTCAAGGTATTCATGAATAGAGATATTGCCCTGTGCAGTCAAAGTTATGTCCCCACCATTTCCTCCTGTGCCAAAAGAGTAGGAGTCAAGGTATTGAGTAAAGATATTGCTCTGTGCAGTTAGAGTAATCTTCCCACCACTTCCTGCTGTGCCATCAATTGAATCTGAAACGGAGGAGGATTCAAGGGATAGAGTAGAGATATCGCCCTGTGCAGTTAGAGTAATCTTGCCACCATTTCCTCCTGTGCCAAAAGAGTTGGAGCGGATGTTTTGAATAGAGATATTGCCCTGTGCAGTCAAAGTTATGTCCCCACCATTTGCCACTATGTCTGAATTTGAATTTGAATTTGAAAAGGAGCCGGAGTTAAGGGATAGAGTAGAGATATTGCCCTGTGCAGTCAGAGTTATGTCCCCACCATTTCCTGCCGTGCCATAAGGTGAATATGAGCCGGAGCCAAGGAATAGAGTAGAGATATTGCCCTGTGCAGTCAGAATTATGTCCCCACCATTTCCTGCTATGCCATAAAGTGAATCTAAAAATGAGGGGGAGTTAAGGAATAGAGTAGAGATATTGCCTTCTGTGGCAGTTAAAGTTATATTGCCTCCCCCTAGAAAGTCGCTAGTATCAATATTACCTAATGTCAAACTCGCTCCAGAAATGCTAATATCTCTACCATTGGTTTTGATAGTGTCGGCAGTTTGCATCTGAAAATTACCAATTCCATCTCCATCAACATCAGCATTAAAAGTAAATTTACCGCTACCATTAGCTAAATTTAAGCTATTATCATTTAAAGCATTAATGGCAATATCATTTGCTGCCTGGAAAATAAGATTAGTATTTCCAGATAGCTCTTGTAACGTAGATTTATAAATTGTTGCCCGACTATTCTCTAGTGTATTTTCAGCAATAGTTATATTTTTAGTATTTAGCAATAATGTATTTGTATCTAAATTACCTCTAACTATTAAACTTTCTGCACCTGTTAAATTAATTGTCCCATTTTCTGCTGTTAATATACCTGTGTTAGAGACATTCGCTCCAAATAGAGTTATATTTTTCCCCTCCCCAACAGTTAAATTAGCTTGATTATTTATTTGGGCTTGCTGATTTTTTAAAGCATTAACAAATAACGCATTTGGTTCTATAGTTAGTAAATTACTTTTTGCTGGTTCAGTAGCACTAAATAACCCTTTCTCTCCCAACTTTATCTCATTCGCAGTTGTGGCAGTAAATGCCCCACGAATATCTAACGAGGCATTCTTACCAAAAACAATCCCCGACGGATTAATCAGAAATAAATTAGCCGTACCGTTAGCGCGAATTAACCCATCAATGTTGGAGAGTGACCCACCTGTTACTCGACTAATAATATTTTGAATATCTAGAGCATTATTAAAAGAAGCAATGCCACCAGTATTCACAGAAAACTCACCAAAACTGTGAAACAAATTACCGCCAGCTTGAGTTCCTCCAGTAATGTTAAAGGTGTCACCCTCTCTTGTGACGCTAGAGTTATTTGGTAAAGTACCATCTGGAGTTATTTGAGCGATCGCATAATCAATGGTACAAAAGCTGGCACCGAAAGCGATAGTCACTAAAGCACCCCAATGAGTAAAACCCAAACCTGACATTGCTTGCCTCCAATAAAAATAGCAGCAGCAAATTTTAGTTAAGCATAAATCAAGTTACTACCTACTAAATAGCTAGTAATTAGGCTACTAAGGTTTCACCTGAAAACTCCGGTTTTTCGCAAAAACTTGAATAATTTACAAAACTTTACTTTATAAAGTTCTTAAGCTATTGCTCCCAATCCACCAACACCCCATCCACAATCGCAATCCCCCACTGCGGAAACTTCGCCAATAGTTTTTTGATCACAATCTGCAAAGCCGGATCATCATCCCAGCATTCCTGCAAGAAATCCAAACCCCGGATTCTGCCCCGAATTCGCCGCAACTTTCAGTTATTGCATCCGCTCTGGTCGCAGCCTCATGTAACCATTTTTCACACTGTGGCACAGGCGGCGCGGAACAAGTGCTTTCAGGGCAGCATCTTACTTGTCTCATCAGTGCTTGACGCAACAATAGTCAAAGCAGACTCATCTGCTCAACAACATGTGTTTCTGCACGGGATGGGTTTAACTCTTCTGTTGCTGGCTGATCCACTAGGGCTGAAACCTCCAATTGAGTATCCCTAACCAAAACCCACGAAGGCATCTTGATATCTTGCTGATTATTCTTAACCTTTGTTTTTGCAGCCATAGCCACTGACGGAATTAGGCGCTCACGGTAAAACTTCTCTTGCAACCCGGACAATACACCAAGTACACCCAACTCTGACCACACACCTAAGTCTTCTCCATTGAGGCTAACTTGGTAGTATCCGCACTCTAAGCGCTCGCACTTTACAGGATACCCCAACTCATAACATTTCTTGATCAGACTCAATACTTGGGGTGGGTATGTGGCTGGGAATATGATTTTTTGTCCACAATTTGTGGACATTTTCTCCTTAGTAACAGTTCCTAACCCAACTTCCCCGCCCCAAAGTTTAGGCAGATATCGTTGGATAACTTCACGTCCAACTTGATGCCGATGGCAAAAATCGCCAGTTTTTTCGTAGCAGCACAATGTCATGTCATGTGAGTTTTGCTCCTGTTTTGCAACCCAAATATCAATCAGCTGCTGCCTAGAAAGCAAAATTTCGTGGAATTGGCGGGTGTATTCTTGTTCAGCATTAGTATCTGACGCTGAAGACTTCCACCATTTCAGTAGCTCTGGTGTTGGAGCAAATAAAGGTAAATGCTTGCCTTGAAAGCCTTTTGGAGGATATAGAGAGATGGAGACGGCTTCACCTCTGATTTCTCCTGCATAGTAAGAGGTAAAAATAGTCACTCCTTTTTCTCCTCATTAGCTACCTCTTGACATATAAGCTGGTGGAAACTATATTCACCCGGAATATCTTGACAATTCCAAGTTTGTAAGTATTTGTTTTGCCTGTAGTATTTCATAAGACACTCTGGTATTGAGTTTGCTGCTTAAAAGTCAACCCATTTGATATCAACCACTCGCCCTGACACAATCACGAGTTCGCATTGATTAGCAGGATCGCAGGCCCAATCAATTGCGGTTTGCCTCAATACGTCACTGCCACAATTAAGATATTTCCTCATGTCTTGTAGTACAGCTTCTTCTTCTATTACTGGAGGCTGAACTATAACGGCGATCGCAGTCAACTTTTTAGAAGAGGCAAGGGGCAGAGAGCTATTTGCGGGAGTTGTGTGGGAGGCAATATCTCTCCACCCTCCCACCTCTTCCTCTGCTTCCCGCACAGGAGCCTTTTCATTCAACTGCTCTACTTTCTCAACTTTCAAAGCCTCAATAGCTGTTTTTGCCGTTTCTAGAACGGATGCAACAGATGATTTTTTGCGACTTGGCACAGCATGAGGTGTGAAGTTCGCCCAAAATTCCCTGTCTGACTGTTTTGGTGTATTCAAATAAGCCCCAGGATTAATACAACCAAATTCATCTTTGGGCGGCTCTTGAGAAATCAGAGTAGGCAAGGCATAGTCTGCTACTTGCTCTACCATTTTGGTTAACGTGGGTGTTTGTGTTACACGTACTGATTCAGGTAATGGTATTGCTGCTCTGGCTTGAAGCGCTATCTGTTCCTCATCTTGGGTGGTGTCTAGCCCGTTCTCCCTACGGGTTTGGATGTTGACAACGCGATGAATGAAAGTCGATTGATACCATTCCCACTCAATCGCTAAGTTAGTCAGTTCATTGCGGAAGTGTTTCAGTACCTTGGCTTTATTTGCGTGCAAGTCGCCGCCATACTCCTTCATCCACCGAGTAGCGAGGGCGGTTTGAAATTCTGCATCAAGCTTGCCCTCTTCATTACGCCACGGGACATCTGGTAGCCAATCCCAAATCACCTCATTGGATTTTTTGCGTTGATTTTTCAAAAATGGGTCGGGCAGTGGCGGCGGAACATTTGCCTTCATGAGAGACTGACTTGTTGGTTGCGTAGTCTCGGATTTTTTTGGCAACAAAGTGGAGAAACTTGAATTGGGTTCTTCTATGACTTGAAATCCAAATTCTCTTTTTTCTTTTCTTTCTTGTGAGTCAATGTCAGTTTGAGAGGGATCAAGGGAGAGATCCCTTAAAGGGAGATCCTTAATTGGTAATTCCTTAATGGTAATTCCTTCGTCTGCCATTTCAGGTAGGGGTACTCCTTCCATTTCAGGTACCACTACCCCTGCCTGATTTGGTACCACACCCCTACCTGATTTGGTACTACTACCCCCACCTAATTTGGTACTACCTGATTTACCACCAGTGATTTGTTGCCTAATTTTTTCTAGATGTTTTGATGCCATCCATTGCGAATGATGTGTAATTTCATAAATTGTGGTTTTCCCTTTTCGTTCTTGGGCTATTTTGATAAACCTAGCCGCAATCAAGATTTGTAGGGTTTTCCTGACAGTCTTTTCATTCATTAAACAGATTGCTGCCATGTTAGGAATTGATTCAAAACATCCGTCTTTTCCGGCTCGTCTGACTATGTGCCCATACAAACGATATTCTTGGGGATTAAGCCCATAGTCGTCTAGAAACGATGGAACGACTATTGCAAAATCACTGCGATTGTATACAACAGAATTACTCATCTTCCCCTCTGTGTTTTGTTCTCATACTTCTTCGGACTTTGAGCATGAAAATATTGACGGTGCAGACTTAATACTTCACCGAGTTAGAACCCTGAACTATTTGTGAATATGCTTTCTTAAAAACTATTTCGCACTTTGTTTAGTGCCGAGCGATCGCTTTATCTTTTGAATTGCTGGAAAAGACTTGATCTAAAATGCTTTCAGGGTATAAGCCTACATAGCCGAACCTTGGGTCATGTATCTGTTCTACTTCTACCCCCTGCTTGCGGCATAACGCGCTAGCTTTCTTTCCCTTGCTGCCGGCTTGTGAGAGTGATATCTCAAGCCCTCGAAGTTTAGCAAAACCCATAACGCTGTACTTGTGACCACATGGGCTATTGAACCGATCTTGTTCAACTTCAACCGCTTTTAATCTTGCCAGTACTTCGTTTTGACGGCGTTCTTGTTCCAATAGCCTTTGCTCTTGTTCTGCCATCTGTTGGGCGAGTGCAGCAAGAATTTGAATCTGGGTCATGGTTCCTGGGGCAACCGAGTATCCACCTGTCTTACGAATAGAGGGCAGGACTTCATGAAACACCCAGTACTGGAAACGTTTGGCAACTGGCTTACGGGATTTAAATACAAGACGATAAAGCCCGGGTTCATTGACAGTCAACATTTCTTGCTCACCACCAAGGGTACGAACATTCTTCGTACCCTTTTCGGATGGCTCCAAAGTCTCTAGTGCTTTACTTGTATCCCTTAATTGCAAACAAGCACACACATCAGCAGGTACCCATTCTGGTTTTTCTGCTCTACCAACAAATCTAACTTCTTGAGACTCAAAGCTAAAAACTGATAGGTTAGACATAGCTATTCCTTTCTTCAGGGTTTAGTTGGGGCGATCGCTAACTTTGGACGGTGGGCGATCGCTTTTAGTTAGGAGGTTTCGCCAAATGCACTTTTAACCTCTTCAATCGCAAGTGATTCTATATTGGGTTGACACTCAATTCCCAGTACCTTAGCGATTCTGCCGAGAGTTTCCACCTTAATAGATTTATTCTTGTTGCTGGTTATTTGCCAGACAGCCGTACCTGTAACACCTGCGGCTTCACCAAGTTTTTGAAAAGATAGACCCTTCTGCTTCATTGCCTCAGCTAAATCATTCTCTAACCCTGGAACATCAATCGTAATCGTTACTTTCACTTCCATCTCCTAATTCACCTCCTTTGATTGAAGCATTAACTATTAGTTGTTGGTTGACAACTGACAGCTAATGGTTTATGGAATTTCAGAGATTAATAATGATGCCAAGGTAAGAACTGCTGCTGAATTCACCTCCTTATAGCTAAAGCATCAAAATATTAGCTATCTTCTATAAATCACAAGCTGATGGTTTATAAAAATCAAGCACAAAAATGATGTTTTTAATAGTTGACAACCATTAGCTAATGGTTTATATTATCGGTGTAAGGGCAAGGAAATGCAACCGCCTGCACCCGAACGCAAAAAGGGTTTGCAAATTACCAAACTTAACTAATTTCAATCAACCACAAAACCAAGTGCCGCCGGGACTAGCAGCCGGAAGCCTTAAACTTGTATTGCTCAAGCCACCGGAGATGATTCCGATGACCAACCAAGTCTAAAAACTGGTTGTAAAAAACTTCAATCTTTGCAGAACAAAGGCGATTGTGAACTCCTCAATCGCCTTTTAAATTGTTACCACGCGGCTATACAGAGGACACGGTAACACCCCAATATCTTCCTACAGTCTTTGTGGTGTCTGCTGTTTTGACACCATCTGATACGCTTTGCCTTGGAATTACTTTATGAGGCTTCGCCAATTCTAGATTGAGCGTTGTGCAAGCACAACGTTGTTCATGTAAATCAAAAGGCGATCGCTTGCCTGAGAAACACTGCGATCGCCTTTATCACCCAATCAAAGGTTTTAAAATTATGCCACAAACAACAACAGCTGTAACCCCTTATGTTAAACCAGTTGAAGAACTGAGATCAGTAGAGATTTCGTTTGAAGATCACGAATTCTATGCAGGTCAAAAGCTCGTAGCTAGCATTACCCACGACGATGACCTAACGCAACCTTGGATAGTGATGGTCAATGGTGAGGAGATCCACCGCGCGAACACTTTTAAAAGATGCCACAGCTATATAACATGGCATTACCAGCGCGGAACGCTGCCCATACAAGAAGAAGAAACCCCAGTCGCTACAACGGGGAACGAAATCATGGTACAGATTGCTGATGAATGCGAAAAGTACGGGTTTGAAATCCTAAACGATGGTATCTACGACCACGATCAAAAGCTTGGCGAAGTAGGCTGTACTGACAGCAGATGGTGGGTTATTCGGGCAACTTCAGTGCATCAGCAGAAAATTCCGTGTGATTCTGCATTTGATGCGGTGTGGGTATTGTCGATGGTAGAACTGACGGAACCATCTTGTAAGGAACTGCTGGATAAGCCGTTTGATCGACTAACGGCTAATGATAGGAACAGCTACGGCAATATCAGCCACCCTCAGACGAGTCCCTTGATTGCGGTGGGTTCACAGACTCCGATTTGGTGCGGATAGAGGGAATGGCGGCGTAAGAAAATCAGAAGGCGTGACCGAAATCTTGATCGGTCGCGCCTGCTGGTTTCGAGAAGTCTACGGCTTCGCCAATGCGAAAGTGAAATGCTTTTGGTAAACATACATGACCCCTGAACAAACATCAGATTTATTTGCTGCTTTAATGCGCCAGGAAGAACTACTCAAGCAGTTAGTCGCAGCAATCAATAAGCCAAAACTGGGATTGCACTCTGAAGCTGGCAATTGCAGAATTTACTGCAATCGTCAGCACGGGGGACTGTGGTACACACTAAATGGTGAACCGAGTGATGTCCCTCAAACTGCCTTAACTGGATATCTTAAAGAGCTACGGTTTGAGAATACAGAACGCCGCAAAAAAGAAACCTGCAAGTTACTGATAACTATGCAAGCAGACCGGACGTATATCTTAGAATGCGGTTATGATACTTACTTTTCTAAAAGCTTGTTGACCGCGATCGCAACTCTTACTCCAGAACAACTATATTCTCCCATCACACTACAGCCTACTCCAGGGACAAGCGATGAAAGCGTGTTGTTCTGTCGGGTGTGGGTTGGGTCGGAACTAGTTATGGCATCCTATAACGAGCAGACCAATTGGCAAGAAATCTGGGAACAAGCTTTAGCTGTAACAAAAGCAGCGAATGAGATAGCGTTTTAGTCCTAAAGATGAAGTAAGGCAGGATTTACCTGCCTTGTGCGTCACTAAAATCAGCTTCATTTCACGAATCTAACCATTGCACATCTGATTGACAAACACATTACCAACTTATGTCGAAACTATGACAGCAAAAAGTTGTAAACAGGGCTGGGAGGACTATAGCTATAAGTTATTTAAGCTTTGTCTACAGCTAACAGTGCTGTTTAATCAATCACAAATAATTAGCGATGATTATTACAATTGTTCACCCCAACGTCGAAAATTTACAGCAGTTTTCTGACTCGTTCGACACTGAGAAACTATTGCAATCTAAGGGAATTCTACCGTGGCTTTTAGCAAATGGCTGGAAGTATGACGATGAATCGAGTTTGATTGCCAATATTATCGATGAGTCTACAAGCCTGGATCAAGTTTGGGAATCAGACGAGTTTGATTTTAACGCCTTATCAGATGAATCAAAGGAAAAATTAAATCTGATTTTCGAGCATTTCTATCTGTAATCTTCTGTCACTCTCAATCAATAACTAACGCAAAGGTAACGAATTATGCGTGAAAAACTCTACAGTCAGACTGATTAAATCTGACTGTAGAGAAAAATCGATTCCACAACAAATTATGGCACACTTCACTGCTACTAAGATGGAATTAAATTTGATTAAAGTTTACGACTCAACCCTGTTAAGCTCTTCAAAAGTTTACCAAATCAACGGTACACTTTCTCGATATTTGGGAGATGAGGGTAGTATACAACATCCACAGTATCTATTTGTACCTCTGCCAAATCAAAGAAAAAAAGCCAGCTTTCGACTAAATCGAAATAAACTTATGACTCGTTGTTATGAAGCCGAAGGTATGGTCTATGAGAAGCCTGCGGTACAGGATAATTCACAGCAACTTCAGCTATTTTAAGCCATGTCCATACATAAACCACCAGTCATTAAAAGACATATTCGCCTGCAAAAAAGCTCTACAAAAGTAATCTATAGAGCTACTACAGACATTCGCTCTCTTGAGAAATCACCCTTGCGGGGGGACAAAATGGTTTAGAATGCTTATATTGCAAAGAGTGTAGCAATTTGTGGTAAAAGAAAAAGAGCATTCATTCGCAACAAGCTCTAATTAATGATAATGTTACCAGAATTCTACGAAACAAACCTTAAGCGAGAATTGGGACGTGCAGAATATTTATTACTAAAAATCCTGATAAATTTATTACAATCAATAAAAACTATAAGCCTTGAAGCATTGGCTACTGCTTTACCTATACCCATATTATTTGAAAGTAGAAGAAAGAAAATCCAACGATTCTTATCTTTAAATTATATAAATGTTGAAGAAATATGGTTCCCAATTATTAAAAGCTGGCTAGAGATATATTTTCCCTTAAATGAAGTTATTTATGTAGTTATAGATCGAACTAATTGGGGACGCATTAATCTGTTAATGATTAGTGTAGTTTGGGATAAGAGATCAATTCCGATATATTTTGAGCTATTAGGCAAGTTGGGTTCAAGCAATTTTGATGAACAGGAAGCAGTATTCAAAAAAGCATTACCACTTTTTAAACATTATAAAACTGTAGTGTTAGGAGACCGTGAATTTTGCTCTGTGAAACTAGCTAACTGGCTCACAGAGCAGAAAGTGTACTTTTGCTTACGTCTAAAAAAGGATGCATTTATAGAGATAGAACCGGAAATTTGGCTGCAATTAAGAGATTCAGGTTTAGCACCTGGTCTTTCCTTCTTTTACCAAGGTATTAAATATACAAAATCCCAAGGATTTGTTAGCTTTAATCTTGCTGTTAAATGGAAACGTAAACGTTTGGGAGTTGCGCCGGAGGAGGGTTGGTTTATCCTTACCAACTTAGATGATTTAGATTCAGCGATTTTTGCTTATAAACAACGCTTTGATATTGAAGAAATGTTTAGAGATTTTAAGAGTGGTGGTTATAATTTGGAAGATACTAATGTATCAGGTCAACGACTAATTTCCCTAATATTATTAATCTCACTTGCCTATACCGCTGCAACTATATCTGGTCAAAAATTTAAACGTATGGGTGTTCAAAAATATGTCGGTCGAATCAAAGAATCTACGCGTACAGTTCGCCGTCATAGCAGTTTTTATATTGGATTATATGGGTCTAACTGGGTCAATTTTATGGAAAATTCTTATGAATTAGTCGCCGAATTATTGACATTAAATCCTAATAAACGTAAGTACTACCAGCAAGGTGAGAGAGCTATGAGGCTTATTCTATCTGCATCCTAGCCCTTTTTGTAGCCCCGCAAGGAAATCACCACAAAGAAAGCTTCGCTTAATCGAAAGTGAAAAATAATGATTGAGGTCAATAATCATGGTACAAGCAATCGACAACCCTATCGCTGCGAATTTCCTGACTGATGCAGTAGTCGAGCGCCACAATTTCTCACAGTTAAATAAAACCCGCATTCGCTTCCGCATTCAGCTAAAGAAAAGTACGAAGTCTGCCGCTCCTAAATGGGCAGATGTGCTAAAAGCTGAAGTCTCTGAAATTGAATCAGACCTCGTGAAAGTCACAAATTCCGAAGTCGGTTTGCGGGGTATCAAGGTATTCAAGAAGTTGGATGAAGCTGCTGCCCAATTGAGGCAAGAGATTGCTTCAGTTCAAGAGTGGATGAGTAGTGATACTGGTGATTGGATTTGTCCGATTGATTTGGCTCCACTTGTTTGGAATCAGCTAATCAATATCAGAGATAATATCGCCCCTGGTTTACGTAATCAATTAAAAGCTGATTATGAATTAGGACTCGAAGATTACCAAGAGCGAATTGACCAGTTCCTCTCGCTTAACACTTGGGAATTAGCACAGGATAAGCAAGAATCAGTCAAAGCCAACTTGTTAAGAGCATTCCCGACTCTGACTGACCTTGAAGATTATTTGCAAGTCGTTATTGGTCGCCCAGTGATTATCCCTGCCCTCTCTGAACAACTGAACCAGCAACAAGCTGAATGCTTAGACCAAATCACGCGATTCATCCAACAGTATGACCAAAATTTGGAGCAAAGGCTACGGGAATCAGCCCTTGCTGGTGGTGAACAACTCGCCGCGCAGTTGCTTGAAGAGTTGGCTGATTGGGAGCCAGGACGTAAGCCCGTACAGTTCAAAAAAAAGATGCAACGCCATCTTATGAAGGTTCAGGTTTTGCTAGCGAATGCTGACCCGGAGGCTGGCAGTAGCTTGGAGGCGATGATGCCGCACTTGGACTCTATCGTTAACGATCCAGCGATTGAGTCGAAGAATCTTGGTTCAGATACGCAAAGTCTTTTACAGCAAAAAATGCAAGAGATCCGCATCAAGTTGTTAGATGAACAACGCAATCTACAATCACTTGCAGCTGACGACGTGGGCTTGTCGAAAGCTACCGTGATGTCGTTTAAGTTCAGGTAAAAAACAGTCTTGAGCGAGTGTGCATTCGCTCAAGACTTGATCGATGTATTAAAAGTGCAATTTTCACAATAACCCAAAAAGGATATCGCACCCCTACTATTTCTCAAACCGATTTGAAAGCATTGGAGCTAAAAATGTCGCATTTCTCAACCGTTAAAACTAAGCTTGCTAACCGTGAATGCCTGGTACAAGCTTTACAAGATTTGAAACTGAATCCGCAAGTACATGAAACAGCACAGTCACTAAAAGGATACTACGGTGGCTCTCAAGGACAAAGTGCTGAAATTATCGTATCTGGTCGCACCATAAAAGCCCGTGCAGACATCGGATTCAAGTGGAATACCTCAAGCGGCGTGTACGAGGTAATACACGACAGTTATGAAACAGTTCCGAAGTTAGGACAAGACTTCTTTAGTAACAAGTTGATGTTGGCTTACGGACAACGGATGGTTCGTGCTAAAGCCACCGAGTTACAAGAGCAGTTTGGAGAATGCGCGATTAGTGAAGAAACCAACGGCACTCAACAAACCTTACGGCTGACTTTTGCCGGACATCAAGAAGTTAAACAATTTGTGCGGAGATAAATATGGAACGCTCAATACTGATTCATTTCGACAATGCTACAGGTGAAGTTCGTGTGGAGGCTGAGGGGTTTGAGGGTTTGAGTTGTTTATCGGCTACGCAACCGTTTGAATCCGCTTTGGGAGTTGTGAGCGAGAGCGATCGCACATTTAAAAATGAAGCTCAAACCCAACAACTTCGGACTACCCTAAGCAATCAAACACGTTTGCACCAGTAATCAGTCATCAATTACCAGTCTTAACTAGGCTGGTAACTGCTGATCATAAAGGCTTCGCCATTTCATAAGTGAAATATTTGAATAATTGACATGAAACTCTCAAATCTTCTCTCCACGCTTGATTCACAAATACCCATTGCTGCGGTTGATGTTCTGTCGCCCGATGAAGCGACGATTATTCAGTGGTTGACTACAGAGGCATCTAGCAAGCTATCAAGTCCAGTATTCTTCTGGAATTTGGGGGTATCAACCTTAGAACAATGTTTAATCGCAGCAGATGGGGGATTGGTGTTTAAGCCAGTTGCAGAGTACAAAAGACCTCCACAGGCTGATCCACTACTATTTGTATTCGACTACATTGCTAACTTTAGTGCTGATGGAATCTTTATCTTAGGTGATATTCACTCGTTTATTGGGAAGAATTCGCCTTCGTTATCTTGGGAAGTTGTTAGCAAGGTAAAAAATCTCTCCCATCGTCTCAAACCGACTGATAAACGCATTGTGCTGCTGGGTCAAAACATTCAATTACACGAGTCACTTGTACGCTTAATCCCTTATTGTGAAATTCCTCTACCGGGAGTTGAGCAAATACTACTTCATAAGCTAATCGGCACTTAAGTTGCATAATAATAAGATGAAGCCATTTCAAAGCACCTATGCCGCCACCAGCCAAGAACTTTTTAACGCCGGAGCAAGTCAGCAAGCTACAGGAAGCTCTAAAAGAGAGCAACCTACCTCATGTCAGGGAAAGAATTCTAATCATTCTTCTGCAAAATGATGGGAAGCCGCAACACGAAATTGCAAAATTTTTAGGCTGTTCGCATAGAACAGTAGCATATTGGTGTATGCATGGAGATCCAGATAATTTAGAAACCTTACATAATAAAAGAGAGTACGAACCTTACCGAAAAGCCACTCCTGAATATATTGAACTTTTATTAAAAACTGTTGATCAAGAACCCTCATCATTAGGTTACGAATTTGGGAAATGGACAGCAGAAAGATTAGCTACATATTTAACCGAGAAAACAGGTATTGATTTAAGTAGCTCTCAAGTAAGGAGGATATTAAAGCGAAAAAAGTATAGTTATATTTGGGCTAAATATGATCTAGAGGATAAACAAAATCCAGTAGATAGAGCAAAATTTAAAGAAAAACTTACCCAATATTTATTGATTGCACGAGAACAGCCAGAGCGTTTATAGGTATGGTTTTGGGACGAGAGCGGGTTTAGTTTACGTGTGATTCGACGCAAGAATTGGGGTAAAAAAGGAAAACTTTTGAATCAAGGCGAGTTGGTGATTAAGTGGCATCGCCAAATCAAAAACAAAGGCAATCTCAGCTATATTGCAGCTTGAATGCCGATTAGCTTATCAATTCTTATTTGCATGATCTACAACAGTCAGCTATTGAACAGGAATTGACTTTCACTATTTCCCTTAATAAAAGTGAAATTGAATCTCTTTCTCGTGCTGCTCTGGGATTAACCCTGGAGGAGATTAGCGACTTCCTGCGGTTAACTGTCAAACACAACCTAACATCAGATGGGATTTTAATTGATAGTAATTTCATACCCCAAGCAGTCGAGTATAAAACTCGGCTGTTGTCTCAAATGGGTATCGAATTGGGCAAGCCTGCTAGCATCTCTTTTGGAGGATTGGATTTGTTGCGTGAGTGGCTCAATCGGCGGCGGCGGCGGCTATTCACGCAAGAGGCGCGTGAGCTTTCCTTGCCTCAACCAAAAGGTGTGTTGCTGGCTGGCCCACCCGGTACAGGTAAAACATTAGGTTCTTCAGTACCTGTTATGCCAAATTATTAGTTAAACATCAAAACTAGACTTTAAAATCAAGTTTAGAACGCTTAAGTCTCAAGAATGGACTAAAATTTTAAAAACAATGCCTGTTTTTGTTGTGCAGCAAGGTTTTCAGCTTTTTAGTAGATTAATTTAGCATACTAAGTACTGAAGACCCAAACATTATTGGCTAAAAACATTGCTAATATCCTTAATCTACCACTCCTACAGCTAGACATTGCATCCCTCTTGGGCAGTCTGGTCGGTGAGTCTGAGGGAAATGTTAGACGTGCTTTGAAAACAGCAGAAGCGATCGCACCCTGCATCCTGTGGATTGACGAAATAGAAAAAGCTCTTTCGGGGACTGGTGACACTAGCGGAGTCTCACAGAGGATTCTGGGCAATATCCTTACATTCATGTCGGAATCAACCAGTGGCGTGTTTGTCGTGGCAACTTGCAATGACCCCTCTGCACTGCCAAGTGAGCTAAAGAGGAAGGGAAGATTTGACGAAAATTTCTTTGTTGATCTTCCCACAGAACCAGAGCGTGTACAGATTCTAGGGATTCATCTGCAACGCTTTGGTATTCACCTGGAATCGGAGTATTTGGAGGCGATCGCAGCCTCGACCGCGAAATTTTCAGGAGCAGAACTGGAAACCCTTGCTTCGGAAGCTGCTCTGCTGGCATTCGATGAGGGTAGACCGCAGCAGGTAACACTTGCTGACCTCGAAACCTGTCGTCAAACCATTACCCCACTTGGAATTCAGGATGCGGCGGCGGTTGAAAGAATGCAAGCATGGGCATCCACCGCACGACGGGCTAGTAGCCCTGTGGTTGCAGCGAAAACTCAATCTTTACGTGCTGCCAAGTTTCGCAACATGAACTGATGAGAAAGCGATTGCCTCCTGATTCTATGGGGGCGATCGCCACCGATTCATAGCGGGTACGCCATCGTTCTTTCTTTTAGTAATTGATAGCAGCTAATTAACATAGTTAATAAGGCGAAGAAACATGACAACAGACTTAGTTACTTATTACGGGCAGACTCCAACCATTGACCAACTGGTTGAGAATTATGGCGCATATTTGGAGAAATTAGACAGAGAAAGCAAATTGTTGCTTCGGACGGTGTTAACAAATTATGTATTTATGCGAGAAAGGCATGAGCCGAGCAGTTACACACTAATAGAAGCTTCTATAGATGCACTTTTTGTCACATTTCTTGGTATGGATACGCCACAACTTTTGGTAGATATTTGCTCACAATTAAATGGATTAACAATACACGAAGCCGAAACAATACTTGAAGCACTACAGCATCAAATTCGATGGGGCAATGCCCGTCAAGCCGTGAATTGACAAGGTAAGAAACATGGAAATCTATTTAGTCTTTGTTGATGCTATCCAGAACAGCAATAAATTCTGGGCGGCCATTGTCGAAGATGGTAATTTAACAGTCCAGTGGGGGCGAGTTGGTTATCAAGCGCAAACCAAAGTTCACACATTAGGCAATCATCAGAGAGCCGTTGCTAAATTTCATAATTTGGTAGCAGAAAAGAAAGCCAAAGGCTACAGCGAAAGTCAGCCAGAGATTGATGCTAGCCGCAGTGTTGCAGACATTAGACGAGCTATTCAATTGTTGAATATTATCCGTCCGGCTGTTGCTCTCCAGAATTTTGGTGATACTTACATATCTGCTCTTAATAGACTTGTCCGAAAACTCCAAAGCCAGACTGTTCAAAGGTTTGGGGCAAAACTTTGATATCTTCGTAAAAACGGAGGCATAAGGCTTTAAGATAGTTAGTGATAGTTTAGAGACATAAAGATTAACTCCTTATTTTTGAGATTTTACGATTACTACTAATAGTTAACTTGGGAGAATCAAGCTACCAATTCTTAATATAACTAATCCGCAAACTGTTAAAATAATCTGCTCGTAAGTGTCAAGTTTTAGGCGGAACGTTTGTGAAGCAATCCGAAATATTTTAAGTAATCTGATCAAATATTCGATGAATATTCGATTACTAGATAAAGCTTTATTTTCATCTTTTTGCTGCTGAGTTAGTTCTCGTTTTGGTTTCCTTTTGTGAGGAGTAGTGATATTTTCACCTCCTTGAAAACTGTCGGTTAACAAATTATTTGTCGTGTTATCAAATTAATGTCGTCGGAAATTTCAATCGATGCAATTCTCATTCCACCATTGTTACAGCGTTTCGGTTATCTTGAGATAATATACGTGCCAAGAGCACGCGTGCTGTACTTGTACGCTCAACCAACCTTTGATATGCCCATACTTGACAGGCTTTGAGCGTAGAACGACACTAATGTGTTAATAACGACAAATAATCTGTTAACCGACAGTTGCTTAAAAACGTTGAGTGGTGGACGCACTTACGGGAAAGCTGATGGGGTGTCGGCGATTGGTTAGCAGACGTTGAGTTATTGCCTGGTAAAATAAAGCTTTCTTGTTGTTTCTTGAAAAATAGGCAGTATCTTGTAGGTTCGCGCAGGAATTGCAAAGTTTTGTTGGATAGTAGCGAACAAAACTTTATTTAAAGACCTAAACTGAGAGCAGAACAAATTTCTTCTCGAATAAGTTATGGAACCTTTAAGTACTGCGGCGATCGCAATTGGCTCTGTGGTTGCCACAAAAGCCTTGGAAAAAACAGGCGAAAAGGTAGGTGATGTTTTATGGGATAAGACTGGCAAGTTTCTCGTATCCCTCAAAAAACAGTCTCCTAGAACTGTAGTTGCAATAGAGAAAGCTTTAGAAGAACCAATAGATTACGGTGAAGCGGTACTACAGGTAAATTCGGCTGCTGGTGTTGACCCTAACGTTAAGCTAACCATGCAAGAATTGGCAGCAGCAACAGAAACGAATCCACCCTCAAATTTAGCTGAATTCCTCGGACAGATAAAAGAAGCTGTGAAGAAATCTCAACACCCATTCACTCCAGCTTTTAGCCAAAATATCCAAAAAGCTATTAATGCAGCTCAAACCCAAACCATTGATCAGAGAGGTAGTACTTTCAATGTTTGACTGAAGTCGCCCGAATCGGAACGGGAAAAGTTATATCTCTTTCAAGCACCACCACCACCACCTTATTACGTAGACCGACCGGAGTACAGTCAAGACTTAAAAAAGCGCCTTCTCCGATCGGATGCTGGCACTTTGGTAATTACTGTTATTCACGGTTTAGGTGGAATAGGTAAATCCACCTTAGCAGCGGCTTTAGCACATAACAAACAAGTGCAAGCTCATTTTTGTGACGGCATTCTTTGGGCAACTTTGGGTCAACAACCTGATGTTCTCTCCCTATTAAGTGGTTGGGTACAAGCTTTGGGTGACCATAACTTTAAATCACCCAGCATAGAAGCTACTACCAGCCATCTCCGTACCCTGCTAAATGACAAAGCTGTTCTGTTGATCGTAGATGATGCTTGGGATACAAAACACGCACAAGCATTTAAAGTAGGTGGCGCTCGTTGTCATTTGCTGGTAACAACTCGTGAGGGTGTGATTGCTAAAGTCTTAGGAGCTTGCACCTATAGCTTAGATGCGATGAAGCCAGCTCAGGCAATGGAACTACTGACAAAGAAATTCGGACGTGGCATAACAGATGCAGAGCAATCCAATGTAAAAGCTTTAGCCAAAGAATATGGGTATCTTCCTCTAGCACTGGAATTGGCAGCAGATCAGGTGGCAAGTGGTAAGTCTTGGGTGGTTTTGTTACAGGATACTCAACAAGAAATTGCCCGGTTAAAAACATTAGATGACCTTGAAGCGAGTGATGTTACTGATGAGGCTTCTTTAAAACGCCTTAGTTTAACTGCCTCATTCAGTTTAAGTATAAAGCGATTGCCAGAAGAGAAAAGAAAAAATTTTATTTGGTTGGGTGTTTTACCAGAGGATACAATCATTACGCCAGCAATGACAGCTACGCTTTGGGATTTAGATGAACAAGACGCTGCACAAACGTTGCAATACTTACTAAATAAATCTTTGCTATCAATTAATAGCTCATTTGTTACATCTTCATATGGATTTGAAAATTTTGAAGATGCAGTGGCATTTTTTTTACCAGAATACGTCAAAGAAATGCAGCGAAAAGCTGAGTTTTTAGTGAATGAAATACCCACCTACCGTTTACACGACTTGTTACATGATTGGGCACGTAATTTATTAACTGCTCCGGTAATACCAAAGCGTCAGGGTGATTTACCAGGGCTAGGCTTGACTCTTGCCAATGCTCATGCGGAATTATTGAGAAAATACCGGGGGAAGACCCAAAACGGTTTATGGTATACCCTGCCGGATGATAGTTACATCCATCAACATCTAGCTTGGCATCTAGAGAAAGCTGATTTGATGGAGGAGATTCACCAATTGTGGCATCAGGAGTTAGTAGAAACTGACAACGAATGGTTGAAAGTGCGAGAACAACTTGGACAAGAGAGGGGTTACATGAATGATTTGCGAAGAGCAATTGACCTATTAAGCTCACCAAGAATCCGCGATATAAATCTAATTACTAAAGCGATGAAAATGATTGCAAAAATAATGGAACGGGAATCGACGTTACTGAATGATATGCATGAAAATGCAATGAGTTCAATTAGACAAATAAAAGCATGAGTTGAGTATCTTCATGTCGGTTAACAAATTATTTGTCGTGTTATCAAATTAATATCGTCGGAAATTTCAATCGATGCAATTCTCATCCCACCATTGTTACAGCGTTTCGGTTATCTTGAGATAATATACGTGCCAAGAGCACGCGTGCTGTACTTGTACGCTCAACCAACCTTTGATATGCCCTGTTTTGGTTGATAAGGCAAATGCTTAATAAAATCAGTGCGTGGAGGGTGGTTATGAGGTGAGAACAAACAGATCCTTGGCTTCTGGTTCGGTTCTTGACCATAATTCAGAAAATAGGCTTTATTCCCCAAAGACACAAAAGCACAGGTATATTTATTGCTACGTGGGAAGATAGGCAAACACCAATCTTGATAATATTCCATTATCGCCCCAGGGCAAACGCATCTAAAGTACTCTTGATCACGGACAGGATTAAGACCCAACGAAAAATCAGTATTTCTGGCTTGATTTATTTTCCAAGGCTTAAAGCGATCGCTAAAATCTTTGTCAATAAGTAGGGATTAATGAAATTATTTTTGAGTCTATTGAGAATAGACTAGTCTTATTGACATGATGCGGCCGCCCTAATATGCTCACCCATTAAGATGGTATTTTGTCAAGACAATTTAGATGCGTTTCCCCTGGCATCTTGATAGCAAATATCTACTAACTTTTTCATCTGTTTAGCAAAGTCAGCGTAGGCGTTACTCGATGATAATTCACTTAACGCCACAGTTAAAAGGGTATTGACAAAAGCAGTAGGGATAGACGTAAACGCTCCTGTAAATACAGTAAACAATGATGAGAGATTGCAGGAATTAGTAGATTCTAAAACTGCTTATCTTGCGGATGCAATGAACGAGATTAAGCATTCACTAGAAGCTGAGATAGAAGCCTTGAAAGCTAGGTTAGATTCTCTGGCTCCTGCCACTGCGATCGCGCCCAAAGCGACACATTTAAGCGACCAGATGTTTATATGTCCTGAATGTGAAACTATGGGCGAGAAGGGCATTGATTTTACAAACGAGGGAACTACAAAGCCCGGAACAATTAGACTTAGATGTAAGCACTGCAATACTGTAAAAATCGAATCTAGGTTTGTAAAACAAGACCAACCAGAAATGCAGACATGGGAACAAAAAGCTAGTAACGCACTCGATGAGGTTAACTGGCAATGAGCAGCCAAATTGAGATGCGTTTTATGAGAACTGAAGAAGATTTACAAAGATGGGATTGGTTTCTTAGTTTGATGGACTCCAAGGGATTAATAACAGTGCTAGAGAAGTCAAAGCCCTACAAAAATCATGGGGAATCATTGCTATATAGGCAATATATTAAAATCAAACTAAATATCAATGAATAAGATTTAAGCCACTTGCTGACTTGCTAAGAGGAAGAGAGTTTACCTCCAACATTGTAGAAATTATCAGAAATTCAGTCAAATAAAAGCCAGCCGTCCTAACTGTAACGAGTTAACCCTTTAAACGCCAAAATAATGCCCAATCCTGGTAAATGGTCAGGAAGGGCAAACATTGGAAAACAGGGATTCCCCAAACAATCGTAGATAGCTTGGCGGAATTTTTCTAGTTGTGTCAGGATCATCACGTCAATGATTTATCGATTACTTTCATTGACTTTACGACAGCAGGGCAAACGCATCTAAAGTATAAGAATCCTTTAATAGCAAGGGTTTTGGCGTTTTTTAATTTAGCCTATTTTTTCGTCAAGATCCTTATCCAGCAGGGGTTTCAGAAATGCCGTGCGTTCGCCCTGTTTACGACAGTCAGTGTTACTGCTGACTGCTTTTCTCTAGCCTTTTAGTCTACTAAATTCCAGTAAATTCATTGATACTTGTGAAGAGTTCCCTTGACAAACTATTTATTGAGGTACTTCCATCAATATCAAAGCTCAAACCCCCATTTACTCCAACACAATCTGCATCATTTAGCTCCTCAACACCGCTCCACTCTAAAAATTTATTCAGCTTGTCTGGTTTCATGCTATTAGACTTTCTAAAGTTCTTCAAGGTTAGGTTGATCATAATGTCCGTCTCGAATGGGATATAACCGAATGGCACTAAGAAAAGCGTAAATCCCTAGTATCCCTGGCTTAGGCATCCACCTATCGAAGCGTTAGTTGGGTGAAATTACTTAAAAAATTAAAAAGTAGTGTCAAAACAACAGTATATTAGCTGGTTGCAAGCAGGCTGTAGCGTTACTATGATGTATCAAAATACAGAAAATTATTTTCAATGAGAATTAGACTGAATTAACTCAGCCTAAATGGCGGTATTAGACTGACGCTGTCAGTCTAAATAAGAGTTAGACTTAAAACCTCTAAATTGCTCGTGTTCTGTTTTCATCAATTGTTATTTCAAGAGATTTTGTAATATTTATTATTTATTAGGAGTAGATGAATGCCGTTATTAAAGATAGAAGTTTCAACCAAGGTGTCAGAGGTATCTATAGCGAACGCTATTAAGAAAACTCGTCAAATTATTCATGAGGTAAAGGGGGATCCTATCTCGATGATTGAAGTTGCTATATCGACACAGATTACAGGAGTATTTGGCAGCTCTGATAATAGGAATAATATTGCACATATTCATCTGACTAGTTTTAGAATGACGCCAGAAATTACTGCGGAATTAACCCGTAGATTTTCTAGAGTTTTATGGGATGAATTCGGAATTGCTGCTGACTCTGCATATATTATCTTCACAAATATTGAAGAACCCCATATGACTGGTTGGAATGGGCGTACTTTTTCCGATTTGCTCACTCAGAAGTCAGGTATACGTCAACAGCTAGATAGACGAATATTTGGGCGTCTAGTTAGTGCGCCTCCATCACGCTCAATTCTACTTCCACCAATTCCTCTCGGGGGTCTTTTAGTTGAACTATGGAATCCAATGGCTATCTTATTATCGGACGAGGTTGCGATACAGGCTGGTGAAATGATTCAATCATATTTGGCTCTTCCGTAGATGTTATGCTGAACTTTAAAGCAAAATTCGGAATTTACCTTTAATAGCAAGGCTTTTGGGTAGTTTTAGCCTTGATTTTATTCCAAAGGCTCAAAATCACAGGTTAAAAGCTATCTTTCTTGCCCAGCAAGGAATCTGAGCTATTTTATAAGCGTTTTTAGCATAACAAGTAATGAAGAACCTCATATTTAGGCAGAGGTTTTGCTACTAATGATGGCTTCTTCGAAGTGTTCTTTGAGAATAATGGACCTAAATTAGATCAGCCAACTACTCTAGAGTTACGTATTTACGAGCCAGATCAACTTGTCTTTCTGGGAGGTGATAAGGTGCTTAGGAGGTTCGTAGCTGTCGTTCATCCTGTTAGAATTCCAGAAGAACTCAAGAGTATACCAATTGGTCATGTAAATATCGGATTTTATGAGTACGATCCAGAGTGGCCGTTTCCATATGCATTACCTACATCAATTCGGCAAGGGTTTAGTTCTGTACAAGAAGCACGATTCGAATCAGCAAGCGCCCAATACACTCCTATTCTACGGCAAATAGCTACAGAAAATGAGAGTGTGTCGGGTGGTTTATCGATTGATGAGATCCAAATGCGTTACCCAGCAAACAAAACTATTACTATGGGTGCTGAGAGTAGAAGCGATGCATATTTCTGCGATAGAATCTTAAACGCTCTGATCCCACCAATTTTTCAAATTGATCCGATAGAAAAAGCTAGTTCTCAGTTCTCAGATCCAAATGTCTATGTGATTGACATGAACTGGAAAAACTTTGAACGCCGTACAGATCTTACCCTCTTAAGTTTCAAAGCACGATTTGTTTCTGATGGAGAACAACTTTTAGTGCATGATATTTTATTGGGTCTAAATAATGAAGATGAACCCGAAAAATTTACTAAGTTTACTCCTTCAGACGGGGATCAATGGCAACAGGCTAAGCGTATTGTACGAGCTACCTATAACAACGTGGCAGGACAGCTTCGAGGTCATCTAGCAGCGACTCATTTTGGAATGGAGCAGTTTACGATTGCTTTTCTCCGAAATATAAGAAATAATCCAATTAGACAGCTACTTTACCCGTATGTTCGCGAGGTTCTGGCTATCAATGAAAAAGGTCGATCTACCCTAATTGGGGGGCCAACCCCAATTGTCTATCTCATTATGCCAATGACTACTAAATCTATCAATAAATTGATAGTTGGAACTCTTGGTCAACAAGATTGGTACAAATTTAAACCACGCGCTCCAATTTGTGAAAATCATGGTTATGCAAAAGCTGCAAATTTGTTTTGGAGCTTGCTTGAAGAAATGGTAGAAAATTTTTTCAAGAGTCATCAGAATGAAATTGTACACAACTGGGAAGAGATATTTCGATTTTCAAATGACTTGATTGAAAATAGTTTGCCCTACGTTCATCCTCCGATTGACCAATCTTTAAATGCAGGTATATGGTATTGCTCAAATGAAGTTATAGAAGATCGTAAGGTATCCGCTCAATAAATCGGGGTAGTGCAAAAAATAAAAAGTAGATAGATGCACATAGCGTCGTAGAATATATTACATGGCGCAAAAGCAATCTCCAGAAAAACAAGTAGAGGCATTGTTGCA
>JAHHHS010000104.1 GCA_019359215.1 Nostoc indistinguendum CM1-VF10 | reverse complement strand
AATTGGGTGGACTTGTACGATAGCCTCAAAGAGAAAAAGTAAGTCTCATTATTTTATTCGCGTAAATCATCCGCGAACCCTATTTTCTTTGTTTTACCCTCTATTTCTCCTTAACCGAGCAGTATTGTGACAACCTTATATTCCAATGCCAAAAACTGGCTAGTTCAAGCAGACTTGTTAGCCAAATCTGGGCTAACTGACCTTATCGCCGGAAAAGACTCAGGTGCAGGGTATGGCAAGGCAATCATCGGTGATTTTTCGATCATGATGCCAGCCGCATACTCACTTGTTCGCAACCGCAATATCATGCACCACGAAACCATCTCAAAAGATGGGGCATGGGTGCGATATGTAGAAGGTTCACGCCTGGACTTAAAAGATGTTCAATTCTTTTGGGGCAGTGCTGCTCTAGCGCAAAGTGACCACACCCTGTTACACGAAGATAAGGCGAAAAAGGCAGAACTGGCACTAGAAAGCATCCTTGCAGACTTAGCCGTTCTCAATGTTCCCGATGGGGTCAAGCTAGAAATTAGTTTGAGCAACCACAACCCAGAACGCTGGGCAAGTGAGATTAAACGCAGGGTTGAAGGGACTCACACCTTTGAACATCTGCATCCTGTAACTCGTTCCATTGTCACCAAGACAGTTGAAATCGTAGTCACAGGCATTTACCCAGAAGGATTTGGAAGCATTGCACACTGCTTATTCGGTGAAGCATCCCTGGTGCTTGACCCCTCAGAATTAGCGATCGCTCTCGATATTGGTTCATCAACTTGGTTGATTACCGTGTTCAACGGCAGTGGTGCAGTGATTGACCGTCACTTGATTGAAGGTGGAGCGGGTGAACTGCATACCATGATTGCAGAAGCTCTCGACAAGCGAAACGACCGAGTGAGCTTGCTGTCCAAGGATGTGAAACACTCACCCAGCTTGGTGAACCAGGGGATTATCGAAGGCACTTTCACTTATGGAGGCAACCATCTCACGGGCAAGAAGTTTGAGGCAGAGTACAGCCAGTGTCTAGATGAATGGTGGAGTAACAGGATTGAGAAATTCGCCAACTTTGTGACTGCTGGTAATTATCTACTTATGGCGATCGCAAAGTATGAAGTTGATTTAATCAAGGCATCCAATAAACTCCCAGAATCCCAAGATGCAGCAGATCGCGCTTACGAAACTGCGGTAACTAGCGCACTGTGGACAAACGGCAGTGAAGCGAAAACCGACCGCATACCAAAACCTAATTACTCGCGCACTGCTGGGATTACCCGAGTAGGGCAGTGGTTCCGCGACTTCATGGGCATTTAAGCCATAAGTAAGTCGTTTGCCAGTAGTGACGGTAAACTCTGGCTTTTTCTGTTTCACCCACGCGAGGTAAACATGAATGAAATTGATTCCCTATTATCACAGTTCCAAAATACTAGTGAACAGTCCACACCGTTAATGTGGGGTGAAACTACTGAAGAAAAACCGACCCCAGAGAGCGAAGACGGCGAACGGTTAGAGCAATCTATTAGAGATGTCTTCAGTAACAAGCAACTGCTAAACAAAGCACTGGCTACATTCCTGGGTGTGTTTACTGCCAATGCTGGAGTCAGCCTACTAACGAGTTTGGGAATTGGGGCGATCGCTTCTGGCACTTTAAGCAGCATCGTACTGGGGTTATTTTTCGCCAACACTCTCACGAAAATTCAATACGACGGCAGAATCCACATTGGTAAAGACTTTATGGTGGCGACTGCCCAGACTGCAAGCGTAGGGGCAACTCTTTGGGTGGCGTTTGATGAATATCGGGCTGTGTCAGGAGCGACCAAGACAGGTAAGACACGGTTCTATCAGGAGGTTAAACAGTATGAGGTTAAACCAACTCCCAAGACTGAAACACCTTGGTTAATGATCGGGTTGGCAGCATTCGGGTTGTTGTTGATTGCAGCTATGGCCAGGGGGAGAAGCCAATGAAACGTAAGCAGTTTGAGGATTATTTCCGATCAGGAACAGCCAACAATATTACTGTGGGGGTGCTGGCAACCATCGGGTTAATTTGTGGGGCAAAGTCATTCACAGGCACTCAGATTAGTTTGGTTGAATATTGTTTCATTCCCGAAACACTCACTAATCCGGTTAACCGTCAAAGGTACTGCACTCCCAACAAGCGTTACATAATGCCACTTGCTGAGTTTTATGCTGAAGCTTATGCCCCAGCTAACCCAGAGTTTCAGCGTGATAACTTCTTGCCAACGAAAGCTACCCGCTTAAGAATAATAGAACCAAGCAACCCGGATAAGGCTTGGTGGGGATTAGCTTCAGTGCTATTCGTTGGTGGAGCTTATGGGTTATCCAAAGCTAGGGAATGGCGATTAGTCCAACTAATGCCTTCAGTTAGGGAAGAAATTCGTAGCAATTGGTTAATTTCTAAACTTTGGTACGGGTTAAGGCTCCACAAAGAAAGCTACACCGCGCAGTTAGACTACGAGTTTCACCAATGGTCTGAGAATCGACGGGTAAGAACCGCGCAGTTGTCAAAAATGACACCGCAAGAGTTAGCTATTTTTCAGGAGCAGGTGAGGTTAAGGGCAGAAGCCGAAGCACGGGTGCAACTGCAACAGGCAACTGGACAGCCAGCCGGGGCATTACCAGGTAAGTATAAAGCAACTAACTGTTTATTAGCTGCAATAACAGTAAGGCTTTTCAATCATGGACATATAAATGAGCGATCGCTTCATTTATAAGTTAGGTATGAGTATTAAGTGCGGATTATACCCCTACTTGGTCATCGCGCTGCAATCATAAGCTAATTTTATCAGCCAACGAAAGAACAAGGGTTGTAGCGATCGCGATTGATAAGTTGGATTTCATGTCTAGAGTGAGCCTTGGTGTCGCCAACGGAGTTACAATACTTTGGGTCATCAATTACACGTTTTACTTAAAACGTGTAATCCCCTAGAAAGTAGAATATATGAAGGTTAGCGGCAACGGACAAGGCAAAATATTAAGCCAAGAGGAATTAAGGCGATTGTTCACCGAGGGATTTCTCACTCCCCGTGATCGCGCTCTGTTTGGCATCTGCCTGTTTACTGGTTGTCGCGTATCAGAAGCGTTGGCCCTTAAAAAGACTGATATCAAATCAGGAACCATCACTTTCCGAAAATGTACCACGAAAGGCAAGTACAAAACACGGATTGTAGACATTCCACCAGCACTATCCGCAATACTGGCTGATTACCAACCTAAAATCGGGGTAATGTTCCCAGGTATGCGCGGTGTAACTGAACGCCTGACCCGATTCATGGCAGACAAGATTTTACGGGATGCCTGCAAGCGGATTGGTGTAGAGGGAGTCAGCACCCATTCGTTTAGGCGAACGGCTCTCACGCAGATGTCTAGCGCCGGAATACCTTTGAGAACTATTCAAGAAATCTCTGGCCACAGTGACCTGGGGACGTTGCAGCGTTATCTGGAGGTCACGCCAGAGCAGAAACGGAAAGCTGTTTCGGTGATTGGGTTTTAGTGTTGGTTCCTTCACCCCCACCAAATACCACAAGCGATCGCTTTTCTTATGAGGACATCTATACTAGGGAGAAAGCAGCATCACAAAGCATAATCACGCACAAGAGAGCGGAAAATGGGACAAACCTAACAGGTTTGAATCTAGCTGAAAGTGCAAGCTTGATGCGATTAATGTATCTACCGAGTTGCTATCAAGTGGCCTTGAGAAAATGTATCCTTGTGCGTGTTGGCATTTTTTGATTTGAAGTTGTCTTAATTGCTCCATTGTTTCTAAACCCTCAGCAATGACATCTATGTTCAGACTGTGTGCTAGGGAAATAATCGCCTGAACAATTTCTAAGTTTTCTCCGTTAGCACCAATTTTGGTGACAAATGAACGATCTATCTTCAATGCACTACAGGAAAAACGGTGCAGGTAACTCAAGGATGAATAACCGATGCCAAAATCATCTAGATGTAACTGAATATTCATCTGTTGTAATTCCAAAATCATAGCAGTGGCTGAGTCAGAATTTTCCATGAGTACGGTTTCAGTAATTTCCAACTTTAAACTGCTACCTTCTAGACCAGTATCTTGCAGAATTTGGCGAATTTCCTCAATCAAATTGGGGTGGGAAAACTGTTTACTACAAATATTGACACTGATAGTTAAGGGTGGGTTGGTAGGATATCTCAATTGCCAAGCACGCATCTGACGAGAAGCTTCACGTAACACCCAATAACCAATCGGCACAATCATCCCGGTTTCTTCTGCTAAAGGAATAAACTTTTCAGGAGAAATAAATCCTAGTTCGGGATGTTGCCAGCGCAATAGTGCCTCAAAGCCAGTAATGTTATAAGTTTCTAACGAGACAATTGGCTGATAGTAAACCTGAAATTCCTGACGTTCAACTGCCCGTCGTAGATCCATTTCTAACTGTAATAACTGAGCAGCTTGAGCGTACATACTAGAATCAAATATTTCATAGCGTGCTTTTCCTAATTTTTTAGCACGGTACATTGCAATGTCAGCGTCACGGATGAGTTCTTCTGGCTCCTTATAATTAGTTGTGCTGAAAGTGATACCAATACTTACAGTAGTAAATACTTCGTGTCTACCGAAATTGAAAGTTCCTGTCAAAGTTGCATTTATTCTGTTAGCTACATTTGTGACATCATTTAAGTCTTTGATATCGTCTAATAAAATTGTGAACTCATCTCCTCCTAAGCGGGCAACTGTATCTCCTGCACGCAGACACCCTTCTAATCTGCGTGCCAGCGCCGTTAGCAATTGATCCCCAATCAAGTGACCAAGACTATCGTTGACAACTTTAAAGCGATCCACATCTAGGAACAGGATAGCGAATTTGTAGTCTAAATGACGCTTTGTTAGCACCAGCGCACGCTCTACCCTTTCGACAAATAAGGCACGGTTTGGCAGTCCAGTTAGTGAATCGTGAAAAGCATCATGAATTAATTGCGCTTGAGTCTGGTTGTGTTGATTAATTTCCTTTTTCAGCTTACTGTTGGTTTGGATAATTTCAGCAGTCCGCTCCTTAACTTTATTTTCTAATTCATCGTGAGCTTTTTGAAGTTTTTTTTCCATGCGGCAGCGTTTAGCAAGTTCTTGATTAATAATGAGCTTGGCTAAACTGACTAAAATAGAAGCTAATATACTACCAAAAATAATCAAAAAACTTGTTCGGCGGGCGCTGTTACTTGCTTCTATTAGGCGTTGTTTCAATAATACATTTTCTTCATTCTCTATAGCTTTAATAATAAGTCGTATTTTCTCCATTAGTTGCTGTCCTTCATCTGTTTTTATTATTTGGAGAGCAGCTTCTAGATTATTCTCATTGATTAATTTAATTGTTTGTTTAATTAAAGTTAGTTTTTTGTAAATCAAAGGTGTAATAATGGCTATTCTTCGTTGTTGATTGGGGTTGTCCGCAGTTAATTTGCGTAGAACTTTCACCTTGTGGCTAATCTCATTATTCGCCCTATTATATGGAGCTAGATATCTTTGTTTACCTGTTAGAATATAACCTCGTTGTCCAGTCTCTGCATCACTTACTTGAGAGATTAATTCTTGAGTTTTTTCTAGGACTTCACGAGTGTGTATTACCCACTGAGCGTTGTCTTGGTACTCCAGCAGACTTAAATACGAGGCAAGACCAATAATAAACATAATTATTATTGCTGCTACAAAAATATTTGTATTTCTTTTGTAAATAGACCAGTTCATTTTTACTGCAATTACAGAACGAATATTTCTGTGTAAAACTAAGTAATTAAAGTTTATCTAAATACTTAATAAATTTTTCCCGTACATCTACTGGTTTTAGGCTAAAAGTTTAATTTATCCCATTAATAATATTTTGTTAATCTAAATGTGGATTGTAGCAAGGTCAATAAATGCGTCGAAGTAAATTTTCTCACTAAAAAAATTACCAATAAGGCAGGGCAAACGCATCTAAATATTGATGAGCATGGATAAAAGTAGAATGCACTATAAGCTAGACCTCATAGTACTTTCAGAAAATTAAACACTTGTCAGTGCCTCCAGTTGTGCAAGTAGTTTCTCTATCTGTTTGCGCTTCTTCGGGTCTGACCAAATACGGGATTTTCTTAGTTTGGTAGTCGCAGCAGTAAAAGGTATTGACCCTCAGACTGCAAGTATGTTCAGGCAAAATCCTACTTTCGCATCAAAAACGCTCAAACTTATATACAGCAAGGCTTTTAAGACCATTTTGCTGCTTTTTACTTGTATCTCGGCTCAATACCTTCTACAGCATCAGCTTGAACTGGTTTAGAGAATAAGTATCCCTGACCATATTTGCATTGCAATTTCTGAAGTAGCTCCAGTTGCTCTAGTGTTTCTATCCCTTCAGCTGTTACGTCAATGCCGAGATTATGGGCTAGTGTGATGATCGCCGAGACAATTTCTGCATTTTTGCTACTTGTATCTATCTGGTTGATAAATGAGCGGTCAATTTTTAACACACTAATTGGAAAATGATGCAGGTAGCTTAAGGATGAATAGCCAGTGCCAAAGTCATCTATATGCAATTGCACTCCCATTTCTCGAAGTTGCCAAAGTCTTTCGATTGTAGATTGGCTATTTTCAATAAGTGTGGTTTCGGTAATCTCCAGCTTCAAGCTGCGTGCGTCTAAGTTTGTTTGCTTTAAAATCTCGCGGATTTCTTGATTAAGATTAGATTGCAAAAGCTGTTTGCTAGATAGATTAACACTAATTGTCAACTGCTCATTCAAAAACTTCTGTTGCCAGACCTTCACTTGGCGGCAAGCCTCTCGAAGTACCCAATAGCTAATGGGTACAATCATTCCTGTTTTTTCTGCTACTGAAATAAACTCCCCTGGAAACACAAAACCTCTTCGTGGATGTTGCCAGCGGATTAGAGCCTCAAAGCCGATAATTTTGTTCGTTGAGAGTGAAACAATTGGTTGGTAGTGAACTCGGAATTCTTGGTTCTCAACTGCACGCTCTAAATCGGACTCTAACTGCAATTGCTTGCTAGTTTCTATAAACATGGGTGTGTCAAACACCTTGTAACTCGCTTTGCCTAAAGCCTTGGCATGATGCGTTGCAATATTAGCATTGCCCACAAGCATCTGTGCCTGCTCATACCCTGTTGTAGTCAAGGCAATGCCAATACTTGCACTCATAAATACCTCTTGGCAGCCTAAATAAAAAGGCATCTCTAACTCTTCTTGCAGCAGTTTAGCAAAGTGAATCGCATCACTGATCCCTTCAATGTCTTCTAGTAATATGGCAAACTCATCTGCTTCTAAACGTGCCAATGTATCTTTAGACCTAACGCAGATTTCAAGTCGCCGAGCAAAAGCAATTAGGAGTTGATCTCCACTCGTGTATCCTAAACTATTGTTAACCACCCCAAACCGATCCAAATCCAGATAAAGGACGGCAAGTGCTACACTTGGCTGCTTTTTAACTCGCTCGATACCCTGCTCCAAGCGTTGTATAAATAATGTTCGGTTCGCTAGACCTGTCATCGAGTCATGAAAAGCTACATGGAGTAATTGTGCTTCTGCCTGCTGACGTTTATTAATTTCTTGTTTTAACAATATATCAAAATCTGATAACTTGGTAGTTAAGGGCTTGACCCTTTTTTCTAATTTACCATTGGCTTGTTGCAACGCTTTTTGAATACGCTGGTACTTGGCTATTTGAGCTACTTGTTCTGCTCGAATCTCACGTTCGCGCCTGACTTTGTTGATGTAACTGCTAAAAAAATCCCTTAAACCTGGCTCTCGTTGAACTAGTTTCTCCAAATGCTCTATAGCTCGTTTGTCTGTTTGGTAATTAACTTCTGGATGACCTTCTATCCATACATGACACATCTTTACATAGCCAGCAAACGTCACTAGATACTGATAATTTACACTCCCAAGCAGACGCCGTAGTTCACTGCGGCAGTATTGGGATTGCTCTGGTTCTAGGAACATAAAAATTGAACAATACAGTAGGCTTTGTTCAACTTCTGGATTTAAAGAAGATAAGAGCATTGACTCATTAATTGAATCCCTTAGTAGACAAAGGTGTATTTCAACATCTGTTTGTGTCGGAGGCGGCGAACCAATTATCTCTAAAACTTTTGATGCCTCTACCCCAAGAGAATACAATGAACAACTGTGGCAAATCATGCAGTAGGGGATAACACAGTAACGTGATAAATACGCAGAGAGCTTTTCTTTGAATAGTGACGACAGCGGATTATTTACATAGGCAAAAAGAGTTTGTTGCCAAAGGTTTTCTAGTACCTGTGTGTTCTGTTCTGCCGATTCAAAGAAAGGTGGGACAAAACCAAAATTTTCTTTGATTTCCGCCTTAATTTGTTCACTCGTTCGCATAAGGTTTGACTAGTTCAACGCCAAATTGCATCGATGCATTACTACAAGCAAGTTATTCACTGCTTGTAATATTTTGTTAAATATTAACTATGAAATTGTCATTAAATTTCAAGCAATTTATAAGTATTATAGTAAATTTAATGACAATTTAACTTAAGCAATTTTGACCATAAAAAGATTATGTTTTAGTGAAATATCAATAAAGTTATGTAATTATACTCGAGTATCTAAAATTTTTTACTTCTATTTAATAAGTAGATTATTGTAAGTGGGGTAGATATAGCGTCCCTGACACCGGGGGCAAACTAAACTGTATAGTTTAGTATCGGTGGGACGATAATATTGCCGCGACTGAGGCTGTAATACTCATTATTTCGTGAAGCGATCGTATCCTTTTTTGATGCATTGGAACCATAATATTGCCGGAAATCAGAAATGGAATTATAAGCTTGCCAAAAAAAGGTAATCTTAAGATTTGATTTTTAGGTTGGTGTAGGATTTTGGTTTAATGAAGTAGGCATTTAGGAGAAACGTTTCTAAGAGAAGAATTATTTGCACCTTGGTATCAGGTGGTATCGCTTGAAATATAGATATTCGACACCATCCACGGCAGTATAGCTAAGACTGTCATCGCTTTTTCCCAAGGTTTAGTTTAATGTGATTGGTCGAGTTAAATTTCTTTGATGAAATTAGAGTGTTATTCTTACTCATTTATTTGTCTTTTACAAACATCTCGGCTCAATCCCTTGAAGCATAATCATTATGAAGCGAGAAGTTACAGGCAACCGACGGTTGCCTGTAAAATAACATACTCCTATTTTACGTTATACATTATTCAACCTAAAGCTGTTTAACTACCGTAGAAACACTGAAATGTCTTTTCTATTCAGAAGGCAGAAGGCAGTTCTTGCTGAAGGCAGAAGGGAACCCACGTTTAAAAACGCGGGATTGAAAACTTGGACGCCGTAAATATGCGCCCTTCGGGTTCACCAGTCGCCTACGGCGGGAAACCCGCCTACAGCGCTGGTTCACTGCGCGTCTTGAAATACATCTTCTTTTTTAGTGGGCAATAACCCACAACTAAAGTTTTTATTGATACTCTTAACCTTCTGCCTTCTGCCCTCTGCCTTTCTTTGTAAAAATTTCTTGCTTTAAGGTGTCAAGGCTTTGAGAAAGCAGCAATGGCTGGTGTCCCCATTCGTGATGTAGACGACTCGCGTTTAAAAACAGCTTGGGCTGATGATAGTCTCATGTTCGCTACGCTCACGTAGGTACTTCTCTGACTAAATCCTCTTGGGCTATGGTTTTTCGGTCTTTCGACATAAAATTAACCAATGCAATTCGCGATGCTTTGTCGCGAACCATATTCCTCTGTTAGAAACTCAAGTAACTAAAATCAATATATTGATTTTAGATTTTCATGCAGCAACCAACCAAGACATAAGGTTTCTAATTCCAACCAGCCTCGCCACAAAACTTGTATCCCAATAGGGCTATTCTTCCTATGTTCTAAGTATCCCCCTAGCCGTGCAATTGCTCTAATTGCCCAATCAACTGTAAGCTCTACGTCCTTTTTTTGTTTGGGTGGAGTACTAGCAAGTAGCACATCCATTTGTATTTTTGTTAACACTAATTCTGCCGAACTGTGCGGTGAATTTCGATGTAAATAAGTCATTCGCAGTAATTGTGCCGCAATCACTGTTAAAAAACCTAACATTGATTACTTGTTTCACCCGCCAAGCGGTAACTTTCCGCTTTACAGCCAGATTTTAGTATTTTGTGATACTCTTCTATCCGCCAGCGATACGTATACCAGCGAAGGATTTGAGATGCTTCTGCCTGTGTTGTTACTAACTCGCTTGTCAGTAGCATCCACGTAACTGGCTCGCATCCGTCTGGCACATTAATCTCTGTTGCAAAGAGCGCGTAAACGTTAAAATTACCTGACTTTTTTAATCGAGAAGGAGGATTTATTGATACTGGACAATACCTGATTTCTAAAGTTGCAGTTCTTTCAAAACGCTTTTTAGTTTCAGGTAATTCAACCTCTTTTACAAACTGCACTTTTTGGGATGTTACATACTCCCATAAATAAGAGTTTTCTCCTGATAAACAACGATTGTGAGCGGCTCTGACAACTACACCTGTATTTTTATTTTTACGTTGAAGTGCGAATACTTCTGCAATATCTCCTTCACGGTCAAAGACATGAATCACAATGCATGAGTAGTCCACCATCAGGCATTTCTAAACCCTTAAATAATTTGTTGACTTTTTGAAAAGCTTCAACCCATCGATAAGATTCTTTCTCCTTAAAAGCTCTATTCTTGGCGATTAAACGTTCTTTTTTTAACCGCTTCTTTTTTGCCGTAGATGTTTCCCCTGGTGGTGGAGATGCTTTGTGTTGTCGATGCCACAATTTCTCCCATAATAGTCCTAGTGGCTGACCAAAGTCTGGGTCTAGTGCTAAAGAACTATGTAAAACTAGCGCTTTTAAAGATTTGTGATAAAGGCTCACCATATTTTACTTTTAAAGCCTCCGCAATTAACACTGCTCTGTTGGTCAAACGTTTGTCACCAAAATCACAATTGCGGTACGGGTTCGCTTCTAATAGTTTCATTTGCACCCCAAAATACTACACTACAAGCACCTTACATTAGAGGACGCAAATCATCTTAAGTTCAAAGGATTGCTTCGCGATAGCTTGTCGCGAACCAATCCCCTTTTCCACATCCCGTGAAAAGTCAGAAGTACACGGGTCATGTCTGCTTCATTCTCAGCCGACCGCGCCATTTCAAATAGTTGGTCTTTGCGCTCTTGCAACCATTCAGCAATATTCCCAGCTTCTAAATGCGAGAGACAGGGATACTGCAATCGCAGATATTCTGTTTGTTTAGTTGTGATTTTGGGGATATTATTTTCCACAGGTTAAATCCCTTATTGAGTTAAGAAGCCGCCAAAGTTCGCGCTCAATTTAGCGGCTATTGATTATCAGTCTTTAGTCAATCGCCAGATGGCAAACCCAATTTCACCTGCCATCATTGTGGCGATGTTAAACAAGATGCAGCCCAAAATCATGAATGGGGCTGTGTATTCAAATGGGTTACGAGCTGCAAAAGTGGTGACAATATCGAACACCCAAACCGCAATCACAACCAGCCCTGCACTAGAGCGATCGCGTGTACCTGCGGTTTTGTAGTCTTGCCACAGCTGGCCTACCAAGTCAATCTTGCCACTAGGCTTGGTTTCAAGCTCATAAACCATGTGATCTTGAAGTTCCCGCCTAGCTGAATCTGGGTTTTTACCGCGTAGGGCATGGGCTTCAATTACCTGAACACCTACAGAAATTATGAATGCAAGGTAAAAAAACGGGTTGAACGCTGCAAACGGCACATTTAGCCAATTCCAAGCCGGCTCAAACCAGGGTAAAACAGGGGGCCCAGTAAAGATTAATTGCCAAGTTGAATCAGCACTAATTACAGAACCACCAATAAATAAAATCCCGCCTACCAAGGCACGACCCGCGCCACCGTTAGCAACAAACTGATTGACTATAGCGGCGGCTGCCCTAATGGGTAAACCAACAATCATCACAACAGCCTTGGCGCAAAAATCTATGATTTCACCAAGCGTTCGCTTCTTCCCCTTGGGTTTACCATCAGTCAGTAGACCGAAAAGTTTGGCGATCGCTCTGTAATGAATGCCTATCCCAGTAAAATTTTGCTTAATACTTATAATTTTAAATACTAGTGTCGAGAAGCTCTCTTGGACTCAGAATATAAGTAAAGCTAATGAATCTGCTAAGAGCATAAGAGCAAATCTCGCACCAGAATATGGTTATGCTGTTATTGCAGAGAATTTTGTCAAAGAGTTGCGTGAAAATTGAGCTAGAGGAATATCTGGTTTGATTATGACTGCAACTACTACTCCAGTTTTAACTGATAATAAAACCTTGAACGAAGTAGTTAACTGTTTAACAGAAACTTGAGCCGTTTCCACTGGTATTCACTGACTTCTTTTACAACACTAAGCAGACATTGCACAACGTTGTTGGGGTCAATCCATTTCACAAAACAGTTGCCCCCATCAAAAACTACTCGCGGTCTTATCTGTCCGTGCTGTGGATTAACTTTCCCGTTACTTGGCGGATAGGATGAGCCGTAAACTGGCTGGGTATATGCGTAATTCATGGTTCAGATAAAGAGTTTAATTCTTTGCTTGATAAGCGTTTGCGGTCATTTTTAAGCGGCTATTTTGTCCTACAACCCATTTATCCTTGGTGTGGCATTTCACGCGCTATATCGTCCGTTTTGCGCTCATGTCTTAACTATAGCAGATACTATCTGCTAGTAAGCGATGTTATCAGACAGAAAAAATTATATATTTTCCAAAATGTATTAGTTACACTGATGATATTGTCTGCTACTATCTGATCTGATGTATAAAGGTAAAAAGTTTAGCGTTGTTACCCCTATGGGGATTTACAAACTCATAACGGAATTAGCCAAAAAGGAAAGCCGTACAGTTTCTCAGATGACAACACTTTTAATTAAGGATGGTTTGCTAAGTCGTGGTTTGGAAGTACCAGAGGATGAGTAGCGATCGCCCTTAACCCTCACCCAGTACATAAGTATTTATGAAAATTATTTATGTACTACTAACTTAGTAAAACTGATACAGTCTTAATCCTCAAAATGCCTGCCAAATAAACTGAATTATTTTTAAAATTACTACTAAAACTCTTAATTTTAGTAAAATATCTTATGCTTTTTAATATTATTTAAAGTACTGTACAAAGTTTGCTATGCCTTGGCTTGAGAGAAAAAAATAAATTATTTTATTTTTAAAATTTGAGATATTTATTATTTATTTTTCTGGAATATCAATTAGTATGTAATAAGGCTATACCCTTAGTCTATCTTTTCTAAGTATGTTGTAACTCAATATACATAAGAAAAGAATGCCTCCCCAAGACTCAACTAGTTAGAGCTAGTTGTTTAACAGTCAGAGAAGACTGGGGATTGCATTTATTGGAATTAACCCGCACGACATCTGCCCCGATTTACCATATAAATCAAGTGACATCAAAGAAATCTTGGGGCAGATGGAAACACCAGAATTTATCCGCGCTCTTGAGCAGGAGATCCACGCGGCTGTGGCAGAGCGTGAGCAACTGGCAGAGCTACAAAATCTTGGCGATGCTCCAAATCATCAAGATCCAGTTGTAAGTTTCATTCAAATTGCTTACCAAACCCTCTATGCAGACAAGAACTGGATCTGTGCTGCGGATAAACTCTACTGGCATACTGGCAACCACTATGAACACTCTCCAGACTCTAGAGAAATTAAGCGCATCACCGAGTTTTGCAATTCCTTTGTAGTTGAAAACGAGCAGGGTAAAAAAACTTATCCCTACGCTTCACCCAGTTCGGTTAAGAAGGTTTTGGAATGGGCGAAAATGCGAACGGGAATTGAGGCAGAACTACTAAATCCACCAGGGATTAATTGCACTAATGGAATAGTTAGACCTGTTTGGATAGGTAGTAAAGTTATTCCACGACTTGACCCGCATACACCCCAAGACTACTTTATTTATGAACCATTAATTGAATACAATCCAAACGCTGATACTACAGATTGCGAACGCTTACTTGAGTGTTTGGACAAACCGCAACGAGAAATTCTTTTGAGGAATTTAGCTGCATCAATTGACCTTCAAACTGTTAGAAAACTCAGAGGAAGAGAGGTAAAAGCAATTTTAGCAGTTGGGCTTGGGTCTAACGGTAAAGATGCTCTGCGCGAATGTGTATCAATCATTTACGGCGAAAATGGACTAACTTCTGTCTCTTTAGCAGACTTCCAATTGTACGATGAAGGTAGGAAGTTTAATCTAGCTCCGTTGATGCACAGCCGAGTGAATTGGGCTTCAGAAAACCCACAAACATCTAGGATTGATAAAATTCAAAGTTTAAAGTTGTTTGTGACTGGTAACAAACTCCACTGTGAACGCAAGGGTAAAGACCATATTGAGTTTACCCCTGAAGCCATAGGTCTTTTTAACTTAAATGAAACGCCAGCACTCCAAGGAGTAATGAAAGCAATTCAAGATAGGATTGCAGTTTTAGAGTTTAAGAAAACCTTTGAAAAAAATCCTGACCCTAACAACCCTCAGGAGTTGCAGGCTGACCCAAGATTTGCTTACGACAAAGAATTTATCAGAACGCATGTTGCCCCAGCATTTCTAAATAAAATGCTTCAAGCACTAAACGATCTTGTTGAAGAAGGCATTGATTATGAATGCACTACCGACGCTTTTCATAACCTTCAGAAAGAAAATAATCACCTATTTGACTTTATAGAAGCCGCAAACATAGGGTATGCACCTGGCAAGGAAATGAGTGCAAAAGACCTGTGGATAAGACTTGAACACTACTACACCCAAACTGGCACATTAACTATAGACCCTGATAACAACCGCAGAACGTGGAGCGAACAGGTTAGACCCAGCGACAAAAATGTGAAGGGTATCAACCAAGTCATCGCCAGAATCGCTCAACTTTTCCCCAAGGCTGTCAAGGGAACTAGGTACTGTGACATTGCTAAAAGAAACATTCCAGTACTCAAAGGCATTGCCATTTTGGAAGTTACCCGCACCACAATAGACTCAACCCGCACCACTTCCGCACCACTTCCCGCACCAGAAACAACGCCAAATCAGGACTTCCGCACCACCCGCACCACTTTTTCAGATTTCCAGGAAAATAACATTGAAGAGGAAGAGGTGAAAATTGAATTGCTTTCTTCTCCAATGAAAAAAGAAGAATATGCCACCTCAACTGGTGCGGGTGATGCGGAACCCTTACCTGACTCGGAAAACTGCTGCGGCGAGTCCTGCGTCACTGGTGCGGATCAACTAGAAAGTGGTGCGGGTATGCCAACTGAGGTTCAGGCAGCGAAAGACGCGCCAATTGCATCCGATACTGTTTTGGTAAAAACTTTGGACGAGAACTCATACTCACTGTTGCAGATTGAAATCGACGGCGGGGACATCGCAGGGTTTGTTGGTTGCCAAGTAGAAGTGCGATCGCTTAGTGGCACTGTCAAGTTCACAGGTGAAATGATTAACTGCAACTCAAAGAATGGGATTATTACTGTGGCAACTGAGCAGGGGAATAGAGATGCATCTTTCTGTGAGACGTTTGTAATTGACTAAGGAATATTCTCTATGAGCGATTTAGCTAGATCCTTTGATGTTGACTAGCTTTCTTTATTAGTACCCAAACGCGGGGAGCAAACTTAACTATACAGGGCTGTCTTTTTCAGACCATCTTGCCCCTGATAACAGCTTCGCACTTATCCACCTCAACTATCAAAGATCAACCACCATCCGAGACTGCTAACTCTGGAGCAAGCTCATAAGAACTAGCGCCCATTGAAAAATTCAGTATGGCGATTTTCAGTAGTAAAACACTTCAGTACAGCAGGTTGATAGTGTGTTATTTTTGTGTTAATTTTCAGGTTTATTAATGGAAAAACAATGGCATCTGCTGAATTTACCTCGCTTGAGTCAACCCAAGCAGTACCGACAGTTGAAACCCCATCGGATCAAGAGCAAGTAAATGTTGATACGTCAACATCAACAGAAATTGAATCAACAGCAGCGATATTTCAAGCTGTTGGGGTAATTACTGGGTCGGTCAATTTCAGTTCAGATGGACAAAGCACTGTTAGTATTGGTAGCTATGAATACCCACTTTTCTACTCTAAGCGACAATGGGATGTATTCAATGCTCTCAACAAGGAAATAAAAAATACTGAAAACCATCTTCAGCGTTTGATTGTTTATCCCAAAATCATTCACTTTCCACGCAGAGAGCAACCGCATCGCATCGGTTTTCAGTTAGTGGGCTTTGACAGAGGGCGAAAACTAGATGCAGTTTCAGGGGAGTTAGAAGACCTGGAGTTTAAATTATCGGGATTATGGCAGTTCATTCCTGTTTGCTCTACTCCCTGTATATCGGTGTTCCGAAATTTCTCTGATGAAAGACTCGAATTTATTAAGCAATCCGAGCCTGCTCGCAAGGTGAAATTCATGAAGGCTAGTCATATACCCTTGCTATGGAAGGATGCACCCATCCGACCCTTCAGATTTAATCCCAAGGTGGCTAAAGAAGAGCTTGGACGCGCAGCCTTTGTGACAGTCAAGGCCAAATTTCTGCCAGGGCGTGATGTCTTCGGTTTTGTTGCACTGACTGCGCTACCTAAAGATTCTGCACCGAGATATCTCAAAGCGTCTAAGGAGGATAAAGCCACAGTGCAACTTGCAGCTAAGAAAGCGGAAAGAGCAGCAGCACCACCTGCACCAAAGAAAGGTAAGTCAAGAGCGACTAGTCAGGATAATACCTCTGTGCCGCGTACCAAACCATTACCAAAACCAAAACCAAAACCAAAGTTAAAAACGGGTGAGTAAAACCGCTTTAAAGTTTTATCAGTCAACGCCATCATGGGGTTATATCTGTTGTGTGGCCCCCTGAATAAATAAGTATTTGCAATAGGGGAGTCAGCCCTGACTGCCGCTCACGTCAAATTAAGGTTTTGGGGCGGTTAGGCTATCTTCTTGACAAAAAATATTGTGATGCCGCAATCTTCGGCATGAGTTTCTCTTGATGCCGCCCGGAATTAGAGTAACTTCAGGCTGATGCTGGTGGCGATTTACCAACCAAGAGTTCTTTTTTACTCTGCTTTAACTGTTTCCAAAGTGCCTGAATCTGGTTGTAAACATGTTCTGGGTCATTAATTTACTGTTTTAGCTAAAAATACGTAATTACCCGGAGATAGAGTTGAAATCCAATTTGTTAGTATGAAATTATACAAATACGTTTAGAAAAATTGAGTCAATGCTATTTGATTTTGTTTTTAATCTTACATGACATCACCGAGCGCAAGCAGGCGAAACTGCTTTTAGATACCAGCTGTGTTTCGAGTTTATTCGTTGTGTAGCGTGGATCTGGGTAATTATGACGGGTGGTATCTTTTTTTGTGGTCTCCCCTTAGAACGTCTCAATATGGAGCTTGAACGCCAGGTACAAGAGCGAATCGCTCAGTTGCAGCAAGCACTGGACTTTGAAGTAAGACTCAAACGGATCACTGAGCAAATTCGCAACAGTCTGGACGAAAGTCAGATATTGCAAGTGGTTGTGCAGGAATTAACCCTCGTGCTAGGCACAATCTGTTGCCATATAGCTTCCTATAACCTCGAATCTGGCACTTCCACTGTCCTTTATCAGTACATAACCTCTGAATATGAAACTATTACCTCGTCACTTTCATCTGTTGGTCAGGTAGTTTTCATGAACGCTTTCCCTGAAGTGTACCGTCAGCTTCTGCAAGGTGAGCATTTCCAATTCTGTGAAATAGATGTCAGCACGGTTCGCAAGCCGTTGGCAATTTTGGCTTGCCCGATTATTGATAATCAAGCCATTTTAGGAGACCTCTGGCTATTCAAACAGAAAACGGATGCCTTTAATGAGCTAGAAATCGGGCTGGTGCAACAGGTCGCGAATCAATGTGCTTTTGCTATTCGTCAAGCCCGTTTAGATCAGGCATCTCAACAGCAAATTGAGGAACTTGAACGATTGAATCATCTCAAAGATGATTTCGTAAGTACAGTTTCACATGAGTTACGCGCACCCATGACTAACATGAGAATGGCGATTGAGATGTTAGAAGCTATTTTGAAACAATCACAGACACTTGAAGCTAAACACAGTAGTGCCACTCGTTATCTGCGAATTTTACGAGATGAATGCCAGCGAGAAATGAATCTGATTAATGATCTGCTGGATTTAACTCGTCTTGATATCAACACCGAACCATTAGTGCTGACCACCAACAATCTTAGTGCATGGATTCTTCAAATTCTTGAACCTTTTGAAGAACGATTTCGTACTCAGCAGCAACAACTGCACATAGATATTCCGACTGAAATAGCTGCCTTAACTACTGATTTCTTCCAATTAGAGGGTATTCTAGTGGAGCTATTCAACAATGCCTACAAATATACTCCTGCCAACGAAACTATTGCAGTATTGCTACGTGCCACACCGTCAGCTTTGCGATTAAGCGTGAGCAATTCTGGTATAGAAATTTCTAAAGATGAACTTTCTCATATCTTCGATAAATTCTACCGCATTCCCAGTCATAACCCTTGGAAGCATAAAGGAACAGGATTGGGGCTGGCATTGCTTCGTAAGCGAGTGGAACAACTCCAAAGCACTATTATTGTATCTAGCGAGCAGAAGTGGATCACCTTTACACTGCAAATTCCTTGGAGCATAGAGCAGGATTAAACGGTTTAACAAGTGGTGGGGGTTTAAGTAAAGAGCTTCTATCAAGCAGCGCGTATGTTAGTCGGGGTCTAAATCCCCCTCACAAAACGTAATTGCGAATGGGCGAAAAAGCGAATTGTTTTAATAGTACCCTCAATAGACTTGTAGCTAAATCAGATAAAGTAACGATTAGTAACTGGACTGAGACAGAAAAATGCTGGGGTGATTTGTGAAATTTTAACTCAAAGAGTGATTCATTGGCACAGAACTAATCAGATAAATCTCCGGCGTTGAGCTATATATACCCCTGATGGATAGTACTATGAAGCTGATATTGATTTGTGATGATGTCGCTGATAACTCTTTTCTTCTTCAAACGATTTTATCAGCAGAGTCATGCCAGATTGAAATTGTTGATTCGGGAGCAGGGGCGCTGACCTTTATTGAAACAAACCCTTGCCCCCCTGACCTGCTAATATTAGATGTAATGATGCCAAGAATGAATGGATTTGAAGTTGTTCAAAACATCCGACAATCGACTAAATTTGAATTTCTTCCTATTTTGTTGGTGACAGGTTTTGCTGAAGATGATACTCAGAAGGCTCTTGATATAAAGATTGATGGATTTATCCAGAAGCCCATTGACCCTGATGCAGTAATCACTCAAGTCCAAACAATTTTAAAGCGGAATTCCTAAAATCTCCTAAGATTCAGCACTTCATCAAGAGATTATTAATAAATCATCAAAGCCTCATGATCCACCCACGGAGCGCCAAATAGAAGTCCTGCGATTCTTAGCAGAAGGTTTATCTTATGAAGAAATCGCAGCCAAAATGTTTATCTCTATTAGTACTATCAAATCTCATGCCAGTATTTTGTATGCCAAGTGGAATGTTATTTACCGTGTTGAAGCCATCACTCATAGGCTCAATGCTTGGTTATCTTGATTATTCCTCAGTCGTTAATGAAGCATGGAAGTTTGAACAGATGGTTGATATTAAGTCGGGTATTGGTGGTAGCACCACAGCCGCATCGAGGAGAGCGTTCGCTGTGACTACCACCCATCGACTAAGGGGAGCAAGCAATGAGAAAAAGCCGACTTGATGCCCCTGACATTGGAGTAATTTTAGGGCTGCTCTGGTGGCACGTCACAAATCTTGAGTCCTTTTTTACTCTGCTTCAACTGTTTCCAAAGTGCTTTAATTTGTTTGTAAGCATCTTCTGGATCAAGCTTGCCATTGGTTTCTAAGGCAGAAATGTAGCTAACTTTAGTAGCAAATTCTTGCAAATTGGCATTAAACACTAAATTTTCTGGCTTTACCTGACCGTAATAGCGGCTGTAAGGGGAAATAAATTTGTTTTTGTCGTCCTGATTCGCCTGTAGCATCAGTTCACTCCCTATTCGTGACTGTTCACTCATGACATCAAGCCGGGTTTTTACTGGGCTTGTTGAGTTCAGAAAATAGTATTCCCAGCACAAGCCCCTTGATTAACATTTTAGTTAACGCTTCTTACGGAAAAAGCGGACGTATTTATCAATTGATAACTATTTGCAATAACTCTTAAGTGGCGCGTCTCTCAACGGAATAATGGGGCTTGTAGCGTAGTAGACTGTCCATAATATACCGTGTACACCGGACACTATCAGCGAGAGTAAATGAGGCCGCCACCCCCAATCCGTTTACCTAACAAGCATTACAGGTAAGCGAGAATACCTTACACCAACTGAGGTGCGATCTATACTCGATGCTGCGCTCGATCGTAAAGCTCGTTATTCCCACCGTGATTATACACTGATGTTGCTCATGTTTCGCCACGGTCTGAGGGTGGGGGAAGCTGTAGGCTCTAAATGTGGTTTGCGCTGGGATGCGGTCATGTGGGGCGAACGTCAGATTTTCATCACCAGGGAAAAGGGCAGTGACTCTGGGGTGCATCCCTTGAGAGAGGATGAATTGGTTTTGCTTAAAGAACTCAGAGAGATGTTGCCTGAGAGTAAATATATTTTCGTTTCCGAACGCGGTGAGGTAATGTCCACTGATGCGGTGCGAAAGCTGCTTGGGCGATTGGCAGCACAGGCGGGGCTTGATATCAAAGTTCACTGCCACATGATGCGCCATGCCTGCGGTTACTATCTGGTAAATAATGGTTACAACACCAGGGAAATCCAAGACTTTCTCGGACACCGCGATATCAAACACACTGAAAAATATACAAAGTTAAATGCTCGACGTTTCCTGAATTTTGACTGGGGTGATTTGTAAAAACTTGTGAAAATTTTTTTCATAAAAAGAACAGAACAGAATAATTAAGGCTCTTGTTAGACAAATGTATTATGCTATGTTGTGCTAGTTAACTTAATTTTGCATAAAAGGGGATCAAATATCTTAATTTTTGGTTATTTTAAGAAATTAGCAAATATTAAACCTACTAATTGCATTTAGTTAAATAAATTAGCCATTTTTCAGAGTTAACCTAAATGAGGTAATGAGATGCAAACCTTTCAACTAATTGAAGATTTTGAGTTTTTACAAAATTTGCTAGAAAAAGACGAGAATAAAATAGTACTAAAATGGCTGTTTTTTTTGGCAAATCAAGCAGGAAGTGAAGCTTTGGAAGTAGTTGGAAATATTATTTTCCAAGGAAATAACGCATCTTTCAGTATCGCTCAAAACCATATAAGAAATTTAATAAACAACATCAAATCAAGTATAAAACCTAAAGTTTTTTTTTAGAAACTTAACAATACTACAAGAAGATTACATTTTGTTTCTAAAAAGAATAAACCAAAATAGTGAAATAGAAAGTTATATTCGTTCTCAGTTTTCCCTATTAGAAGAGGCATACGAAAAATTTATTGGTCAATATGATTATAATTCAACTGTCAATTTAATTACTTGTGCAAAAGTTTTTGTAAATATTCTATCTACTTTTAATCAAGTTAATAGTTTTATCATTAAAAATATTCAACAAGATTATGATTTTGAACTTGATGAAACTTTAAGTTCTTTTTCTCTTTTTATAAATTCTGATTATACATTTAAAGAATTTATACAAAAACTAGAAGCAATTCAAGCACTGTATTCAGAATTATGCTTTCTTTCTGATATTTCTGAGGTTGATTTTTCTCTAAGAATAATTAAGATATAATCTGGGAGTTTATGGGTTAAAATCTTTGGAGAATCACGAGTTATAGAGACAATTATATATTTAATAAAAGACGCTAAGGAATATGGCTATGGAAGCTTAACTAAAGAGGGAAAGATTGAAGCAGATCCGCAAAATTTTAAAGCTCTAGAATCAGCTTTAGAACTGAGAAAAAAGTTACAGGAAGCTAACATTGATCTTGAAGAATTTGATGAAAAAATAAAAAAAGTTTTATTGTAATCATGAACAATCTTAATACTCTTTTGTCTGGTGAAAAGAAAATAAAACTAAATGGTGAATTAATAGAATCAGATGACACAACTCAAAAACTTTTAAAAAGCAGTAACAGATATTTACTTGAAGGTTCCAAAGATGCTACAGAGGATAATGAGTAGCTTAACTGGAAATAATCAGGTGTCCAAACGTCGTAGGCTGTGGATCACAGGGTCTACAGTTAACAATGAAAATCAATCGGCATGGTCGCGCCAAAATTCTCACACAGTCAGAGATACAGCTAATTTTCAGTCACGGCTTGGACAATGACCGCGATCGCGCTTTATGTCGTTTAATAGTAGTAATACGACATCCCACCAAAACCCGCCAACATAAAGCATTCAGCACGATAGTTAGTTAATATAGCGACTTTTCCCTGATTATGTTATGGAATTGAAAGCTTAAAATGATATAAAGCTAGATTATTGCTAACTTGAAAAAATACCCCTTTAGTTGATTCTAAAGGGGTATTTTAATATATGCTGTCACGAATTTTAATCTATTACTTAGCAAACAACTGTTGTCCGAGCTTGGTTGCGGTCTTCAGGTTTTCGTCTTATGACAATCTCTACATCATTATCTAAATCATTCAAAAATTGAAATAGTCTATCAATTGAAAAACCTGAAAGTCTGCCTCTCATCAATGCTGAAATTTTTGGTTGATCAATTCCTAAAAGTTCAGCAGCTTGGACTTGTGTTAATTTACGAAAAGTGATAGTTTCACTGATTTTGCGTGCTAGTTCAGCTTTCACTAATCTTTCTTCAGGATTAGGTAAACCTAAGTCAGCAAATACATTTCCACTGCTAGTGGAAACGCTATTTTCTTTAGTCACTTATTTACTCCTTTTTCTTTAGCAGCTTGTTCCAAATAGTCTTCCTGGGAGGCTTTTAACCTCTTTTTAATTAAATCTATATCTTGTTGCGATGTAGAAATACCATGTTTCGACTTCTTTTGAGGACACTAAGCAACTTGACTACACAGGACAGGACAATTCACAACTGTCCTACGAGACACAGGACACCCCAGGTCAGTCTAACCGCTCTCTGCTGACTGGGTTCCTAACAGTAGATTTTGCAGAGGTTTTCGCTAAAGCATTAGCTGCTGTGTTCCCACCTCCTTTACCTCCAGCACAAAGGGGGTTAGAACTAGCTCCCTATCGGGAACTGAATGAAGCAGCTATTGAAGGTTATCTGCTTTCGACTATGAACGTGGCGAATCTGTTGGGAATCAAACCCAGTACAGTTGTAGGATACGGCGATGAATTTTCAGATGCGGGGTTTATCTTTTCCAGGGTGGGTCGGCGCAAAGGCGGACAAATTGCGTGGCGGGTCAAAAAAGCACCCCTGGCAGAAGAGTCTGACTCTTTGTAGTTTTTTAACTGATATAGATTTTAATCAATACTTTCACAGAATTTATGTAATCGCAATGTTTTATCTAATGCGATTTTGACTTGGAGTAAACCGAAGAGTACAGTACATACTTTGCGCTAACGCACGAACCCGTCATAAAATGCCCCAACAAATAGGTACTCATCAGCCTTTGAATACCTATTTAATAGTTACAATAGCTATTTCTTCTGCCAACGTGCATTCTTGCGGGGTGACTGACTGGCGGATGATATCCAACGCCGGATAGTGTAACGAAAGTTGCTGCATTATTTATTGTGGGAGTTAGGAGCATCAACAATAGTAAGAAAAAAGCTTTAACAAAAATATGGCTACTGAAAACCTTCTGCTTGCCGCCTTGCCCCCCGATGTGTACGAGCATCTCAAAAACAAAATGGAGCAGATCGAGCTTTCATACGGCGAGATACTCAACCGACCCGGCGAAACCATTGAAGAAGTCTACTTCCCTCTCACCTGCCTAATCTCAGTCACCATCACGATGATGGATGGCAGCACGGTTGAAGCCGGAGTGGTCGGAAGCCGTGAGATGGTGGGGATCAACGCCTTCATGGGCGGTCAGGAGACAACGCAGACCCAGTACATCGTTCAGGTTCCTGGCAACGCAATGAAAATGAAGGCACATCTGCTGCTCCATGAGTTTGACACCAATAAGTCGCTGCGGGACGTGATGCTCAAATACACACAGGCTTATATCGCGCAAATCTCGCAGAATGTTGCCTGCAACCGCATTCATACTATAGAAAAACGCATGGCCCGTTGGTTGCTTGAGTCCAGTGACCGTCTCTACTCCGATGAACTGATCCTGTCGCATGAGTTCCTCTCCCATATGCTGGGCGTGCGCCGTTCTGGTGTCACCGAAACCGCCCATATTCTAGAAAAGAAAGGTCTCATCCAATGCAGCCGAAAGAAAATCAAAACCATTGATCGGCAGGGGTTGGAAGAGTCTTCCTGCGAGTGTTATGGGGTAATCAAAGAGGAATACGATCGCCTGCTAAACTTTAACTTAGGGACTTCCAAGAAATAAATTACTCAACAAGAACAAAAACCAAGAGTCCAAATTTAAATAATAATGATAATCATTATGAGGGGGTAAGAGGCAGTTGCCGTCGGCAACCGCCTCTTACCCCCTCAAGTACTAATGAAAAATTTTGCACTCTGTAGCAAATTTCAGGTGCATAATCATAATTAGTTTAATATTGATGATTTTGGTAGCTTTAAATTTTTAGGAATCTTGGTTGAAATTAAGTGACTCCACAACAAATATCAATAAACCACTTACCGAGATTGGGAAATTTTTCATGTGTTGAATTGCTAAGACGATCGATTTGCTGTTCAATTTCATCCATAGCTTTTTTAGTAAGCTTAACTCCCTTTTCGTAAGTTTGAGTTACTAACTTTACAACGGGATGCTGACCCTTCCATGTCATATTTTGAGCAAAGTTTAAAGCCGTCTCTACTTCATCTAGCATACTGCCATTCCAAGATTTTTCTAATATCCCCCATGTTCGTTCAATGGGATTATATTTGCTGTGATATGGAGGATAATAAGCTAAACGTATATTTAATTTGTGCTGATGAGCAAACTCAATTATACGTTTCATGAACTGGGTGCGTCGAGAATGATTCTCTCCACCATTATCTTGATTAATAAGAAGTGTTTTTATATCTGGAAATCGCCAACTCTGACTTTTCCAAAAATCAGCTAATACATCTACAATAAAATCACTCGTCACCTTTGATTCTGTAAAGTATAAAAATAGTTCATCTAGGTTTGGAAGAAAGATGCCATAGGGAGCTAGGGTTGTTTTGGCATCAAAATCGTGGTCTTTGGTTTTAGTTGGAACTCGATTTCTACCTCCTCGGTCAAATTCGCCAATATTTACACGAGCTTTAGCATCAAGGCTTAGACGTAAAATGCTCTTATCGTCTAAAGCCGATTGATTAAAAGAGTGCTAGTTGCTCAAAGATTGCATCTGTTTCTGGGATTTTTTTTGAGGTAGAACTTTTGCTACACGTTTGAGCCGATAACCTAAATAATTCAATTTTATCCGAATTGTTTCTTCAGTTGGTAACTCTTCATTACTATACCCAGCTTTCTCAATTAATAGCTTTCTTACAGCATTAGCAGTCAAGCGTGTATATAATCTTTGACTTTTAAAACTTGGATCAGTTTGACTTTGGGAATCAACCAACTTTTTGATATCTTCTAACAGATGCGGTAAATGTTCTTCTGCCTTATAACGCCCTTTTGCTGAATAATTATCTAGACAAGTAATACCACTACTTAATTCTTTAATCCCTTTACGAATAGTATTTCTATCCCATCCCAACTCCTCTTGAGCCAGTAGTTGTCCACCATAACCTAATCCGATTACAGTCTGAGCTTGAAAACGCCGTCTGGCAGCACCTTTTAATTGAGTTGCTGTTTCTTGGAGTAGATTTTTCAGTGAATCAGCTTAGTGGTGCAGAAAAGTCTTGAAACGTAGATATAGGTGGAATTTAAAAACAGAGAGGGATGACTTGGAGGGGCAGAGCATGAGATGCTCAAGTTTCCACACAAAAAGTCATGCCATGCGAGTG
>JAHHHS010000103.1 GCA_019359215.1 Nostoc indistinguendum CM1-VF10 | reverse complement strand
GGCTTATTTTGATCACCGAACTACTCAAGGTATCGTAGAAGGAATTAATCAGAAGATTAAGCTCATTAAACGCAGGGCTTATGGCTTAACTAACTTTCATAATTTTAGAAGAAGGGTTTTACTAAATCGGTATTTCTGTTGTTAATTTAACATATCTAGTCTGGGAGAGCCATAAAATATTAATAATCTATAAAGAAATTTCTGCGTAGGCATAGCCTAGTTGTAGACAAAGTTACTATCAACTCATTGAGAAAATCTTCTGTAATTTTGCGTATAATCTAAAAGTATCTGCTAAAACTATCAGCTTAAGGTTTTCTTACCTCAGCTATTTTTGCATGGATTAAAATTATCAATTAGACAAAAGTAAAACACAAGTCAATCTTAACTGAGCGCTATTGTGTTGTTCGCGGTAAGCCTAGTCTGTATCTCCCAAGTTAAAGACGATTAATCCTAATAAAATCTTCTGGAGAAGAGATGTATTTGGCACATTCATTCATGAGTGATCAAAAGAAGCAAAACTCTTACCAGCCTTTGATTTTGGCAGTGGAAGACCATGATGATAGTCTCCTGCTGATTAGTTATGCTCTTGAGTCAATGGGTTGTAGATTCATTTGCCAAACAGATTGTTCTACAACTGTACTGGTGGCTAAAGAATATCAACCAGACTTAATCTTATTGGATATTTTGTTACCAGGCCTTAGCGGTATCGATATTGTGCATCATCTAAAGCAAGAACCCCTAACTTGCAAAATACCAGTGGTAGCAGTCACAGCTTTAGCTAGTACGGAGGATCGTGAGCGTATCCTCAAAGCAGGATTTAATGATTACATCAGCAAACCCTATATGCTTGAGGACTTAGAAGCTATAATTCGCCGTGGGCTGGCAAGAAAATTTGTCCCTTATGCAGCTTTAGAGCTTTGTCAGGATTAGCAGTCCAGCAGAGAAATATGAATGTAGAGGAGAAAAACTTAAGTATTTTTAGGTAGTTGCATAGTAAACAGACTACCTTTACCTAGTTCAGAAGTGACCTGGATAGTTCCTGCGTGCGCTTCTATAATCCGGTGGGATAGATGTAGCCCTAAACCACTACCTGAGCGTTTATGTTTGCCTTGGCGAAATCGCTCGAAAATTGTTGCCTGATCTTCGGGCGCAATCCCATATCCTGTATCTTCTATCTCGATTGTTACCGAATCTGGATTTCCAGGATGAGATGATGTTTCAAAAATGCGGATTGTGATGCCTCCTGTATCTGTAAATTTGATGGCATTTGCAATTAGGTTGTTTATCACCCGCCGTAGTTCCAAGCGATCGCCCATAATAACACCAGGGTTTTTACTCAGTGGATCTAACCCACTAGTGTCTATTTTCATAATTAACCCTTTTTCACTAGTTAGAGGGCTGAGTTCACTGACTACTTCTTGAGATATCTCACGTAAATCACATTCCTCCCAATTCAACGTTTTTTTACCTGCCTCGAAGCGATAAACTTCTAGGAGGGTGTTTACCATTTCCATCAAATTTTGGTTACTGCGAATCATAACTGCGATCGCCTGTTTCATTTCTGGCGAAATTTTGCAGAATGTTTCCATCTCAAATAAACCCAGCATACGATCGGCGGCTACTAAGGGAGTTCGCAAATCATGAGTTAGCCGAGAAACAAAGTCTTCGCGTTGGCGGGCCATTTTTTGCTGTTCGTCTAGACTGTGCTTGAGACGCAACAGCGATCGCACCCTTGCCAATAGTTCATCAGTATCAAATGGTTTACGAATAAAATCGTCAGCACCAGCATCCAAACCTTCAACAACACTAGATTCGTGAAAGGCAGTAATCAGTAAAATTGGAATATAACTAATTGCTGGGTTATTCCTAATCCGACGTGTGACTTCATAACCATCGATTCCTGGCATCATCACATCTAACAGAATCAGATCGGGTGGAGATTGTTCAACTTGCCGCAAAGCTTTTATTCCATCTGAAACCAAATGAATTTCATACCCCTCACTTTCTAAAATTGCTTGAACCAAAATGAGATTATCGAGAGTATCGTCAACTGCGAGGATGCGATAAATTCTATTATTTTCACCTACAGACATAATTTATCAACTTTTATTAGTTTTTTTAAAAGTAATCTATAGTTTAAATTTAGGATATCCTATTAATGATTACCTAGCTTGAGAAGACGAATGATGGGGATTTTTAACGGAGAAAAAAAACCGATCCCTATCTAATTGTAAGGGTACATCATCGGTTCCTAGAGCCGATAAAGTGATTTGACGCGGCAATTCAATTTTAAACATTGAACCAACCCCAACTTTGCTCTCAAGAAAGATTTTGCCGCCCATCATTCGCACCAGTGAATCTACAATTGCCAAACCCAAACCTGTACCTGGATATTTCCGAGTCAGAGTTTGATCGACTTGCCAAAATGCTTCAAAAATACGTTTAAAATCTCTGGGTGCTATGCCAATACCTGTATCCCGAATAATAATTGTCACTCGATTTGCAGGTAGTTCTTTAACTTCAACCGAAATCTCGCCAGACTCTGTGAACTTAATGGCGTTGGAAAGCAGGTTAATTAAAATCTGTTTCACACGAACTGGATCATTAAATATCAAACTATTTTGCAAATCGGTTCGTACTAGCAATGATAAGTTTTTGACCTCAGCTAGAGAACGCATTTCATCTACAGCAAGATTTATTGCCTTTGATACATCAAATATTTCCGCTTTTAAGTCTAATCGTCCTGCCTCCAGCTTAGAAAAGTCAAGAACTTCATTGACTAACATCAGCAAATGTTTCCCATTATTCAAGATTCGCTCAACCATATCTGCTTGTTGGTGCGTTAGTTGACCGAACTTAGGACGCAGTAGTATTTGCGAAAAACCAATAATCGCATTCATCGGCGTTCTGAGTTCGTGGGACATAGTTGCCAAAAAATGTGATTTTAGCACTGATGCCTCCGATAGCTTGAAGTTTTGCATTTGAAGCTGTTGCTGTTGTCTCTCCAATACTTGGTTCTTACGAATAAGTTGTTCATGACTTTCTCTAAGCTGGTCATTTGCCAAATCTGCCTGCATTTCAGCCCGATAAACCCTAATCGCACTCCGCAAAACCTGTGCCAAGTTTTCTGGGGATATCCTAGACTTAGAGAGATAGTCTGTAGCGCCAGCTTTCAGCAATTCGACAGCAAGCTCATCTTCTTGAGCAATTAGAACTACTAAAGGAACTTTAATTCTTGAAGAACGTAGCTGATGAATTAAGTTTAGTCTATCCTGGCCTAGCAAGCGATAGCCGAGGAAAACGCAATCATAGGCAGTAGTGCTTAAAATAGAAAATGCATCACTGCTATCGCCTACTTCAGATATTTCCATTTGAATACCTGCTTGAATCAAGGCACAACGGACTGCCATCCGGTCTACTTCATCATCTACAACCAAAATTTTCAGCGTCTTTTCCATCGGTTTTTATTTTTGCCGCTAAACATAGGTTGATGTATAACAATTCCTCTTTTGAGATTATCTAAGTAAATAATATAAAATTTTTAGATATCTAAAATCTGTAACTTTATTGACCAAGGCATTTTGCATAATATCCAATCTTTGTTGAGCCTTGCTATAATCTCTACAAAGTTAAGGAAAGTCAAAAGCTTCAGAATATCTTTAAGTTAAATTTAAAAAACCGATTAATAATCTTAACTTCATTGAATGCCTCTTTGATATCCATCACATCAACTTTGTTACCCTCCATTAGTAGTATGTTAATCACTCTTTTGGCATTTCCTTGGGTTAGATTCAGTCTGTTGTATCTTTAATCTGGCTAATTTACCAGAGTATTAAAATTAAACTCCAAGTAAATGACCAACGATTCCAAAAAATAAGTAATTAACAAACTGAAAACTATTGATCTGAAGACAGCAAACATAGCTGAGATAAAGTAAAATAAAATACTTTACTAAGCTTAAAAACAATTGTAATGAGTCAGCAAGCGACCGTCCTCAGTCATTGGTGAGAGTTACACACCATCGTTGCGTCCTATGAGCTTGAGTAGCTCTACTCATCAGATTTATTAGATCAGTAAAAAAGTAACTTCCTATACCGATTTGTGGAGATGAAGTCATCTTCCCCCTGAAATTTCGACAATTTTCTTAGCGATCGCCAGACCTGCGTTATTATTTTCCTGGCGATTCCAGTCTTTCGCTGTTCGGAAAAATACCAAAACCTTCTCATAAATACTAGAATGAATACTGAATTATGGTAAGCCTTTTGGTATTATATAAATTATTTTTTGGCTTTGATTACTGAAACTTTTAACTTGTGAGCCGTGCATCCACCATTTGGACGCACGAGTAATTGCCCTTTGTAGTTGTGCTTTAATTTCTTTTAAAATTGCCCACCATTGAGCCTGACTTTTCACGTTATGGGGAAAAACCAACAAAACATCTAAACCCTGAACCAGCTTCTCTACAAAGGTTTGGCGAAAATTTAAAGCCTCTACTCTTATAGGAGAGAGCTCTTCCACATCCCCTGAAAAGTCAGACCAACAAGTTTCCCACAAAGGACAATAAGTTACTTTACTGCTAGTAATTCCACTAAATTTTAAAGCTGTCTGATTCCCTTCTATAAGAATATCCATCATCTGTATCAATTCGATAAATCCAAACGTTTGCTTAAAAATCGCTCGAAACCATCGTTCACTTTCTCGTAAGGCAATTTTTACCTTTTGTAATTTGTCCATTTTTGTAAGCTTTGTGCAAGCTAATAGTAATTTCCTAATGGAATATGGCGGCAACTGAAAGCTGAATTTTGAGCTAAGGAGGAGCAATTTTGTATCAGTCTTAATATTTCATACCTTTTGTCTAAGTATCCATATATCTCCAGCTAGATATGTCCTCTATCTAAATGTGAAAAGATAGGATACTTGTTATTTCTATCGGTGGATGCAGACTGGTTGAAATATCATCTATCTTTGGTTTGGGAAAATAAAACGATAGCGCTAAGAAAAAGTAATACATTGAAAGATGCAAACAGCATAAGAGCGAGTGTAGCGATGAGTGAAATTAGCATTATTTTAATTGAAGATCATGACTTAACGCGAATGGGGCTACGAGCAGCGTTACAGGCTCACAGTGCATTGAAAGTAGTTGGCGAAGCGGCAAATGCGACTCAAGGGCTAAAACTTTTAGAAACGGCAAAGCCAGATGTAGCTGTTGTGGATATTGGTTTGCCTGACATGGATGGCATTGAACTCACGCGTAAATTCAAACGCCACCAAGCTGAAACTGGACAGACGACAACCAAGATTTTGATCCTGACAATGGATCACACGGAGGATGCTGTACTTGCAGCTTTCGCCGCAGGTGCTGATTCTTATTACATGAAAGAAACAAGCATCAGTAAATTAACTGACGCTATCCAAGCAACTCACGGCGGTAATTCTTGGATTGATCCGGCAATTGCCAACGTGGTATTGCAGAAGATGCGCCAAGGTATTCCTGGAGACAGCCAAAGTTCTGAGAAAACGCCGAAGACTGTAAAAATTGAGGCATTAGCGTCAGAATACGAGCAGGTTTTGGAAACATACCCCCTGACTCAACGGGAGCTGGAAATTCTGGAATTGATTGTAGCTGGGTGTAGCAATGGGCAAATTGCTGAGAAACTCTACATTACAGTTGGTACTGTGAAGACCCATGTTCGTAATATTTTAAATAAATTATGTGCTGATGACCGTACCCAAGCTGCTGTGAGGGCCTTACGTTCGGGGTTAGTAGCATAAGAGATTGGGGATGAGGGAGCAGGGGAAGCAGGGGGAGCAGGGGGAGCAAGGAGAGCAGGAGGAGCAAGGGAAAGAAGTACTATTGATTGTTGACCAATGCCCAATACCCAATGCCCAATTTGCAATACCCAATCAAAATCGTTCCTGTAAAGATTCTGCAATGCGTAGTGCTGCTCCGGATTTTCCCATACGTCGCATACCATTTTCAGCAATAATTTGCAAAATGTCAGGATCTTTGAATAGGGACTGTACGATTTTGGCAACTTCTGCTGGCTGTTTGACTAAAATCAAAGATGAACCTAAAAGACGACTTTGAGCTTCAGCAAAGCCAGGGTTATATTGCGGCCCATTACCCGGAATCGCGATCGCAGGTTTTCCTAAACCGATAAACTGTTCTGTGGCTGTACCTGCCATTGCGATCGCTAAATCTCCCAAATGCAAGCAATCATTATAAGCTTTTTGTGTCAGCAGTAGATATGCATTTCTTTGTTTAAATGTCAAAACATTTGGATCAGCAATTTGGATAGGACATCCTAATTCAGTGCGCCAGCCTTGAGATTGCACACTTTGGGATAAAATATTAGAGTCTAAACCCGGAGCGATCGCACCTAAAAACACAACTGTGCCAGAAGTGTAAAACAGCGAATCTCGCTCCTGAAAACTTGCCATTAACGCAGATACGGCAATCATAATTGTTTCCCAGTTAGTATATGCCTCTGGCGGACGGGAACCAGGAAGAAGAGTCACCATAAAAGGGCGAACCATCTCTTGCTGTTGACTATTCTGACTATAGAATTGTTGGCGTGAAAAAGTTGGTTGCAGACCATCCATCATCGGATTACCCAAATTAAAAGCTGGAATTGGCCATTGCTTTAATATTTCCGTCGTCAGCGCATCTCTAAGAAACACCGCCTTACAACGGCGACGACTCATCAACCAACGTTCCCAAGGATGGAAAACTGAACCGGAAAAGTTTTCCCAACGCACATCTTTAGATTTCTGTGGTAATAATCCAGCTTCATCACGCACATAATATTCAGATTTTGCCGTACCCACAAAAGCATAATTAGCGCCGCTAAAAGTTGCAAACAACAGGGGGAGAATATCTCCCACTGCTAAAATCGCTCTTTTCTGACCTAACCTTTTTTGAGAACTCACCCAACGACGGATAGCTTTAATCTGGCTGAGGGTAAGTTGCAATAAACCACCGCGTACATCCCGCGCCAATTGGCGGCCATCCATATAAACAAAACCGCCAGAAGGCATAGTGCGAACTGAACCGATCAGGGGGATATCCAACTGTTGGTAAGCACGTCCTTCACCCACCAGAGGTAAAGCAAAAATCTCTGGTGGGTTTGCTTGTTGTTGGAGTTCTTGCAAAATCCGAACTGCAATGACATCTTCTCCATGACCATTACTTAATACAAGTAAGCGTAAAGGAGAAGTTGCAGCTTGAGAATTAGAAGCTAGAGATAAACGGGATACATTACTCATAAGAAACAAAATATCAAAATTAACTGTCTGTTTGGGTAAGAGGTATAAATAGGGAAATCGGCGAAGAAACTGGAAGTTAGTATTATCGCTATTTCTTTACTTTCCTACAACTAAAATCAAATTCGGAAACAATGTATTGTTTCAAATTCTTGGAACAGCCTTTTAGTCAAATCTTTTAATCTAAAATCTAAAATCCAAAATTGATATAACTCCCAGTTAATTAGGTTAAATATTATGCGAGTTTCTGCTACTGCAATTTTTACTTTAGCTACTTTAGCTGCTGCCAATGCCACTCAGCAAGCAACGGCTGCAACTGCCAAAACCGTTACTCTAACTCCAAAAGCTGGTAACTTGGTAGTCCCAATAATTGAAGACACTCCCGCACGGATAGAGACGATTGCTTCCCCAGAAACTATAGTTGCACAACAATTTTCTCAAAATCCCGTCGCCGTGCAAACAGGTGCAAACAAAAATTCCAGCGTAGTCTTAAAGTCAGCACAACAGTTAAATTCTCAAGTCATCCTCCCTGTTTCCCCCACCTCCCCTGCTCCCTCATCTCCCCCATCTCCCAAAACCCCTACTACTGGAAGCAATTTAGTAGTCACAGCTACAGATGTACAGGTAGTGGGAGCTAATCAAGAATTGCAACAAATTATTCGCCAGGTAATTAAAACCCAGGCGGGTGGAGAAACTAGCCAAAGTCAGCTACAAAAAGATGTAGCTGCAATTTCGGATACAGGTTTATTTAGCAATGTCAGTGTGAATAGCTTTAGCACAAAGGCTGGATTAAATGTAGTTTATCAAGTGCAACCGATTATTGTGCGATCGCTGCAACTATCTGGCGCTAAAGTCCTCACTTACCAAGTTGCCCAACAACGTTTGCAATCTCAAATCGGAACCACCATCAGTCCTGCTAGACTCCAGCAAGCAGTAGCAGAAATTAACAAGTGGTACGCCGACAATGGTTATAACTTAGCACGAGTGCTATCAATTAAACCCAGTTCTCAAGGCATTCTCACTGTGAATGTCGCTGAAGCCTTGGTGAGTAATATCAAATTTCGCTTTATCACCGATGAGGGAAAAACTGTTGATAGCAAGGGTAATCCCGTGGGAGGACGCACCAAACCAGATTTTCTGCAACAGCAACTAAAACTAAAACCTGGTCAAATCTTCCAAGAAAATGTAGTTAAACAAGACATACAACAGCTATATCAGACGGGTTTATTTGAAACTGTGAATGTTGCCTTAGAAGGAGATGCAACAAAACTTGATTTAGTCTACCAACTCAAAGAAACTGGGGCGCGTGGTGTTAACTTGGGTGGTAGTTACAATGCTGATCAAGGATTAGTAGGCACAATCAGCTATCAAGATCAGAATGTTGGTGGTGTTAATGATACTTTAGGTGTGAATATTGGTGTAAGTAGCCGAGACTTGCAGTTTAATACTAAATTTATCAGTCCCTATCGGACAACAAACCCCGATCGCTTGGGGTACACTGTGAATGGTTTTCGTAATCAGCAAGTTTCGGAAACCTTTGACGAGACTATTAAGCTAGCTAACGGCGACAAAGTGCGGGAAGGTAAAGTTGGCGCAAGTGTCAGCTTACAGCGACCAATTGACGACTGGAAGACCTCATTAGGATTAAACTATACCCGAACTAGTATTCGCGATTGCCAAGGTAATATTAGTCCAACTGACGCTCAAGGCAATCCCTTATCTGCAAGTGGAACTGGCGTTGACGACCTAACTACCGTATCCTTCACCGCCACCAAAGACCAACGGGATAATCCCCTGAATCCAACTCAAGGTTCCGTTGTGAGTCTGAGTACAGAACAATCTGTGCCCATTGGTCAAGGAAATATTTCTCTCAATCGCCTTAAAGCCAATTACAGCCAATATTTGCCAGTGCAGTTATTTAACACCAAACAGCCACAAGTCTTTGCGGTGAATGTCCAAGCTGGTACTGTCCTTGGCAATTTACCGCCCTACGAAAGCTTTAACTTGGGTGGTTCTAACTCAGTACGCGGTTACGATTCTGGAGATGTGGGAAGTGGTCGCAGTTATGTGTTAGCTTCCGCAGAATATCGCTTTCCCGTCTTACCAATAGTAGGGGGTGTATTATTTGCCGACTTTGCCTCAGACTTAGGTTCTGGTGATACTGTATTGGGAGATCCAGCAGGTGTGCGAGACAAACCAGGTTATGGTTTTGGTTATGGGGCTGGAGTACGAGTAAATTCACCCTTGGGTTTAATTCGGGCTGACTATGGCATTAACGACCAGGGAGAAAGCAAAGTCCATCTAGGCATAGGTCAGCGATTTTAAGAAAATAAGCATTCAGAGTATTAACCCGAATTTCTCGCAAAACCGAAAAAACATGACATTTTCTCCACCAATTTCAGCAGTGCGTCCTTTGGCTCTAATTGTACCCGCTCAATTAGTTGCTTTACTTGGTGTGCGATCGCTTTATCTGAAGCAATTTTAAAGATGACTAAATTCGTGTTCTAAAGCCAAATCATTGAATTGCTCTTTGCCTTTGTAACAAGTAGCTACTTAAGCCGTACTTCCTCGCTAACATCACAAGCTTGGGAGACAAATTGAGTCTGTTTCCTACCCCAGAATTTATTGACTCTCGCGTTATCCTATAAAGATAAAACTCTTGTGATCATGGGGAGGTCTTTCTCACTTGGAGAGTTCCAACAACTAAATCATCCCATCCCATAAGATAGACAGGCAAAAACCCTGCCCTATCTATATATATGATATATGGGAAAATTTTTAGGGAATCCCTCAAGACTCAGAACTCGCTACTTATCTGCTCACTCAGGAATCAGGACTCTTTATGTTAGCAGGCACAATTTTGCAGGATGGAAAATATACCCTAATTCAAGAAATAGGGCGGGGTGGCTTTGGTATCACGTTTAAAGCTACCCATCACTACTTGGGCCAGGAGGTGGTGATGAAAACCATCAATGAACGGCTGCGACAACATCCTGATTTTGCGAAATTTGAGCGCCAATTCCAAGATGAAGCCAGACGATTAGCTACGTGTATCCATCCAAATATAGTCCGAGTTAGTGACTTTTTTGTGGAAGCGGGACTGCCTTATATGGTGATGGAATATATTCGTGGCGAAACCTTGGGAGATGCATTTGTATTACCAGGGATACCGTTACCTGAAGCTACAGCAATTCATTACATCCGGCAAATTGGGGCAGCCTTACAGGTAGTGCATAATAACGGTTTGCTACATCGAGATGTCAAACCAGATAATATTATTCTTCGTCAAGGAACCCAGGAAGTAATACTGATTGATTTTGGCATTGCCAGGGAATTTAATGGCAGTGTCAGTCAGACTCACACAGGTATGGTTTCTGAAGGTTATTCTCCCATTGAGCAGTATTTGACGCAAGCGCCGCGCACACCCGCCACCGATGTTTATGGTTTAGCAGCAACCTTGTACTCACTTTTGACAGCACAGGTTCCTATGCCAGCATTGTTGCGCGATCGCGAACAAATGCCTTCCCCCCGCGAATTGCAACCACATTTGAGTGCTTCTGTAAACCAGGCCATAATGCGCGGTATGGCGGTGGAGTCTCGTTTTCGGCCAGCGACAGTTGCTGAATGGTTACAACTGCTACCTGGAAATGAGGTGAATATGACACCGCAAGCCTTACCCACTTATGCAGTGCCAACTGTCAATTTATCTGCCCAACAGGCAGCAACTTTAATTGGAAAAACTGTCCAAAATGGCATTCATAAACCATCTAGGTTGGGGCAGCCCAACTCAGGTATCGCTAAAGAAAATGTACTGGCTAAAAAACAGGGTTCATCTAAAATATTCATTGGTATAGGTGTAGCCCTGGTTGCTGCTACGGCGGGTTTTGGCATTACTAGCATCTTACCCAAGTTTCAACCGCAGCCAACTGCAAAGCCGCTTTTTGAACAGCCAACTCAACAACCAGCCGCGAAAGTACCTAACTCAGAGAGTGGTGAAGAGACTAACACCACCTCAAGAACCGAATCAGCACCTGTTCCTAATTCCAAGCAGCGTCGGCGTTATCGTCGTTCTTCCCCGCAAGAAACTCCCAGCAGCGCTACACAAGAATCACAACGTGGCGATTCCGAACAATCCGCACCTTCACCTAGCGTTTCTCCCACACCCTCGTTAGTGGAGAAACTACGGGCTATCCGTTCATCTCGTAATGCTTCTCCCGCACCATTACCACAAAATAACTCACCCACTTCTAATCAAAATTCTGCTTCCCCTCAACCGGTGATTCCGTCAAATTCTGTGGTTATACCACCAGCAGCGCCACCGATAGAATCTAAACAGTCAGATCCTTCTGCTGTAGTAGTACCAACATTAGAAAAGCAAAATTCACCGACTGATATTCAACCCCAGAATAATCAGAAATTTCAGGAAAAGCTACAAGATCACAATAATTAGTCAATTCTAGATTTTAAATTTTTTCTTCAATTTAAAATCTAAAATTCAAAATCTAAAATTGAACGCCTCTTACCAATACAAGAGCTAAACTTAAACTACTTATTTCATCTTCTGTACGACAACTTCCCCCTTCTTATTAATCTTCACTGGGTTTTTGGGAAAAGCTTGAGCATTCAAATAACGCATAAGTTTCACAGTCCGAAAACGCTGATCAATATGAGGTATTCCCTGCTTATCCATCCGCACGGGGATAACTTTACTTGATACCAAATCTCCCACCGAGTTGAGTTTAACTTCTAAAATCATTGAGTCACCCGTCTGGGCATTTGTAGATAAAGTTCGATATCCTAAAAAGTTTCCTAAAGAATAGGCGATGATTTTTCCCTTATAAATTTCCATCGCTCTCGGAACATGAGGCCCATGTCCTAGTACTAAATCTGCTCCCGCATCAATCATGTTTCGAGCGAACTTGATCGAATTACCTCGATTTTCTCCATAAAAAAACTCTGTCTGATTCTTAACGTGTAGCGCCCCTGTTCCTTCGGCTCCAGCGTGCATCGATACTACTACAATGTTGGCCTTATTTTTAGCTTCTGCTACGAGTGCTTGGGCTGTTCCTAAATTATGAATGGAATTATACATTTCATAAGGAGAAAACCCGATCATTGCCACAGGGATATTGTTAGCTTCCAGATAAAGAATTTGATTTTTATGACCTAATGTTGCAATGCCCACAGCCTCAAGATTTTTCTTTGTATCTTTGAACCCTACCGGGCCAAAGTCCATTGCATGGTTATTAGCCATATTAAATACATTAAAACCAGCTTCAGCAAATAGCCGAGCATATCCAGGTGGGGAGCGAAAGGCAAAGACTTGTCCTCGACTAATATCTTTGGCAGTGTAGGGATAATTAGTTAAGCTACTTTCAAAGTTACCAAACAAGATATCAGATCCTTGCAAGTGAGTTCTCACTGACTTTGGTAATAATTCATCTCGAAATCGGGGTAATCTATGGTTAGGAAAATTAGTACCAGGAATAATATCTCCAACGGCTTTGATAGTAATAGTATCTAGAAAAGTTTGTTCTTCTGTTGTTGATGGCGTAAGTTCAGGGATAGCTAATGGAAATTGCACAGGCTCAATAGGTGTAGTAGCAGCGTTTAATCGCTGTGATTGCCCAAGCCTGATAACGACTCCTATACTAATGCCTAGATATAAACAGACGCTGATAAAACTAAATGAGAGCGCTTTCCCCATGCTGCGGTTTGCCATCGTTCACTCCTCACGTGATGGCATTAGTTTATCCCATAAATCTGTGCTGATAGTGTATATTTTAATGCAAATTTTACAATATTTGACTAAGTAAATACGCCAATATAATACAGTTTCACACAACATCCTTTATATAGTTAGGGGCGCATACCTATGCGCCCTTACTTGCAAATAATCATAAGTAAAATCTATGAAGCCGAACACCATCGGCTTATTTAGTTCTTCAGTAATCATTTTTAACGGAGAGGGGGGGATTCGAACCCCCGTTGGGTTTCCCCAAAACGCATTTCGAGTGCGTCACCATGAACCGCTCGGACACCTCTCCAGCTATTTATTCACACATTTGAATATTCAAATGCCGTGAAGCAAGGGAAATTTTACCATATTCCCTATACTACTATAACATTATTGCTTTATCTGCATAGCACAATGCTTCGGAAACGCCAACGCCCAGCTACGCTCGTCGTAGACATCGCTTCTGTAACTGCCAAGGTATTATGTAGTCGAACATTATGCAGTATACAGCTTGAGGTTTTGCATGAAAGTAGCAGTCTTCAGTACAAAAGCCTATGATCGGAAGTTTTTGTCAGCTGCAAATTCTCCCACTCAACACGAGCTAGTATTTTTTGAACCCCGTTTAAATCGGGATACCGCTATCCTCGCCGCCGGATTTCCGGCGGTTTGCGTATTTGTGCATGACCAAGTTGACGCGCCAACTTTAGAGCTTCTCGCCTCACGGGGAACTCGACTGGTTGTCCTGCGCTGTGCAGGGTTTAACAATGTAGACTTACAAGCCGCAGCGGATTTAGGAATTACCGTTGTGCGTGTTCCCGCCTATTCACCCTATGGGGTAGCAGAACATGCTGTGGGATTGATGTTAAGTCTGAATCGCAAAATTCATCGTGCCTATAACCGTGTTCGAGAAGGCAATTTTTCTCTAGATGGACTGTTGGGATTTAATTTGCATGAGCGCACAATAGGCATTGTCGGCACCGGCAAAATCGGTCTGATTTTAGGACAGATTATGAAGGGGTTTGGCTGTAACCTACTCGCCTATGATGTTTATCGAAATCCACAATTGGAGGCGCTAGGTGGAAAGTATGTAGAATTGCCTGAGCTATTTGCCAACTCGGATATTATCTCTCTACATTGCCCCCTGACTCCCGAAACGCATCACTTGATTAACGCTAAGGCTATAGAACAGATTAAGTCAGGCGTGATGCTAATTAATACTAGCCGAGGAGCGCTGATTGATACCCAAGCAGTGATTGAGGGATTGAAGTCTGGCAAGATCGGTTATCTTGGTGTGGATGTCTACGAACAAGAATCGGAATTGTTCTTTGAGGATTTGTCTGGTGAAATTATTCAAGATGATATTTTCCAGCGTCTGACAACGTTCCCAAATGTACTCATTACTGGACATCAAGCCTTTTTTACAGCAGAAGCTCTCCACAATATTGCAGAAACAACTTTTGCTAATATTGCTGATGTTGAACATGGTGGACCTTGCGCCAATGAAATTCGCCCTCAAGTGTCAGCTTAGGTAATGGTTGGCGATCGCAATTAGTTTGAACTAAAATCACTCATCATCAGGCAAATTCTCCATTTCCTCAGTAATTAGCGTCTGAAAATTTTCGTCACAATGATTGTGCAGCAGTTTTAGCGGTGAGAGTTTCAATCATTATGAACGATAGGCAACGCGGAGACTTTGGACTAAAATCACCAAAGATGCGATCGCCATTAATCCACCCCAAAACCAGTAAGGTAAAAGCAAATACCGCTGCATTTGGGCTGTATCAGATAGTCCAAGAGAGCCAGCAGAACTACTAAATAAATAATCCAGTTGATGGAACGTACTCACACAAGCTTGTACACCCAGAAATTGAATAGCAAACCCCTGTGCCCAACGGGGTGCTCTCAGAGCGATACCCAAGATTATTAAACCCAGCAAGGGAATTGCCACCAATCCAAACGCGGAGCGTACCCAAATTAATGTGGAAAATAGCAAAAAACTCCCTAATATTTTTAAACAGAGGGTTGCTGCTGTAAAACTGCGAGAAGCCAGAATCAAACCTGCACCGGCAAGAGGCGGCCCCATTGGGCCTGCTGCTGCAACCATTGCCGGGCCAATTGGCCCCAATGATGACCGGATGCCATAGGTTGCAACACCGGAACCATTGCTAAAAATCTGTAATTTCTGAAACTGTCCCCCTAATAGGAGCGCCATTAAGCCATGGCCCATTTCATGAAACCAGGTTGCCAGAATTGTAAATGGATATAAGATATAATCACCTGCTGGTAATTGCCACAGTAAAGCAGTTGCGATCGCTCCTGCAATTAGCCAGGTTAACCCCATGCGTTCAACAACTGACGGAGCTTCTTTGGTAAGCAAGGGTTCAAAATTTCTACTTGGTTCCCTCATAGGTTGCTCTATTTTAGATTTTCTGGAAAATTCAAAATCTTAAATTGATAGTGTATTTTCTCTATCCTAGTGTACTTAAACTGATAGGCATTTAAATTAGATATAGTCAAGAGTTAAAATACTTGCTGCGCTTGAATTTATTTATTTTTTAATCTTTAAATTGCTCAATAATGCAGCAATTTGCACCTTGAAGCGACGGCTGTCAACTATGGGCTTATCAAGAACAACATAGTTATCCGTCGCTTGTTTGATGCGGTTCATTTATTTTTCCTCCAAAAGGGATGCCGGAGGATGGGCAAAAGATGCCTAGACTGATGTCACAATTGATTGAGAATCAGTTAAGCAAGTTGAAAAAGGAATGTCATTAAGTCTCCTTTACCCAAGCTAATGCGATCGCCTGGTCGCAATCGATGACGATTCCCTGGTAAAAGGGGCAAGTTATTAATGTAAGTGCCATTAGAGCTTCCCACATCTTCTACATAGTGAGCGTCTCCCTCAACGCGAATATCTGCATGAATCCGCGAAACAACTTCTGAATTGGGAAATCCCGAAACGTCTATATCTGGGGGAATTCTGTCATTAGGCTTGCCGATATGAATCACAGAAAGATTTTGCGGCAATTCAATTAGCCGATCAGTTTGAACGTGGATTAACCGCGCTATAACCTGCTGCAATTGCGTTCTGGCAACCGTTCCAGTTGGTGCTGGTGCTGCTGGTGGGGCTACTTTGGCTTCAGAGGCTGGCGCTGGTTGCAACGGTGGTGGAGTAGGAATACTTTGTACAGAGACTACGGGTTGAGCTACGGGTTCTGCGGGGCTGATTTCTGTAACAGATACCTGTGGCGCTGGTTCTGGGGGAGCTGCCACCTCTGTTGCTGGTAAAGATGATATGGGAGGATGGGAGTTAGTAGAACTGCTCATTCCCAAAGCATCTGGTTGTAAAAGTTCTAATAGGGGATCGGGTGGTACTAACGGCGGTACTTCCACAGGAACATCGGGAGTAACTGTTGTAGCTACCGCAGTATGAACGTGTGGAACTCCTGCTGAGTGAAGGTTATAGCCACACTGACCGCAGAATGCAGCATCTGCCTGCACAGTTGCCCCACAACTGGGACAATTAGTAGTCGCGGGTAACGGTGTATAGCAAGCTTCACACTGGACAGCGCCGTCAGGGTTGGGATGATTGCAATTAGGGCAGACGATCATCGATATTTAGCCTTTGTTCAAGATCATCATAAATATTAGGTAGGACTGGCAAGCAGAAGGCGGCCCTAACTTTAGATTCTAGCAATTACTGCTGATGGAAGGATGAATTGGACACTCGTGGGAGGGGCAGCGGGCAGGGGAGGCAGAGGGAGCAGGGAGCTATTGAGCCATGCCCAATGCCCAATTCCCAATGCCCAATTCCTCATTAATGTTGAAGTTCCAGACCTGCTGCCGCATCTAGCAACCACCGAAGTTCTCCTTGGGGCCGAATTAAGCGGGATGGGTAAGTGAAATCATCGGCTACAGGTGCAAAGACTTGCGCCAAAGCTGGTCGTTTATTAGCACCAGCAACTAGAAAAATTACACTGCGACCAGAGTTGATGAAGGGATATGTGAAACTTATCCGGGGATTTCCGTCTTTGTTACCCACGGTAACTAGGCGATCGCGTACTTTGAGAGCCTCTGTGTGGGGAAACAAAGATGCGGTATGTGCATCATCACCCATTCCTAGTAATACTACATCCAATGAGGGAAGCTCGACCCCAGAAGAATTGAAAAATTCTTTGAGATGTTGTTCATACTTAGCAGCAGCCAGTTCTGGATTGGCTTCCAAGGTAGGTACGGGGTGAATGTTAGCTGCTGGGATGTCAATACGATCTAGCCATGCCCGACGCGTCATCAGTTCATTGCTATCAGGGTGATCTGGTGGTACGTAACGCTCATCGCCCCAAAATATATGAATTTTTTCCCAAGGCAGTTTTTGAGTAGCGATAGCTTCGTATAACGGTTTAGGTGTACTGCCGCCCGATAAGGCAATAGTAAACTGCCCCCGCTCCTCAATGGCAGTTTCTAACTTAGACAAGATTAATTCTAGCGCTCGTGCAACCAGCGCTGGCTGATCCGGTAGAACTTCAACAGTTTTGTTCATGACTTCATCATCATATTGCTGGCTTCCAGCAATACCATACCGAACTTATTACAATCCCCCTTTTTAACTTTTGAAACATTTAACATCGTAGATTAAGTAGGCGGGAAAAACGTAGATGCTCATTATCACTTTCAACGGTAAGTTGTCAGTAGTCAGTTGTACTAACTACTAACTCTTCTGAGATTATTTTTATTTACACCCAGTTACTTGATACTTTGTTGATTAACGCCACAAAGGATACATTTATTAATTCTTATTAAAAATTAATAAAACTAATTAATTATAAACAGCGCTTCCCAGTCAGCGATCGCTTCGCGTTGGGCAATTAACAATTCCTGAATTCCTTTTTGGGCGACATCTAGCAGCTGATCCAACTGAGTTCGGCTAAAGCTGCCTTCTTCGGCTGTTCCTTGGACTTCAATGATTCCTAGTTGTTGATTCATCACCACGTTAAAATCTACTGTTGCAGCCACATCTTCGATATAATTTAGATCCAAAAATGGCTCTCCCTCCAGTAATCCTACGGAAACTGCTGCTACCTGTCCACACAGAGGCGATCGCTCTAACACCCCCTCTTGCAACAATTTAGAAATCGCATGAGCCAAAGCCACAAATGAGCCTGTAATGGCTGTTGTCCGGGTTCCAGCGTCTGCTTGCAACACATCGGCATCTACAGTTAGCGTGCGTTCTCCTAGTGCCTCAAAATCCACTGCTGCGCGTAAACTGCGGCCAATTAAACGTTGAATTTCTTGCGTCCTTCCAGATAATTTCAATAATTCCCTTTCTTGCCGTTTTTGGGTAGCAGATGGTAGCATTCGGTACTCAGCAGTTAACCAGCCTTTACCAGTTCCTTCGAGAAACTTAGGAACTCCCTTATTAACGCTAACGGTACAAAGTACTTGAGTATCACCGCATCTTGCGAGAACAGAACCGGGGGCAAAGCGGGTGAAACTGGGATAAAAGCTGATCGGACGTAGTTCGTAGGGAGTCCGACCATCTGGACGCTGCCAAGCCATTGAAGTTGCCTCAAGATTTACAATACTGCCTTTAAGGTTACCTTAGTGTTGCAAATCATCTTTTTGGGGAATTTAGACATTGAGCATTGGGCATGGGGCATTGACAAAGAGGAGGCAGAAGTTCTTTAATTTTGAATTTTGAATTTTGAATTGATTTTCTCCCCCTGCTTCTTTATCTAAAGAACTGAAAGCAGAGTTAAAATATTTTGCTGCACCATATCTGGTGACTGGTCGCCGTTGATGGTTAATAGGCAGCGACGACGGTCGTAATATTCTAAGATGGGAATGGTGCGATCGTAGAACAATTCTACACGGCGTTGCACAATTTCTGGTTGGTCATCTGGTAGCGATCGCCCTAAGGATCGGCTAACCATGACTGCTTCCGGGACTTGTAAATAAATCGCCCAATCTAGCTTTTGCCCTAAATCATCCAATAAAAAATCTAATTCTTCAGCTTGGAAAGCAGTACGGGGATAGCCTTCTAAGACCCAATCGCAATTAATATCTGGTTGTCTAAGGCGAATTCTGATTAATTCAATGATCATTTCATCCGGAACCAACTCCCCAGTTTCCACATATGGCTGTGCATGGTAACCTAGTTCACTCAGGCTAGCGTAAACCGAAAGAGAAGTCCGGGGATCGGCTTCCAACCATTGGAACTCCGGGAGGAGCTTATCGCCAAATATCGCTTCCCGTAAAATCTCACCTGTAGAAATCAAAGGAATATCAAAGTATCTGCAAAGCCTTTGTGCTTGAGTGCTTTTACCCGATCCTGAACCTCCCAGAATCACCAATCTCACAAAAATTAACTCCTCATCTTGTCAAATTCACTACCTGCTAAGTCTGTTTTGCCCAAACAACCGACAACTCTAACATTTAGCGATTTTCAGCCGTTATGCCCAGCTTTTTTAAATAATTGGAACTCTAACTCATGTGTTTTTATTTTTACAAGTGCTTTCAAAGAAAAAAGAAAATGACTCTTGACTTCAGCACAAACGTAGTGTTTGACTAAGAATGCAATTTGCCAAATTCATCAAATCTTTAAAAAACAGATTGATTATACAGGCAGATTTGTAATAATTACTGACAGTACAAACCTTTAATCTATTGTAATTTTTTGAACTTAACCCTATGGTTGCCCAGCTAGAAACTCCAAGTATAAATTCAACTCTAACCTTACCATATCCAGTTGAAGGACTAGTGCAAGTTTTCACTAGCTCCCATCGCAACTTTTTTACGAGCGTTATGGCTCAAGCACTGAGAATAGCTGGTCAAGGAACGCCAGTATTAATAGTGCAGTTCCTCAAAGGAGGTATTCGTCAAGGACAGGATCGACCTATACAACTAGGACAAAATTTAGATTGGATTCGCTGTGATTTGCCTCGTTGTATTGATACACCACATTTAGACGATACGGAAAATCAAGCCTTACAAAAGCTGTGGCAGTATACACAACAGGTAGTATGTAAAAATAAGTATTCTCTCGTTGTCTTAGATGAGTTAAGTTTAGCCATTAACTTTGGTTTAATTGCTGAAACAGAAGTTTTAGCCTTTCTGGCAAAACGCCCTCCCCACGTCGATATCATTCTCACAGGGCCAGAGATGCCAAAATCTCTTCTCGATGTAGCAGATCAAATTACAGAAATCCGTCGCAGTTATCGACCTTAAATAAAATGCTCAATTCAGGATATCCTAGTAATTCGGTTTGAATTAGCTGTGAAGTTGTGATTAAAAACGATATCTGGATTACTGAAATGGCTCAAAAGGGTTTAATCTCACCCTTTGAGCCAAGTTTAATCCGAAAAGTACAAAAAGATGAGTCTGTAGCGATTCAACCTGTAATTAGCTACGGTTTGTCTTCTTATGGCTATGATATACGCCTTTCTCCGGCTGAGTTCCGCATTTTTCGCCACATTCCCGGAACTGTAGTTGATCCCAAAAACTTTAATCCCCAGAATCTGGAGCCAACAGCACTGCACACAGATACGAATGGCAGTTACTTTATTTTACCTGCTCATAGTTATGGACTTGGGGTTGCTCTAGAAAAACTGGAGGTTCCTGAGAATATTACTGTAATTTGTATTGGAAAATCTACCTATGCACGTTGTGGCATAATAGCAAATTTAACACCTGCTGAGGCTGCATGGCGAGGTCATCTTACTTTAGAGTTTTCCAATTCTTCCAGCGCTGACTGTCGCATTTACGCGAATGAAGGTGTAGTGCAATTGCTATTTTTAGAAGGTGAACCATGCGCTATCAGTTACGAAGCGCGTCAAGGTAAATATCAGGATCAACTAGAGATTGTTACATTAGCAAAGGTATAACTGAATATTCCTAAATAACTCAATTTAAGTTCCTGTTTATCTGTGCGATCACTCTAAATTATACCCATAAATTGGAGTGTGATCGCTTGCTTTATCCCACTGCAAATTCTGTCAGCTTTCGCATATAAGGAGGCTGATAAGCCAACACGATATCCTGCTTTGGAATACCATACTCCACCAATTCATTAGCCACGCCAACCTCAGTCCCATCATACTGAATCCAAATCTTATGATCTCGAATATCTAGATGAATTAAACAACCATAAACCCGACGACGATTTTCCCAACCCGTATTCACAACTTGATAATGATCATGTTGTAAATCAAAAATAGTTTGTCGTTCGATTTCACCATAGGCAGGTTTAATCTGAGCATGACTTGTCAAAACTTGCTGGATGATTTGTCTATACTTTGCTAGTTTATCCATTGTACAATTACCTCATTTTCCGGGTCAAATACTAGCAGTTTCAATTGATATTCGTGAATACTCAGTTGTGGCAATTGCCGTGAGAAAAAATCTTCATAAGTTGCTAGTGGAACTGCTAAATAGAGAATTCGCTCTGGTTCTTTCAGTTTTAGTGCTACTCGATAATTTAAACATTATCCCAAAGCTGTATGAAACTCATAAATCGCAGAAGGAGCAACAAAACTCTTGATTTCTACAGCAATTCGTTCGTCTTGCTTTTGGGCAGCAATTAACCGTTCTGCACCCAGATCAATTTGCAATTGTCCATCTGCTAAGTCAATAGACAGTGGATCGTGTGTAATTGTCCAGCCATCTTTTTGCAAAGCCAATCTAACTAGATTATGGAAAATATCTCTTGCAGACATTCCTTAAAATTTAAAGTGTAATAACTAGAAAATTTTGCTGATATAGTAAGTTATTGTCTGACGTAACAAACACAGGAGTACCACTCATAATATCTGGCTCAAAGGAAATAATTAGGCGAACGCACAGAACTTTTTGAATATCCATCGTCCTGAAAAAGTCTACATGAGATAGTCTAAACCTTCATCGCGTTTCTAGCCAAACCTGTAAATCGGCCAAACTAGTAAAATCTAACAATGCTTCACCCAAATCTTCCAGAACAGGCAAAGGTAAACCAGAAATTGAGGAGCGTATTTCTTCAGAAAGGTCCCCAAATCGCTTAGTCAATTGCCGGAGAATAAGATTAGCTGTTGCTTCCTCACGTCCTTCTTCCTTAATTTCTCGGTAAACTCGCGTTTCCTTCAGCGTGATTCCTAACATAGACTCTACCTCCGCTTGAGTTAATTGTTCAAATCTGTACACCATGATCGTCGTTATTAATTCAATTATGGCGCGACTCGATGGTGATAGCATTTCTTGAGTGGTTCTTGTTAACAAATACCTTGCTTCTTCTGGTGCTTGTTCTTCATCCACTGTAGTTAATACCATCAGCGCCACCCATATAGGTAATTGACGAATATCTCCTAATTAATCTAAATACACCCGATGTACTTGTCCGCCGTTTAGCAATGAGCGATGAGGATGAATATCGCTTTGTTAGATACTGCGCGATGGGTAAATTATCACTGTTTGCCAGTCGCTAAATCTGGCACGGTTGCGGTAAAAATATAATGAAGATTCAGCCCATACTCTCTCATAAAGTTGTTCATCTTTCTGGAACTGCACCTCGCAAAAATATACAACTCCAGCACCATCACTTTCAGGTGGTAGAAATACTCCGTCAATTTCAAATTTTGGTTCTTTAACGGCGACTGAATCAAAACGATAACTATCTGCATTGCTTGGAGGATTTGCCACTAGTTCAAACAGCAAAGTGGGAGACTGTTGAAACAGTTTGTAAAATATTGAATCTCGACGCATGAAAGCATTTTACTAATTTTTTATAAGAAGAATTCAGAACTCAGAAGCGGAGCCGGAGAGGCTCCACCTCCGGTTAGAATTCAGTATGAATTTAATTCGCCAAAATATGATTATGGTGCTAATCTTGCCTTACCTAGACGCTGCTTTTCATACCATTGTGCGATCGCAGGTGCCCAATCTTCAAAATGGGGCCACATCATTTCACACAACTTTTGAATTTCAAGTTGAGCATCTTTCTTATTCCTCAAGTCACAAAAATGCAAGAAAGACCTTAAATTGAAACTAACTACAAAATGCTGGCGATAATCAAAAGGCACTTTACCTCTTGCATGTTCTTCAGACATTCCACCCTCAAAATCAGCTTTATATCGTTTAGCTGCTTCTAAACACCACTGCAAATCTCCTGCTCGTTGCTCTGGTGAATAATGGTACTTTTTGCCTTGTCTATCAGTGTAATAACCAACAGGACGGAGGTAAAAAACATTTTCTATGTCTTTTTTACCTTCTACTACATCAATAAATTGGTTGCCTGTGTACCTAAAAGACTGAACATCAAATGATACCCCTACACGATGAGTACGAGCCTGCTGCATCACACTGTGGGGAAAGTAGCCACAGTTGAAAACAATCTGGGGATGCTCTAGAGGCCCATAGTGTCCCCTCTCACCCGCTAAAAGTCGCTTAACAATAACTTCGCCGCTTTGTGATTCCGAGGGCCAAGAGTCGCGCTCATCATACACGAACCCATCGGTATAGTCTTGGTGCATCGCGGCATAAATCACCTGCTGCGGGTTTGGCGTTTTGGCAATAACCTCTACTCGAAATCGATGCATTAGTTTTTGGGGAATGGATTAGTGACTGAGATTGCTTACGCAGAAGGAGCGGAGCCTGTTTGTTATACATAGCTTTGAACTCGATCCATGATCATATCCTGGCTGGGACTTCTACTTGAGCAGATTAAGATACTTTACAAAAATTAATAACTTTGTTACAGTTATTTACATAAAGAGAAGACAGGGAAAAATCCATGCGTACAAACACTGCTATAATTGACGACCAAGGCAAACTGAACAACTTTGCGATTGAGCCAAAGGTTTACATAGACGAGCAAGGCGATCGCACTGGCTTCACTCCCTATGCAGAAATGCTCAATGGTCGTTTAGCAATGATTGGTTTTGTCTCTCTGATAGCATTAGAAGTATTCACAGGACACGGTATCGTTGGTGTTTTGGCAAGTCTGTAAAAACTAATTTATATAACTTAATTCTCAACAAATATAAGAGACGGTAAATTTACCGTCTCTTAATTTATGGAAAACTTAGTGGTAGAGTAAAAATATACTGATAGCAAAAGCCGTTATCAGCGTAAAAATATTGGGTGAACTATGGCTTTAACTGCTTCAACTATGTTGCCATTAGGCACAAAAGCACCAGATTTCAATCTACCGGAAGTAGTATCTGGAAAGGCAACTTCACTTTCCACCTTCGCAGATAAAAAAGCGTTGTTGGTAATGTTTATTTGTCGGCATTGCCCATTTGTAAAGCACATTCAACAAGAATTAGTGCAGTTAGGAAAAGATTATTTTACAAGTGATTTAGCGATCGTTGCCATTAGCGCTAACGATGCAAAAAATTATCCAGATGATGCGCCAGAGTCGTTACAAGCATTTGCAACAGAACAAGGGTTTAATTTTACCTTATGCTACGACGAGACCCAGGAAACGGCAAAAGCTTACACAGCAGCTTGCACACCAGATTTTTTTGTATTTGATGATCAACGCCAACTTGTTTATCGGGGACAATTAGATGATAGCCGCCCCAGTAATGGTAAACCCGTAACAGGCGCAGATTTACGCGCAGCCATTGAAGCAGTGCTGGCGGGCAAACCTGTTACAAGCGACCAAAAGCCCAGTGTTGGTTGCAATATTAAATGGAAACCTGGAAACCAACCCAGTTATTTTGGTTGAAACCGATTGGGGATTGGGCATGGGGCACTTGTACTGGGCGTAGTCGTAAAGCCTGCGGCATAGCTACGCTTCGGGCGCAGCCTCTGGTAGAGAAGTATGGGGTATTACTCCCTACTCCCCATAAATATCAGTGTTTAATTTCCAAATTAAGTATGTAGCATCCTAGTTGGACTTTTTCTGCCCACAATTCATATTCCAGACGCAAATGTTCTGGTAAAGGATGTCCGTTGAGAGTTAGGCTACTAGTAAAATTTCGTAAACGAATAGGATTGTTAGGTTGCAATGACTCAGTTGGCAACCAATAGCGACTAATGCCATAAACGCCCTGTTCCCAAAAGTGACGGTAACTCACTTGAGCATTACCTTGCATAGTCATGATAACCCGATAAGGGGAAATCTCCAGCCACAAAATTCTGGGACTGTTAGGGGCGTGAGTTTTGCTCTTACTTTGGGGAAGTGTTTCCTCTGGACTTACAAGACTCCCTACTTCACAGCTAATTAGGGGCGGTGCAGTCAGCAGCAAATGGAATCTATCAGTATCTTTTTGATACAATGTCGCAGCAGTTTCCACAACAGACCAAATTGGTAGGTCAGTGGAAATAAGTGATAAGCACACGGGCTTGCGGTGATGAGTCAGCATGGGAGCGATAAGGGCTAAAAGCTATTGAACAAAGTGAAATGAACACTCTAGTTGTCTAATTAGGTCAAAGTAAGAAACTAAATAGTAAAACAGGCTTAATATTAATGAATCCGCTAATTTGTTAAGCTACACAAATCCCAATAGAAACAGGCAGAATGTCAGCTTAGACAGTAAAAACGGTACTTTCTCTAGAGAGAGCTAATTCGTAAGTAAAGCTTGTAAATATTCTAAGGCTATAACCTCAAAACAGTGGGAGTTGTTGTAGATGTTAAGAAACTTTTTTCAGGGAGACTTACCGTAGGCTGGAGTAAGTTTCATACAGTAAAAAGCGATAGGATACTAGGCAGGAAGTCAGCACCAGTAACAAACAAAGTCGCTGCTGAACTTCCGGTCTATTTAAAAGCCAGTGTATCCTAATGTCGGCTTCTGTTATAACCGTAGAAATTTGGAAGAAAATTAATTAACATCAGTTCAGGTTAAGAAGATTTATTCAGCGTTAGTTGACTGAAACAACGCAAACACGTAGACATATCTCAGAATCAAGCAACGGGGTTATGAGGGTTTCAGCTTATCCGAACTCAGGTTACTTATAATACTCATGAAGCGATGATACAACAAGCGAACAAAACAGTTAAAGGTCAGCAGTATTAATCAAGCATTTTATCCCGGTTGTGGGGTGCATCAAAATCAATCAGTGGGCCTTTTGGGACGATGCGAGTTGGGTTAACTCGGGGATGGCTTCTGTAATAATGCCGTTTGATGTGGTCGAGATTGCAAGTCTCTTTGACTCCCGGCAGTTGGTAAAGTTCTTTAGGCGTTGCATAAATGCGGGATGAATCAGGCAAACACGGGTATTTTTTTATATTTCAAATAATGAAGTAACAATCGAATTGAATGTTTAAGCATATCCACTGATTTAGAATAGCAGAGTGTTTTT
>JAHHHS010000102.1 GCA_019359215.1 Nostoc indistinguendum CM1-VF10 | reverse complement strand
TTAAAAATTATCTCTCTTCAGCTAATTATCATGATCATCTTTCAAATAAATCATAATTAGACAGAAGTTTTCTAGGTAAACAAGAGGATTTTATATTCTTTTGTTTTCAAAATGAGAATTGCTGATAATAATCACATCATTCGCCCAGTCGTTCGGATTGAATCGCGCCTGACTTTCTTGATGCAGCGAATCAACACACACCCCGTATCCTAATAATGCACCTGTTTCATTCGTGCGAACTTCTGTGACATAATTCACTCCAAAGCGATCGCATAATGCCTCACCAAGTTGAATACGGTGGGTTATGATTAATACCCGTCTCTCTTGGTCGTGGGCTTTGGCAACCTCCGTTGCCAGCCATTCGGTTTTACCAGTGCCTTTGGGAGCCTTGAGAATGATAAGCTTTTCACCTTCGGGGACGAGAAGCTGGCCCAAGAATCTTTGGTTGAGAGCGATCGCTGGGGGATAAGTTAACAGAGTAAACAGCTTAATCTCCCACAACTCCAATGCAACAGCCGTATTGTAGAGTGCGTCAAATGCTGGCTGTCCTTTGGCAACAATAAAATCATCGACCCCTTTCTCTGCCCCTAACGGTAAATCAATCACTCGCAGCGAACAGCCCTCATTTACCAGCAGCCGTCCCATGCGACTGATGGCGGTTCTTACCCGTTGGACTGTTTCAGGTTTGTTGTCCTGGTCAAAGCAGATGTTAACCTGTCTGCCTTCTGTTGCAAAATGCTTCAAGTCGGGAATCAGGGATGGTTTACCAATAGCAGTACCGTACTCATCAGTAGGTGTGCGGTATCCAGCGTTTACTCCCGGAATTGCGATGCCTGCGGCGGGCGGGTACGCCATCGCAGCATAACCAGCAGTCAATAATGCCCCTGCTTTTTTGACACCTTCGACAATTGTGACTGGCACATTGTGTTGCCAAACCCAATGCCAGAAGCCGCCAGGATGTTGTAAGTCAAATTCTGTAATGGGAATACCGCAACGTAGGGAGACTTTCATCCAAATGCGATTCGGGACTAAGAGGAAGAAGGCGCGTGTCTCTTCTCTGTACGGATGCTCGTACTTGATAAACTTGTGGATCTTCTGGCGATCACGTCGGGGATGGTCGGGTTTGAAACAGCCCCACATCATTAGTGCGTATTCGTTGAGGGGGTCAACGCCACTGCACCACCAGCCGCCGAGTTCAATGTGCTGGTATTTTTTCAAGTCTCTGTCTCTGAGCCGTCCATCGTTGCGACGGGAGATTTTGGGACTGTAGAGCAGATATTCGTAGGGTAAAGTCCCGTAGAGCGATCGCACATTCAGGGCAATGAGTTCTTCGTCAACGCAACTGCCCCGCCATTCTTGTTGATGTTTAGCTTGAGAATCAGATTCGATTATACGCATATTCCCTCTGTTTTTTGACGCATGGAAATGAAGCGGCACTTACCCTGTACCGCCGGTTCAAATTTTTGTGAGAGTTTGTGCTGGCTATGAAATCCTCAGCAGCCAGCTACAGCGTTATCTCCCGCCTCCTGTGTGTGGTCGAAATGTGAGATTGATACGGGTACTAACAACTTTGTTTGTCTTCGGAACCTGATGCAGATGTGTTGATTGGCAACCAGGGTGCATCACAAGCAAACTGCCGTGTTCCAGCCAGAAATCCGTTGCTTTGCCATTTCTCGGTTTGATTTGGAATTTGCGACATGATCCCAGACTCACTGATGCAATTGCTGGCTCATATCCCATCGATGGTTCATTGTCAGCGTGCCAACCAATCGAATCCTGGCCACTGCGGTATTGATTTCCAATGACAATGCGGAACTTGTAGCCAGTTAGCGCAGTGATTCTGTCCCGCAAGTTAGCCAGATTGTCTGTCCAAGTCAGGGGTTTCAAAAACACGCTATTCGAGTAGAGGTAATCACAGCCTTTATCACCGTAAATACATTCGAGGCGGGGAACAGACATTGTTTTACCCATGATTCTGATTTGGTTCTGCTGCCACTCCAGTTGTAGACAGTGTTGGTAGAGTTGATTGGCAAGTTCCTGGCTTAAGAAATCGGGGTAGTAGGTGATTGGTAAAACTGGGACTGATTCAGAGAAAAGTGTGAGTTGTTGCATAATCTTGTTCTCAAAGTTTTTTGAGTTGTGTAAGCGAAAAATAGTATGCTTATAACAAGCAACTAACCTTCTACTAGGTTGATATAGTCAAGCGAATGCTCATTTTCCCGGCGTTCGCTTTTAACTTTTGACCAACACTCGTGGCTTCTTGGTAGCAAAAGCCCCCGCAGTTCTTAGCGCAGCAGTCGGGTTTGGATGAGCGAAAAACTCTTCAATTGCCTTGGTTAGCCCATTTGCAACCATTGGGTCATGGCAGGCGTAAACGTAAACTGGCTGCTGAGTGCCATTGACCAGCCGCATTTCCTGACGCTCTCCCAGTTGCGGGTAAAAGGTGCGAACCCAAGTACCGAGATGACCGCGATAATGCGAACCGCTCAAGGGGACTTTTTTTCCTAACTCCGTCTCTGCAAAGTTGACCACCCCCATCCATTTCTCTTTGCTACCGGAAAGGACTTGTTGATTGTGTTGGGCTAGGAGATTGGCAGCGAAGTCTTGAAAATACTGCTCCATGTATGGGTTGAGTCTGCCACCTGTAAGTTCAGCTAAAGTCTTCATGGCCTCTACAAGAGTTTGTAGGCGCTGCTCAACTGGTGGCAGGGCAGGGGCAGGTACAGGAGTTTGGGTAGTAATACTTGGAACAGCTGCAACCAAATCTAAAATGATGGTTCTAACTTGCGCTGCTACTTGAGATTGCTGCAAGATCATTGCGATCCTTAACGCACCCAAAGCCGAAAAAACTCGAACTTGGGAAGTTCTCGATGGTAGACAGAGTGTCTGTCGAGCATCACGTAATTCTTTCCCAGTAAGGGTTTTAGTCTCAAGGCTTTGGAATTCCGATTGATTTACTCTTGTTAGTTCTTTGACTGCGGACTCTGTAACTGAGAAATATTCCGCTATTTGTGCAGTAGTTGCCCAGCCGCTACCGTTCCATACAGCAAACACTATTGCCTTTGCTTTGCTGAGAACAACTTTTGCGCGAGAATCATCGAGGTTAGAAAGTGCAGAAGTTCTTAATGAGGGAGACTCGACTAAAACACCTTGATTCAAAGGTAAACTCATATTGCTCGACTCCTAACTAAATCTCAAAACTTTAAACATTCACCCGCACCAAACTTTTCTCACTAACCAGTGAGAAACGATTCGATATAGTTGGTGTCTTAATTAACGTTGGTGACATCAATTCAACAAGGTAAAACCAAGAATTATGCACCAACGCAATCCCCAGAATCAACCGTTGTTTTGTTCCCTTATCGTGAGAACAGAGGATCACTCTTTCACCTAGAACAAAAGCAGGTTTTTGCACTTTGATGGCTTCTAACTCTCCAGTCCCAATGATTTGGTTTTGTGTAGCGTGGAGTATTTCATCACGGTAATCAATTGAATAAATCCAGCACTCATGCTTCCACTGCATACCGCAACAATAGCCAAATGTTCTCGTGGTTCGTAGATATACTCTCTCTAGTAAATTCACCTCAACGGGTGGAATTGTTCCATGCCAAGGTGGAGAAAGATACCAACTCGTTTGAAGTGCGTTAATGTGGTCAATCATGCTTTTCTCCCTAATAAGTAATTAATGGCTTCGGAGTCAATAGAGGCAATACGCTTTTTTAGATGTTGTGGGGGATTGTCAAAAAAGCTTTTAAGATGCCATCTCCGAACTTGATAACGCTTAGAAGAACGGCGACTAGTTTTCAACCAACCACGGCGCACCCATCCAGAAACGGTAGTGGAATGCACACACAGAACACGGGCAATTTCAGCACTACTATAGTTATCGAGGAAAGGGCTTGTAGAATAACCCAAAGCCCAAAGCTTAGTAGCAATCGCAATTGGAGTGCGAAAATACCCATGTCTTTTTAAGATTGAGGCTATTTGCTTAGGGTTATAAAGTTCAGCCTTAGCTTCAATGATTGCGAGTTCTTCATCAGTCCATTTTGTATGCATTTGATTACCTCCCATATTTATGCAGATTTAGCATCAGACTGTTCTTGAACAATCCGAGGGCTGATAGATTCAAAATCAACTTGAAAAATGTTCATCTCAGTCTGCATCTCCCCAGTGTTGTAGCGGTCTACTATGTGCTGCCTAATTGTGGATTTATTCAGCCCATCAGGGATATCGATGTGCGCTTCACTTGTGATTTTTTCAACTACTGTAACGATGACTCTCATGGTTAATTCCTGTTTGATTAACTGAGGATTCAGAAGCCAGGATTCAGAATGATTCTGGCTTCTGATTTACACTGCTCCAGCTTTTGCAGTTTGCACCTGTTGCATCCATGCGCTGATTGCTGTTAACTCATCTGCACCGCTAGCAATAGCATCAACAACAAGATTTTGATACGAAGACTCAGCATGATTGGGATATTTACACTTACCTGCTGCCCAAGCTAAACACATGGTTTTGATTAGTTCATTAATCTGGCTAATATCAAGTAAACTTGGGCGGTCAACATCCTGGAATTGCAACCACTCTTTAACTAAATCAAGGGGATAATCAAGCAAGGTGCGAATATTTTTAACTCGCAAATCCTGAGTCGGTACTGGTTGAGGAACTACACTAAGTTTTGGTGGAGTCAGTGGGGGTTCTGGAATGGAGCTTGAAGTTTTACCCAATAAGGATTGGATATCACGAATGATTGTTGTCCAATCAGCATTTTTGTTCCATTCTCTTTCAATCCTGCTTTTAGTCACGGCATCGTAAAGATTGCAGAAAACTGTATTCTCGTCACCAGCAGTAGTAACAATAATCAGTGGCTTAGAAAAATCCTGAACTAATGACGCAGCTAGAAGAAAGCTTTTAGCAAAGTTGGTTTCAATACCAGTTCTGACAACATAAAGTTCATCAGCACTGACAACAATATTGAGCTTTAGATTGTCTTTGCCTTTGAATTCTTTAGTAGTCAATCGGAGTTCAGACAAATATCCAGTTAATGCTCTTTGAGTAACAGGAATTTTCTTCTCTTGGCTGATATTAAACTTGTACCAAACGAATGATTCCCCGTCTACTTCCCCCTGGTTGACATACAAATAGATGGGTTCAGGAGGGTTGCATAAACCTAGTTTGATTTCAGTAACCATGTTCACCTCGATTAAAGTTTCATTGATTAGTGTTTCGTGTGCAATAATGGGAATTCTGTAGCGGGAGAAAAACTTCCGTGCGTTCATCTAAAGTAATGGCATTCCTTTAGGTGAACGCTTTTGTACTAATTAGAAGGTTCTCGATTCCGCTCTAACTCCCATTGCAGATAGGTGAGTGCAGTGCTAGCATCGGCAATGTTTAAATCTGGCTGATATCCCTCGTCCAACATTTGTTTGTAGTCTGAGTGCCAAGCAATAAGGGATATCAGGTTTTGGGCTTGTTCAACTAACTGGTGGAGATGCGGATTAGACATTTCAATGCCGAGCCTTGAACATAAATCCTCTGCCTTAACACCAAAAGTCCCTGGCTCAATCTCCGTCTCTAACTCCTCAAGCAGAGATTGAAAATTTGGGTGTTCATCATTGATTTCAATCTCAATCAAATCTGCACTCTTTGTAACGATGGTTGCCCAATCAGGTAAAGTCTGTGCAATGGTCTTAGCGTAAAGTTTCACAATTGCTTCCTCTTCGATTAAGAGTTAAAATCCTCGGCAATTTCCAACAAAAAACCGCGTCCCGTGTTCTGTACTTGCACCAGTTCTTTATCCAGCAGAGTTTGAATTACTGAATCAGAGAATTGGAATTGCAGACGATGCAGTGGAATACAACCACCGCAAAGCCGAATTGAACGCAGCAAATGGTTCGCTCTACGGTCAAAGGTGTTATCAATCGTTTTAGGCATTTGTGAAACCTCCGGTTAAGACGGTTAACTGTCGGTTGAGAATGCTTATTTGCTGTTGATAAAAGTCAATTTCAGCAGTGATTTGGTGGAATTTGAAAAGAACTTACTGAGGTCTTTCCCAAAAGTGATAGTTATATTTGGAACTGGTAAGTCATTGGAAATTTATTGGATTAGAGGAAGTGGGCATAAAAGCCCACTTTTTTCCTACGCCGCTACTAATTGACTGTTGGCAAATACTGTCTGATACTCCAGCAGCCTGCACCATTCGCTTGCACTAAGTTCGTCAAATGCCTTATCCAAGAGTTCGTCGCAAGATACCGACGATACTTCGGCCACAGATACCGATTGCACTGCCGACTCCACCGAGTCACACGCTACCTTCTGCTGATCACCTGAAGAAACCTGAATCACCCACCAGCCGCCGTCAGTGCATCCCACTTCACCCAGTCTCATGTTGTTTTGATAAATCCCATCGTCGAGGATTTCAAAGCCGTACTTCTCGCATTCGTTGAAAATCTGCGCCATGACTTCGTTACCACTGGTAGAAGAGGACAAGGAGCAGGGTGCGGGGTGCTGCAACAATTCGCAATTGTCAGTTCGCAATTCGCAATTCTCTAAACTGCGAACTGCGAATTGCGAATTGCGACTTGCGAATTGCGAATTGTTGTAGTTCTGGCACTCGTTGAAGATATGCGCCATGATTTGGTTTTCAGTCGTGCATGGAGTTACTTCTTTTTCCTGCACAGGTAATGATCCATCTTTGTAGTGAGTGCAGATGAAGCGATCGCAACGCATTAGAGTGTTGGCACGGAATACTTCTTTGTCGTTTATCATCACTACCCAAGGCTGGGTTAGATTATCGTCATAGCTGATGCTGGCTACCAGTTGATTACCAGCGTAATATTCGTGATCAGAAAAGGAGATTTCGACTATTGTGAGGGGTTCGGGAGCAACAGCTTGGGCTTGGTCAGCGATGAACTGGTCGAGTTCGGCTTGGGCGAGGGCTTGATTGTCAACTTTCTGAAGCTTAGTGGATTGGTGGGTGATGATTGCGTTTACCCAGGTGTCAGCCGCTCTTTTGTCCCCGGTGGGTGTCACGCCGCGTTCAGCAGCGATTCTTTTGAGACGGGGGAGGGTGTAACGAGAGAGGGCTTGCTGTGTGTAGATTGGATGGGTCATAATAAGATTTCCTGTAAAAGGGTCAAAGGGCGATCGCACAAGTTTTCCAGGCTGAAGCGGTTGTCCTTTGTTTTATCTCTTATTATTTTACATATTTTATGGAAATTTGTCAACGGTTACGGACGAGATTTTTTGTAACAATGGGTAACTAAGGGTTTGTGCTACAACAGGATAAAATTGCCTAAGCTCGATCCCTAAAATTTGACAATATTTCAAGATAAGAGACAAAGAAACAGAGCGATCACCTTTACCCTTCCATTTTTCTATTTTATGAATTAACTGCTGAGAACAAGGTTCTCCAAGCCCTGTAATTGCTTGCGCTACTTCTTCTCTAGAAAGTTTCTTGTCTTCTCTTTGCTGAAATAAAAACTCACCATATTCCTGATCCCAGTCAATCCGGGATACCAAATCCAAAGGTATTCCTTGCATTACGATTTCTCTCACTGATACTCCTATATTTACACAATGTGTGGAAATAGTGGTATACTTCTTCTATGAAGTATGTAAAACCTAAGCAGTATTAGCGTAGAGCCTAAATCGTGAAAGCGATCGCTCTAATTTTGTGTTGTCTTTTAGGAAGTAAGTTGAGAGTTCTTACTCTGAACAGGTTCTAAAAAATAACAGACCCACAAGTAATACTTTCCAGCAATCAATGGTGCAACGAATGCCCACACTGGGCTGCACCAAGCCATACATAAACTGCGACACGGTTCAGTTAACGAAGCGAAGCAACTGTTGGCACGTCAAAATGCTGTACTGGTAACGGTTATAGCTCCACAAGTACACCTTGGGGTTTTCAAAGCGGCAGGTAAGCTCATGCCGCTTTTCTTGTCATAGACATTTTATATACGGGAATGTAGAGACAATGCTAAAGCCGACAAAGCAACAAGGATGATTACCGCAGATGCCAAGATGAAATATACAAACCAGCCAATGAAAAACCCCAACCTCAGCAAAAGGTTTGGGGAATTAATATCAATTTAATCACACCCCCATCATGGCACAACTCGATATTCGTTCAAGCACTGTTCCGCTAGAGGTGGAATAATGAATAAACCAACCTCTAAGCGCAACAAAGCCACCTCTGCTGCATCCAATGACGGTACACCACCAGATGACCAAGACCTTGAGGATATCTCCCAGCAAGAAGACCCAGGTTCAGCAACAATTACGGTCACGGCTGTTGAAGTCCCAGAATTAACCGAGCAGGAGATTCGCGATCGCCTGCACTTGGAAAGGAAAGTGGAACGGGCGTTTTTTGAGGCGGGGAAGGCATTAATGGAATTACGGGATCGCAAATTATATCGCTCTACTCACAAAACTTTTGAGGAGTATTGCCGCGATCGCTTTGGCCATAATCGTCGCCAGTCTTATCTTCTAATGGATGCAGCTCTTCTAATGGATGCAGCAGTAATATTTGATAACTTAGAGCAAAAATGTGATCGGAACGATCACATTTTGCCGACTCATGAGTGGCAAATCAGGCCACTGTCCAAGCTAGACCCAGACATTCAGCCTGAAGCATGGGAGCAAGCTGTTGAGTCTGCCAACGGGAAAGTACCCTCACACCGGATCGTCAAAGACGTTGTGCAGCATATAATAGAGCGAACGAAAGTACCCAATACCTACCAGTTGGGGGAAGTGTGCCAAATTCTCGTAAAGGACAACCCGGAACTCAGAGGCAAAGGAGGCTGCTGGTGCATCGTTACTTATGTCGGTGAGTTCAGTTGTACAGTTGAGGCTTGGGATGGAGAATACACCGTGAGAATTAACCAGCTGAAGGCACTCCTGCCCAATTTGTCAAACATCCTCTAAGGCGGAATCGCAAATGTGCTTATCATTCTTGCTCACACTCGGATTATTTTTCAGGTAATTCCGTGTAATATTGCAGCTACGTTTTATGAGATCATCTAAATTAAAATTCAAAAAACTGAATTTATTGCCAGATTGTAAAATAAGTGTTTTACCATCAGAACTGAAATCAATAGAAGGGTTCACTGGGGTGCCAGAAGGAAGTTTGAATGATGCAATTTCTCTACCTGCTAAAATATTTAACATTTTTAGCGTATTAGAACTAAAAGCGAAAAATAATTTACTATCAGGACTGAACTGGATACCCCATATATTATTTATAGTTGGTCTAATCGTTTTTACCAACTGACGAGTTGAGAGTTTCCATAGCTGAATTGTGTCATTACTCTTAAGAATTGCTAAGTTATTACTATCAGGGCTAAAAGAGATACTTTTAATCCCAGAAATTACTTTAGAAAACTGAATAGCTTTCCCAGTTGAGACTTCCCACAATTCCAAAGTACTCTTCTTTTCATCATTCTCTGCTCTTAGGACAGCTACTATACTGCCATTTGGGCTAAAGTGAAGTTTGCTTCTGCGCCAATCGTTCGCTTCATCTGCTATGCTTGCATGTTCCTTGAGTGTATGTATTTCTTTGCCTGTAGTGACATCCCAAATTTTGACAGTATAATTTGATCGTGCTGCGGCTACCTTGTAACCATCTGGACTAAACTTGAGGCTAGAGGCGAATTTGTCAAAAGGTAGGTTTATAGATTTTATAATCCGGCCTGTCGTAAGTTCCCGTTGTTGCAGCTTACCATACCAATTCACGGTTGTAATCGTTTTATCATCGCTAATATGAGCAGCACTTACTAACGTAGAATCATAACGATTGAGCTTAAATTCTTTGCCTGTTGCTCGATCTTGATATCGAAGTGAACCATCTGTTCTTAAAGTTATGATTGATTTCTGATCTGCTGAAGTGCGCTGAATAATGTCACTAGCAGGACTAATATTAGGTGAGCTAAGTTCTGCTCCAGTTGAAACATCGAAAAACTTAGCAATGCCGCTGCTACTGACTACTACTATTATCTTTCCATCCGGACTAAAACGACTTTTTAAACCTACAGCGAATCCTTCTGGACTAAATACTATAGGTTCGTCAATTAGTGTTTTAAGTATTCTACCTGTTGCGACATCCCATAATTTTAATATGATCTTCCTACCTTTACTATCAAAGCTGGATATCGCAACTTTCCGACTATCAGGGCTAAAGTTTATCTGAAAAAGCTCTCCTAATTGTTCTATAGTTTTGAGTCTTGCTCCATCTCGCTTCCACAAGGTGACCTTAGCTTTAGAGCCAATAACAGGCCCCATGTTTGAACCACCCTTATTATCATAAGTCTCAACTGCTATCAACGAATTATCAGGACTAAAACTAATTTCAGCAAGTTCACCAGGGGGAAAATTACTGAGTGTCTTTACTTTTTCTCCTGTTGAAGTATCCCAAAGCGAGACTGTACCTTTCGTAAATGAGAAAGAAAGTTTACCGTCTTTACCAAGTAGATCATTATCCCTACTATTCTTATAATCAATTACTGCAATTACTTTTCCATCCGGGCTAAAAAATGCTGTGCCAGGGACAAAAATTTCTTTTATTTCATTTTTTTTAGCAATATTCCAGAATTTAACACTTGTTTGCTCAATGCTTTTACTAGAAGAATAGATAACGGTTTGGCTATTTGGGCTGAAACTAAAATTAATATCACGATAATCTAGATTATCATTTTGAGGAAAAACTTTGAGTTGAGTGCCTGTCTCAACTTCCCAAAGTATCAAAAAGCCATCTCTACTAAGAGAGGCAAGAAAGTGACCGTTCGGGCTGAAGTTTATCCGCTCAATATCATCTGAAATGTCTGAATTTGAGTACCTTGATAGCGTTTTAAGTTCTCTTCCGGTTGCTATGTTCCAGATAATGATATTCCCATCGTAATTAGCTGCTGCGATAGTCTGACCATCAGGGCTAAAGCGGATGTGGTTTACCTGGCTCAAATGTCCTTTAAGTTCTCGAACTTTCGCGCCTGTCACGCGATCCCATAGATTTACCGTGCCATCAGCATTACCCGATGCTATCATTTTTCCATTAGGACTGAATACGACATCATCAACCCACTCCGTTTCTCCCTGAAACGTATTAGTTTTTTTACCTGTGGTGCCATCCCAGAGTCTCACTGTTCCATCATAGTTAATGCAGGCTATCATCTTCCTATTGGAAGTCCACGCCAGTGAAAAAGGACCTCGTTTAAATTGCTCACACTCTGGGAGAGTCAATGCTTTTGGTTCTTCTTTTGTGCCGACAATCTGTTGCAATGCTTCTAAAACTTGAAACTTGGTTCCTGTTTCGACTCCAAAAGCATGTTGCAATTCCTGGCCCGCTTTGATAGCCTTAAAAGCAGCTTCTTGGAACAAAATTTCACTTTTGCTAATGTCTTCTTTCTCTTTTTCCTGCTGTCGCTTTGTAAGAGGGATATCTGTGAATCGACTGGAGTACTTTGTGTAAGAAACTGGCTTTGCTCCTGATAAATCGAAGAGCGAGCGTGACTCCGCTATTAGTACTTTTATCCGATCATTGGTTGCAGCATTAGTGGCTTGCCACCATCCTAATCCTGCTATTGCTGCTAGTCCTAATGCACCTAATAAACCGCCAGTTAATCCAACAATTATGCGTTTTCGTTGACGAGACAGTTTCTCTTTCTCCCTTTCCTGCAATATCAAACTAGCTTTTATATATCCTTGCTCTGCTTTCAACTCTTCTGGCCTTTTGTGTAACCATTCTTGAGCATCAGCTAGAGGTTTGCCACGTAATAATGCAGACTCATCCCTACCAGTAGCATCCCACTGCTGTATGGCTACACGTAGTCTCTCTTGCCAAGCACGAAAGGTGCGGTCTGTTTCCATCCATTGTCGCAGTTGACCCCAATTGTGAATCAGCGCTTCATGGACAACTTCTACTGTTTCTTGGTCGGCAGTATTGCGGCTTGTAACTACTAATCTTGCATTAGCTATTTCTGAAACTAATCCCCAGCTTGTTTCACCCAATTCCGCTTTTGTTGCCAACCTGAGCGTATCTTCTGTTCCCTCACCTGGACGAACTAATTGAATAAAAATTCGTCGCACCTGTTCTTGCTCGGCTGCATTCAGCTTGTCATAAATTTCATCTGCATAGTGGGCTAGAGCGCCTTGCACCTTACCAATAGCATCATAGGCTGCATGAGTTAATTGTTTACCCGTTCGCTGTTGCCATAACAGCATCAAGGTAAACTCCAGCAGAGGTAAATTTCCCGCTTTATCCTCTACATCATTTAAAATGCGTTCCTCTAGTCCTGCTTCAAAGGTTATCCCCACTTTTTCAGCAGGCTTTACAATTACCTGTAAAAGTTCGGAGTGGTTCATCGACCTGATTTTGATATCAGTATTCTGCAATAAATCTCCAAAAGCAGGATAAGATAAACCATTTCCCAAGAAATCTGCCCGCATCGTTGCAACTAGCACAGGAGGCGATTGAAAACTAGAAGAAGTTTGAAAACTACTTAATAGAGTGTCTAAGAAACTAGTGCGGGTTTTTTCATCATTGCAAAGAGTATAAAGTTCTTCAAATTGATCTGCAATCAACAACAGCCGATGATTAGGATGCTGACGCTGAATATGGGAAAATATATCAGGAAGTGTTACCTTGTCATCATAAAAATATCTAGCTAAAGCTCGTGCTTGGGCTATTTGCACAGTAGCATCACCAGATGTGTACAGGGGAACTAAAGCCTCAGCTAAAGCATGAAAGGGGTCTGAACCAGGACGAAAGTGAGTAAATAGCCAGCAACCTTGTTGTTGTAACTTTGGTACTAATCCTGCCAACACGACAGAAGATTTACCGCTTCCCGATGCACCTAGCACAGGAATGAAGTTACGCTTGAAAGTTGCTTGAATTAACTCTTCAATAAAAACATCGCGTCCGAAGAAAAATTCGGCATCGTTGGGGCCAAAGTGAAATAAACCTCTATAAGGACAGGGAAGAGCATCATCAACATTGGGGTCATCTGACGTAACAGGTGTTACCTTAATATCTTCGCGGTAATAATAGTTAGTGATTACCGCAATATTATGATCACCAGGAATGAGAATACTCTCTCTTACGTCCCTTTTAATCTTGATGTTGCGCTCAGAGCCAATCTGCTCAGTGTTACTCATGAATTCTGCCTCAAAATCAACGTATCAAGGTCAAGTTGTCAAACCAACAGTGCTAAGTAGCTTGTACCAGTTTTCTCCTAGCCAAGCCGTTGTTTTGGTAAGGTGGGGTTTAAGTTTTTCAGCCACATGAATAAATCCCTCTGCTTTTTTGGCATAGTCAAACGCTCGGTCTAACGCCTTACCCACTTCGTTTTTATCTGGCTGTAACTTGTTTACTTCTTCTTGGGCATCAGCAAAGGCGTTATCAATTTTGCAACGGTCAGAAGTTTCCAGCTTTGCCAATATTTCATACAGGGCATCGAATTCTGCTTGAATGTCAATACTTTCTGGTGTAGGTAAAGTTATTGGTTGAAGCTGTACGTTGGCAACGTTGTAATCGCCTGGTTGAATGGCGCTGCCAGAAACATTACCTCCAATAGAAACTGAACGGTCTTGTCTAACTTTCTCCTCGTTGTATCTAAAAGAATCTCTAGCAGAAGATGCCACTGATACTGCATTCTCTGCATTTGGTTTAATTTCTGTTTGAAAACGACCCGGCCTAGCTTTGATTACTGGAGTTTCTGACTCTGAAATTCCTTGCAAATCAACGGAGGTACAGCCGAATTCAAAACAATCCTTATAAGACCTACCAGCACCAAGCGCATTGTAAAATCCAACAGCAAATTTAATCGCTGCTTTATCACCTATAGTCTGATTCATCCCAATTACATAATCTATGTGTTGGTGAATTGCTAAAGCTTGAGCCTCGCTATAGCAGGCGTTGAGTAAAACACACTCAATTTTGTCTTGAAACAGTCCAAATAATCTAGCTAGTGATTCTGTACTAACTAGCTGCATTTGCCCAGAATTATTTTCTAACGCTAAACCATGATTTCCCGCACCATGTCCAGAAAAGTGAACGATTGCCGGCTCATGCTCTAATAATACCCGGTGTAAGTCGTCAACTCTTAGTGCTAACTCAGTTACGATTTCAAACTGTGAGCGATTTTTGGCTTGTCTGAGTGCGGTTTGAATTTCCCGTACCTCTTCATCCAATCGCAGCTTGTCTGTGTTTTGAGGGTTTGCTGATAATAATAAAATTTTTTTCACAATCTATCTGTTGTTTTGTTTAATTTTTATATAAAACCAGTCAATTACTAAATAATTTCGGTGAATTATCTATATTGTTTAGTTTCTTAATAAATTGAAGTAAACATAACGCTACGAACGACTGTTTAAAAGTTAAATGGCAATAGGTAGGCTTTTCTATATACTAGATTAAAAATTTATTCCTCAAATTTTTGAAGCATCTATATAGTTACATTGCTGCCGAAATATTTTCCTGTCAGCAACCAATCTTTGCAACAAAGCTTAACAAGTAATTATTAAGCTTTGTCGCATTTTTGATTATTAAGCCTTTAGGTAGATGATTCAAGTTGAGCATTGTCAAGCGGTAACGTACTGATGATGTAGTTCCACCGGGCAAGCGGTTTTCAGGGCGGCAGGTAAACTACCGCTTTTGTTGTCATGAACATCTTGTTTACAGGGATGTGGAAACAATGTTAAAGCCGACAAAGCAACAAGGATAATTACCGCAGATGCAAATATATATGTAAACAAGCAAACAAAAAAACCCAACCTCAGCAAAAGGTTTGGGGAATAAATTTTAATATAGTTACATCCTTATCATGGCACAAGTTGATATTCGTTCACCCACTGTTCAGCTAGGGGTGGACTGATGAACAAATTACCATCGAAGCGCAAAAGAACTACCTCTGCTTCAACCAGTGAAAGCAAACTACTAGATGACCAAGACCTTGAGAATATCTCTGTTGAGGAAAACCCAGCCTTAGCAACAATTGACGTTACTGCTGTTGAAATTCCTGAATTAACCGAGCAGGAGCAGAGCGATCGCCTGCACTTGGAGCGTAGGGTAGAACGAGCGTTCTTTGAAGCAGGGAAGGCATTGACTGAGTTACGGGATCGCAGATTATATCGTTCCACGCACAAGACTTTTGAAGATTATTGCCACGAACGCTTTGGTTTTAGCCGGAGACAGCCCTACCATTTAATAGAAGCTGCGGTTATTTTTGATAATTTGGTGGAAAAATGTGAACGGAACGTTCACATTTTGCCGACGAATGAGTGGCAAGTTAGACCACTGTCCAAGCTTGACCCGGATATTCAGCCCGAAGCATGGGAGCAAGCTGTAGAGTCTGCCAACGGGAAAGTACCATCTCATCGCATCGTCAAAGATGCGGTGCAGCGAATAATGGAACGTACTCAAGTACCTAACACCTATCAATTAGGCGAGGTATGCCAAATTTTAGCCAAAGATAATCCAGAACTCAGGGGCAAGGGTGGCTGCTGGGGGATTGTCAGCCAAGTAAATGAGTTCAGTTGCACTGTCAAAACCTGGAATGGGGAGTACACCGTTGGGTTGCAGCACCTTAAATCTTACAATTACCTGCCTGCCGAGTGTGAGCAGATGCGGGAGATATGCGATCGCATTAATCAGGTGTATTCGAGTGGGCTGGAGGAATCGGTGCAGAAGTTTTTGGAGATGCTGGGGAAGCAGAATCGTCCCTATTTAACTGCTCTGGAAGAAAAACTGTTGAGTTTCCTAGAGATGGAAATAGGAGTTTGATGGTTAAGTATTTATTTTAAGTGCGATTATCACTGAACTTAAACACTGTCTGTTCGCTTATTTGCAAAGTGTAAGAGGGAATTATAGCGATTTTTATTTGAATAAGGTACATGGGTAGCAATAGTTTAATATACCTTTGGACTATTGCATCTACTTGTTTATTGGGCTTTGCGACTCTTACTCCCACTAACTGGTGCTAATTCATGATCGTCTACTCTAGGGATATAAGTTTTCCCCCTGATTAATTTGCAAACAGGATCATTCCATTAGCGGCTACAAAAACAAAGCCCAGGAAGATGAACTTTGTTTTTTTAGCCCTAGCCTTGAGGGTGCCGGCGATTGTGAGATGCTTACACTTATGGTTTTTTCTCAGCCAAGTTATACTTAATCTCAATTTCAAAGTTACTCTCAGCTGAACCCTCGGTTAAAAAGGGAATACCAGTTTTACCACCCAGCTTGATGCCAAATTTAACTGTTACCTCCTCAGCATCAGGTAAATTTTTAAATGCCCCAACCGCTAACTTGGCATAATCACGAATTTTGTTTTGAAATTCTGCAATATTAAGCGTCGGTAAACCATCACGGTATCCTGGTTCCTCTTCTTCTGAAACTTCTGTGGCTGTCTTTGATTCCACATAAATTTCGTACTCTCGCTCATCTTCTTTGACAATCAGGCGTTGCACTTCTGACATTTGTAGCCTCAGTTTGTGTTTGGGTTGTTATTCTTGTAATATTACGTAAAAACAGATACTAAATTGGGCAGTATGCCTCGATATGCACTGGTAATTGGCATTGCTAAGTATGACAATTTTACAAACCTACCAAAGGCTGTTAACGATGCAGAAAAAATAGCACAGCTACTGCGTGAGCATGGTCGGTTTGATGTTCAGCCAATACCTGGTAAGCTAATTGAGAGTGAGAATCGCTGGCAAGTCACACCGGATAAAAAGTTAATTGGTAAAGAACTCGGTCAAACACTGAGAACGTTTTTGTTGGAAAAGGCCAAAGGTAGCGAGGCACTGATTTATTTTGCAGGACATGGATTTGAAGCGCTCAACCTTATAGGTGAACCAGAAGGGTTCTTGGCAACTTCAGATTGTCATAAAGTCGATGGACAAAATGCGATCGCTTTTGATCACTTCAACACATTAATCGCTAAATCTCAACTCAGCAGCCTAGTGGTATTGCTGGATTGCTGCTATGGGGGGTCTTTTCTAGAGAGAAGTTTTATCAGGTCTGGTTTCTCCGTTTTCAACAGCAAACAAGATTACAGCCTAATTACTGCCTCTCGTGCCTTTGAAAGAGCGCGTGAAGATTCAGAAGGCGGGATTTTTACCAAAGCGATTCTTAAAGGACTTGCTCAGGATAAAGCTGAGAAAGTGACAGGCGAAATTAATGTCAATGACTTGATGAGCTTCATTTCACGAGAACTCAAGGGGAGTGGACAAGAAGCAATTTACATGGGGGGAGGAAGGTCAATTCCTCTAGTTTGGTATCCGCCTCAAAATTTGGTAGCTACTGAGGTGGTAAGTGAAGAATGCCCCTATCGGGGATTAGAAGCTTTTGACAAGGTTCATGCAAAGTTCTTTTTTGGTCGTCAGCAAGTAGTTAATAAGATTCAACAAAAATTCGAGCAAGCGACGTTTGTCCCAATAATAGGCGCTTCGGGAAGTGGCAAATCTTCAGTAGTGCGGGCAGGCTTGATTCCGGTGCTAGAAAAGAATAACTGGAGAGTATTGGAAATAATTCTGCCTGGTATAGAACCATTAGTAGAATTGAAACGAGCTTTTACCAAGTGGTTTGGGCGCACAGAAATTCGAGAAATTTCTGCTCTTATTGATGCTAATAAATTATCTGTGGTGATTTCTCGACTCCCAGTTAGTGAGCGTTTTTTGCTAGTGGTGGATCAATTTGAAGAGGTTTTTACCCTTTGTTCTAAAGAAGAAGACAGAAGTAGATTTATTAAGTTGATAACACAATGCTCTGAAAGTCGGTTGGCAATTGTCACTACAATACGGGCAGATTTTCTTGAACTGTGTTTAAGTTATGAGGAACTGACTCAATTGATTCAGGAACAGGCAGTTTATATGCCGCCGTTGCTAGGGGCAGAATTGGAAGAGGCGATCGCATCCCCAGCAAACCTGCAAGGATATCAGTTGCAAAGAGGACTATTAGGAGCTATCCAGCAAGAAGTAGTGGGGCAGGAGAGAGGCTGTTTACCTTTGTTACAGTTTGCCCTCACTGAACTTTGGGAACAGCGCGATCAAGAAACCCATCAGTTAACAGTCGCTAAATTTAACAATCTGGGTGGAGTAATTGGAGCGCTGAATCGTCACGCAGAAAAGCTATATGAAAGTTTCACCGGACAGCAAGATTGGGTGAAGCGGATTTTCTTGAAGTTGGTACGTACTGGTACAGATGAAAAGGATACTCGACAGAGGCTACCTAAAACAAAATTGTTAAATATTACTAGTGACGATCAAAACAATTACCAAGCCATAAGCGATGTTTTAGAACAGCTGATCCAAGGACGCTTGATAGTACTAGAAATCGAAGCAACCGGAGAAGTTTGGGCTGATTTGGCTCATGAAGCTTTAATGGAAGGTTGGGAACGGTTTACCCAGTGGCGACAAGAAGGACGGGAACTGCGACGATTAATTGACAGAGTGGAAGATGCTTTACGAGAGTGGCAGAAACAGCCCAAGGATGAAAATTTGATGATGGGCGGTTTGCTAGCTCAAGTACGAGAGAAATGGCCTCAACTCAAACTAGATTTAGATATTGCATCTCACGATTTTTATCAATGCAGTGATGCGTATGAAAAAGACCGAATCGATATTTTAGAACGGGCGCTCACTCAAGCTACTTTGCGAGAAAAAGCTACAAGGGTGTTAAACTTACTACCTTTTAAACCATTAGATGGTCTAGTTTTGGCAATTCAAGCAATAGGTGAGAACCTAGACAAAATGCCAGATCAGATTCTCACCCCAGTTCAGAACAGCTTGCATAAAGCGATGGAAACGGTTAGAGTTTCCATCGCTTTTCTGGGGCATGAAGGCACTGTCAATTCAGTTGCTATTAGCCCCAATGGTCAAATGATTGTCAGTGGCAGCCTTGACGGAACAGTACGATTATGGGACATTCTGGGAAATCCTATCGGTCAACCCTTTCAGGGGCATAGAGATTCTGTCAATTCGGTTGCTATTAGCCCCGATGGTCAAATGATTGTCAGTGGCAGCCGGGATAATACGATTCGTTTGTGGAATATCCAAGGTCGCCCAATAGGTAAACCATTTGACGGTCATCAAGGTTATGTTACTGCTGTCGCTTTTAGCACCGATGGTCAAATGATAGCCAGTGGCAGTTGGGATAAGACAGTGCGGCTATGGGACTTAGGAGGCAACATCATAAGTCAACCTTTTTACGGGCATGAGGATGTTATTTTTTCAGTTGTTTTTAGCACTGATAGTCAAATGATAGCAAGTGGCAGTTGGGACAATACGGTGCGTTTGTGGGATATCCAAGGTCATCCAATAGGCAAACCATTTTGGGGACATGAGCGTGAAGTCTATTCAGTTGCCTTTAGTCCCGATGGACAAAAGATAGTTAGTGGCAGTCGTGACCGAACACTGCGGTTATGGGATTTGGCGGGTAGCCTTATCGGTCAACCACTTAGTGGACATGAAGATTCTGTCTTATCAGTAGCTTTTAGCCCTGATGGACAAAAGATAGTTAGTGGCAGTGGCGATAACACAGTTCGGTTGTGGGATTTAGTGGGTAACACTATTGGACAACCGTTTCGGGAGCATGAGAATATTGTTTGGTCAGTGGCTTTTAGTCCTGATGGACAAAAGATAGTTAGTGGCAGTCGTGACCGAACACTGCGGTTGTGGGATTTAACGGGCAATTCACTTGCTTATCCCTTTAAGGGACATGAAAGTTCAGTCAATTCAGTCGCTGTTACCCCCGATGAGCAAAAGATAGTTAGTGGCAGCGGTGACGGTATAGTACGGTTGTGGAATATCCAAGGTAAATCTATTGGTAAAGCTTTTCAGGGACATGAGGATTCTGTGCGGTCAGTTGCTGTTAGCCCAAATGGGGAAAAGATTATCAGTGGCAGTGATGACGGAACAGTAAGATTATGGGATATGCATGGTCGTGCGATCGCTCAACCCTTGTGCTGGCATGGTAATGTTATCTTTTCAGTTGCTGTTAGTCCTGATGGGGAAAAGATTGTCACTGGCAGTAATGATGGAACAGTAAGGTTATGGGATATGCATGGTCGTGCGATCGCTCAACTTTTACAGATAGATGAGGGTGAACTTACTGCCATTAACTTTAGTCACGATGGGCAAAAGATAGTTAGTGGCAGCCGTGAAGGAAAAGTGCAGTTGTGGGATATTAAGGGGAACCAGATCAGTCACTCCTTGCAGGATCACGAAGGTTCTGTCACTGCAATCGCCTTTAGTCCCGATGGGCAGAAAATTGTTAGTGCCAGTATTGACAACACAGTACGGTTATGGGATTTGGCAGGCAACCCCATTGGTCAACCCTTTTGGGGGCATGAAAATTATGTTTGGTCAGTTGCTTTTAGTCCTGATGGACAAAAAATAGTTAGTGGTAGCGACGACAATACATTGCGGTTATGGGATTTAGCAGGCAACCCCATTGGTCAACCCTTTAGGGGACATGAAGATTCTGTCTGGTCAGTTGCTTTTAGTCCCAATGGTCAATGGATTGTTAGTGGTAGCGATGATGGAACAATACGGTTGTGGCGAGGTGACTGGCAAGCGTGGTTACAAGTTTGTTGCGATCGCATCCGCTACCATCCTATTTTCATAAATCCGCAAACTGAAGAAACAAAAGCTGCTTGCGAAACCTGCCACAAATATGTCTGGAGTAAAGAAGAATCTCAAAGCAGTGATTAATAAGAAGAAAACAGGAGAAATAGATATCTAACCAAATTGGCGAAGTCTGTCAAATCCTTGCTAAAGATAACCCCGAACTCAGGAGTAAAGGTGGGTGTTGGGGGATTGTCAGCCAAGTGAATGACTTTAGTTGCACCGTGAGAGTCTGGGATGGCGAGTACGCCGTTGGGTTGCAGCACCTCAAATCTTACAATTACCTGCCTGCCGAGTGTGAGCAGATGCGGGTGATATGCGATGGCGTAACCGCCCAGCGTAGCTGATCGCATCAATCGGGTGTATTCGAGGGGGCTGGAGGAGTCGGTGCAGAAGTTTTTGGAATCGTTGGGGAAACTGAATCGGGCTTATTTGACGGCGTTGGAAGAAAAAGTGCTAAGTCTCTTAGAGTCGGAAATTACACATAAGGAAGCCTGGGGGTAAGGCAGGGATTTATGTGAGCGATTAAATCATTGTCAATGAAGTCTGCTGTTCAAGCCGAGTTTGTAAATCTACAATCAGGTTTTCTCCACCGCGTCGAGCTGACCATACACCAGAATACTGCAAACCTATATTCCACTTTCCTTGCATATAATCTTCATTTTTTGAAACTATGCCTGTATATCTAACTGGTACAGGTGAGGTAATTAAATAACGTTTAGTAAAACTGACAGTGCGTCCAATTACCTCGCCATTGACCTGAGCTTCTCCTAAATAGTTGTCATCCAAAATGGAACCATTGAAAGTATTTCCACTCTGAACAAAGGTTGCTTCAAAGCGGCTAGGAATCTCATCTTGCCAGTAAGTTCCTAACCAATTACCGCTAAGGTCTGCCATATTGTTTCCTATTAAAGATGTCTATGCGCTCACCCGAATTGGAGTAATTGACGCGGTATGTAATTATAATCGCTATTGTTAAGCTGAAGCTGTCAACCACCCAATTGTATCGATATTATCGCTGTTGAGTATTGCAGTAAACCCTAGTAAAATACGATAGTAAAAGGGCGAAGCTAGCGGGAGTATTCATTGGCGAACGATTACTAAGAACGGCAGAGATTACCAACAAACATACTATCACTACGAATTTTGGAGTGAGGGCGATCGCTTGGTCAAATCGTCGAAGTACATTCCCAAAATGACATTCGTATTGGATGGTGAACAATTATGAGTTCAAATCAGCAGTTTCTGCAAAATTTATACGAAGCCTTCAACAAAGGCGAGATTGAAACAATCATCTCGGTGATGCACCCGGAGGTGAAATGGGCCAACGGGGTGGAAGGCGGTTTCGTTTATGGACGCGACGCGGTGCGCGAATACTGGACTAATCAATATAAGGTTATTCAAGTACAGCTTGAAACCTTAAAATTCGAGACGGATGAAAACAATCGAAATGTAGTTACTGTTCATCAAATCGTCAGAGATTTGCAAGGCAATTTGCTTGCGGATGCAACAATTGAGCAAATTTTTACTATTGAGGATGGTTTGATCAGTCTTTATGAAATTGGCGAAACCGAAACAATCCAACAGATGATTCAAAAAACCAGAACTCCCAATGAGTAATTGAGAAGGCAGTTACAATTCGAGCCGTTGCTTTACTGATAGCAAGGAAGAGAGGTTAGTAACTTCGGTCAGATTCTGTATAAATACTTCACCGCTATGTCCTCCCATCGTAGCTAAACAATCCGCTTGCACCCGACCGTTTAGACCCTTTTCATATTGCCCAAAAGAATTAAGATGTTGACTTGTTGCCCCACCCCGTAAGCGCAACAAAGCCACCTCTGCTGCATCCAATGACGGCACACCACCAGATGACCAAGACCTTGAGGATATCTCCCAGCAAGAAGACCCAGCTACAGCAACAATTACAGTTACTGCTGTTGAAGTTCCAGAATTAACTGAGCAGGAACAGCGCGATCGCTTGCATCTTGAACGGAAGGTAGAAGGGGCGTTTTTTGAAGCGGGGAAGGCATTAACGGAATTACGCGATCACAGGTTATATCGCTCGACCCACAAAACGTTTGAGGAATATTGCCGTTCTCGGTTTGCGTATACTTACCGCCATGTAAATTATCTAATAGCTGGTTGTTTGATAGTTGACAATATAAAAATGGGAACTAATAGTTCCCAAAATGAAAGCCAGGATGAAATGGGAACTAATAGTTCCCAAATTTTGCCCACATCAGAAGTACAGGTTCGACCTCTGGTAAAGCTAGAGCCTCAACAGCAGCCAGAAGCATGGCAGCAGGCGGTGGAACAAGCGGGGGGTAAAGTGCCAAGTGGTAGAATCGTGAAAGATGTTGTGCAGCGCATCATGGAGCGAACCCAAGTACCCAATACCTACCAAATCGGGGAGGTGTGCCAAATCCTTGTTAAAGATAATCCCGAACTCAGAGGAAAGGGTGGGTGTTGGACAATTGTCAGCGCAGTGAATAACTTTACTTGCAGCGTGAGAATGTGGGATGGCGAGTACACGATTGGGCTAAAGCACCTGAAGTCCTTCAACTACCTGCCTGCCGAGCGTCAGCAGATACAGTTAATCAGTGAGCGCATCAGTCGGTTACGGGAAAATGAAAGCTTAGAAGATGCCCCAAGTGCTATGTTGAAGTACCTGGGTGAGTTGAAGCGACCGTATTTGACGGAGGTTGAGGAGAAGTTGTTGGGTTTGATTGAGCGGGAATATGGGATTAGCCCTCTTCTGTAACTTTGGGAGAGGCCAATCACGCTCAAGCCTTTGGGAGTTTTAATTTCCAGATTTAGCAGTGGTGATCAACGCCTTGCGGCATCAAAGGTTTGGGCAGGGTTGCAGGCGATCGTTAATCTTCTGTTTCATTGTCTGTGATCAACGCTTTACGGCATCAAAGGTTTGGGCAGGGCTGGGTTTCAAGTTTTTGAGCCTTTCTATAAAACTGTGGTTTTAGTGCTTTACCATAAAACCAACGCAAGAACCGATAATCTATTGGTCAAGCTGTTGAGCAATCAAAACATGAATGACACATGAGAACATCCAATCTCAGAATTAATCAACTTTCACCCGAAACCTATAAGTGGTATCTAAAATACTTAGAAGCTTTAGATTCTTTAGACATTGAAGGCTATGGCAAATTTTTAGCACCCGATTGTTGTGTACAGTCCAACAATGACCAGCCAATGGAAGGTAAAGCAGTTGTAATGCAAGGACTTGCCCAGTATTGGACGAGCTTTGCTAGTTTAGAACACGATTTATTGAATATTTACGGTAGTGATTCGTCTTTTGTGCTTGAAGCGTTAAATCATTACAAACGCAACGATCACAAGCTGGTAACACTCCGAGCCGTAGCTTTTACTGATCGAAACGAGAAGGGGATGATAACTTCGGTCAGATTCTATACAGATACTAGACCCCTGTTCGCTGCTGCAACCTGAGTCATGAATAATGTTAATTTTAAATGGCGATCATACTCCAAATCGCCTCAGTAATTATTTGCTAGTAAGCTAATCGTCATTCATTTTTCCAGACTGACTCGCTCGTGGTAAGCGGCTCCAGCCCTGGGTTTATGCAACTTAAATGCTCATTAGCTTAGTGTGATTAAAGTGATTGGAAGCAGAGCGATAAGTGAAGCTTAACCCTGTTTTGTCACTCTCGCAGTAGTATAATAAGGTACAAATGCTAGAACCAAGACACAGAGTATGGTACAGCCCCGTCCAGCCGCACCAACAGTCAAATTCGTGGACGAATATTGCCAGTGGTATAAAAACCTGTTTCCAGATGTTAGGAGTTTTGAAGCGTTTAAATATCTCCATGTAGGCTGCGTTTCGGATCTAAAACGAAAAACCCTACCAGAAATAGCGAAAATTGTAGGATTAGATAACCAGCAAGGCTTGCATCATTTTTTAACTAAATCACCCTGGGATATAGAAAAGTTAAGAACCATTAGGTTAGAGCTAATTTTACAGGTGATAAAAGGTAGACCAATCATTCTAATTATTGATGAAACAGGAGACAGAAAGAAAGGGAATAAAACAGATTACGTAAAACGCCAGTATATAGGGAACTTAGGAAAAGTAGAAAATGGAATTGTGGCAGTAACAGCGTATGGCGTATTCTGCGGTATGACTTTTCCACTGCTATTTGAAATATATAAGCCTCGTGAAAGATTAAAGCCAGAAGATAAGTATTTAACTAAGCCACAAATAGCAGCAATGCTGATGCGGAAGCTAAAATCAATGGGCTTTAAATTCAATTTGGTACTGGCAGATAGTTTATATGGGGAAAGTGGGACTAATTTCATATCCGTGTTAGATGAAATGAATCTAAACTATATAGTAGCGATTCGCTCAAACCATTCTGTAGAGTTACTTCCGAGACAGCATACTCAATATTTAGAGTGGCAGAGATTCAAGCGTGTATTTTCTGACCTGAGCAGTGAAAATCGGTATATTAGAGAAATAATTCACGGCAAACGTGGAAAGAAAAAGTATTGGCAGATTACTACAGATATTGAGAAATTACCTAGCAACACTACTTGGTATGTCATGAGTAACTATCCAGACATCACACCAAGGGATGTAGGCAACTTCTATGGGTTAAGAACATGGGTTGAATATGGCTTGAAGCAAAGTAAGAATGAATTAGGTTGGGCAGATTATCGGCTGACTCACTATGCAGATATTGAACGCTGGTGGGAGATTGTTTGTAGTAGCTATTTAATGGTTAGCCTCCACTCTGAACAAATGCAGTCTTTTGTGCCAAAATCTCCCTCAAAATTTGCTGATCATCCTTGGTGGGATGATGGAAAGGGGTGGAAAAATATTCTTAACAATCTCCGTTTAATAATTCAACCTTTTACTTTATTTAACCTAATATATCCCTGGCTAACAGTTTTTCCTATTCCCCAATTGTCCTTGGGTTTTTCTAAACTTCAATCTATTATTTATAACCTCACCAGTTCAATATTTCTTTTCCTGACTCACCCTGATTTCTACTTTTCCTCTGCCTAGAGTGACAAAACAGGGTTAAGCATAAAAGCGATCGCTTGCTCAAGTCATCGAAGTACATTCCCAAGCGGTTACTGAAGCGGATTCAGGAGATGAAGCGAGAAAAAACGGCGGTGAAGGAGATATTGCAGGTATTGAGAGCGAAAAAATGATAATTCTGAAGTTGTCACCCCAACGGCTGTTGAAATCTCTGGGCTAATCGAGCCAAAACAGAGGGCGTTGCATAAATGCGGGATGAATTGGCGGGTGAAACTATTGGTAATTCGTTCTAAATTGGGCGAAATCATCCCATGATTCAGCAACGCCAAACAGAGCAATCACCTTTTATTAGAGCAAAAAGGTATATCCCGCTTGAAAGCGTGAAACTCTTGCTGTGGCTGGGTGTAGACGGTTGGGTGCAGGGTGTAGGAAAAAAAATCAGAAAAGCCAAAATTAAGTGCAACCTTAATAAATTCCTTTATTACTAAACCCCACACCCATAGGTTTTATAGTCGATTTAGCTTTAAGGGGCGTGCCATTCGGTTTTGTAACAATGTACTAAGGATGAATAATGCCGAAGTAAATAGCGACGACACTTAGAATAATCACGCTAGTAACCAGAGTGAGGGCAATACGAAATCCCTTGTTAGGCAATTGTTCGCGGGTCAGTACGCTATCTGCTTGTACCTGAGTTATTGGCTCAGTTTTTGATTCGGGCTGAATATGGGAAGTAGTATCGTTTGACAAAGGAGCTTTAGTCTCGAATTTTGTTGTTTGAGCTTCTGGTGATTGCATAGACTGCGTTGATTTTTTGGACTATCTTTACAATTGTTAATAAAGTTTTTAATTAATACCTCTTTCTTAAGAAAAGTTTTGGTCGGGAATATACTTCTACTAAAGGATTAGTAAATGTAAAGCTAAACCTTAATTAATGCGATCTGGGCAAAAACAAGAGGTTCAGCAGACGACGTACAACGAGCCGATGGTAAAGTCCCACTCACCGCATTGTTAAAGATGGGTGCAACAAATTATGGAACGCACCCAAGTACCCAATACCTACCA
>JAHHHS010000101.1 GCA_019359215.1 Nostoc indistinguendum CM1-VF10 | reverse complement strand
TCAAAAAATTAATTTTTTGAAAACTTTTTAGCGTGACCCTTTATTTTCAACAACCAATTCTTATTGAGAAAAGTCATGCTATTACTCACTTTTAGACTTTTTATTTACATCGAACTCAGGTCCAGTACGCCCAAAAAGCCATAACCATAACCCAGCGTTTCTGAGTTAATGCGGTAGTTTGTTTTTTGCACCCATCCCGACTTATTTGACATAATATTGTGTTTCAATCCAGATTCGCATTTCAGCTTCAGAACCAAAACAAACACTACGTCCAGTCATCGGGTCATAAGCGTGCCAAGCACAATCTCCATTAGCAACTGGAGTTTGCCAAACTTGTAATTGAGAACTGGTTGACACAAATCTAACTAAATTGTGCCAAGCTTGAGCGAGTTTTGATTCCAGTAGCGGACATCTATCAAATATCTTCATCAGAATTATCCTTTTTGGCTAAATCGAGCATCAACTATTTTTTAGCTTCGCTAATTAACATCTCTATGAGAAGCTACAGATCTGTCCACTTTTCACTAGTACAATTACAAGGTTTTCAACTGTTCTAGTTAAAATTGGCTCAACTGTACCAGTTCAAGCAAAGAAAAATCTTTATATATTGCCTATAGCCTTGAGTCATCTTTTGAAAAAACAGACGCACTATGAACATTCTTTTAGAGCGAAACTCCCCAACGCCGATATATATTCAGATTCGCAATTATCTGATTTGTTTAATTCAATCTGACAAAATAGCGTGTGGACAAAAGCTGCCCTCGATCCGGGAGTTGTCTACAAATATTGGAGTTAATAAGTTAGTTGGAGCAGATAGCTGGGTAGCGATTGAAACTTATGCTCAAGCCAAACATAAATGGCTACAACAGTTTTTAGAACTACCTAACGGAATTCCCTCCCATGACACCACTGCAAGGGTGTTTGCCAGATTAAATCCTGAAGCATTTGAGCAATGTTTCCATCGGTGGGTAGAGTCGATTACTGAAACTATCAGCGCTCAAGTGATACCTATTGATGGGAAAACAATACGTCAATCATTTGACCGCGATCGCCTACAAAAAGCAATTCATGTCGTTACAGCATTTGCGGCTGTTATGAGGTACAGTAGCAGCAACTAGCAAACCAGTTTCTTAAATGTTGAGGATTTATTAAATGGAGTGCAACTGAGATTAGTTTATCAACCATTTCTGTTGTAGAAGCCTAGCAGTTAGCTTTTGTATATTTTCCCCAAAAACTATATCTTAAACTACCATTTTTTAGCGATGGCTATGCCCGCCGCAGGCATCACAAAAGTTTTCGGTCTACTGACTTTATCTACCGTGATTAGAAACGAATCCATAAGAATGATTCAGATTTGACTTGGTATACGCTAGCAATTCTTCTGTCCATTCTGCAAACCAAGCAAACACCAAATTGACTTTTTCAATAGCTTCGGCGCGCATTTGTTCATCCATTTCTATTTTTGCCATGATGGCATGGTCGTTTGTCATAGCATGACCCGATTCTTTACTAAAATGGAATTCCCCACAGTAACGCAATTCGATACCCATTTCCTCTTCAATTTGTTGTGCCAGTTTTCTAATTAGTTCAAACAATACGTTGCCTGTTTCTTCAATAGCTTCGATAATGGCTAGGCGCACGATACTCGATGAGCTATAAATCAAATGAGCCAGGTTGTATGACAACAAGCGATTGACTGCGGTACGATCGCTGTAGAAAAACTGTAAATACTCAGTGGATGATATTTTTTGGCGATCAAAGCCCAATTTGCTAAAGTCTTCCAAATACCACGGCCAATGATGATCGTCCTCATAGGAGTGTTCGTTTACCATAGCCTGATACGGATCTGAGGTTGGTTCTAGGCGTATGACGTAGCGATTTAGATCGCCAAAGCTCATGATAAAAGGAGCCATGCAGGGGTAAAATTCTAGGCGCTGACGAGCTGATAAAGTCTCATCCCGTAAAAAATCAAAAAATGGCAGATCGTTGTAATCTTTTTTGAGGTTTAAAATGTGACGTAACGTAGCTTTCATGTTTTGTCTCCTGAAAAAAGGTTCAAGTTGCTTTTTCGTAAAAATTTACCTGTTGAAAAGCAATCACTTATGTGTCAATTCATAGAAGAGCGATTGCCTATTCCTGACTGGGTGAATCATACTCAATATTTGCAAGATATTTATCTCAAAGTTGCTCCTAATTACACAGGACAAGTTACTGTTCCGGTGTTGTATGACAAGCAAAGTCAAAAAATAATCAATAACGAATCTCGCCAAATCATGCGGATATTTGATGTAGAGTTTGGGGAATTGGCAACACAGAAAATAGATTTATATCCATGCGCTCCACAACATAAAATTGCTCAAACGGATGATGCAATTTATCGAGCATTTTGCAGCAGTTATTTGATGTTCTGAATCATGATTTTATCCTTATTAACGTGAGTTCGACAGAACTAAAAAAAGGACTGTAAGCAAAGGAATCAGCACCAGGGCCACCCGTGAGTGTGTCGTTGCCGTGGCCACCATCTAAGTAATCGTCGCCAGCGGGTAGAAGCCCGCCAGCCACGTCGCTTGACGCCGTGGGATTAACGTTCAATCCTTAGATGACATCGATACCCACTGTTAGAGAGTTGCCTCCCAAGTTATTGAGGATAAGGTCGCCAGAGCCGCCAAACGGGTCAATGCTGCTGGAGGAAGCCTGGGCAAAGTCGATCACCAGATCGCCGTTGACATTACGTACACCACGATCACCAGCCTCGATAGTGTTGCCAAAAACGCTCCGAATCTGCTGTATAGCAGAAGCAGAAGGTAATTCAGTGAGACTTATTTTGTCCCCTCTAGCGAAATCCTGGATGAGATCGTTGCCTTGCCTACTATCATAAAAAAAGGTGTCATTGCCGAAACCGCCCGTGAGCGTGTCGTTGCCCAATTGTCCGAACAACCTATCATTGTTCTCTTGGCCGAACAGGGAGTCGTTGCCGCCTGCTCCAAGGACAGTATCATTACCGAGACCCGCAGTAATGATATCGCTCTGGCTGGTGCCGTTAATACTATCGTTTCTGAAAGTGCCGTTGATGGAAGCCATTTTCGTGTCCTTATAAGTAAAGTAATTGAAGTTTGCAATTCTAATTAAGGTTAAACTTTTCCAGCAATTTGCACAGCATGAAAAAGTTTTATAAAGTCGTAACTTAAAAACTAAGAAATTGTCTGATTTAATTAATTAGGTTAGGAAAAGTTGTAAAAAGTCTGTTTTGAGAAGAAGTGTCACAGTTTAGCGCTCTTTAATCACTCTAGCCAGAGAAAAGTTTGACCAAGATTTGGAAATGGTTGTGCTGTATGCATTCCAAGCCAGATTTTCTAATAACCCAAGTTGCGGGTAATAAAATGCTGGATTGTATGTAGACGTGAGTTCGACGGGCTGAATTGACTATAGTTACTGGTTAGGGCTTTAATAAAAGAGGTGGCGATCGCGTAATACTGTTATGGCGTATCTACAATCTCGCTTGGATATCACAAACGTTTTTTGCGACTTAGACGACTTCTGCCAAATTTTTGAATCAGGATGGAAGGAAGCACACCTACCGCAGATGGCAGGAGAGAAATTAAGCAAGTGTCGAATGTGTTTGAGCGAGATCATGACTATCGTCATTGCATTTCATGGATCTGGGTATCGCACATTTAAAGATTTTTATACATTGCAAGTTCTACCTCATTGGAAGAATGCCTTCCCGAATTTAGTCAGCTACAACCGATTCGTTGAAATCATGCCTTCTCTTCGAGACGCTACGCGAAGGAGTCTAATGGCATTATGTTGTTATCTACACAGCCGTCGAGGAAATACTACTGGGATTAGTTTCATTGATTCAACGTAGATTACTGTTTGCCATAAGTGTCGTGCAACCTCACACAAAGTATTTAAGGAATATGCTCATTGGGGTAAGAATTCTGTTGATTGGTATTTTGGTTTCAAATTACACCTAATTATCAATGAACAGGGAGAATTAATCGCTTTTAAACTGACCTCAGCTAATGTTGATGACCGTGCGCCAGTTCCAGATATGACACAAGATATTGTTGGTAAATTGTTCGGTGATCGAGGTTATATTTCACACAAACTTTTTGATGAGCTTTCCGAGCGAGGTTTACAGCTAATCACAAAGCTCAAAAAAAATATGAAAAATAAGTTGGTTCCCTTGATGGATAAAATCTTGCTCCGTAAGCGGGCTGTAATTGAGTCGGTCAATGACCAACTTAAGAACATTTGCCAAGTCGAACACTCAAGACACCGCAGTGTACTCAATTTTATGGTTAACCTTTTAGCTGGACTGGTCGCTTACACCTACCAAGAGAAAAAACCTTCTTTAGATATTAACCCTAAAGGTTTACCTGCTTTGCCTGCTGCGGCTTTTTAGGTTCGTCGAACTCACGTCTTATTAAATAATGTTGAAAACTTACTTGAAGTAAATAACTACTTGTGACCAATTCGATGAAGCATTTGCTTTACATTGATCATGCTCAAGTAGTTAATACTAGATTCTCTTGGAAACTCACAAACGTAAATGTGGAACAGGTAAGGAGTTTTATTCAATTTAATTAAGCTACAAAAAAGCTCAATTAAGGATAAGTAAATAAATTTAAGTTGAGTAATCTTTTAACCAAAGATTTCGATACCAGGACTTGTCGCAGTAAGAGTGACATCCTCAAGCACAGCAATAATGTCACCGAAAGCGGGCGCTCCGAAGAAGATGACCGTATCTAAGATAGATGAGTCATTTGAAAAAATACCACTACTAATACTATTGTTAGTATTGAAGTTTTGCTGTACAAATGTGTAATCGCTAGCCGAACCGCGAAGATTAAGCTTGTCCCCATCTGTTAGAGAGAAATCTGTGATAACAGCATGACCAGCTTGCCGATAGAAGTCATTTAGGCTGAACGTATCAGCAGATTGAACCCCTCCAAATGCTAGCCCTCCTGTTAAAATATCTATCTCTCCGCTATTAAAGTTACCACCACCTGAGAGGGTATCATTACCTTGGCCTCCAGCAAGAATATCATTGCCAGAATCACCATTTAGGCGATCGTTACCTGCCCTTCCCTCAAGGCGATCGTTGTCAAGTCCACCGAATAGTACATCGTTACCGCTACCAGCTATTAACGTATCACCGCCACCGCGACCATTAATAATTACACTGATGTTTTGGTTGGCGTTACCAGCATCTATGCGATTGATGCTATCTCCTCCCTGGATTTCGACGTTTTCAATACCTTGGAGGGTATCTGTACCTGTGGCTGAGTCATCGAGATTGCCCCCAGGGACAAGCTTGCCACCTTTGAGTTGGCTTTTGTTTGGGTCATTGGCAAATGAGAGCAGTTGAAAGTTATTGTCGCCCTGTATGAATAGGGAGTCCTCACCTCCTGCCCCGATGTATTGGTCATCACCCGCTCCATCAGATGCACTATCAGCAAAACTATCCCTCCCGCTTCCACCTTGGAGGATGTCATTTCCTTGTGCACCATTCAAATTATTATTGTCATTGCCACCGATAAGGGTGTCATTGCCATTATTGCCACGGAGAAAGTTAAATCCCGCTCCTCCTACTATGCTGTCATTCCCATCACCACCGTTAATCTGGTCAAGACCACTGCTACCGATGATGGTGTCATTGCCTTCACGGCCAAAGAGATCGGTTCGATCTGATAACAAAGCTTGAGACGCATTAATCGTGTCATTACCCGCAGTACCAGTGAGCTTAACCCTCTCAACCTCAGAAAACTTGTGGGTTAAATTACCTACAAGGAGCTGATTATTAGTCAAGACATAATTTGAGGCTCCCTCAACACGTAGCTCGTCATTACCTGCACCGCCAATCAAGGTATCGCCAACATCACCTATACTAGGAAAATTACCGTTTTGAGCGATGAGAATATCGTTACCTGTGCCACCATTAACAAGATTGTTTCCAGTTCCACTAGAAAGGGTATCATTGTCATCGCCGCCGTTGAGAGTGTCGTTACCCGCACCACCATCAAGGGTGTCTCTGTTAGATCCACCATCAAGGGAATCGTTACCAAGTCCTCCTAATAGAGAATCGTTGCCGAAATTGCCTATTAAAGTGTCGTTTCCGGCACCACCATTAACTGCATCGTTACCCGCCAAAGCATCGATTATATCGTTTGCCCCATCAGCTACGATTTTGTCGTCGGCTTGGGTTATTGTTCCACTAATAATCGCCATAATTTTGTGTTTCCTTTGATTTGCTTATGAGTTTCAAGCGAGCTAAATTTGTCCAAAGCCAAATTATTACGTCGCTGTTATTACTAGGTTGCCTTTTGCACTCAAAAAGGTAAATATGGATAATTTAAGGAGTTTGATTCCCAAAAATTAAAGGACAAAATATCTTAGGTAAGATTAAGTAAGGTTAAGTAAGAAAATGTCAGGAGAGTTATTTTTGCTCAACTAGGCAAGGTCTAGATTTCAACGATTTGAATATTCTTTGGTGAAAAAATCTGGAAAGTTAAAAATTCGGGCTGTAGCTCAATATATAAATAGTTGTGATTCATAACTGAGCAATGGACTTTGAAACAGCATTCAAAATATTAGATACAGCAGTTTTTGCCCAGACAAAAAGACATCTCAAAGATATTGAAGTGGCAATACTTCGCTGTTCTTGGCAAGGGAAAAAATATAATGAGATTGCCCAAACTCATGGCTACACTACCGAATACCTACAACATGATGTTGGCCCTAAGCTATGGCAGATGTTGTCAGAAGCAATTGGGGAAAAGGTTAGTAAAAAAAATTTTCAGGCAGCACTAGAGCGTCAGAGTCTTTCGCGCACTGCGGCTACACCTAAGCAGTTAGAGGCAGTTTTTCACTCCCATAAGCTAATGTCATCTTCACAATTTAAAATGGAGAAAATGGCATCAAATGACTCAGTTTCTCTAGAAAATGAGGAACTATTACTAAGTGTAAACACAAATGAACGAACTCAACTAAATGCAGAACCAGAATTTCCGGTGGGACAAGTCCCTCTGACTTCTAATTTTTATATTGAACGCCTTCCAATTGAAGAGCGCTGTTATCAAGAAATTTTGCAGCCAGGTTCTTTAATTCGCATCAAAGCACCCGGACAGATGGGCAAAACTTCGCTCATGGCTAGGATTCTTGATGAAGCCAGAAAACATGACTGTCAAACAGTATCCTTAAGCTTTCATTCAGCAGATAAAGCAGTTTTCACTAGCTTGGATACATTTTTGCGCTGGTTCTGTGAGAGTGTTGGTAGGAAACTGAAGCAGCTTCATCAGTTAGATGATTATTGGAGTATTTACGGTAGTAAGGATAAAACCACCGCTTACTTTGAAGAGTGTTTATTAGAAGAAATCGATAGCCCATTAGTAGTTAGCTTAGATGGTGTCGATCGCATTTTTCCATATTGTGACATTGCCGAAGACTTTTTTAGCCTGTTGCGCGCTTGGTATGAGTATGCCAAATATGGCGATCGCAGTAGCGAACTCTGGAAAAAACTCCGGCTAGTTTTGGTACATTCTAAAGAAGTTTATATTCCTCTAAATATCAATCAATCTCCCTTTAATGTAGGCTTGAGCGTTGAATTACAAGAGTTTAATCCCGAACAAGTCAAAATTTTAGTTGAGCGTCATCAGGGGCTAAATTGGACTGATACTCAGGTGAAAAAACTGATGGACATGGTAGGAGGACATCCATACTTAGTACGGCTAGCTCTTTATCAGGTTCAACACCAGGACATTACACTTGAGCAGCTATTGCAAACAGCCCCAACTGAAGGAGGAATTTACAGCGATCATCTCCGAGGACATTTGTGTAATCTCGAACATCATGCCAATTTAGCAGCAGCTTTTAGCCAAGTTGTAAACAGTTTAGTACCGATAGAACTAGACTCAAAGCCAGCGTTTAAATTACACAGTATAGGGTTAGTAGTATATTGTAATGAAAATAAGGTGATGCCACGCTGCGATTTATATCGCCAATATTTTCAAAATCGCCTTAGCTAGTTATTAGGAGGAGATGAGAAAATGAGGGGAATAACTAATGAAAAATGACAGACGCGATTAATCGCGTCTCTACTACTGACTCTTGCAAATGAGCAAAGCAGAAAACTCGGCTTATAAATATCAAGTTGGAGGAAGTCTACAAATTGATGCTCCCAGCTATGTGCAGCGCCAAGCTGATAAAGATTTTTATGATGCGCTCAAGGCTGGGGAATTTTGTTATGTCTTCAACTCGCGGCAGATGGGCAAGTCCAGTCTGCGAGTGCAAACAATGCGTAAACTACAAGCCGAAGACATTATCTGTGGTGTTATTGACATTACAGCAATTGGAAGTCAGGATATTACCCAATCTGAATGGTATTTGGGCGTATTACGGAGGCTGGCGCGTAGTTTCATTCCTAAATTCAAAGTATTAAATTGGTGGAGCGATCGCACTGGACTTTCACCACTACAGTGTTTGAGTGAGTTTATCGAGTCAGTGCTTCTGGTAGAAGTCTCTCAAAATATTGTGATTTTTGTAGATGAAATAGATAGCATTCTCAAATTAAATTTCAAGGATGATTTTTTAGCTTTAATTCGAGTTTGCTATAACAAACGAGCTGATAATCCCGCCTACCAGCGTTTAACTTTTGCGCTTTTAGGGGTAACTACTCCCTACGATTTGATTCAAGATAAACAGCGCACACCTTTTAACATTGGTCGAGCAATTGAACTCAACGGTTTTCAATTGTCGGAAGCTCAACCATTAGCTGAGGGATTAGTAGGTAAATTTATTAATCCTCAGATAGTTTTGCAAGAAATATTAGCTTGGAGTGGCGGTCAACCTTTTCTGACTCAGAAGCTTTGTCAGTTAGCGATGGCTACGCCAACATCTTCTCTGCGAGACGCTACGCGAACGGCGATCGCATCTTCCTGTATCATTCCCCCAGGTGGTGAAGCAGAGTATATTGAAAAATTGGTGCGATCGCAAATAATTGATAACTGGGAATCCCAAGATGAACCAGAACATCTGAGGACGATTCGCGATCGCCTTTTTTGCCGATGCGCCGATGGCAATGGCATTTTGAGAAACGAACAGCGCATTAAGAAGTTACTGGAGCTTTATCAGCAAATTTTACAAATAGGTCAAATAACAGCAAATAACAGTCCTGAGCAAATGGAATTGCGGTTATCAGGATTGGTAGTTAAGCAACAGGGCTTACTAAAAGTTTATAATCGCATATATGCTGCTGTTTTTAATCAAAATTGGTTTGATAAAGCGTTATTAAGTTTACAATCCGTTGAAATATCGCCTTTCCCGAGCAAGCGCCGTTTTCAAACTGTGGTGATTTTAGCTGTCATTGTAACAGCCTTGGTAATGGGAGTACGGCATTTGGGACTGTTACAAGCTGCGGAGTTAAGGGCTTTCGACCAACTGCTGCGACTGCGCCCTAGCGAACAACCAGACACTCGGCTTTTAGTAGTTGCGATTGCTGAAGATGATTTTAAGCTACCAGAACAGCAGCAGAGAAAAGGCTCGCTATCGGATCGCGCACTCGCGTTACTTGTGCAGCAACTCGAAAAGTTCCAACCACGAGCCATTGGCTTAGATATTTATCGCGATTTTCCTGTAGATTCCAAAGAAGCATCTTTAGCTACTTGGATGCGGCGCAGCGATCGCTTCATTGCTATTTGTAAAGTCAGTGAACCTCAGATTAATGAACCAGGCGTTTTACCTCCCCCGGAAATCCCTCTACAACGTCAAGGCTTTAGCGATTTTGTCAAAGACAGCGATGGTATTCTCCGCCGCCATCTGATTGCGATGAAACCAAATGATTCTTCCCCTTGCACTACGCCCTACGCCTTGAGCGCTCAATTGGCATTTCGTTACTTAGAGGCAGAGGGTATATCTGCGAAGTACACCAAAAATCAGGAGTTGCAAATTGGCAAAGTTGTATTTAAGCGCTTGCGATCGCACTTGGGTGGTTATCAACAACTGGATGACTGGGGCTATCAAGTATTGCTGAATTACCGTTCCTTTAACTCTCCCTTAAAGGCTATAGAACAAATCACACTCAAAGATGTACTTAAGGGTGCGATCGCTCCCGATAAAGTCAAGAATCGAATCGTACTCATCGGCATTACTAACCAAAGTGCTGGTGATTATTTTCCCACACCTTACACTACTAAGCAAAAGCAAGAAATCCCAGGAGTTATTGTTCATGCTCAAATGGTAAGTCAAATTCTCAGTGCAGTTTTAGATGGGCGAATTCTGTTGTGGGTTTGGCCGGTTTGGAGTGAGGTTTTGTGGATATTTTACTGGTCTATTTTTGGAGGGATCGTAGCATGGCGCATTCGTAATTTATTGCTTTTAGGATTGGTAGGAATTACTGTCATTATGGTTATATCTACACTGAGCTTTGTGATGTTGCTGAAAGGCATTTGGATACCGCTAATTCCTGCCGTAGTAACGTTGGCAGTTACAGGCACTAGCGTAGTAGTAATTCGTAACCTACATAAAAAGAGATGATTACGGAAGCATATTTCATACTTTTGATAATTTAAATAAGCTTCATAAGTTCGCTAACTAAAAAGCTTAGATTAAATATAACTTTATTCATTAGGAATTATGAATTACAAATCACGAATTAGTATCAAAATTGCTGGCGCGTTCGCTTTAATATCGCTTTGCTTAACACAACCCGTAAAATCTCAGATTCCCGGAACGGAGATTTTTAACGCACCTCCTCCGCCACCTGATATTAACGCACCCGGTAATCGCACAGCCGGAGGAAAGCGCGGTTGCGAGAATATGCAAAAGCAACTTGCTGCATCTCAAGAAAAGCTTCTTACAGCCTTAGTCCCAGTTTATCAATCTCCCAATGCGGAACTAGTCTTTGGATTAACGACTATCTCTCATCCAACTTTCTGGTTTTACATTCCTTATAAAACCACAGATACCGCAGAGTTCGTGCTACAGAATCAGGAGGGGCAAACTGTATACCAAAGCCCTGTTTCATTGTCTGGGACACCAGGGGTTGTCAGCCTCTCTCTGCCATCAACAGCTGCTTCGTTAAAAATAGGCAATCGCTATCATTGGTACTTTAATATTTACTGCAATCCCCAACAACCACCTGTTTTTGTTGATGGTTGGATAAAAAGGGTTGAACCGAACACAGTTTTGAAAACTCAGTTAGAGAAAGCAACACCAAACCAGCGCGTTGCTCTCTATGCTACTCATGGTATTTGGTACGATTTAGTGGCTGCTTCAGGCGAACTTCGTCGCTTAGACCCGAAAGATAATAATTGGGCTAACATCTTGCAATCTATTGGTTTGAATGACATTGCTTCAGAACCGATAGTAGATTGCTGCCGATAGTTATAACCAATTGCCCACTAGGATGTAAGCTGACCAAAATAATGGATGTTGGTATTTAGGGTTGTTTAACAAAGCTAGTTGGGCTTGGCGGAGTGCTTCAGCTTTAGCCAGCTTTTGAGAAGTTAATTCTCGGTAGAATTGACTCATAAGTTCTGCTGTAGATTTATCATCCACATTCCATAGAGAAGCAAGGGTACTGCGTGCGCCCGCCCGCACAGCTATCCCCGCAAGTCCCAAAGCAGCCCGCTTATCTCCAGCAGCAGTTTGGCAAGCGCTAAGTACAAGTAATTCAATCGCATTCGGACTTTTTGCCTCTCTAATCCGAAGTAAAGTATCGAGTTGATTGACGTTAATCCGACCATCCCAGGTGAGAATAAATGTCTCGTCAGCTTTGGAACTAAACTGACCGTGAGTTGCAAGGTGTACTACAGGGAAAAGAACAAAGTTAATTTCTTTTTGCAAAGTCTCGTTGGTAAATTTTTGATTGAGCAGCACTGTAGTAGGTACTTCAGACTTAATTTCATTCAGCTCTTGTGCCACATTGCTGAGGGCAGAAAAGCCTTGGCGGGCTTCAGTAATTCCCGCAGTCAATGCTTTGATTTTTTGCTGTGACAAAGACTTGGGAGCTAATAACTGTAACCCTGGAGCCAAAGCGATCGCATATTTTTGAATAAGATACTGTTGACCGTCGTAAAGTGCAGCCATAGGAATATTTCGTAAGGAACCATCCAAAACAAATACCAAAGTTTTGATTTGGGATTTAGCTAAGTATTCGTCCGCAGGTTGCACTAACCAATTATATATTTGTCTAGATAATGCCTGAGTCTGTTGCAGTGTATAAGGTTTGATCAGTTCTTGACGCAATTGGTCTACAATTTTTTCCACCTCTGTTGCAGAGATGCTGGTTTTGTAATGGTGTAAGGGTTGTTGAGGTAACTTGAGAATAACTTCTAATTTATCTGCCAAGATAATGGGATAGATCACTGCTGCATTCGGATCTTGTTGATCGATAACAGAGTCAATTTGTATGGGTTTTCCTTCTAAGCAAGCTACCCGAAAGAAGTTGTCTAGTTCAGCTAGTTGTAGGGATTCAATGACAGCACGGGCTTGAACTAAGTTATCTTGATTAGGTTGAGAGTTTTCTTCTGATTGCAACAGCAAATTGACCAACTGACGATAGATTGGCTCTACTTCATCTCGGAAAGAAAACTGCACCTCTGGATTAATCGCAACTAAATCGTTGCGGAGGGATTGCAGGATTTTAACTGATTCAGTGTAAGCGGCGATCGCACCTTTAATATCTCCCTTGGCTTTGAGCAAGCGTCCTAACTGCCATTGCCAACGATAAGTAATATCTGGCACGTTGATACCTTGGGATATCACTAAGGCTTGCTGGGTGAGGTCTTGGGCATTATCAAATTGTTGCGTTTGTTCGTATAACCCTCCCAGATTTCCCAAAGCATAAGCAACTGAGCGTTGGTCTTGTAAATCTCTTGCTTGTTGGACTGCTGTAGCTAAAAGCTGGGCAATCTCCTTTACTTCTTGCCTTGCTTTTAGTTTCATTAAACTCTGGGCAAAGTTGATCCGAGCGTAAACCGCCTTGCGATTAGCAGGCAACTTAGGGATTTGAGCTTGAATTTTAGACACTAACCCTTGAGCAGCATTTAATTGATTGTCATCCAACAATAGGCGAAGTTGATTTAAATCTGCTTGGATGCGTGTAGCTGGCGAAGTAGACGTACCAGCAGCTTGTTGATAGTAATTTATAGCTGCTGGAGTATCCTGCTGAACTGTAGCGGTGTTACCTAAACTGAGCCAAATTTCACTCATAGCTTGAGGAGATGGGGATAGCATTCGCTTTGCCACTTCTAAACTCTGCTGTAAAATCTTTCGGGATTGTTCTACATCCCCAACAACTCGTAGTACATTACCCAGACTACGCAATCCTGTAGCTTTGAGAGTTGAGTCTGGTTGATTTTGTAGGTTTTGATTAATCTCAGTTAATGTCTTTTGGGCTTGACGATAATTTCCTAAAGTTTGCAAAGCTTGAGCAGAATTAATTTGGCTACGGATTGACCCAGCGCGATCACCTATTTTTGCATAAATTGCAGCCGCCTGTTGCCAGGTATTGAGAGCTAATTCAGCTTTTCCCTGTGCTAACTGTAGCCGACCTTGAATATCTAGAGCTTGGGCTAGGATTTGCGTTGGCGAACCTGTTTCTTCAGAGGCTTGCCCAGTTTGTAATAATTTTAGACTTTGGGTAATCGCTTGGCTGGCTTTTGACCATTGTCCTAATTGCTGGTAAGTCAAGGAGAGATTGCTCAAGGTCATGCCTTGCCTAAGTTTATTCCCTTGAGCTTTATAAGCAATCAATGCCTGTTCAAAAACTAAACACGCTTGATGAAACTGTTCTGCTGCATATAACTTTTCGCCCTGTTCAAATAACTCTTGGGCATTAGATACAGCTTGAACAATGGAGGTTTCCCCAGCTATGAAGGCGAAGGTGGGCGATAATATGGCTGTAGCTAAGAACATAGCCAAAATTATAAGCATTCCATAATACTTCCAAAGTTGGCGTATTCTATGTAAAAACGATGATTTTCTGTTCACGTCCTTGCCCTCAATGCGCTTTGCGTCTTAGTCACAGGAATGTGATCGCCTGGTGCTGACAATGCATCTACTTGTCCTGTTGCCTCACATTGCACGATTCTTGAGTCAACCCAGGATGATTGGGTGTGACTGTAGGCGCAGAGGCGGTGAGCAGCACTTCACCGTTTTTACTCATTACTAAACCCTGAGCTTCTACTATAGGAACTGGTGCAGAAGCAGAAACAGTTGGACTAGAGCGATTGGCTTTAGGGTCGAGAGTAACCAAATTTACCTCAATAGCATCATCGTTCAGTATCTGGTTAGGACTGTCTGACAACCCACCGCGTCCTGTGACCACAAAACTACTAATTTGTTCACCTCTGGGACTACAGCCTTGAGCAATTTGCTGTGAAGCATCTACTATATTTATCGGCAGTTCCACCAATCCTTTGCTAGGGTCAACATCGAGTGTATTAAGTGCTACAGTGCCACTTAAGTCAGGACTTGCTCCTGTAGCCGTAATGTCACTTTCCACGGTAGATGCATTTCGAAACTCTGTGCCCAAGATGCTGATTGCTGCTATTGTCACCCGACCCCCACGGAAATCAGTAGAGTTAGCGCTGATGTCACTGTTTTCCGCAGCTACTAAAAAATCAGTATCAATGTTGATATCACCGCCGACAACATTGTTGCCAATGGCGTTAGTGCTGATGTTACTGTTACGACGCAGAAATATTAAGTCTTTTGCACGTAGAGTAATTGTTGCTTGAGGTTGAGCGGGGTTGATGTTAGCACTGCGAGTATCAGCCCTCAAAGTGCCATTGTCCAAACCTATAGAATCAGCATCGATAGTTAAATTACCTGCATTGCCTGTTTCCCGACTTTCCACAAAAACTCCAGCCCCATCGCGAATTAATAGTTGCTGGGTATTAATCCTTAAGGTTCCCCCATCTCCTGCGCTTCTTGCTTGAGCAGACAAGTTACTAGGACGACCACCGACGGAGCGACCAATCAGTTGTACAGAGTCAGCAAGAACAGTCAAATTACCTCCCTTGCCAGGAGTAAATGTGGCAGTACTTACCGCAGCCCCATCTTCAATCAGCAATTCCTGAGTATTAATTGTTACTAAACCTGCATCTCCTACGCCTTGAGTCAGGCTAGCCAAGCCACTAGCACTTAGATCGTTAGCCGTGCGACCAATTAGATGCACTTTGTTAGCAGTGACAGTTACATTTCCCCCTTTGCCACTACTACGTGTACTGGCATTTACTTGTGCTCCTGCTTGGATAAGTAATATAGGAGTGGTAATTGTCACCGAACCTGCTTGCCCTGCTCCGTCAGTTGCAGAATATAATCCGCTAGCAGATAGAAAGGCAGCGCCAATCAATTCTCCAGCCAATTCCACTGATTCGGAAGCATTCACACTCAAATTTCCTCCCGTCCCCGTACCTAGAGTAATAGTTCTGACTTGTGCTCCCCCTCGCATAATCAATCGTTGGACATCAATACTGACATTTCCTGCTGCTGCTGAAGTAAAGGTGTCGGCTCTAACAATCGAGGAGCTTTCCAAGTTTAACTGCGAAGCTCTGATAGCAACTGCACCACTCTCTGCTTGATTGAGAATGCTGCTGTCTTCCTCTATGGCAATGTCTACAAAACTTCTAGACAATTGAATATTTCCAAATGTTTTAGCGTTTTGATAGTTTAAAGTCCAGCCTTGGTCTGTTTGGCTGAGATTAACTTGACCAACTCCCGTAACACTACCCAGTTCAATTCGCCCGCCTGGTACATTCAGAAAAGCACCTTCTAGGATTACATTTTTGCCTACTAAAGCCAAGGTTTTAGTTGATGGTAGTATTAGTCCAAGCATCTGTTGGCTAGCAGATGAACCACCTATTCCCTGTACGCGAATATCTCCAGTTTTTTCTCCATATTGCAATCCAAGAGGAACATTTACACTTAATAAAGGCTTAGTTTGTGGAGTAATAGCACTAAATTCTAAGCCGTCGGCAAATTTCAAGCTACTTGCTGTACTTGCTATAAATGAACCACCAATATCTAAACGGGCGTTTTGTCCAAAAATAATTCCATTCGGATTGATGAAAAACAGATTAGCTGCACCGTTGGCTCGAATCAATCCATCAATATTAGAGATAGATGAACCTGTGACTCGGCTAATTATGTGCTGAATATTTGCTGCATTATTAAAGAAAGCTGTGCGTCCGGTTTGGACGGAAAATTGCTCAAAGCTATGAAACAAATTTGCGCCCCGCGTTGCTCCACCCGAAATCACATCAACGGGAGAATCAGGAGTTTGAGGTGTAACTACAGAACTTTCAGATCCCAAAGTGCGATCAGGAGCGATTTGGGCAATTGCAGAATCACAAAAGATGATCGCTCCACCCATCGCCAAACAACATTTCCATCTGCAAGTGCGATCGCTTATAGCCATTTGAGAAATTACGCCTAATATCAATTAGAAACAGGCGAGAAAAGTGAGAAGATAATAGTTACCAGCTATTCAGCTTAACTTTCCCCTATGATTAGGATAGACTATCTCAGACTTTTGACAACTATTATTTAGGAGTGACAGTTACCGAAAAAGTATTGCCCCACTTTTCGGTCAATTCAGGTACTTCAACAGCAGTAATGTTGATTGTAGCTGTAGCTCGATTCTCTTCTTGGGGAAGTTTATCTGAAGGTGTGCTGTCTACTGGATAAGGCAAAGATAACGGTGGTACATTTAAATTACCAACTCATAATAAGCGGCAATTCAGGTCGAAAATCTACCTGTTTCCCCTGTTCCTCTCGATCAAAACCAAGCTCTACACAGTAGTCCATTCCTACTCGCAACTTCATTTGATTTGTATCAATCACTGCTTGAAGTTCGGGTGACAAACAGTTCGCATAAGGGCTGATCAACTCTACACGAGTAATCTCGCGCAAACCAACACTATGCTCTAAAGGTTGTAATTTCTCAGTAGGGTATCGATCTGGACGTTGACCAAATGAAATTTGAAATAGCATTGGCTCGGTTAATACATCACTATTTGTGCCTACCGCAATACTGATTGTTTCAGGCAAATAAGGTGGGCGATATGCCCAACTAGAAAATGCAATTGTGTCACCAAAACCTACCGCAGGGCGTAAACATATCCCGAATGGACAGGCGCCATTTTTTCGATTCGTCCATCGCTCCCAAAGACGAGCCAGATGGATTTGCTCAGACTTTGCTTGTTCGGGATTATGTACCCACAAAAATTCCAGCATGGCGTTGTGGAAAAAGAAACGACGATTAGCTGTGCCTTGCCCAGGATGTGGGTTAGATGAACCCTCAACTAGACCAAAGGATACTAAAGCTTCAGCTTCCCAAGCATTAATATCAGTACATATAAACAGATGATCGAATTCAAATGCCATAGTTTCAAAACTATTTGAGGATAAGCTTACTCGGCTTCTTAAGTCTAATGATTCCAACTGACAAACTTCAAGCACCGCCATCACCAATGGTTCACTGCGTAACATTCAATTTATGACACTGTATTCTCGCTCAATCAAACTCAACAATTTCTCTTCCACAGCAGTAAGATAAGGTCGATTCAGCTTCCCCAACGACTGCAAAAGACTTTTAACTGTCTCCTCCAGCGAATCGGAATACACTCGACTGATGCGTAGGCGTAGCCCGCCGCAGGCATCGCAAATCACCTGCATCTGCTCACACTCGGCAGGCAGGTAGTTGTACGACTTCAGGTACTGCAATCCAATGGTATATTCTCCATCCCAGGTTCTGACGGTGCAACTGAATTCACCCGTATGGTTTACGATGCCCCAGCAGCCACCCTTACCTCTGAGTTCGGGATTATCTTTGGCAAGGATTTGGCAGACTTCACCGATTTGGTAGGTGTTCGGTACTTTGGTTCTCTCTATTATGCGCTGCACAACGTCTTTGACAACACGACCTGATGGGACTTTACCACCCGCTGCCTCTACGGATTGCTGCCATGCTTCTCTTTGCACTTCCGGCTCTAGCCCAATCAAAGGTCGTAGCTGATATTCGTTAATGGGTAACACTTGTCCTTCACTAGAGTCTAGGGCAGATGTGTCCACAACTAGATCATTTTGTGTCCTATTAGGACACATTTTCATGAGATTATCTACAACCACCGTACTTTCCATTAACCTGTATGGATAACGCCGCTCAAAACCAAAACGCTCTCGGCAGTATTCCTCAAAGGTTTTGTGCGTATTACGATAAAGTTTTCTGTCTCGCAATTGCATCAATGCTTTCCCCGCAAGGTAAAATGCTTTTTCTACTTGCCGTTCCAAATGCAAGCGATCGCTAATTTCCTGCTCGGTTAATTCTGGAACTTCAACAGCAGTAACTGTAATTGTTGCTGAACCTGGGTCTTCTTGCTGGGAGATACCCTCGTTTGCAGAGTTAGCTGCTGAAGTTGAATCGGTAGATGCGGCAGAGGTGGCTTTGTTGCGCTTACGGGGTGGTTTATTCATTTTTCCACCTCCTCTAGCTCAATGGTATTTGCTCAAAGTCAATCACAACACAGCTTTTGAATGTAGGTGCTAAATGCGTAGACGTAACCCCCCGCACGCATCGCTTATAAAATGAGACAGAGCTTAGAGCAAAAAGAGGTTCTTCAGCAGGTTCAATCATCACACTGCTTCTTCCTCAAACAAATCTTCAATATCACATTCCAGCACTTTACAAAGTCTTGCTACTTTTGCGAAAGTTTCTGATCCTTTGCCATATTCCCAATTTCTGATTGTCGAAGTATCAACTCCAACTAAATCACCTAGTTGCTTTTGAGTTAATCCTATTTTTTCCCTTAAAGCTGCAATGCCTTTTTTGGGTGCTTCCGTTAAGTTCAACGGAGGTTTGAAAACTTTGATTAGGGCATTTTCTAGCTTTCTGAGTAATTCAGCTTCGGTTCTAATGTACGAGATTTTAACGCCTTCAAGACGACTTAAGGCTTCTAGCTTAGGATGGCTTTTCCATTTCTGCCTTAAATTGTCTGACATACCCACGTACAGCACCGAGTTATCTTTATCGATTGCCAAGTAAACACAAGGCTCATCCGGCAATGAGTTTCTGTCTTCAAGTGCCACAAATGGCAGCTCCCATAAATTAATATCCTCCATATAAACCATAACTTTTTAGCGCTTCCTTTGTAATACACACGCTAACATATTAGCGCTAATAGCTAAAATATTCTTGACAGCGCTAAAAAATTAGCGCATAATAGTAAAAGATAAAGAGAAAGCGCCCTCGACTACCAATCTGAAGCGCTTTCTCTGTTCCTAATAATAAGGAAACTTCATTATGACCCATCCAACCTACACACAGCAAGCCCTTTGCCGCTATAACCTCCCCCGTCTCAAAAGAATCGCTGCCGAATTAGGCGTTACACCCACCGGGGACAAAAGAGCGGCTGACACCTGGGTAAACGCAATCATCACCCACCAATCCACCCAGCTTCAGAAAGTTGACAACCAAGCCGCAGCCCAAGCTGAACTCGACAACTACATCGCAACCCAAGCCCAAGCCATAGCTCCCGAACCCCTCACAATAGTCGAAATCTCGTTTGGTGATCACGAATATTACGCTGATGACAAACTGGTAGCCAGCATCAGCCATGACGATAATCATTTAACGCAACGCTGGGTAGTTATGGTCAACGACAAAGAAGTATTTCGTGCCAACACTCTAATGCGTTGCGATCGCTTCATCTGCACTCACTACAAAGATGGCACACTGCCAGTCCAAGAAGCAGAGGTGCAGGGGAGCAGGGGTGCAGAGGGGAAAAACCTACAACAACTTTCTCCTCTGCCCCTCTGCGCCTCTGCCCCCATGCCTTCCTCTTCTACTACTGAAAACCAAATCATGGCGCATATCTTCAACGAGTGCGAGAAGTACGGGTTTGAAGTTCTCGATGATGGCATTTACAACAACAAGGGCGTGAAACTGGGGCAAGTCGGATGCACTAACGGGAACTGGTGGGTGAAGAGGCGTTATTCAGTCCAGCAGCAGTATTCTAACTCGGTGCTTGATGCTGTGCGCTCATTGTCGATGGTGGATACATCGCTGGCTGAACCAGTTCACAAATACTTGCAACACCGACCCTTAGAGCAACTGACTACTGAGGAATTACAGCAGCTTTTCAACCATGAAGTGCGATCTCTTCTTCAAGAATTAGTCACAGTGTAAAGCCTCATGTGGGCAGCAGTGAAATTGCTGCTCACTTTGAGGTATTTTTTGGGCGTTATTCTCCAAACATTGCCGAAGATTTTTAGGTTATTAATTCCAGGGGAGAAAAGCATGATTGACCATATTAACGCACTTCAAACAAGTTGGTATCTTTCCCCACCTTGGGGACAAACAATTCCATCCGTTGAGGTGAATTTACTGGAGAGAGTTTACCTAAGAACCACGAGAACATTTGGCTATTGCTGCGGTATGCAATGGAAGCATGAATCCTGGATTTATTCAATTGACTGCCGTAATGAAATACTCCACGCTACACAAAACCAAATTATCGGGACGGGAGAATTAGAAACTCTCACCGTGCAAAAACCTACTTTCGTTTTGGGCGAAAGAGTAATGCTCTGTTCTCACGATAAGGGAACAAAGCAACGGCTGATTTTAGGGATTGGGCTGGTGAATAATTCTTGGTTTTACCTTGTTGAATTGGTGTCGCCAACCTTAACTCAATCACGGACTATATCGAATCGTTTCTCACTGGTTGGTGAAAAAAGTTTGGTGCGCGTGAATGTCTAATTCTCTCTAATCAACAATGAAAAATTATCACCCAACTAAATTTATGTCACAAATCGAAGTAGCTCAAATCATCGACCAGATAAAGCAAGAAATCACTGTTGATGCTTCAGGACACGGTAAAGCTAGTATTCGAGCTACAGCAAGACTCGCCAATATCGATGCTACTGGATTAGTCAGAAGTCTCAAAACTGCTGTAGACAATTCTCGGTCTAAACTGGTTGAAAAGCTTATCCGTAAGGGGTTTGAAGCCGTAGAGATTTTAGGATGGTCGCAGTCTGGTATCCCTGACGTAGCAGTTGCCGCCATACTTCACTATTACGGCTACGAAGCGGGAAAAAGATGCAGCGAACAAGCAAGATTAGCCTGTGAAGCATTTGAAAGTATTGGTGTTCGCGCCTGGATGCAAGACATTATGGGCTGGACAAAACCCGCTACTCAACCACAAGAACAACCCATTACACCAGCCCTCCCCCCAGTTGAACAACGATTGCATACTCTTGTCCTGGCAATGAAGACTTTAGCTGAGTTAACTGGTGGCAGACTCAACCCGTACATGGAACAGCAATTTAAAGACTATGCCGGGAATCTTCTGGCAGAACACAACAGAAAATTGTTAACCACCACAGAAGAACGCTGGCTCGGCGTGGTGAATTTTGCTGAGATTGAACTTGGAAAGAAAGTCCCCCTGAACGGCGCTCACTACCGTGGTCATCTTGGGACATGGGTTCGCACATTCTACCCTCAGTTAGGCGATCGCCAAGAAACGCGATTGGTCAATGGAGTTCAACAGCCCGTCTATGTGTACGCTTGTCACGATCCGGCTGTTGCGGCAGGCTTAACCAAAGCTATAGAAGAGTTCTTTGCCCATCCCAGTCCTAGTGCAGCACTAAGGCAGGCGGGGGCTTTCGCTAGTAAGAAGGAACCAGTGCTGGCTAAATGAAAGCGAACGCTTCCACCACAGAAACGTTCGCTAATTTAAAGATGCAAGTTATTGCTAAAGCATCGAATATTACCAATAACATTAAAAGTTTCTCTTTCATGCAGTCAAGCAACTAACAGTATTTTGAAATTATTTGTTACAACGATGACTTCTCTAGCAAATAATACACATCTGAGAAAGTGTCGTCACTTCAAGATTCCTAAAAATCAAAATAAAAAGCGATTGTCGCTCAATAAGTAACAATCGCCACACAAAAACACTCATTGCATCTCTAGAGTAACAACAATGAAAGCCATAGTTACAGTAGTTGAAAAAATCACATCGGAAGCTCACATTAATATTCCTGACGGTTTAGCAGTAACAGCAATTAAGCAGCATATAACAGACCGCTATAACAGTGGCGAAATGCTGACTGAGATGAACATTTTCCACGTTGATTTTGAATCTATTAGCGCTCACATTGATTCAAAACCTTATATTACTTGGCATCAAGGCAACCCTTGCGATCGCCGCCAGTATTACTTCTGTAAACTTGGAAGATTTACTTTGACTCTGTTAACTGATATAGAACAAAACTTGACTCGTATAGAAGTTTACTTTGGGCATCACAAGCAACTTATTTATACGTCAGAAAAAGAGATATCCAAAGAATTAGCAACAGTCGAACTCCAAAATTTCTTAAGTGGATTAGCTGTTGAACTTCAGACTTTAAGCCATATTGAATTTAGTGAGGATTCAGTATGACTGGCACACAACTGCTGATACCACAACCACATACAAGTGCATCTACAGAAACTGTTGGTAGGCATCTACTGAACTTTTATGAATCTCCATCGTGGTTTACTACTGAACTACTGCGCCATGTTCGGTTATCTGGTGTCATTGGTGAGCCTTGTGTAGGGATGGGAGCGATCGCAACATTACTATCGGCGTGGCCCTACACCAAGCAAATGTGGACGAACGATATTGATCCGCACAAACAGGCACATTTTCACTACGATGCAACACTATCCGAGTCATGGGCTAAGTTTCCCGATTCTGACTGGATCTGCACCAATCCACCATTTTCAGAATTTGCTGCACCAATTATCAAGAATGCCTACCAAAAAGCGCGTGTGGGTGTCGCCGCATTCCTTCTAACCAGCTTTCTAGAACCTTGTGATGATCGGGCTGATTTCTTACAGCAGCACCCGCCGTCACTTGTACTGATTCTGCCACGCTTCTGCTTTCGGAAAGACAAACGGGGTAGTCGTTGGGCTACCGATAACATCACCATATCCTGCTTTGTATGGGACAAACGCGCAACAGGGCAGCAAATTATTATTCGTCCTAAGTCGGCGATCGCTGGGTTTTATAAGAACCCTGAGCAGGCCATAACTCAAGAACGGGCAGAAGAAATCGTTTTGGCAATCGCTAAAGGAGAATTATGCAACAACTAACTTTATTTCCCGAATCTGCTCCTACTTTACCAGTCAACTATTATCCAGAATTTCTGAACAAGGAAGAAGCCGACGAACTCTACCAACATTGCCAAGAATTGCAATGGCAGCAAAACCAAATCAGAATGCTGGGTAAAACGATGCCTGTGCCCCGTTTGGAATGTATTTACGGGGACGAGGGCTGTGATTACCTCTACTCCAAGAGCGTACTACTTAAACCACTGCCCGAACAATTCGCAATTCGCAATTCGCAGTTCGCAATTATGGAGGAATTTGTAAATTTATTCATTTGGGATACAGAGCAAATAATTTCAATTATGAAAAAAATAACCACGTATTATCAATATTCAGAGCAAGCGCATTTATGGGTAGGGAAAGAAATTGCGAATTGCGAATTGCGAATTGCGAATTGGTTTGACTGGCTACAGCTTCCGCATTGTCATCGGCAACCAGTACAGGAGTGGCCAAGATTCGATAGGGTGGCACAACGACAGTGAAGCTTCGATGGGGTTTAACCCAGCGATCACCTCTGTCAGCCTGGGTTCAGTGAGGAAATTCCAAATCAAGCCCATTGGGGGGAAGCCGACTGACTTTTGGCTGGAGCATGGGAGTCTGCTGGTGATGCTTCCGGGTTGTCAGAGTACTCATCTGCATCAAGTTCCGAAGACTAATAAGGTCGTTAGCACACGGATTAATCTAACTTTTCGACCGCACGTTGGGGGTAAAAGGTAATTTGTTCTGTCTGTAAAACATTATCGTATCTTCCAAATATCGAATTCTATTAGTCAGATTGAAAAAGTCTTGAATGTATTACATCCCAAAACATCAGTAGGGGGATCTCATGAAATTAACCGATTTTTTAATAGACCTTGGTAATTCTGTTGCTTATTACCCAAAACTAGTTGAAGTCACTGGTGGCGTTTTACCAAATTTGTTTTTATGCCAAATGTATTACTGGCTAGGTAAACAAAAAAACCCTGAAGGTTGGATTTATAAAACTCAAGCAGAGATTGAGAAAGAAACTGGACTGACTCGAAAACAACAAGAAACAGCCCGAAAATTTCTTAAAGCCAGAGGATTACTCCAAGAAAAATATACCGGATGTCCCAGACGCTTAGAGTTTTGGTTGGATAAAGATACTTTAAATCAACGTTGGTCAGCTTTTATGAACAATCTTGAGCTACCAATTGCGAAAATTACTTCATCTTGGACTCACAGAGCAAAAAAATCTCAGGATGACGCTGATCAAAAACCCAGCATAATGCCTAATTCGGACAATATAGACAGCACCAATAGTGCAATATGTAATGACCAAATAGAGCAATATATATTGCCCCAATCATCCAGTACAGAATGCCCCGATAGTACAGGCTATAATGCCTTCCTTGGACATACTGTAATGCCTTCTTCGGACAATCTATCTATATATACAAAGAATACTTCAAAGATTACTTCAGAGATTACACACAATGCGCCCCTGGCTTCGCCACCCGCGCCCCCCACCCAAGAATGTGTGTGTGAAAAAGAAGAACTTGATTTAACAACGAAAGAAATTGAACTTGAAGAACCAAGTTTAGAAAAACCAACCCCAGAAGAACCAACCCCACAATTACCCACTTCGTTGTCAAAAAATTTCGAGTCTTTGCAACAAACCGATAATCTCTCAAGAGGATCAACTATTGCGGCGAGGTCGTTCGAGAAACGCGAACAAGCGAATAAGCCGCAACTAACCTGTCCCTACAAGACAGCGCAGAACGTGAAGGAACTGATTGATGCGTGGATCACAGACCCGACTGCTTTTGCTGATGATTTTGTACCACTGGTTGTCAGAGAAAAAATCAAGTGGAATCGCTGGGTTTTACCTTGGCACAGTGGAGAGCGAAAGCTGAATAACCTGTACCAGAACTTCAACCCGATAGTCGTGGACTTCCTAGCACAAGAATTAGCCACGAAATCGAAACGGTCGGCACAACTTGAAATAACTCATGCGATCGCAGTCATGAACACCTGGGAGAAAACCAAAGGGGGATGGACGAACCTGATGCAGCGTTATAACCAAGCATTGCAAACAGAAAAACAGCCCCTACCCCAACTGCATACTGCTACGACAAAAAGACCAAGCAACACCACTAGCATCACGCTCGAAGATGCTTTGGCACAAGATCATAAGCGCCGTCAGCAAGAGCAATCCATTGGGGTTCCATCCAATGGGTATCAGCACAGCCCACAAATGCTGGAGCTAAAAGCGAAACTTCAAGCCAAAGCAAATGAGCCAAAAGTTCCGAGCAACACCAGACCATCTTCCATGAATTTGCGAGAAGTTGAAGCGCAGTTAAAATTAGCACTTAGAGCATGACTATGTACAGCAATCAAGACAATGTAGTTTCTTTTACCCCTGACCGAAATCAAGTCAACTTGCCCCCACAAAACATCGAGGCTGAAGAAGCGATTTTGGGCGGGATTATGCTTGACCCAGAAGCAATGACTAGAGTCAGCGATCGCTTGAGCATTGAAGCCTTTTACATCAGCGCCCACAAAGATATTTATCAAGCCGCAGTCCAACTTCATGCTACATATCAACCCACAGATTTACTAAGCGTCACCGCATGGTTGTCTGACCACAATCTGCTCAATCGCGTTGGTGGCAGAAACAAATTAGCGACTCTGGTAGACCGCACTGTATCCGCCGTCAACATTGATGCTTTGGCTGATTTGGTGATGGAAAAATACCGACGGCGACAGCTAATCAAAGTGGGATCAGAAATTGTCCAACTCGGTTACGAGACGCAAACTGAACTACCACTTGTACTATCGCTTGCTGAGGCGAAAGTTTTTGGTGTTACTCAAAATCAAAGCGATGAACGCTGCAAAGTTTTCTCCGCACAAGATATGGGCTTTGAACTTTTCCAAAAGCTAGAGATGGGAAGCATGGCAGGCCATAAAGTTGGCTGGTATGACGTCGAAAATATCACCGGAGGGATTTATCCAAGCAGCTTGGTTGTAGTAGCGGCTGAGTCGCACATGGGCAAAACGCACTTTATGATTTCTTACGCTTACGAAATCATGACCAAACTTGGCTTGCCTGTTCTGTACGTAACTCCAGAAATGGATAAGAATCAACTCAATGCTCGAATGCTTGCTCGAATCACAGGTGTAGACGCTTCTATGATTCAAACCAATACTCAATGTTACTGGGAACAAATAGCACAAGGCATAGGACAGATGGTGGAGTTGCCTTGGAAGGTTTACGAGCATTCTTCCCCTACAACCCCAATGATTGCTTCTGCTGTGCGCCGTGCTATTGCCGAATTTGGTGGTTCTATTGGGGCTGTGTTTATTGATTACTTGCAACAGATTCCTCTGGAGTCCGGTGGGAACATGGCCTTTGAAGTGGGCAAGATTACCCGCCAGATTCGGGATATTGCTAAGTCTCACAAAATCCCTGTTTTCTTGGGCTGTCAAATCAATCGGGGTAATCAAACAACGGCTGATAAACGCCCCAATCGTCATCTGTTACGTAATTCTGGCGAAATCTTTGAGGTATGTGACCAGTTAATCATGCTTTACCGGGATGCTGTCTACACAAAAGACCCAAGTGACCGCACTATTGAGTTGATTGTTGAGAAAAACCGTCTTTACGGTAAGCTCGGCACTGCGACCATGTTGTGCGATTTATCGACCTCGAAATTTTTGAACTTGGCGAGATAATTTACAGCCAGATCCAGCGATCGCGGAAGAAAGACGCATACATTCAATTACTGGAGTTTTAAAACACCATGAAAGCGCTATCTGTTCGTCAGGCTTGGGCATGGGCAATTATTTTGGCTCTAAAGGATATTGAAAACCGAGGCTGGCCCATTCATTATCGCGGCAA